>NZ_JBNILJ010000001.1:0-843440 GCF_050107635.1 Metabacillus sp. 113a | reverse complement strand
TGGCCTCCAGCCGTCTATTTTCAGAAATATAAAAAAGGGGAAGTAAAACCCAGAAAAATCGTTCTTTGAAAAACGGAGAAAAGATTAGAATTCGGAAGAGCGTGTCCAAAATTAGGGGGCTCAACCGATATCGACCGAGATTCTGATATATCGGTCAAAGTTTAACTATATCGACCGAGATTCGGAAATATCGGCCGAAATTTAATTATATCGACCGAGATTCAGATATATCGGCCGAAATTTAATAATATCGACCGAGATGCAGATATATCGGCCGAAATTTAGTTATATCGACCGGATTACATATACATCGACCAAAAATTTATACTATCATCCAATTTTGACTTCTCCACAAAAGCTGTGCCTCTCCTTTTTAAATTGACTGTAAAGAAGGTCTGCCGCGAGGGTTGAGGACTGAAGACTAAGAGTGGCTTTGACTAAACAGCTTGCGCATTTGTTCTTCTCTACATGATTTGCAGCATTATAGCAAACCCTATCGGAAAAAGGGGGTGGACAAATGGTCAGAACGATTCTTTTTCTTCTAATCGTTCTTTTTGCTGCCGGGTGTACGAATGATAAGCCGAGACCTGAAGGAATAAGCGGGATAACTGGGACGCCGGCGGCCAGCGCTCAGGAACTGAAAAAAGGAAGCTACTCGGTTCATCACTTTGTCAAGGGAAATACTGTGTTTGTGGAATGTTTTTTCCCTAACGGCAATTTCGGACAAAAGAAGGATCTTTCAAAAGGGGAGCTGTTTATCACGGTTACCGTAGACGGAAAAAATGCACAGAAGTACTTTACTCCTGCTTTCTCCATACACGGACTTAAAAAGGGGTATCATGAAATATCTTTGGAAGTATCAGCTCATAATGAGCCTGAAACCGTTCACAGCCCTTATAGCTGGACTGTAAAAGTGGATTGATGTTTTTTCAGCAGCATTTCTATTCAGCCCTTTTTCATGGTAGAATGGCAGTGGAGGTGCTGTCATTGGTTTATGCAACAATGGAAAGTGTGCAAATTCTGGATCAGGCTGACCAGATTAGTGATATGATTCTTCAGTCCGAGCTGGCCGAGACCTACCGCGCTTGCCTGAACGATCTTAAGAACGATCAGCCTGCACAGGAAATTGTAAGCAGGTTTGTAAAAGTTAAAGATATACATGAGGATGTCCAGCGTTTTGGAAAATATCATCCTGACTATAAACAGATTTCCCGTGAGATGAGGGAGGTCAAAAGGGAATTGGATTTAAATGAGAAAGTTGCAGCATTCAGAAGAGCGGAAACAGCGCTTCAAACCCTGCTCGATGAAATAAGTGTTCAGCTGGGGAGTGCTGTTTCAGAACACGTGAAAGTGCCGACGGGCAACCCGTTCTTTGACAGTCTTTCTGCTTGCGGAGGCGGCTGCGGTTCCGGCGGCGGCTGCGGCTGCAAAGTATCATGAGTTATAGGCGGAGGTGACTCCGTCTTTTGTTTGTATAGAGATTTCTTTTTAAGCTCTTGAAATTAAAGCTGGGAGAGGCCGTTCTATTTTAGGAGAATACAATCCGAGCAAAGATTTCCGCAGCAAAACATCTTTTCAAGCGGAACATAAAAACGGTGTCTGTACACATAAAGATTTTCTTCATTACGGACAAAAATAGTCTCGGACGTTACTTTTTTATGGAGCATCGCTTTTTTTGAAAAGAGAAAGATTGTTTTTCTGACTTCAGCTTCGCTTGTACCGGGGACCGTTTCAATATAAAGGAAGGGCGTGCCGGCAATCAATTGCCTCTTCACAGAATAGAACGGTGGATGATTAAATAATTTTTCCATAAAATGATCCCAAATGAGGTCCAGGTCGGCCTTCATATTAATCCTCCTTCAAGAAGCGTATTGTTAATGAGTGTAAACTCTGATAAACTTTTCTACGACATGTGAAAAAGGGTGAGATAAATATGGATGGAAAAAGACAAGGCCTTATCGTTTGGATGCACTCATTAAAACAAGTGAAAATGCTCCGGCGCTTTGGAAATGTGCACTATATCTCCAGAAGGCTGAAATATGTTGTTCTGTATTGTGATATGGAGCAGAATGAGGCATTAACAGAGAAAATCTCTTCTTATTCTTTTGTAAAGCATGTTGAACCTTCTTACAAACCTTTTCTGAAATTGGAGTTTGAGAAAAAACAGGATAAGGCAAAAGAATACGATTATAAAATGGGCTTATAATGATCAAACGCAATCCTGATTGGAGGATTGCGTTTTTATTTTTGCTCTTGCAGATTCCTCTAGCAAGCCTTAATAGAGAAACAGCTGCTATTTTAACGGTGGAAGAATGTGATTCAACCTGAGAATCCCCGTTAAATACTGATAATATAAAACGTTCTCATGGAAAAGTGCTGAAGGCTTCACATCGAACTGATTAATCGGCTTTCCCGTTTTTTCAGCTGCTTCCCGAAAGAGCTGATGCCTTTTGGTTTCCTTTTCACGGGGGTCAGCAATGCCTTCCCTGCAAAAATAAATCGGGAGAAAATCTCCCGGGTCAGCAGGGGACATGATGACTCCTGCAGAGACTGATTTTTTGCCTTTCCATTCTGTATGAAGAAGGATGAAAGAAATGATTCTTTCTTCCTGGTGCTTAATGATCTCGAGCAATTCGTACAAATCCGAATATCCTTCTCCCAGTTCAATAAAACGCTGAATCATAAAATGATCTCCCTTACTTGTATGATTTTCTCCTACAAACTTAGCATGAAACGCAAAGAAGTGCCATGGAGGAAATAAATGTATAGAATTCAGCAGAGGGGCCATACTAGCTGTAGACAGCATCTCGTTCATGATGCTGTTGCCAACCGCGGAGAAGACTTACGTTTCCCCATAAGTTCTTCCTCCGGTTTCTCCTCTCCCTTTTCCTTCTAGCCTTTCGGTTTAGAGGGACCCTGCGGCATTTGCTGCAGGGCTTTTTTTATTCCTGGAACGTGTGCATCTTTTCTCGTTCTGTATTTTATGGTACGATGACTTTGCAAAAAAACAGGAAATTTGTAAAGCAGTGGTGAATGAGTAATGAGAGTAGTATCAGGTTCTTTAAAGGGAAGGCCTTTGAAGGCAGTTCCGGGCATGTCGACCAGACCGACAACGGATAAAGTGAAAGAAGCCATCTTCAATATGATTGGACCCTATTTTGATGGGGGTTCTGCCCTGGATCTTTTTGGAGGCAGCGGCGGCCTCGGAATTGAAGCACTAAGCAGGGGAGTGGCAAGCTGCATTTTTGTCGACCGGGAGGCAAAAGCGATTCAAACGATACATAATAACCTGGAAGCATGCCGGCTTCAGGATCAGGCTGAAGTTTACCGCAACGATGCTGAAAGGGCGCTCAAAGCAATCATCAAACGAGAACTTCAGTTTAAGCTGATCTTTTTAGATCCACCGTATAAGCAACAAAAATTGAAAGCGCTTATAAATCAAATAAGCGAAAAGCAGCTCCTGGCATCAGAAGGTTTTTTAATAGCTGAACACGGTACTGAAATTGCTTTGCCGGAGGAAATAGGAAACTTGAGCCTGGCGAAGTATGAAACGTACGGTGCAGCGGCTGTCAGTATTTATCAGCATAGCGGCGATGGGAGAATGGGGGAATCGTAATGGCGAGTGTAGCAGTATGTCCAGGAAGTTTCGATCCGGTTACTCTTGGACACTTAGATATCATCAGACGGGGAGCGAAAGTATTTGATACAGTGTATATCTGTGTTCTGAATAACTCTTCAAAGAATCCGCTTTTTAATGTAGAAGAAAGATGTGCTTTGTTAGAGGAAGTGACAAAGGATATGCCAAACGTAACCGTTGAATCGTTTAAGGGGCTTTTAATTGATTATGCGCGAAGCAAAAATGCCAATGCAATATTAAGAGGGCTTAGAGCGGTATCGGACTTTGAATACGAAATGCAGATTACATCTATGAACCGCGTGCTTGATGACACGATAGAGACCTTTTTTATGATGACAAACAATCAATATTCCTTCCTTAGTTCGAGCATTGTAAAGGAAGTGGCCAAGTACAAAGGGGATATTTCGGATTTGGTGCCTTCTCCGGTTGAAAAGGCTTTAATTGAAAAATTCAAGTAATGGAAAAGGCAGAGACCGGATCTCTGCCTTTCTTACTGTTAATAGGCGGCGGCTGTCCTCCGCCAATAGAGAATAATATACAAAAAGAGAAAAAAAAGTGTAATAGCCGGCCCGGAACCCAATAGCCAATCATACTCTTCAAAACCGTTTGGCCTTCCTCCAGTGCCATATGTTTCTGTTACGCCCCCCCTGTTTAAGTAAAGAGGCTTCCATAGCAGCCATGTAAGGAACGCGGCAATGAATCCCTGCATGATTCGTGCAAAAAAGAAGGGGAGGAATCGGATGTCCGTTTCAGCAAGGATGCTTGCCACTTGCGCTTGTACAGAAAGACCGCTGAAGGCAAGAATGAAGCTTGCAATAATGGCCTGAAACAAAAGGCCGGCCTCTGCATTGCTTGCCTGCATGCTGCCATGAGTAATTTCAAAAACACCGGCAAGCAAAGGCTGCGTCAGTGATACAGGCAGGGAGAACAGACTGAACAGCTGTGCCATACCGGAGGAAAGAATTCCGATGAAGCCCGTAATGCTGAGAATTTTGTTCAGCACAGAAAATAAAATGATAAAGCCGCCTATGACCAATAGGGTTTGTACAGAACCGAGCACCGCATCACCCAGCATTTTTCCTATTGGTTTCTTGTTTTTTAATCTCGTCTTGTGCAATGCAGCGAACGCTTCTGACAAAGACGGAAAAGGAAGAACCCTGCTTCTCGAGAGCGCCCGCTCTTCTCTGCTGTTCCCATGAAACCTCATCATCACTCCAACACATACATTGGATAAGTAATGGGCTGCAGCAAGCAGAAGGCCGAGAGCAGGATTTTTAAAAAAACCAACCGAAACGGCAGCGAAAATGAAGAGGGGGTTTGAACAATTCGTAAATGAAACGAGCCTTTCTGCTTCAATTGCTGTCAGCTGTTTTTCTTTTCTCAGCAGGGAAGTGAGCTTCGCACCCGCAGGAAAACCGGAAGCGATTCCCATTGCCCATACAAAACCGCCTGCCCCGGGAACGCGAAAAAGAGGCCTCATAACTGGCTCAAGCAGCACACCTGCAAAGCGCACGATTCCAAAACCGATTAAAAGCTCTGATACAATGAAAAAAGGGAGCAGGGAAGGAAAAACGATCCTCCACCACACATCAAGACCTGCCTGCGACGCTTCCAATGACGCTTTTGGGTGTAAAATGATGGATGCAGTGAGAGCCATCATGACCAAAGCAATAATAAGCGTGTTCCATTTTTCCCGGCTCAACAGTTTACCCCCGCTCTAGTTCTATACATTAAGAACTGTGTAATGATAAAATGGTTGTCAGGCATGTACAGCTTCTAATACCTTAATATACGAGAATAGCGGTCCTTTTTAGACCATAAGATTCACTAAGAGCCTTGAATTATCAGGAGGAGGGCCAAGTGGATGGAACCTAAAATTGGATTAGCGCTCGGATCAGGTGGAGCCAGAGGCTTTGCTCATCTTGGGGTAATAAAAGTACTGACAGATGAGGGGATTCCCATTCACATGATTGCCGGGAGCAGCATGGGGGCGCTGGTCGGCAGTTTTTATGCAGCAGGCTTGGAGATCAAAAGCCTTTATCAAATTGCAGCCGCTTTTAAACGCAGCTATTATTTGGATGTGACCATTCCTAAAATGGGGTTTATTGCAGGGGAAAAGATAAAGGGTTTGATACGTGCCTTCACAAAAGGCAATAATATAGAAGATTTGAATATTCCTTTAGCGATTGTGGCAACGGATTTATGCACGGGAGAAAAAGTGGTCTTTAAGAAGGGACCTGTCGCTGAAGCTGTTCGCGCGAGCATAGCCATTCCCGGGATTTTTGTTCCGGAGACAGTCAACGGCAGGATGCTTGTCGATGGAGGAGTTGTGGACCGTGTTCCGGTTTCGGTTGCAAGGGAAATGGGTGCAGACATTGTCATTTCCGTAGATGTGTCCGTTGTCAAAAAACAGGAATCCATCACTTCCATATTTGATGTGATTATGCAAAGCCTCGATATCATGCAGGACGAACTCGTCCATCACCGCGCTTTGGCTTCTGATATCATGCTCCGCCCAAAGGTAGCCAAATTCAGTTCAAGATCTTTTACAAACATACAGGAGATTATGATGAGCGGGGAAGCAGAAGCCAGGAGTAACCTGGAAGCCATCCGTTCTTTGATTGACAATTGGAAGGAGTCGCGTAATGAAGAATAGACGAAAAGGGGCCATCCGCGCTTTTGTCATCGGCATCCTGATTGCCATGGCCATTTCCTATATAAAGCTGCCCTACTACATAACAAAGCCCGGCAGCGCTTCAGAGCTGGAGCCAATCATTAACGTGGACGGCGGTTACGACTCAGCAGGAAGCTTTTCGCTGACAACCGTCAGTATAGGGAGGGCCAGTATACTAGGCTATGTATTTGCGCAATTTGACCGCTATGCGGAAATTGTGCCAATCGGTCAGGTGAAAGCACCCGATGAATCGGATGAAGAATACTTGAACCGCCAGCTGAAGCTTATGGAAGGATCGCAGGAATCGGCTTTGATCCTTGCCTATGAAGAAGCGGGAAAAGAAGTGAAAAGCGATTTTAACGGAGTATACGTCAATTCATTGATTAAAGGCATGCCCGCTGCAGATGCTTTAAAGGCCGGGGATCGGGTGTTTGAAGCAGACGGGAGAAAATTGAAGAGCGCAGAGGAGTTCACAGCATATGTAAGCAAAAAAAATGCGGGCGACCAGGTGAACATCACCTTTGAGCGGGATGGCAGGAAAAAGACGGCAAGCATACCAATCGCCAAGTTTCCCGATGCACTCAATAGTGGAGCGAAAGCAGGGATCGGAATAACCTTGATGACCGACAGAGAAGTAACAGTCAATCCGGATATTAAGCTAAACACAGAAGACATCGGCGGACCTTCTGCAGGGTTAATGATGAGCCTGGAGATTTATGACCAGCTTACAGAAGAGGATTTTACAAAAGGATATACCATTGCAGGAACAGGCACGATAGCTGAAACCGGAGAAGTCGGCCCGATCGGAGGGATCTCCCAGAAAATCGTAGCAGCTGACAAATCCGGAGCAGAAATTTTCTTTGCGCCCAATGAAAATGGAAGATCCAATTCCAATTATAATGAAGCGGTCAAAACAGCAAAAGACATAGACACGAAAATGAAAATTATCCCTGTTGATCAATTTAGTGATGCCGTTGCTTATTTGGGAAAATTAAAGGAAAAATAAACAGCAGCCGCCTGTGTTGTCAGGCGGCTGTTCCTATGGTTTTTGTTGCTGCAATCGAATCGGAGGTGTGGAGTATTCTGTTTTGAGCAGCTGGGCACGCATGGATTGTGGAAAGCCCATTGCATAAACAGCAGATGCTTTAATATCCAGCTCCAATGCAGGATGATTGAAGGCATTCACATTCGAAATGAGAGGCACAGAGAGGGTCTTCTTGACACTGCCAAGGTAGCGCTGTCCGGACTCGTTCATGCCAAGCACACGTATGTAAGGGCTCCGCTCATTATTTATTGCTCTGTGCATTTTTTCTTTAGTGGTCCTTGTCAGCAAATGAACACACATTCTCTGCAGCCTTGTCCACGTATACCGCTTTGTTTTTAGCTTTTCCATAAACTCCTTAAAAGTTGAGGCCTCTTTGATTGAAGCTGCCAGGCGGTTCTCCAGCCCTTCCTCTACTTCATAAATTTCTGCAAGCTCGCTTGGTTCCATCGTCAGGACCGTATATTGCAAATATGGGAAAAACCGCTCCCAGTTCATGAATGGAAACCCTTCTTTGACTCGCTGCGTTAAAATATTGAACGTATAATCCGGAACAAAACCTCTGATCTCCTTTAAACCATGAGGTCCGCTGAATATAGCGTTTCTGAGTGATGTCGCACTGGCTACCTTGCCCTCGGGAAGATCCTGATCATGGTATTGAGCGGATGTGCGCTTAATTGTAAGAGCCTTCATCCCGCTTTGCTGTTCTGCAATTGAAGACACATATTGAAACCCTAAAATATTATTTGGTTTAGTGAGATCAGCGAGAGGTCCCGAGTGGTCCTTAATTTTACTGAAGGAAAGAGAAAGCGCTTTTGGATAGCTTAAGCCCTGTTTAATAAATTCTTTTATGTGTGAACTGTATTGATCTTCATTTTCCGTAATCGCACTGACCGTAAGCAGAAACGGTTCAATTTCTCCATCCTCGCTTCCGAAGCATAGATGATTGGCTTTAAGAGAATCCAAAATAGAAACCGCTCCGTTAGCAAACGTACTTGCTTTTTGTGAGGCAAAAGCATAAGGCAGTTCAATGACAAGGTCTGCACCCGCCTCCAGTGCCATTCTGGCCCGCTCCCACTTCGGCAAAAGGGCAGGCTCACCCCTTTGCAGAAAGTTCCCGCTCATGACAGCTATTGTCAAATCGGCTTCAGCGGCTTTAACCGATTTCTGCATATGATAAAGATGTCCATGATGAAATGGGTTGTATTCAACAATCAGCCCTAATATATTCACTGAAATTGGCTCCTTTATTTTGTTTTGCGGATCAACCATGTTAAGATATATACAGCTTGGCCATCTTTAAACAACGGCAGGCAAAGTTATGTTATAATGCTAGTTATTGTGCCGCTGATGTATGGAAAGACTGCCGGAATGACTATATTATAGTGTAAAGAAAAAATATTGACAAATGGAATAGTGAAAGCTATAATTACCTTTGTTGCCTTGAGGTGATACGTTATGAAATGGTTAATCAACCAGTTATATCAATATCAAAGCAAAGGATTGGAACTGAATGAAGTGATCAATCTCACTGAGCTGATTGAAGAGCATCAGGAAGTGAGAGACATTTCACCTGTCCATATTACGGGCAGAGCGGCCATCCAATCGGATCAAGCTGCATTTCAGATGACAATCACAGGAGTCCTGACACTTCCATGTGCCAGAACGCTTGTCGATGTCCCATTTCCTTTTCATATTGAGACAACTGAAGTATACCTATTGAAACCGACAGACTATGATGAGGAAGCTGAAGGAGAAATTCACACGCTGGACAGCGATGAAGTCGATTTAATTCCAGCAATTAAAGAACTGATTCTTCTCGAAATTCCAATGCAGGTCTTCAGCGACAGCGTTAACGAAGAAGGAGCCGCTCCTCAGGAGGGCAAAGACTGGAAAGTCGTGTCCGAAGAGGAAAACAAAAATAAAGTGGATCCGAGAATGGCCGGCCTGGCCAAATTCTTCGATAACAATAACGAAAGCTAAAGGCTGAATTTTAGCTTTAATCAGATGATCGGATAAATACCGTCTTCATCCAGAACATGTAAGTTTAACACTCTTTAAGGAGGTGGGAAGAATGGCTGTACCTTTTAGAAGAACTTCTAAAACAAGAAAAAGATTGCGTCGTACACACTTCAAATTGCAAGTGCCTGGTATGGTAACATGCCCTAACTGCGGTGAAATGAAAATGTCTCACCGTGTATGTAAAGCTTGTGGATCATACAAAGGAAAAGAAGTTGTAGAAAAATAAGATTCGTAAAAAACCCGCTGGAAGCTGCTGCTTCTTAGCGGGTTTTTTGTGGTTTGTGCCGGGGATTGGGCATCGAAAAAAATCGCACCTTAATGAAAGCCCCTTCAAATCACCGTGATATAATGGTTTCATCTGAAAAACGGGGTGATGGGATATGGGAGAAAAGGTGATAATTACAGAAGCGGGAAATGGAATCGTTGAAATCAGGCTGAATCGTCCTGAAAAAAGGAACGCTGTCGATTTTGATGTAATGACTGAGCTGGAGATGTTTTTACATCAGTATGAGCACAGGGAGGACATACGTGCACTGGTCCTTACCGGAGATGGAGAGGATGCCTTTTGCTCGGGAGGTGATCTTTCTGCCTTCCACGGCTTAAAAACAGAGAGGGACGCCTATGGGATGCTTCATCGCATGGGGGAAATACTGTACCGGTTTGCGGTTTTTCCGGCTCCCGTTTTCGCTCTGATTAATGGTTCATCTGTTGGGGGAGGCTGTGAGCTGGCCATGGCTGCGGATACCAGGATTGCAAAGGCTGGAGTAAAAATGGGCTTTATTCAAGGAACCTTATCCATTACAACCGGCTGGGGAGGAGCATCACTATTAATGGAAAGAGTTCCGTCAGCTGCCGCATTGGAAGTGCTTTGTTCGTCGCGGATATATAGTGCTGAAGAATGTAAAGCAGGCGGATGGATTAATCATATCGTTCCGGCGTCAAAGTACAGGGAAGAGGGGATGAAAATCATTCAGCAGTCTCTTCCGGATAATCCGGCTGTCGGACGTGCCTATAAAGGGATTTCAGTGAATAAGCTCATGCAAAGCTTACTATGGGAGAGGATGGAAAAGGAGATAAAAGGGTGTGCTCGATTATGGGAGAAAGAAGAGCACCATCTGGCAGTAGACCGGTTTTTCAAGAAATCCTAACTGGATGCATGATCAGGAGAACGCATTACGCTATCCGGAATACATATTGGGTCAGCAGCAGGAAACCGGCTGAACTTTATGGATACCAGCCTTTCGGCATCATTCTATAGGAAGGAGTCAATCGATTCTCTCCGGTCATCTCTGAAGCAGACACCATCCGCTTTTGTTTTTGTACATAGTCTATCAATTCTACCAGTAGCATATGATTAGTAAAAACATGGTGGGAGGGATTGGGATGACAGCTACAAGACAGGATGCGTGGACCAGGGATGAGGATTTGCTGCTTGCAGAGGTTGTGCTTCGTCAAATCCGGGATGGTGGAACGCAGCTCGCTGCTTTTGAGGAAGTGGGCAGACATTTAACAAGGACAGCAGCTGCGTGCGGTTTCCGCTGGAATTCACACGTAAGAAAGCAATATAAGTCAGGGATCGATTTAGCCAAGAAACAGCGCAAGGAGGCGAGGGTAAAGATAGAGCCTGTGCCTGAAGAGAGTAAAACAGAGATTTTCAGGTCTCCTGCCGAGAAAAGCAATCTTACCATAAAAGAAGTAGTAAAGTTTCTGGAAGCTTATGACGAATCAGGCAATATTGTTGATTTAAAAGAGAAAAACGAGGAGCTTTCCGCTGAAATGAATCAATTACGCAGCAGAGTGGAAGAGCTTGAGAAAGAAAAGCAGCTGCTGCAAAGTCAGCTCGAGCTTGTGGAAGAAGACTATCATTCTTTGATTGAAATTATGGATCGAGCAAGGAAGATGGCTCTGTCGCATGAGGACGAAAGGAACCGCAAAGTAAAGTTTCAAATGGACCGGAACGGAAACCTTGAGCGTATTGAAAAGTAACGTCTTAAAGAGCGGAGGGCAGCCGTCATTTAGAAAAGGGTGGAGCTTGGCGCCCCTCCGCCTGATGCAGGCCGCTGTACCTGATTCTAAAATAATGGATGCGAGAAGATCAAAAAAGGACCGCTGAATGGGCGCGGTCCTTTTCTCTTTAGGCTGATTCTGAGGAATGATGAGAGGAGTCCGGTGACCAGAGCAGCGGATTTTCTCCCTTATCACGGTCCATATCATACTTAACTGCCTCAAAGTCCATCTTGCTCCAAAAGTCGGCTGACTTAACTCTTGGGTTCGTTTTTATTGGAAGCTTAAAGGATTTCGCAAACTCTACCAGGGATTGGCCGTATCCCGCCCGCTGATAGTCAGGCAGAACTTCAAGCTTCCAAAGCTCAAGGTAGTCTTGCTGTGGAGTAAAGTACTGGTCGAATTTTTTATCCACTTTGTACAAGCTCATCCTTGCAACTAGTTTTTCTCCAAAGTAGATTCCGTAAAAAGGAGAATCGCTGTCATTTTCAATCATGTTTCCTTCCAGTTCCTCGAGCATGGAAAGCTCCTGAAGTCCGTATTCTTTAAACCTTTTAAATTCTTCAAGTGTTTTGTAGTTAATGAGAAGGCGTTCCACCTTATGCATGTTTTTTCCCCCTTGATGCAGATGAAAAGCAGCAAAATTTTAAATTTACCGACTACTCTTATTATAGCATGGGAGCAAAGGATTTCAAAATGAAACGAAAACGCTTTCAAATTTTTAAAGGAGTTTTCATTATATTGTAGAAACATATTATTGAAGATGTGCTTTTTTATACAGGGCAGGATCTGAATGCTCTGGACACTGGCTGGATATTCAGTGCCGGCCTTACTAAGCCATTAATGCAGGGGGTGGAGATAGTGAAAAAAATCTTGATTGCCAACAGGGGGGAAATTGCTTCAAGAATTATTGAAACGTGCCAAAAAATGCAGATTGAAACCATTGCCATTTACTCGGATGCGGATCAGGACCTTCCTTATGTAAAAGCCGCAGATTATTCATTCCGCATAGGAGAAGCGCCAGTTGCGAAGTCCTATTTGCTCGCAGATGACATATTGGACCTTGCTGTTAGAGAAGGGGCTGACGCTATACATCCAGGATATGGCTTTCTATCAGAGAATAGTGAGTTTGTTAAGAAAACGGAGCAGAGAGGTCTTGTATTTATCGGTCCGCCTTCTTCAGTAATTGAAAAAATGGGAGACAAGGTGACAGCTAGAAAAACGATGCAGGAGGCTGGAATACCGGTCGTTCCAGGGAGCGGATTCGCGATTGGGACAGTGGATGAGGCGGCTGTAATAGCTGAGCGGATTGGATACCCTGTTATGTTGAAGGCGAGCGGAGGTGGCGGAGGCATCGGGATGCAGCTCCTTGAGAGCCGGGAAGATTTAGAAAAGGTTTTTGTCTCCGCTAAAACAAGAGCGAAAGCTTATTTCGGAAATGATGAAGTTTTTCTTGAAAAATATATTTCAGAGTCCCGTCACATTGAGGTGCAGATTTTTGGGGATGATCATGGACATGCGGTTCATTTATTTGAACGGGAGTGCTCCGTTCAGCGGCGGAATCAAAAGGTTATAGAGGAAGCGCCCTCTCCGAGCATTTCAGAAGAAACGCGCAGGAACATTTGCGGGGCAGCGGTCAAAGCAGCCCTTCACGTTGGATACAGAAATGCAGGAACCGTTGAGTTTATCATGGATGAGAAGGAGCAGTTTTACTTTCTCGAAATGAATACCCGCCTTCAGGTGGAGCACCGTGTAACTGAAATGATCACCGGTCTTGACCTTGTGAAGTGGCAGATACTGGCAGCTGATGGGGAGGTGCTGCCGCTGAGCCAGTCAGAAATCCGAAAGCTCGGCCACGCTTTGGAGTTCCGGATTTATGCTGAAGACCCAGTGAGGTTTATCCCTTCTCCTGGAAAACTGAATGCGTTTACATATCCTGAACATGCAGATTTTGTGCTTGACCGCACATACGAAGAAGGGAATCAAATCACTCCTTTTTATGACCCGCTGATTGCCAAAGCTGTCGTGTATGGAGAAAACCGGGATAAGGCTTTGGAAAAAGCCTCGGAGGTATTTGAAAACGTTAGGATTGAGGGAGTCAAATCTAATGTGCCGCTTTTTTCAAAAATTGTAAAAGATGACGTATTTAAATCAGGTCAATACAATACTTCCTATTTACAGCAATCAAAAATAGTCGGATAAAGGATGATTGAATATGAAAGAAGTTACAGCAAGCATGGCGGGTACTGTACTGAATGTGTTAGTAGAATCGGGTGCCTCTGTCAATACCGGGCAGGATTTATTAATGCTTGAATCCATGAAGATGGAAATACCGATTGAATCCACTTTTACAGGTAAAGTAAAAGAAGTAAAGGTTCAAACAGGAGATTTCGTAAATGAAGGGGACGTCCTCGTCATTTTGGAGGATTAAAGGGGGATCATTAATGAAGATGATGGAACTGGATGGACAGCTGAAGGAAAAGATTGCGGAAGCTGAGGCTGGCGGCCATCCTAAATACCACGAAAAATCACGGCAGCAGGGGAAGCTTTTCGTCCGGGACCGCTTAAAACAGCTGTTTGATAACGGGCAGTATACGGAGGATGGGAAATTCGCCAACCATCTTGCCGGAGACCTTCCGGCAGATGGCGTCGTAACGGCTATTGGCAAGGTTCATGGCCAAACCGTTTGTGTGATGGCGAATGACTCAACGGTTAAAGCTGGCTCCTGGGGTGCGCGGACCGTTGAAAAGATTATCCGAATTCAGGAAACGGCAGAAAAATTAATGGTGCCTCTTCTATATTTAGTTGATTCCGCCGGTGCAAGGATTACCGATCAGCTCGATATGTTTCCAAACCGAAGGGGAGCTGGCAGAATCTTTCATAATCAGGTCCGGCTGTCAGGAATGATCCCTCAGGTATGTCTCCTTTTTGGACCGTCGGCCGCAGGTGGGGCATACATTCCTGCTTTCTGCGATATCGTCATCATGGTGGAAGGAAATGCCTCCATGTATTTAGGGTCTCCCCGGATGGCCGAGAAGGTCATAGGCGAGAAGGTGTCGCTTGAAGAAATGGGCGGAGCGCGGATGCATTGCAGCGTCAGCGGATGCGGAGATGTACTTGTATCTACAGAGGAGGAAGCCATAGCCGAAGCCCGCACATTTATGACCTATTTTCCCGGAAATTTCAAGCATAAGCCATCAGGCAAAGAGCCGGCTGCCCCGGTCTCTGAAAAAGCTCTTTCTGCTATTGTTCCTGAGAATCAGAATGCGCCTTTCAATATGTATGAAGCAATCGATACGCTGATTGACGGAGGCAGTTTCTTTGAAATCAAAAAGCTATTTGCCCAGGAGCTCATAACCGGATTGGCGAGAATAGATGGGAAGACTGTAGGAGTTGTAGCCAATCAGCCGAGGGTAAAAGGCGGAGTCCTGTTTGTGGATTCTGCCGATAAGGCGGCAAAATTCGTAACCCTGTGTGATGCTTTTAATATCCCGCTCCTTTTCCTGGCGGATGTACCCGGATTTATGATCGGGACGAAAGTGGAAAGAGCGGGTATCATCCGGCATGGAGCTAAAATGATCGCTGCGATGAGCTCAGCCACTGTGCCGAGGATTTCGGTTATTATCCGAAAGGCTTATGGAGCGGGGCTGTATGCTATGTCAGGACCTGCATTCGAGCCGGATTGCTGCATCGCTCTTCCATCTGCTCAAATTGCGGTGATGGGCCCGGAGGCGGCAGTTAACGCTGTATACTCAAATAAAATTAATGAAATAGAAGACCCGAAGGAACGAATGAATTATGTGCTTGAGAAACAGCAGGAATATAAGGAGCACATTGACATTTACCGGCTTGCTTCAGAGATGATTATCGATCATATCGTCGGGGCGGACGATCTCCGAAATGAATTGGTCATCCGGTTTAGTCAATATGAATCGAAAGAAGAAGCACTCCCTTATAGAAAACATCCCGTCTATCCCGTATGATCTAATAATGACTCCAATCCTGCATGGTAATGCACAGATGGAGTCATTTTTTTATTTTCGTTTCCCAAACAGATGTTTTGCAGCGCCAATATTTGGTATGATAAGGGAAATAAAGAGGAGGCGTGTTTTCATGAACGCTGGAGTTATCGGCGGCGGAGCCATCGGTTTGCTTTTTGCTGCCTACCTGAGCCGCACCCACTGCATCACAATCTATACAAACACAGAGGAACAAGCAGCCGCTATAAGGGAAAACGGAATCACGCTGCTGAAAGGGAGTGCCCCGCTTCAAAGCTTCCCGGGCGCAACAGCCTCCAGGCATTACAAGGAGGAGCTTCTGATTGTGACGGTCAAACAGTTTCAGCTGCCTTCTGTACTGGAAAATCTTTCTCCTTCACATCCGAAGACCCTTCTATTCCTGCAGAATGGAATGGGACATATCCATAGTTTATCAGAGCTGAGAGGGCATAATTTGTATACGGGTTCAGTCAGTCACGGTGCGTTTAAACGCTCTTTAAACGAAGTGAGGCACAACGGGAGCGGCGGAACCGTTTACTCCGCTTTTTCTGCAGAAGGGGCAGCACATGATGAGGGACTTATACAATCACTGGGAACGGAAGATTTCCCTTTTCTCCTCGCCCCTGACTGGTATATTGTCCTTGCTGAAAAGCTGCTTGTAAACGCTTGTGTAAATCCATTAACGGGACTGTTAAAGGTCCGGAACGGAGAGCTTATAGACAACCCCCACTATTTACATTTGTTAAAAAAAGTCTTCAATGAGGCCTTTGAAATTTTGGAGCTCCCCGATAAAACGAAACAATGGGAGAACGTACAGAAAGTGTGCAGCATGACATCTGATAATACGTCCTCCATGCTTCAGGACCTTGCCAATGGGAGAAAGACAGAAATTGAAGGCATTGCGGGCTTTCTATTGGAAGAGGCAGCTAAAAAAAGGGTGCAGGCGCCCATTCTTGATTTTACATATAAAGCGATTAAAGGAATGGAAAGTATGTGAAACGGAGGACAATCATTTGGCTGGAGTTATCTCAGTTTTGCTTGGCGCGGCCGCAATAGTACCGGTACTATGCCTGGTCATGCTTATAGCCGCGTTCAAAACGATTACAGGAAAAGGGAAAAAGGCGGTTCTCGCTGCAGCAGACGTAAGTGTAATGATTTTTTTCTTCTCAGTTTATATTAAAGTAATCACCATCTGGAGGATTGAACCTTCCATGTATCTATTTTGGACATTTATAGGGTGGAGCTTCCTATTCACTCTGTTTTTCGCCTTTTCAGGGTGGAAAAGACCGGGGCGGGCATTTAAAAAAATGTGGAGGCTGTCCTTTCTTGTTTATTTTCTTGCGTCCCCCTTGCTGTTTTTTTATGGCGCCGGATTATTTGCGGTCAGAGAGTTTTACTAAAGGACGGGTGAGACGTATTTTTTAACAAAGCCTTCAAGAAGTGCTATACTTTTTGACGGAATGCATTTTTAACCGAGAAAGGAAGTACATCATGGAGATATCTGAGTTCTCCCTGCAATCGGCGAATCCGTTTGTCAGTGCACTGCTTGAAAAAAAGCTAGATAGTTATACATACTTTGATTATGACATCCACCAGGAAGATGTTTATAGAAAACGGCACAGCGATCTGCTTAGCGGTTCTTTTAACAGAAAAGAGCTGTTTTCCTGTCTGAAAACGTACAATGAAAAATTCCAGGCACCTGCGGCTATGCATAACATCGAAAGGCTGCTCGACAGCCAGAGCACAGTAGTGGTGGGCGGCCAGCAGGCAGGACTGCTTACAGGCCCCCTTTACACCATCCATAAAGTGATTTCTATTTTGACCCTCGCCCGGCAGCAGGAGGAAAAACTTGGGACACCCGTGATACCCGTATTCTGGATCGCGGGGGAAGATCACGATTTTGATGAAATCAATCATGTCTATATACAAAAGAATAACCGCATTAAAAAGAAGGCAGTCAGCCAGAGGATAACTGACAAGAGATCAGTCGCATTTGCAGAGCTCGACCATGCTGCCTGTAAAAGATGGGTAGAAGAAGTCATTCAATCTTATGGGGAAACGCAGTATACGAAAGGGCTGTTGAACAAATTAACCGCATTCCTGGATAAATCCTCCACTTATACAGAATTTTTCGAATGGCTTATTATGGATTTGTTCGGCTCTGAGGGACTTGTTCTGATTCAATCTGCAGACCGTAGCCTCCGGGAATTTGAAACAGAATATTTCCAGACGCTAATCCGGAAAAATGATGAGATTGCACGGGCGGTTTTACATCAGCAGCAGCTGATTCGGTCTCATGGTTTCTCCCCGATTATTGAAACGGCCTTGGAAAGTTCAAATCTTTTCTATGAATTGGACGGAGAACGCGTATTGCTGCATAGAGCGGAAGCGGGCGGATTTACGGATAAGGAAGGCAGGCTGTCTTTTACCGATCAGGAATTAATGGACGAAGCAGCCGCATATCCGGAAAAATTCAGCAACAATGTTGTGACAAGGCCCATCATGCAGGAAATGATCCTCCCAACACTGGCTTTTATTGCCGGTCCGGGAGAAATATCCTACTGGGCGGAGTTAAAAAAGGCATTCCAAACAATGGGTTTGAAGATGCCGCCGGTCATCCCGAGGCTCAATATTACCATTCTGGAACGGTCTATAGAGTCAGACCTTAAACAATTGCACATGGAATTGGAAGAAGCCTTACAAGCTGACTGGAAAGAGAAAAAACAGAAGTGGATGGAGGAACACCAGGAGCTTGACATCGATTCACTTGCAGAGGATGCGATTCAGCGCACGAGAGAGATTCACAGTGGCCTGTCAGAACGGATTATTTCAGAGTTTTCAGTGATGGAAAGTTACACAAATAAAAACATTCAATTTATTGTTAGGCAAATGGACCTGCTTCGAAAAGAAACAAAGAAAAATATAGAGCAGAAACACCATCACATTTTATCGAAATTTGACAGGGCAGAACGCTCTATTTTACCTGAAGGACTTCCGCAGGAAAGAATCTGGAACATTTATTACTATTTAAACAAGTACGGGAGTCAATTCACGCAAAATCTTTCGGGTTTGTCATATTCTTTTAATAATCAACATAAGGTTGTCAAATTATAACGTAAATTTTTTAAAAATCCTGTGCTGCACAGGGTTTTTTTTTGTTTTGAACTCGTGTAGAATGGGAAGTGGAGATAAGTGGGGGAAAGTGGTGAGTCAGGGAGAGAGAGTGGGGACAGGTCATGTTCATGGGGGAATATCAGCATACAATCGATGCAAAAGGCCGCATGATCGTCCCAGCTAAATTCCGTGATGGGTTGGGTGAGTCTTTTGTCCTAACGAGAGGGCTCGACCAATGTCTGTTCGGCTATCCAAAAGCTGAATGGGAAATCATGGAGGAAAAGCTGAAGGCTCTTCCGCTTACCAAAAAAGACGCTCGGGCGTTTACACGATTCTTCTTTTCAGGTGCCGTTGAATGCGAACTGGATAAACAGGGGCGGATCAACATTGCATCCCCTCTGCTGAATTACGCTAAGCTTGAAAAAGATTGCGTTGTCATCGGTGTATCAAATCGAATTGAGCTTTGGAGCAAGCCGGTTTGGGAAGACTATGTAAATCAGCAGGAAGATTCTTTCGCGGAAATAGCTGAAAACATGATTGATTTTGATATATAATGAATCATTGTGCATAGGTCTTTACACGGTCTATACAGGCATATTCGAATTTGATAAAGGTGGTATCATCCATGTTTAAGCATAAAACAGTTTTACTGAGAGAAACGGTAGATGGACTGAACATAAAACATAACGGTACATACGTTGATTGCACACTTGGCGGTGCAGGTCACAGTGAATATCTTCTTTCTCAATTATCAGCAGAAGGCAGGCTGTTCGCTTTTGACCAGGATGACACAGCCATTGAGCATGCAAAAAACAAACTATCGGATTATGAAGGACAGGCCATCCTCATTAAAAGCAATTTCAGAAACATCAGAGAAATGCTTGCGGAACAAGGTGTTGAAACAGTAGACGGCATTCTTTTTGATTTAGGAGTCTCATCTCCGCAGCTGGATACACCCGAAAGAGGATTCAGCTACCATCATGATGCACCCCTTGATATGAGAATGGATCAGCAATCTGATTTATCCGCCTATGATGTCGTGAACACTTGGAGCTATGAGGATCTGGTGCGGATTTTTTTCCGCTACGGAGAAGAAAAATTCTCAAAGCAAATTGCAAGGAAGATAGAAGCGAAGCGCGATAAGGAACCGATCCAAACGACATATGAGCTTGTAGAACTCATTAAAGAGGGCATTCCCGCGCCGGCAAGGCGTACAGGAGGCCACCCGGCCAAAAGAATTTTCCAGGCGATCCGCATTGCTGTTAATGATGAGCTGAAAGTGTTTGAGGAGGCAATTGAACAATCGATTGAACTTCTGAATCCGGGCGGAAGAATCAGTGTCATCACCTTCCATTCATTAGAAGACCGGATCTGCAAAACAACGTTCAAGCAGGCTGCTGAAGTTCCTCAGCTCCCGCCGGGTCTTCCGATTATTCCAGAGGGATTTGAACCGAAAATTAAACTCATTACGAGAAAGCCGATTTTGCCCGCAGAGGAAGAGCTGACTGAAAATAACCGGTCACGTTCCGCAAAACTCCGTATAGCAGAAAAGCTTTAAAGCTCGGATGACACATAGATAAAGAAAGCCTTTGATAAAAAAATGAAAACCAACTAAAAAATCCTGAAGAGGAGGGCCAGCCATGAGCAATTTAGCAGTAAAAGTAAATCAGCGCTCGCAGGAGCAAACGAAACGCCGGCAGCATCAGCATACCGAAACACAGGCAGTACCGGTAAAAAGGAGACTTCCCATCACCCTTGGAGAAAGGGTTCTGCTCGTTCTGTTCGTCCTGGGCTTGGCCGCAGCGGGCGTTCAGCTGATCTCAAGCAGTGTAGCTTCCTATCAGTCAAGCATTGAGGTGCAAAAGCTCGAAGCCCAAGTGGAAGCACAAACGAAAAAGAACAGCGATCTTTCTGTTCAAGTTACAGAATTAAGCAACTATGACAGGCTGATGAGCAAAGCAAAAGAGATGGGACTTAAGCTTGATAAGGACAATGTGAAAGGTCTTACCAATTAAATGATGCTGAAAAAAAATAAAAATATGAATAGAGGAGCAGCCGTATTAGCAACACTTTTTGCGGCGCTCTTCTTTATCATTGCTGCCAGGTTTCTTTATATCCAGCTTACTGGTCAAGTCGATGGACAAGTCCTCGCAGTACGGGCGGCCCAAAAGTACGAGGAAAAGCAAACCCTCGAGGCCTCAAGAGGGTCAATTCTCGACCGCAATGGAAAAGCGATTGCTGAGGATACATCAGCCTATAAAATCGTAGCTGTTTTGGATGACGAGCTGACTACAAACCCAAAAAAGCCGCAGCATGTAGCAGATAAAGAGGAGACGGCCGAAAAACTTGCTCCCCTTCTTGGGATCGAGCCGTCAAAAATGCTTGTAATTCTCAAAAAGGATGCGAAACAAGTAGAATTCGGCGCTGAAGGACGAAATTTAAGCCAGACAAAAAAACTGGAGATTGAAAAACTCAAGCTCCCTGGCATCGCTTTTGTTAAAAGCCAGAAACGATTTTACTCGAATGGTGTATTTGCCTCCCATGTTATAGGCTATGCTCAGAAAAATGAAGATACAGGGGCTATAAATGGGATGCTTGGGCTTGAAAAGAGTCTCGACAGCCATCTTCAGGAGAAGGATGGTGCCATCCAATATGAAAAAGATCATTACGGATGGAAGCTTCCGGGCAGTGAAGACAAAATCACCCCTCCTGATAACGGAAAGAACGTTTACCTGACACTTGATCAAAAAATCCAAGCGTTCATGGAAGATGCTATGAATGAAGCGGTTAAGGAGTACAATCCAAAAAAGGTGATGGCGGTAGCAGCCGACCCAAAAACCGGAAAAATTCTGGCAATGAGCCAGCGTCCAAGCTTTAATCCGAACACTAGGGATATTAACAACTACACAAACGATATCGTCGGCTATCCGATTGAGCCAGGTTCAACAATGAAAATGTATACCGTGGCGGCGGCAATAGAGGCAGGTGTATATAAAGGCGACTCCACCTACAAATCGGGAAGCTATAAGATCGGCAAGTATACGATTCGGGATCACAACAAAACCGGCTGGGGCGAGATTACATTTAATGAGGGATTTGAGCGCTCCTCAAATACAGCCATGATTAATCTGGCGATGAAGCTTGGCCCGGATGCGTATAGTGATTATATGAAAAAGTTTGGCTTTGGTACAAAAACAGGAATAGACCTCCCTGGAGAAGAGGCGGGTCAAATCAAATCAGACAGTAAAATTTCCCTGGCAACTGCGTCTTTCGGCCAAGGTTCAACAGCCACAGTGATTGAGCAAATTCAGGCTGCGACAGCGATTGCCAACGATGGGAAAATGATGAAGCCCTATATCATTGATCAGATTGTAGACACTGACAAAAATAAAGTAGTCAGCAAAAATGAACCTAAGCAAGTAAGCCAGCCCATCTCGGAGAAAACGGCTTCCCAGGTTCGGGATTTAATGGGGAAAGTGGTAACTTCCAAAAACGGTACAGGAAAACCATATGCCATTGAAGGCTATGACGTAGCCGGAAAGACCGGAACAGCCCAAATACCGGGGGAAAACGGCCGTTACATGACCGGGAAGGAAAACTTCATTTTCTCGTTTATGGGAATGGCGCCTAAGGATGATCCGGAACTCCTCGTATACGTAGCGGTTCAGCAGCCAGAGCTGGAACCGACTGAAACCGGATCCATGCCTGTTTCCGGAATTTTTAAGACCATCATGCAAAACAGTTTGCAATATCTGCAGATAGAACCGGATGAAAAACAGCCAGAAAAGGAAAAAACTAACGCCAAAGATCCAGTCATGGAATCTGTAATAGGCTTAAATAAAAAAGAAGCTGAATCCAGACTTAAAAACGGCGGCTATCAGCCGATTGCGCTAGGAACAGGCACGACAGTAGAAGCACAGTCCCCATCTGAAACTTCTGTACTGGCCAAAGGGGAAAAAGTCTTTCTTCAAACGGGCGGCCGAGTCAAAATGCCCGACATCTCCGGATGGTCTAAAAGGGACATTATGAAGCTTGCCGATTTGCTGCAGCTCCGTGTTTCTTTCACCGGAGAAGGATTTTCTGCGAAGCAGAGCCTGCCAAAAGGAACGCTGGTCAGTGAAGATACGTTACTGACCGTTAAGCTAAAGCCTCATTTTTGATGATTGGCGGGGGGCGCTGTTTTGGAACAGTTTGATAAAATGATGACGTTCAGCAGCGCAAGTACCTCCGTCCCTCATTGCGGCAAAGTCCCGGGGAGAGAGGCGGAATGCTCTATGTCCCTCTCCTCCAGCGTTTTTAATAGGCTGATGCAGGAGTTAAGGCAGCGGGCGTAATTGGGGTCGGAGGCTCTCCTCCGACCCCTTATTTGTGCTTGATTGGATTCAGAGGAGAGCCCTTTAATCCTGCAGCGTGTTTCTCGTATCGCGGACAGAGATTTAGCGCGCTTTGGCAGAGCTGGGGTTGAAGGCGATTTTTTTAAGGCAGGGGTCAGGTGTCCGGCAAAGAGATAACAGTGTGTAAGTGTAACGGAGCTTTACTGCTGTAAAGGGGCGGGGGACAGAGACAGCAGGATGTCAACCCTTGCGCACCAGGGACTGACAGATCTGGTGCCGGAGCTTTAGTGCAGCAGCGAAAGTGGGGCCAGGCACGGTGCCTGGCCCCTGTTGCTTTACCGTACTGGGGGACAGAGGCATGAATCTGTAATCCCTAGTCCGCCAATGGCTCAGTGAGTGGGTGCCGGAGCTTTAATCCTTTAGATGAAGTGGGGTCAGACCCACTGACGATGCATGGTATTAAAAAAAACTCCCAATCCAGAAGGGACCATCCTTTTTAAAAACGCTGCTAAAAATTGCTGAACAGCCGCTTGTATATCTCCTCTCATCTCCTCCTTCTCTTTCAGCACACATGATTTCATTGATAGGAAGGGTCCAGTCACCCCTAATCCCCCCTTGCCGTTCTAATCACACCTGTACAAGCATATAGTGGGAGGAGCATAGACAAGGAGTGATTTTGTTGCGCGTATCCCAGGTAACCGTCAGAAAACGACTGGCTGCTGTATTCCTGATTGGTGTGCTTGTATTTGCGGTGATTGATGTCAGGCTTGGCTATGTCCAGTTTGTGCTGGGGAATAAGCTGACAGCCGGAGCAAAGGACTTATGGAGCCGCAATCTTCCATTTGAACCTGAGCGGGGAGAAATTTTAGACCGGAATGGTGAGAAGCTGGCTACAAATATCAGCGCACCAACCGTATACGCAGTCCCGAGACAGGTTGAGAATCCGGCGGAAGCGGCGGCGAAGCTTGCACCGGTGCTGAATATGACGACAAAGAAAGCGTATGATTTCCTGACAATGAATGAGATGATTGTCACGCTTAAGCCGGAAGGGAGAAAAATTTCCCATGAGAAGGCAGGTGAAGTCAGAGCGCTTGGTTTAAAAGGGGTCTACATTGGCGAAGACAGTAAGAGATACTATCCGAACGGAAGCTACCTGTCACATGTTCTTGGATTTGCAGGAATCGATAATCAGGGGCTTCTCGGCTTGGAAGCCTATTATGATGATGAATTGAAGGGGGAGAAAGGGTTTGTCAAATTCTACTCCGATGCAAAAGGAAAAAGAATGCCGAATGAAGCAGATGATTACAGGCCTCCTGTAGACGGGCAAACGCTAAAGCTCACGATTGACTCAAAAGTACAGACAATCATCGAAAGGGAACTGGATCTTGCTCAGGCTCAATACAATCCGGATGGAATGATTGCCATTGCCATGAATCCGAAAAACGGGGAAATACTGGGAATGTCCTCCAGGCCGGATTTCGATCCTGCCAGCTATCAGGACGTAGAGCCAATTGTATATAACCGGAACCTTCCGGTATGGAGCACCTATGAACCTGGATCCACCTTCAAAATCATCACCCTTGCAGCAGCACTTGAAGAACAGAAAGTGGACCTGGAGCATGATCATTTCCACGATCCTGGTTCAGTTGAGGTAGCCGGTGCAAGGCTTAAGTGCTGGAAGAGAGGCGGCCATGGATCGCAGAGCTTTTTGGAGGTAGTCCAGAATTCATGCAACCCTGGTTTTGTAGAGCTCGGTCAAAGACTTGGGAAAGAGAAGCTTTTTAAATACATTAAGGAGTTCGGGTTCGGTCAAAAAACCGGGATCGATTTACAGGGTGAAGGAAGAGGAATCCTCTTTAACATCGATCGGGTGGGGCCGGTTGAACAAGCAACTACCGCATTCGGACAAGGAGTCTCGGTTACACCGATTCAGCAGGTGGCCGCGGTATCCGCAGCAGTAAACGGCGGGGTTTTGTATACCCCTTATATTGCGAAAGAATGGGTGGACCCGATCACCGGAGAAATCATAAGCAGGACCACGCCACAGGGAAAAAGAAGGGTCATATCAGAGGAGACCTCCAAGCAGATTCGATACGCTCTGGAAAGTGTAGTAGCTGCGGGAACTGGGAGAAACGCTTTCGTGGAAGGCTACAGGGTGGGCGGAAAAACCGGAACCGCCCAAAAAGTAAGCAACGGTGTTTACTTGAAAAACAATTTTATTGTTTCATTCATCGGGTTTGCCCCAGCTGATAATCCCGAACTCGTCGTCTATGTAGCGGTTGATAATCCAAAAGGGACAGTCCAGTTCGGGGGGACCGTTGCCGCCCCGATTGTAGGGAACATTATGAGGGACAGCCTGCCAGAAATGGGCGTAAAGCTTAGAAAAGATCAAATTGAAAAGGTGTACAAGTGGGGAGACACAAAGAAGGTGGAAGTTCCGAATCTTTTAGGGATGGAGCTGGATGAACTGAGGGAACAGCTGATCAATGTAAAATTTGATGTTGCAGGCAGCGGGAATGCAGTTGTTCAGCAATCTCCTGCAGCCGGGACGAA
Organism: Metabacillus sp. 113a; assembly: GCF_050107635.1. NCBI lineage: Bacteria > Bacillati > Bacillota > Bacilli > Caryophanales > Bacillaceae > Metabacillus > Metabacillus sp. 113a. Next base: position 818,062 of record NZ_JBNILJ010000001.1, on the reverse strand, counting down.
GGTGAATGAAGGTTCCGCTATCCGTGTATTCATGGGTAATCCATGATCGTAAGAGTACGATGAGCATTTCTGGAGACCTGCTATTGGCAAATCAGTCCGTCTGAGCAAAGCAAGGCTTAGCCGGGCTGTTTTTTTTGAATATAAAGATCCGTCCGGCTGCTTCTTCTCAACACTGCTCAGCCAAAAGTGAAAAATTGGCTCAGTGCAGATAAACATGAGGAGTCCGCATCTCACAAAAGGTTGGCTCTTTTCATTGAAGTGAGATAAAATATGAACTGTATGCATAAAAGCATATGGTTATTTTAAAGAGTGTGAATTGAGAGGTTTGATAAGGATGAAGTTGACTGATTTGCTTTCCTGTTTACATTTTGGAGAATTCCGTCCAGACGGAAACCCTGACATTGAATCAATTGAAATGGATTCTAGAAATGCAGGAAAAGGGAGCTTGTTTATTTGTATAAAAGGCTATACAGTAGACGGGCATCATTTTGCCGGACAGGCTGTAGACCAAGGGGCAGTGGCTGTTATAGCTGAGCGAAAGCTTGACCTTCCTGTGCCCGTTATCATAGTGCCTGATTCAAACAGAGCAATGGCTGTACTTGCGGATGCATTTTACGGACAGCCGACACAGAAACTTCATTTAATCGGCGTGACCGGTACAAACGGGAAAACGACAACCGCCCATTTAATTGAAAAAATTATGAAGTCTGCCGGTAAAAATACCGGGATGATCGGTACCATGTACATAAAAATCGGAGATGAGACTCTGGAAGTCAGAAATACAACTCCTGAAAGCCTGACTCTTCAAAAAACATTTAAGAAAATGACTGACAATGGGGTTTCCAATGCTGTAATGGAAGTATCCTCCCATGCTCTTCATATGGGCAGGGTCCACGGCTGTGACTATGATGTGGCGGTATTTACCAATCTTACGCAGGATCATCTGGACTACCATGGAACGATGGAAGCCTACAAACAGGCAAAAGGACTGCTGTTTGCCCAGCTTGGAAATACGTTTAACCATTCCCGGCCAAAATATGCGGTGATCAATCAGGATGATGACGCGGCAGCTGATTATAAAAGCATGACAGCTGCACACATCTTGACTTACGGGATTGATCAGCCCGCAGACATTACGGCATCAGCTATTCAGATGACATCAAGCGGCACAGAATTTATGCTGAAAACCCCTTACGGATCAAGAAGGATGAAGCTGAAGCTCATCGGAAAATTCAGCGTTTATAATGTGCTTGCAGCTGTTGGAGCGAGCCTCGCTTCAGGTATAGCCCTTGAGACCGCCGCTGCTGCACTCGAGGAGGCAGACGGTGTCAGAGGGAGATTTGAACTGGTGGATGCCGGACAGCCTTTTGCTGTCATCGTGGATTATGCCCATACACCTGATAGTCTGGAAAATGTTTTAACTACCGTCAAGCAGTTTTCCGAAGGCAGAACCTTTGTTGTAGTAGGCTGCGGAGGAGACAGGGACAAAACAAAGCGCCCGTTAATGGCTCAAATTGCTGTTAAATATGCAGACGAACCGATTTTCACATCGGATAATCCCAGAAGTGAGGATCCGCTTGATATCCTGGCCGATATGGAGGAGGGTGTCCGGGATCATTATTACCATTCCATATCAAACCGGGAGCAGGCCATCTTTTTCGCCGCTGCGAATGCAAAACCTGGAGATGTTGTGCTCATAGCCGGGAAAGGCCATGAAACCTATCAGCAAATAGGCAGCAGGACTTATGATTTTGACGACAGGGAAGTAGCCATTAAAGCAATCAGCAGCTTAAAAATCGGCTACAGCCCGACAATGGCATCCAAGAATGATAACGGAAGAGAGCAGTGAGGAAAATGAGTATGTTAAGACGGTGTAAACATAATAGAATATCCATTGCATATGATGTTCACGTAGAGACAAGGATGGAGCTTGAAGGAGGAAGGCGCAGTGCTTGAGCAAGTTATTTTATTTACCATTTTGATGGGGTTTTTAATTAGCGTTCTGCTTTCTCCTGTCTTTATCCCGTTTTTAAGAAGATTGAAATTTGGACAAAGCATTCGGGATGAAGGTCCGAAGTCCCATATGAAAAAATCAGGAACGCCTACTATGGGCGGTATCATGATTATTCTTTCTATTATTGTAACGACCCTCGTGATGACGGGGAAATTTGCTCAGCCAAGTGTAGAAATGTATTTGCTGCTTTTTGTTACATTTGGATACGGAGTGCTGGGATTCCTTGATGATTTTATAAAAGTTGTGATGAAGCGCAATCTGGGCCTGACTTCTAAGCAAAAACTTATCGGACAGATTATGATTGCAATCGTGTTTTACCTGGTTTTCAGACAATACAATTTTTCAACAGAAATCCGTGTGCCGGGCACAGAATTTGCGTTTGATCTCGGCTGGGCCTATGTGCTGCTGATTGTCTTTATGCTGGTTGGAGGATCCAATGCGGTCAATTTGACAGACGGTTTGGATGGATTGCTTTCCGGAACGGCTGCTATTGCGTTTGGAGCGTTTGCCATTCTTGCCTGGAATCAGAATCAGATTGATGTTGCCATTTTTTCTGTGGCAGTGGCCGGGGCTGTTCTTGGGTTTCTTGTGTTTAATGCCCATCCAGCCAAAGTATTTATGGGCGATACCGGATCGCTTGCCCTGGGAGGCGCGATCGTGACGGTGGCAATCTTGACAAAGCTTGAAATTCTGCTTGTCCTGATTGGAGGGATTTTCGTTTTGGAAACTCTGTCGGTCATCATTCAGGTCATTTCCTTTAAAACGACCGGTAAAAGAGTTTTTAAAATGAGTCCACTCCATCACCATTATGAGTTATCAGGCTGGTCAGAGTGGCGTGTTGTCGTTACATTCTGGACAGCCGGACTTATTTTTGCTGTTATCGGAATTTATATTGAGGTGTGGATGTAAGTGAAGACAATACAAACATTTGCAGGGAAACCTGTTCTCGTACTCGGGCTTGCCAAGAGCGGATTTGCAGCAGCAAAGCTCCTTCATAAGCTGGGTGCTGACGTGACGGTAAATGATATGAAACCCTATGAAGAGAATGAATCAGCGCAGATTCTTCATGATATGGGAATGAAAGTAATTTGCGGCAGTCATCCTCAAACACTGCTCGAGGATGAGAAGATTGAAATCGTTGTGAAAAACCCGGGTATTCCATATACCAATCCAGTGCTCGTTCAGGCTGCTGAAAAAAGGATTCCGATTATTACAGAGGTAGAACTCGCTTATCTTATATCTGAAGCAGATATCATTGGGATCACGGGTTCAAACGGGAAAACGACCACAACGACAATTGTGTATGAAATGCTGAAAAAAGGCGGCTTCAAGCCGCTCATCGCAGGCAACATTGGTACGGTAGCCTGTGAAGTAGCCGAACATGCTCAAAAGGAAGAGGTCATAGTAATGGAGCTCTCATCTTTTCAGCTCCAGGGCACCAACACCTTCAGGCCGGCTGCAGCTGTTATCCTAAACCTATTTGATGCCCATCTCGATTATCACGGGACAAGAGAAGCGTATGCAGATGCGAAAGGCAAAATCTATGAGAATTTGAATCCTGATCACCACGCGGTAATTAATGCAGACGATCAGGAGGTATGCAGACTCTCTGAAAATACGAGGGCCAAAAAAGTCTTTTTTTCTGTCAAACAGGAGCTTGAAGAAGGGGTCTTTATCCGCAATCAAGCGATTTGGTACGGGACGGAACGCCTCATTGATGTAAAGGACATTGTTCTTCCGGGGAAACACAACCTGGAAAACATACTGGCCGCAATCGCTCTTGTCAAAACGAGAGGATGCTCAAATGAGGCCATCATAAGCGTTCTTACATCATTTTCAGGAGTTGTGCACCGTCTTCAGCACGTGCGGACCATAAGGGAACGCAAGTTTTACAATGATTCAAAAGCAACCAATATTCTGGCCACCTCTAAAGCGCTTGATGCCTTTGAGCAGCCCGTTATTCTTCTTGCCGGAGGGCTGGACAGAGGAAATGAATTTGATGAATTAAAGCCTTCCATGAAGAATGTAAAAGCGCTGATCAGTTTTGGAGAAACCGCTCCAAAGCTTGAAAGAACAGCAAGAGAAGCCGGAATAGAAGTGATCAAACGTGTCGATAATGTGGAACAGGCAGCCGGCGCGGCTTACGGTCTTTCGAATGAAGGCGATATTATTCTGCTATCTCCCGCATGTGCAAGCTGGGATCAGTATAAGACATTTGAACAAAGAGGAGACATGTTTGCAAGTGCCGTGCATAAGCTAGATTGAGGGCTCGTACCGCGGCGTCTGCCGGGAGCCTGACCCTTTAGACGAAATAGAGGTGTATGGCTTTGACGGCGAAAAAAACGACTCCGGATTTTATTTTAATTATTGTCACGCTTCTGCTGCTGGCAGTGGGCCTTATAATGGTTTACAGCGCCAGTGCAATCTGGGCAGACTATAAATTTGATGATTCCTTTTTCTTTGCGAAAAGACAGCTGTTATTTGCCGGCATTGGAGTCATCGGCATGTTTTTTATTATGAACATAGATTACTGGACATGGAGAACGTGGGCTAAAGTTTTGATGCTGGCCTGTTTTGTTCTTCTGATAGCGGTACTGGTGCCGGGGATTGGGATGGAGCGCAACGGTTCCCGAAGCTGGATCGGTGTCGGGGCATTTTCCATTCAGCCATCGGAGTTTATGAAATTTGCCATGATTGCTTTTTTAGCTAAATACCTTTCTGAGCATCAAAAGAAGATTACATCGTTTAGAAAAGGCCTTGTTCCCTCACTGGGACTTGTTTTTATAGCTTTTGGAATGATTATGCTGCAGCCTGACCTTGGAACAGGTACAGTGATGGTTGGAACGTCTGTTGTGATGATTTTTACAGCAGGAGCAAGGATTCGGCATTTTGGCCTGCTAGGCTTGCTTGGTGTGGCTGGATTCGCTGCCCTCGTTTTATCTGCGCCCTATCGGATGAAGCGCATTACTTCATTCATGGATCCGTGGCAGGACCCGTTAGGAAGCGGATTTCAAATTATCCAGTCTTTGTATGCAATCGGGCCGGGCGGGTTATTCGGAATGGGATTGGGTCAAAGCAGGCAAAAGTTCTTTTATTTGCCGGAACCTCAAACTGACTTCATCTTCGCGATTCTTTCAGAAGAACTCGGATTTATCGGAGGGTCCCTTGTTTTGCTTCTGTTCTGCCTAATGCTTTGGAGGGGTATTCGAATAGCGCTTGGTGCACCGGATCTGTACGGAGCCTTTTTGGCAGTAGGGGTTATCGGAATGGTGGCCATTCAGGTTATGATCAACATCGGTGTCGTAACAGGCCTTATGCCGGTCACCGGTATCACCCTTCCTTTTCTCAGCTATGGCGGCTCATCCCTGACGTTAATGCTGATGGGAATAGGGGTATTGCTGAATATCAGCCGATATGCAAAATATTAAACAAACAGGCCATTTGTCGGATGAGGCTGACCCTGCTTAGGATGAAGACTCCGCAGAAGAGCTGTGCCTGAGCTTGCCGTGCCAGCCCATCCCATTTAAAAATGGATTTATTAAAGCATGGTGTTGATGTTTAAATCTGCTGAATGAATCGGAATGCGCGAGTCTTCGGGCTCAGAGCAGCGGGACAAGTGAGAGCCAGGAGTTGCTCAGCTGCTTCGGATAGGCAAACGGATGCTGCAGTCAACAGCCAAATTTACAAAAGCTTTTATAAAAAAGGGCATCGAGGAGGAAACGGAATGAAGATCGCTGTCAGCGGAGGCGGAACCGGAGGCCATATTTATCCGGCACTGGCATTAATCAAAGAGATGAAAAAGAAAAATCCCTCGGCGGAATTTTTATACATAGGAACAGAGAACGGCCTTGAAAAAGGAATTGTGGAAAGAGAAGGGATCCCTTTTAAAGCCATTGAGATTACAGGCTTCAAAAGGAAACTTTCATTGGATAACGCCAAGACCGTCATGAGGTTTTTAAAGGGAGTCCAGACCAGCAGGAAATATTTAAAAGAATTTAAGCCGGATGCTGTAATCGGAACAGGAGGGTACGTTTGCGGCCCTGTTGTATATGCAGCGGCAAAATTAAAGATTCCGTGCGTGATCCATGAGCAAAACAGTCTTCCGGGCCTGACTAACAAATTTTTAGCAAGATATGCAGATAAAGTTGCGATTTGCTTTGAAGAAGCGAGACGGTATTTTCCAGGCAATAAGGCAGTTATGACAGGGAATCCGCGTGCTTCTGAAGTCGCAGGGGTAAACGGGGAAAAAGGTAAATTGTCTGCAGGGTTAAAGCCCGGGAAAAAATCTGTCCTCGTTTTTGGCGGGAGCAGGGGAGCGAGGCCGATAAATAAGGCCATTCTAGAGGTTCTTCCGGATTTAGGTAAAAAAGATTACCAGATTCTTTACGTTACAGGTGAAGTTCATTATAATCAAGTCGCAGAAGAAGCAAAGACACTCGGATCTCCTGAAAATGTAATTATCAAGCCATTCATCCACAATATGCCGGAAGTGCTGGCCGGAACAGATTTGATCGTTGGAAGAGCAGGCGCTACATCCATAGCTGAAATCACAGCGCTGGGGCTTCCAAGCATTCTTATTCCAAGTCCGTATGTTACAGCGAACCATCAGGAAGTCAACGCGAGGTCTCTAAGTGATAAAGGTGCTGCTGTTTTGATGCTGGAAAAGGATTTAACAGGGAAATCGCTTCTCAGCGAAATAGACAGCATTATGAAGGATGAAGCAAAGCTAATGAATATGAGGACTGCTTCCTCTGAAATCGGGATGCCCGATGCAGCGGCCCGGCTCGCAGAGGTGCTGGAAGAAGTATCAGGCAGCAAAAATTAATGATTGTTTTACAGGAGGGCATAATGGAGAACGTCATCAGAGAGTTAGAAGAGGCAAAAGTTGGCAAAATACTGGTCAATGAACCATTATCCAAGCATACTACGATGAAAATAGGCGGACCGGCGGATTGTCTTGTACAGCCTGATGGGGTTGAGAGCATTGAAACCATCATCCAGATTGTTAAGAAATACAAGATCAAGTGGCGGGCAATCGGCAGAGGCTCCAATCTTCTCGTTTCAGATGAGGGAATTGAAGGAGTGGTAATCAAGCTTTCCGATGGCCTGGACCATATGGAGCTGGACGGTGACATACTGACGGTTGGCGGCGGTTATTCTGTGATTAAGCTTGCTACTATTATCAGCAAAAAAGGATTTTCAGGACTTGAATTTGCAAGCGGCATCCCCGGTTCTATAGGCGGGGCAGTCTACATGAATGCAGGAGCGCACGGCTCGGATATGAGCAAAATACTGCTCAAAGCCCGCATCTTGTTTGAAGACGGCACCATTGCCTGGCTTACAAAAGAAGACCTGCAGTTCTCCTACCGCACTTCAATTCTTCAAAATAAGCGACCCGGTATTTGCCTGGAAGCTGTCCTTCAATTGGAAGCTGGCGAAAAGGAATCCATTGTAAAAATCATGCAGAAAAATAAAGATTACCGGAGAGAAACCCAGCCCTGGAATTATCCATGTGCAGGGAGCATATTCAGGAACCCGCTGCCTGAATATGCAGGGGCACTGGTAGAAAAAGCAGGGCTGAAAGGTCATAGGATAGGCGGAGCGCAAGTCTCGGATATGCACGGAAACTTTATTGTGAATGCAGGCGGTGCAACGGCTGCAGATGTATTGAATCTGATTGCATTTATTAAAAAAACCATTTTTGAACAATATGGAGTGGAGCTTGAAACAGAAGTCGAAATTATCGGGCGGAAACCTGATAAAACAGCTTAATTAATCCGCCTATTGTGCTATAATGACTAATATAGGAAAAATGTAAAACGGCATCCTGGATGCCGTTTGTTTATATTATAAATTTTGAATTACAGTAGAAAACTATAGAATGAATGTCAGCGGAAAAGAAAAAGGAAGGCTCATGTCTGCGTACCGCTGCAGCGCCGCAAAACCCAAACACTGCTGCAGACCTATGCACCACGTCCGTTCTTTGCTGCAGATGGCGCTTAAAGCTTTATGCACTCCCTTCCGCTTTTGTTCAGAAAGGTGATTGGGAATTTGAATAATCGAATGGAACAGGAAAAAATTGTTTCGATCGAAGACCGCATCCCCAAATTGAAACAGCAGCGCAAGCAAAAAACCAATAAAAGGCTCATTATGTTTTTGTGCCTGTTTTTCATTTTGATTCTTCTTGTTATTTATTTTCAGTCTCCGCTCAGTAAAATAGCGGTCCTTGAAGTAACAGGAAATTCCCACTCAATTGAAAAGGAAATCCTGAAAGCCAGCGGAGTTGAGAAGGGGACAGGCTTCTGGAATCTTAATGAAGACAAGACAATAGCAAATGTAAAAAAACTAAAAGAAATAAAATCTGTACAAGTTTTAAAGACTTTCCCCAATAAAGTCACTCTTCAAGTCGAAGAGTATAGGCGGGTGGCTTATGCTGAAAAAAATGGAAGCTATCTGCCGATACTTGAAAACGGAGTGGTAATAAAATCGGACGCACAGTCGCTGCCTGCTGATGCTCCAATATTGATCAATTGGAACGACGCTGAACACCTTCAGGAAATGGCAACCGCTCTTCTGAAAATTCCGAAGCCGATCACCGCCTCCATTTCAGAGGTTTACCATACACCTGAGAAGAATGATTCCTGGCATATCACATTGTATATGAACGAAGGGTTTATCATCAGCGGCTCCGTGCGGAACATAGCAGAAAAGATTAAGGATTATCCTTCAATTGTGTCTCAGCTGAAGCCAGGTTCAAAAGGGATCATTCATATGGAAGTGGGCACGTATTTTGAATCCTTTGACAAGCCTGAAGAAAACAGCGGAAAAACAAAACAGGGAGAAGAGACAGATGAAGTTCAAGGGTAAGTATATTCTGCTCTCCATGGTTATGCTTGTCCTGGGATATTTGATTGCGTTCTCCTACCAGCTTACGAATGAAGGAAGCAAGGGAAGCATTTCAGCAGAAAAGTGGAATAAAGAATATGAATCAAGGCAGCTTCTCGTGGAACAGGAAGAAAAGAATCTTGAGCTTGGGGAAGAGCTGCATAAAAAACAGCAAAGCGTACAAAAGCTTGAAGAAAACCTAAAGAAAGACAAGCAGGCTTCAAGCGGCATGGTGGAAGAAATTGAAGAGCTTAGAATGTATGTCGGTGAAATTGGCGTGAAAGGGGAGGGGGTTCAGATTACCCTCGAAGACTCTTCTTACGTACCTGCCGATGAAAATGCCAATAATTATATTGTTCACGAAAGCCACATCTTTAAAGTAATCAATGAACTTTTAATTTCCGGTGCTTCTGCTGTCTCAATCAACGGGCAGCGAATTTCTGCAGACTCCTATATTTACTGCAACGGCCCGGTTGTGACAGTGGATGGAAATCAGTTCCCAGCTCCGTTCGTCATATCAGCGATAGGGGACCCGGATACGATGCTTGCTGCCTTTACTATTTCAGGCGGAATATCTGATCAGCTCGTCTACGACAATATCGTCGTAAAATCTGAAAAGAAAAGTGAGATTACAATGAAACCTATGCTTCAGGGTGAACGTGCATCCTGAGCGCTCATAGATGTAAGGAGTAAAGAATGTGTCAGGACAGAAAAAGATAGTGGGCTACACGCTGATCATGGGTCTCTTCGGTTTTATGCTGTCCGTTCAGTTTCTATCGATAAAGGAGCCGGTTATTCGAGACACAAGGGATCTATGGGAAATCAGGGAAGATTTAAAGGAAGAGCAGAAAAAACATACGGAGCTGGTGGCAGGTATAAGAAAATACGATGAGCTTTTAAGCACCTATGAATCAGGGGAAGAGGCGGCGGGTGAAGCTGCTTTGAAAAATACGCTGCAGGAGCTCAAAATCCAAGCCGGTTTAACCGAAGTAAAAGGAGAAGGGCTCGTGCTTCACCTGAAACCACTGTTTAATGAAGAGCTGATTGGGGAAAATACTCTATCTGTCTCACCGGACCTGCTGAGAAGACTGTTAAATGAACTGAATACGTACGATGCAAAGTATATTTCCATCAATGGCATAAGGGTTACCGGCACAACCGTGATCCGTGACATAAATGGAGTGACGAAAATGGACGGCTACTCATTAAATTCGCTTCCCATTGAAATCAGAATCATTGCGGAGGATGCAGAAAAGCTGTCTGACAGGGTTAAAGCATCCGGTACTCATGACTTGTTCGCCATCGATAATATTAAGCTTGAAGCAGAGGATCCCTCATCTGATATCGTGATTCCGGGAAGCGATAAGAAAATCCCCAGCGGCAAGCTTTCATATGATGAAGGCGTTAAAGGGGGAACTAACTAATGTGGCTGCCAGTGCTTGGGCTGATCCTCGGGATTGCTCTTGGTTTTACCACTGAAATTAAAATCCCTGCAGAGTACTCAAATTACCTGTCCATTGCGATCCTGGCTGCCTTGGATACCCTGCTTGGGGGAATACGCGCCCAGCTTCAAAACATATACGATGAGCTTGTGTTCGTGTCCGGATTCTTTTTTAACATTTTATTGGCAGCGGCTTTAGCTTTTCTGGGTGTACATCTTGGTGTAGACTTATATCTGGTGGCGGTCTTTGCCTTTGGTGTAAGGCTGTTTCAAAACATTGCGGTTATCAGGAGAATTCTGATTGCTAAATGGAGTGAAGCCAGGAAAAATGTAAAAAAAGTTGAGTAAACTAGAGGGAAAAATGCTTCTTTTGCCGAATAAATTCCTATAGCGGAATTTCTGGCCTAACCGAAAAGGAGCGATTCTGCTGTTTTTGGCATGAAAAGGCAGATTACACACGTAAATCGTGCCCTAATCCAAGATCCAGATTGTAATCCAGCTTATCAAATAATAGAATAGAAATGTAGAGAGAGAAGGAGGTGCCATAGAATGAACAACAGTGAAATCTTCGTGAGTCTCGACATCGGTACATCCAGTGTTAAAGTAATCATCGGAGAAATGGCCGATGATGCTCTTAACGTAATAGGTGTTGGGAACGTCAAGTCAGAAGGATTAAAAAAGGGTTCGATCGTAGATATAGACGAAACCGTTCATTCTATTAAGAAAGCCGTTGAACAAGCGGAGCGCATGGTAGGAATTCCACTTAAAAGAGTTGTAGTAGGAGTTGCCGGAAACCATGTACATCTTCAGGAATGTCATGGAGTGGTTGCGGTTTCCAGTGAAAACAGGGAAATCGCCAATGAAGATGTCCGCCGCGTTATAGAAGCGGCACAGGTTATGTCGATTCCTCCTGAAAGAGAAATTATTGATGTCATACCCCGTCAGTTTATTGTCGACGGTCTGGATGAAATAAATGATCCCCGCGGAATGCTTGGGGTAAGGCTTGAAATGGAAGGGACAATCATTACCGGTTCCAAAACAATCTTACATAATTTGCTTCGCTGTGTGGAACGTGCGGGGCTTGAAATTACAGACATTTGTCTCCAGCCGCTGGCTGCCGGTTCTGTAGCACTTTCCCGGGATGAGAAAAATCTCGGAGTTGCCATGATAGATATAGGCGGCGGCTCCACAACGATCGCTCTTTTTGAGCAGGGTCATCTCCGGTCATCTTCCGTCCTTCCAATAGGGGGAGAGCATCTTACTAAGGATTTGTCCATTGGCTTACGGACCGCTACTGAAGAGGCGGAGAGAATCAAGGTAAAGCATGGGCATGCATTTTATGATCATGCTTCACCGGACGAGGTTTTTGAAGTATCGATAATTGGTACGGATCAAAAACAGCAATTTAACCAGCTGGAAATCTCTGATATCATTGAAGCAAGACTCGAGGAGCTATTTGAAATGGTGCAGCATGAGCTTGCACGTCTCGGAGTCAGAGATCTGCCGGGCGGTTTCGTGCTTACCGGCGGCACAGTCAGCATGCCTGGAGTGCTTGAGCTTGCACAGGATATGCTACAGAGCAGTGTGAGAATTGCAAGCCCTGATTATATAGGGGTCAGAGAGCCGCGGTATATGACAGGTGTAGGGCTTATCCAATTTGCTTACAAAAATGCTAAAATTCAGGGAAGAAGAATTGGTTCCAACGTATCCCAGGAAGCTTACACTGAACAGGCGGCAGCTGTAAGAGAAGAACAGCCTCAGCGGACAAGCAAGCCTAAACAGCCAAATGAAGATAAGAAGCAAAGCAAAGTGAAAAAGTTTTTCGGCTACTTCTTTGATTAAAACGATCAACCAGAAGTGATTGATGGATTAGGAGGATTATGCATGTTGGAGTTTGAAACGAATATTGACGGTTTAGCAACAATAAAAGTAATAGGTGTAGGCGGAGGCGGGAACAACGCAGTAAACCGCATGATCGAGCATGGAGTTCAAGGGGTGGAATTCATTGCCGTCAACACGGATGCACAGGCACTGAATCTATCAAAAGCAGAAGTAAAAATGCAAATAGGCTCTAAGCTTACGAGAGGTCTTGGCGCAGGTGCCAACCCTGAAGTCGGGAAAAAGGCAGCGGAAGAAAGCAAAGAGCAGATTGAAGAAGCGCTTCGAGGCGCTGACATGGTATTTGTGACAGCCGGAATGGGCGGAGGAACAGGTACAGGTGCAGCCCCTGTCATAGCTCAAATTGCAAAAGATTTAGGTGCATTAACTGTTGGAGTTGTAACACGTCCGTTCACTTTTGAAGGAAGAAAGCGTGCGATGCAGGCTTCAGGCGGAATTTCATCTATGAAAGAATCCGTTGATACGCTGATTGTCATTCCAAATGACCGTCTTCTCGAAATTGTTGATAAAAATACACCGATGCTTGAAGCCTTCAGAGAGGCAGACAACGTACTGCGGCAGGGTGTACAGGGTATTTCGGATTTAATCGCAGTACCCGGTCTGATTAACCTTGACTTTGCTGATGTAAAAACCATCATGTCCAACCGTGGATCTGCCCTGATGGGAATTGGTGTTGCCACTGGAGAAAGCAGAGCGGCTGAAGCTGCTAAAAAAGCTATCTCAAGTCCGCTTCTTGAAACATCCATAGATGGAGCTCAAGGTGTCTTGATGAACATTACGGGCGGTGCCAACTTAAGTCTTTATGAAGTTCAGGAAGCCGCGGATATCGTTGCTTCTGCTTCCGATCAGGAAGTGAATATGATTTTCGGTTCTGTAATTAATGAAAACCTTAAGGATGAGATCGTAGTTACTGTCATTGCGACCGGCTTCAGCGAGCAGGAGATTAACCCTCCTAAACAGCCTCGCTTCGGAGGAACGGCTCAGCCTGCTCCTAACAAGCCTGCTATGCCTCAGAAACGCGAGCGTGATCGTGAGGTAAAGCGCGAGGAACCTGCACCATACAATGAAACTCCCCGCCAGCAGCAGCCGGACGATGCACTGGATATACCTACCTTCCTGCGCAACCGCAACAGAAGAAGATAAATAGAGTTTAAGCCTGGCACATCGATGATGCCAGGCTTTTTTTTATGCACCGGGTAAGAGAAACTCTCCGGATAGAAGGGGTTTTGTTCCGACAAAACCCCTGAAAAAAACACGGGTTTCCCCTTCATGAATTGACAGACTTTACAGGACGATCTCTATATACTTATGGCTATATCCTGCATATAAGACAATCATTAGCCTGTTAAGGAAGTAGGTTGAACATTGTCCGTTTATCTAGATGTCATATGGATGCTGAATTTTTTATTTGACTTGTTTTTGCTGCTGCTTACCTCAGTGTTTTTGAAAAGGCCGAAAGTGTGGTATCGGCTTTTGCTGGGAAGCTTGATTGGTTCATCGATCATCTTATTCATGTTTACCCCAGTGAGCCCGTTTTTCAGCAGCCCAGCAGGAAAAGTTCTCATTTCTGCTGCTATGGTCTATACAGCTTATGGTTTTGTCCGCATCAGCTATTTTCTGCAAAATATGCTTATGTTTTATTTTGTCACGTTTGCTATTGGTGGAGGCCTGATCGGGACGCACTATTTTCTTCAGCAGGACAGCTATCTCGCAAACGGTGTACTTGTTACACAGACGACAGGATTTGGAGACCCGGTATCCTGGATTTTGGTTATCTGCGGTTTCCCGCTGCTGTGGCTGTTTTCATCCGGACGCGGAAAGGATGTTCAGGTGAAAAAGCTTCAATATCATGAAATTGTGAATGTTACTGCGGTATTTGGCGACTCCGTTCTATCGATGAAAGGTTTAATTGACAGCGGGAACCAGCTGTTTGATCCCATCACCCGGACTCCTGTCATGATTGCAGATACGGCCCTGCTGAGAGATGAGATTCCGCTAGAGCTAGCAGATCATGTGATGTCCGGAAACATTCTTGAAAATCTGCCGGAGCTAGACGAGCACTGGGGTTTAAGAATGCGGATTATCCCCTACAGAGGCGTAGGGCAGCAAAATCAATTCTTAATCGGTCTGAAGCCGGATTCGATCACCATTCATACAGAAAAAGAAGAAATCAGCGTGAAAAAAGCCATTATCGGGCTGAGTTCATCCAAACTTTCGGCCGATGGGGACTTTAGCTGTATTGTTCATCCGCAAATGCTTCAGGGGGCAGCCTCGGCACATGTGTCCTAAATCAACCAGAATATTATAAATTTACCCGCATCCTTTAATATTAGAAGGGGGAGAAAGATGAAAAACTTAAGGCTCAAAGTGACGTACTGGTGGTATAAAGTCCTAACCAAGCTCGGCTTTAAGACGGATGAAATCTACTATATCGGAGGCAGCGAGGCACTGCCGCCTCCGCTTAATAAAGATGAAGAAGAGATTCTTTTGAAAAAACTGCCGAAAGGGGATCAGGCGGCAAGAGCTATTTTAATTGAACGGAATCTCAGGCTTGTTGTCTACATTGCCAGAAAATTTGAAAATACCGGAATCAATATTGAAGACTTGATCAGCATAGGAACAATCGGGCTGATTAAAGCGGTCAATACGTTTAATCCAGAAAAAAAAATAAAGCTGGCTACATATGCTTCCAGGTGTATTGAAAATGAAATACTAATGTATTTGAGAAGAAACAACAAAATACGGTCTGAAGTTTCATTTGATGAACCTTTGAATATTGATTGGGACGGCAATGAGCTTCTTTTGTCTGATGTGCTTGGAACGGATGATGATATTATTACTAAGGACCTGGAAGCAAACGTTGACAAAAAATTGCTGTTGAAGGCTCTTCAGCAGCTGAATGAAAGAGAAAAACAAATTATGGAGCTCCGTTTCGGACTGCAGGGCGGAGAGGAGAAAACGCAAAAAGATGTAGCGGACATGCTCGGAATTTCGCAATCATACATTTCACGGCTCGAGAAAAGGATTATTAAGCGATTAAGGAAGGAATTCAACAAAATGGTATGATTTTCTAATATGCCATCCTGTATTCAAGCAGGCTGATGACTATTGCAGCACCTGCTGATCGGAGCAGAAGCTGCTGGGGCAGGCCGGGCGAGGCGAAGAGACAGGTATAGAGCCGCCCTTGGATAACCAGCCGGCTGCCGGCAGGCGAATAGAACAGAAAAAATAAAAGGGGAGACAAACCCTTTTTTTATTTGGACCAAAGCAAAAAGTGCAGTCATGAGCTGTTTCCAATGTGCATATTTTTCCAACTGCAGGAAATACTGTTTTTTGTACAGCAGCTCCTGACTGGAGGGAAAGATGTGACACGAAATAAAGTAGAAATTTGCGGAGTAGACACCTCAAAACTTCCCGTGCTGAAAAATGAAGAAATGAGAATTCTCTTCAGAGAAATGCAGAGCGGGAACAACTCAGCAAGAGAAAAACTCGTAAATGGAAATCTCAGATTGGTTCTGAGTGTCATCCAGCGTTTCAACAACCGTGGGGAGTTTGTCGATGATTTATTTCAAGTCGGCTGCATCGGGCTTATGAAATCCATCGATAACTTCGACCTGGGACAAAATGTTAAATTTTCAACATACGCTGTACCTATGATCATCGGGGAGATTAGAAGGTATTTGAGGGATAATAATCCGATAAGGGTTTCCCGTTCCTTAAGAGACATCGCGTATAAAGCCCTTCAAGTAAGGGAAAAGCTGATGACTCAGACATCAAGAGAACCTTCTGCAGAAGAAATTGCAAAAGTCCTTGAAGTTCCTCATGAAGAGATCGTATTTGCCCTGGATGCCATACAGGATCCTGTATCCCTGTTTGAGCCGATCTACAATGATGGCGGAGACCCGATTTACGTTATGGATCAGCTCAGCGATGAACGCAACAGAGATATTCAGTGGATTGAAGAGCTTGCTTTAAAAGAAGGAATGAGACGGCTGAATGACAGGGAAAAGCTTATCCTCAGGAAGCGTTTCTTTCAAGGAAAGACCCAGATGGAAGTGGCAGACGAAATTGGAATATCACAGGCCCAGGTATCAAGGCTTGAGAAGGCTGCTATAAAGCAAATGAACAAGAACATCCAGCAATAGGGACAAGCCATAGGAACTGAGCCGGAAACGGCGAGGTTCCTTTTTTGCTGCATTTTTTAATACGGGCTCAGGTTTTGCTGAGGAAATTGGCGCCGCGGGTACCGGTATTTAGAATACTGAACCAAACCGGTCATACATTGGTTAATAAGAGATTTGTTAAGGAGAGATGGAGTACATGATGAATATATCCGAGTTCCAGACTAAGGATATTGTCAACGTTTCTGATGGAAAAAAGCTTGGAAGCATCGGGGATTTCGACATTAATGTGACGACAGGAAAAATCCAGGCGATCATCATCTCAGGCCCGGGGAAAATGCTTGGATTTTTCGGGCGGGAAGAGGAATTTGTCATCCCGTGGCGAAACATAGTAAAGATTGGAGAAGACGTCATTTTGGTCCGCGTAGCTTCAAAAGAAGCTTCCCAGGATTAGAGAGAATCAGAGGCTTATAAATGATTAAATTTGCCCTTTATTTATGAACATCAAGGGAAAGATGTGGTAAAATAAAGGCATTCATCATAGGATTTTTGTCGAAAAGGAGATCGGTATGAGTTCTGAGCTGTTTTCAAGTGACCGGGATACATTTTTGAGCCTGAACCGTTTTACAGGAGTGGACTCCTCCATCCTGGCAGGTTTTACGGTGAAAGATGGAGGGACCAGCAAGGATCCATATGCATCTTTAAATATGGGCCTCCATGTCCAGGATGTTCGGGAGGACGTCGTGGCGAACCGGAGGTTATGCGCCGCTGAGGCAGGCATATCTCTGGAAAACTGGGTGTTTGCAGACCAGGTTCATGGAAAAAGAATAGTCAAAGCCGGTCAAAAGGAAAGAGGAAGCGGTGCCTTTCATTACGATCAGGCGATACTGGAAGCAGATGGACTTTACACAAATCAGACTGGTCTTGTCCTAGCCCTTGCATATGCAGACTGTGTACCAATCTTTTTTTATGAAAAAAAGGCGAAACTCATCGGAATTGCCCATGCAGGATGGAAAGGAAGCGTATTAAATATTGGCGGTGAAATGATTGCTGCCTGGCTTGAAGCAGAGGGTGCTTCTCTTGAAAATATTCATGCCGCGATTGGTCCTTCAATCGGCCCATGCTGCTATAAAGTCGACGACCGTGTCATTTCAAAAGTGAACAAACTGTTTAATCACCATGAAGAGCTTCCCTGGGTAGAAACAGAGCCGGGTCAATACCGTCTGGATTTAAAAAAACTAAATGCAGCTTTGCTGAAAAAAGCAGGTCTTTCCGATAACCAGATTTCCGTCTCCGGACTGTGCACCTGCTGCGAAAAGGATTTATTCTTCTCCCATAGAAGAGATGCCGGCCGAACGGGACGAATGATCGGTTTTATAGGTTTAAAAGAGGAGGATTCCTGATTGGAAGTAAAACAAAATCTGACTGCAATCATTGAGAATATTGAAGCAGCCTGCAGGCGGTCAGGCAGGAACCGTAAAGATGTCCATGTAGTGGCAGTAACCAAGTATGTGACAGCAGACCGGGCAGAGGAAGCGGTTGAAGCGGGAATTCTTCATCTCGGAGAGAACAGGGATGAAGGCCTCTCCGGCAAATTTGACCGTATTGGGGCCCGGGCGGTTTGGCATTTTATCGGCTCTCTTCAAACGAGAAAAGTGAAAAATGTTATTGATAAGATCGATTACATACATTCACTGGACAGGCTCTCACTTGCAAAAGAAATTGATAAACGGGCAGACGCTCCCGTTAAATGCTTTGTGCAGGTAAACACTTCTGGCGAGGAATCCAAACATGGATTGTCTCCGGACGAAACCATCCCCTTCATCGAGGCGTGCAGGGAATATCCGAATATCCTGATTTCAGGACTCATGACCATGGCGCCAAACACGGATGACAAAGGGCTCATCCGGCAGACCTTCCAATCTTTAAGGCAGCTTAGGGACAAAGTGAAGGCTATGGAATTGAGCCACGCCCCTTGTGATGATCTTTCAATGGGGATGTCAAATGATTATACAGTTGCGATCGAAGAGGGAGCTACGTTTATTCGAATCGGCTCTTCCCTTGTAGGATAAACCAGGAGGTGTAAACATGAGTATTAAAAACCGCTTTAAGAATTTTTTTGTGCTGGATGAAGAGGATTACGAGTACCAGGAAGAACAAACATTTGAAGAGGAATATGGATCTGCCGAGCAGCCGGCAGCAAAAAAAGAAGGCAAACAAAATGTCGTTAGTTTGCAAAGTGTGCAAAAATCCTCTAAAGTAGTTTTATGCGAGCCCCGCGCTTATTCGGAAGCTCAGGATATTGCAGATCAGCTGAAAAACCGCCGGGCAATCGTCGTGAATCTTCAGCGCATCCAGCATGATCAGGCGAAACGAATCGTCGATTTTCTGAGTGGAACAGTTTATGCGATAGGCGGAGATATACAGAAGGTAGGGCTGAATATCTTCCTTTGTACGCCTGATAACGTAGATGTATCGGGCACAATCTCTGAACTGGCAGTTGAAGATGAACCTCAAAGGTGGTAATGGACAATGAGCATTGTTTTTACAGTATTAGGGTATTTGCTGCGGTTTTATTCGTACGCCATCATCATTTACATTCTGATGTCCTGGTTTCCGAACGCGAGAGAAACTAAATTTGGAGAAATTCTCGCTTCAATCTGCGAACCGTTTTTAGAGCCTTTCCGTAGAATCATTCCATCTTTCGGAATGATCGACTTTTCTCCAATTGTAGCCATCCTTGTTCTGAATCTTGCACAAGGCGGTCTATGGTCTTTATACAATATGATCAGCTGATTTAAAGGGACGAAAAAGTCCCTTTTTCTATGTGTGCAGAGAAAACACGGCACCAGTTTAAGTGAATGCACTTGATAGCTGAGTATCCGTGTTTTTACTTTTACGCCTTAGGGAAAACGTGAACGAAGCACCCATTATATAGAAACGGTGATAACATGACAGATTTATTTCAGCATTTCAGAGAAGATGAGCGGGATTTTGTTGAAAAAGTAATGGGCTGGAAGGATTTCGTCCAAAGCTCTTACAGTGCGAAACTTACGGACTTTTTGGACCCCAGGGAGCAGGAAATCGTACAGTCAATTGTAGGCGATCAAATGGAGACTAAAGCAGCTTTCGACGGCGGCGCCCCTGGAGCAGAGAGAAAAAGAGCTCTTATTCATCCTGATTACATGAAACCCGGGAAAGAAGACTTTGACCTGATCCTATACGAAATCAGCTACCCTGCAAAATTTGTAGCCCTTGAACACCCTCAAGTGCTTGGAGCGTTAATGTCCATTGGACTTAAGCGTTCCAAATACGGAGATATATTGATGGAAAACGAAGTCATTCAGCTTGTGGCGGCAAAGGAAATGGATGATTTCCTGAGGCTTCAGCTAACTGAAATTGGGAAATCTAAAGTGGAGCTGAAAAAAATCAGCTTCTCTAATGCCATTGCCGTTACGGAGAGCTGGAATGAGGCATCGGCGACTGTCAGTTCTCTCCGCCTTGATGCAGTAGCCGCTGCGATTTATGGACTTTCGCGGCAAAAGGTTCAGCCCCTTTTGCAGGCAGGGCATATTAAGGTAAACTGGCGCACAGCAGAGCAGGGAGCAATGGAGTGTCAGGAAGGGGACACAATTTCTGTAAGAGGGTATGGCAGAAGCAAAATCACAGAAATTCTTGGCCGGACGAAAAAAGACAAGATCAGAATGCACTATGGGCGGCAAAAATAATCGTGAAATTTGGAGGTTTTGCCCCAAAATTCACGAATAATGAATTATAATGGTATGCAGGGACGTATACCGATACATATGGAGGTGGCCTATAGTGCCTTTAACACCGCTTGATATTCATAATAAGGAATTTAATAAAGGGTTCCGCGGTTATGATGAAGACGAAGTAAATGAGTTTCTGGATCAGATTATTAAAGATTATGAAATGGTCATCCGTGACAAGAAAGAGTCTGAAGCACGCGTTGCAGATATGGAAGAAAAGCTGAGCCACTATACGGTCATTGAGGAAACCTTGAATAAATCCATTCTGATTGCACAGGAAACGGCTGAAGAAGTAAAGCGCAATGCTCAAAAGGAAGCTAAGCTGATCATAAAGGAAGCCGAAAAAAATGCCGACCGCATCATTAATGAATCCCTTTCGAAATCCCGCAGAATTGCCATGGATATCGAAGAGCTTAAAAAACAGTCTAAAGTATTCCGCACCCGTTTCCAGATGCTGATTGAAGCACAGCTTGATCTTTTAAAGAATGATGATTGGGATCATCTGCTCGAATACGAAGCGGAAGCTGTTTATGCCGGCGAGGATGAAGAAGCAAAATACCGTCCTTGACTTTTTGCCGGATATTCGCATATAATTTGAGCACAATCGAAATATGAACCGACGATGACAGGGATAGTAATCTGAATGGAGCCTTTATTCAGCGAACCGGGGGCGGTGGGAGCCCGGGTAAAGTTTTCAGACGAACATCACCCTTGAGTTCCTTCCTGAAAAACTGAGTAGGGAAGGCGCATCATTCCCGATACGAATGCTTAAGCGGATGCGTTTTTTGCGTGTCTATAAGGGTGGTACCGCGTGAAGCAAGCCTTCTCGTCCCTTTCCACAGGGATGAGAAGGCTTTTTTGTATTTTATTTTAGGAGGAAACGGAATGGATTATAAAAATACGCTGCTTATGCCAAAAACGGAGTTCCCTATGCGCGGCAATCTGCCAAAGCGAGAACCGGAAATGCAGGAAAAATGGGAAGAAATGAACATCTACAAAATGGTTCAGGAGCATACGAAGGACCGTCCTCTATTTATTCTGCATGATGGCCCTCCCTATGCCAACGGTGATATCCATATGGGTCATGCACTTAATAAAATTCTAAAGGATTTTATCGTCCGCTACAAATCGATGAGCGGCTATAACGCCCCTTATGTCCCGGGCTGGGATACACATGGTCTTCCGATAGAAACGGCTTTGACTAAAAACAAAAAAGTGAACCGCAAGGAAATGTCTGTAGCAGATTTCCGAAAGCTTTGCGAAGAATACGCCTGGACTCAAATTGAAAGCCAGCGCGAGCAGTTTAAACGTCTGGGGGTAAGAGGAGACTGGGATCACCCTTATGTCACGATGAAACCTGAATATGAAGCGCAGCAAATTCTTGTTTTCGGAGAAATGGCTAAAAAGGGGTATATTTATAAAGGTTTAAAGCCTGTTTACTGGTCTCCTTCAAGTGAGTCAGCCCTTGCAGAAGCTGAAATTGAGTATCAGGATAAAAAATCTCCCTCTATTTACGTTGCGTTTGACGTAGCAGATGGAAAAGGTGTTTTGGAGGAGGATGAAAAAATTGTCATCTGGACCACAACTCCATGGACCATTCCAGCGAACCTTGGAATTGCTGTGCATCCAGATCTTGAATACACCGTCGTGCGGGCAAATGACGCGAAATATGTAGTTGCCACAGAGCTGCTTGCCTCCGTAGCGAAAGAGCTTGAATGGCAGGACTTCGAAACCGTCAGAACCCTGAAAGGGAAGGAAATGGACCGGATAGCTGCGAAACATCCGCTCTATGAAAGAGAATCACTCGTCGTCCTTGGCGGGCATGTTACGACAGATGCCGGTACTGGCTGCGTTCACACGGCGCCTGGCCACGGGGAAGATGACTTTTTAGTCGGGAAAGAGTATGGCCTTGATGTGCTTTGCCCAGTCAATGAAAAAGGAGTAATGACCGAGGAAGCTCCCGGGTTTGAAGGGCTTTTTTACGATGAAGCGAACAAACCCATCACCGAAAAGCTTCAGGAAAACGGGGCGCTTTTGAAGCTTTCCTTTATCACCCACTCCTATCCGCATGACTGGAGAACAAAGAAGCCAACCATCTTCAGAGCAACGGCCCAATGGTTTGCATCCATTAAAGATTTCCGGTCTGAATTGCTGGAAGCTGTTAAAGAAACAAAATGGGTCCCTGCTTGGGGAGAAACCAGGCTGTTTAATATGGTTAGAGACCGTGGAGACTGGTGTATTTCCAGACAGCGCGCCTGGGGAGTTCCGATTCCTGTTTTTTATGCAGAGAATGGCGAGCCGATCATTACAGATGAAACAATCAGCCACGTATCCGGTCTATTCCGGAAACACGGCTCCAACGTGTGGTTTGAGCGTGAAACAAAAAATCTTCTGCCTGAGGGATTCACACATAAAGGAAGCCCGAACGGCACGTTCTCCCGCGAGATGGATATAATGGACGTCTGGTTTGATTCGGGTTCTTCCCACCAGGCAGTTCTTCATGAGCGTGAAGATCTCAAGCGGCCGGCTGATCTTTATCTGGAGGGCTCGGATCAGTATAGAGGCTGGTTTAACTCCTCCTTGTCCACATCTGTAGCTGTAACAGGCAAAGCGCCTTATAAAGGGGTGCTTAGCCATGGGTTTGCACTGGACGGCCAGGGCAGAAAAATGAGTAAATCGATCGGAAACGTTGTCTTGCCTTCCAAAGTAATGAACCAGCTCGGTGGGGACATTCTCCGCTTATGGGTCGCTTCCGTGGACTATCAGGCAGATGTACGGGTATCCGACGCTATTCTTAAGCAGGTCGCTGAAGTATACCGGAAAATCCGGAACACGTTCCGCTTCCTTCTTGGAAACCTTGCCGATTTTACTCCGGCAGACGCAGCAGACTGGGAAAATCTGCGGGATGTTGACCGCTACATGCTCGTAAAGCTTAACAAGCTCATTGATAAAGTGAAAAAAGCGTATGAAGAGTATGAATTTGCCGTGATCTATCATGCAGTTCATAACTTCTTTACGATTGAATTGAGCTCCTTTTACCTTGATTTTGCAAAGGATGTTCTATACATTGAAGGGAAAGATCACCCGGACCGCCGTGCCATCCAAACGGTCCTTCATCAAACTCTGCTCGCACTTACAAAGCTTACGGCGCCTATCCTCCCTCACACAGCAGATGAAGTCTGGGAGCATATTGACTCCGAAGCGGCAAAGAGTGTACAGCTGACGGATATGCCGGAAAGCATGGAGATCGAAAATGCTGAAGTGCTTGAGGAAAAATGGGATGCCTTTATGACGCTTCGCGACGATGTTCTAAAAGCTCTTGAAAACGCCAGAAGTGAGAAGGTCATTGGCAAGTCACTGACTGCGAAGATCACACTTTATCCAGACCATAAAACGGCAGCGCTTCTTGGGTCAGTCGAAGAGGATTTAAAGCAGCTCTTCATTGTCTCGGGCTTTGAAATTGGCGGAGATCTGAATTCGGCTCCGGCTCATGCGCAGCACTTCAGCAACATGAAGATTACTGTTGAGGCGGCCGAGGGCGGAACATGTGAGCGCTGCTGGATTGTCACGCCTGAAACAGGAAAGGACCTTGAACATCCAGGTCTGTGCGCCCGCTGTGCAAGCATAGTAAAAGAAGAATATACATCTTAACCAATGGAAGGGGCTGTCTAAAAAGTCCTTTCAATGGAAAATATAGAAACAAAAAACCCCCGGGTCATTCCGGGGGCTTATTTGTGAAAATCGCTTTGATCCAAACCGGCCGGTGTGGCTGTTTGAAGCGCAAGGTGCTTACCTCCAAGTTTCCCAAGAGGTTACCACCCGCTACGCCCGCTGCTGAGCGGCCTGAAGTGAAAATCAGTCAGGTCAACAGCTCTTTTCATTAGGCTTTGTTAAAGCATCGTGTTGATTTTTCACACCTGTTGATTGGAGCGGAAGGCGTGAGACTCCGAGCTAAGAGCTAAGCGAGGAGGAGGCTCACCGCCCAGTCCTTGGATAAGCAAGCGCCTGCTAGCTGCAATCAACAGCCAAGTTTAACAGAGCTTTTCATTAAAATTCAAAAGGAATTACTCGGCAGCCCCTTTTTTAACACAGTTAACTCCCTTATTTGATTGAAACAGCTCCTCGTTTCCCGGCAATAGTCATCTGTGGAAAAAAATGAACAGGGTTAGACTCCGCTGAACGGATAAACTATTTTTACAAACCTTACAGCAGGAGTTGAGCCGCATTGAGCAATGATTTTTTTTCGATCCGAAAGGAGCTTGAATTAATGCGGAAGGAGCTTCAGGAGCGGTTGTTCCACCACTCTATGTTTGAATCAGACCATGATGGAGCGCACAATGGAACGATTTTGCATCATGTTAAAGAAGAGCTGAGGGATGTCGAACACGCGCTAAGCAAAATGGATACCGGCTCTTACGGGTTCTGTGAAGAAACTGGCCTGTCCCTGCCAATTTCCAGTCTGAAATATTTGCCGACGGCAAGAAACGTTCATGATTTTTCCTACCTGGATCAGTATGAGAAAAAGTCACTTCCCTATTCACCAAACGGCAATTCAGATTATGCGGGAGAAATGGTTTACTATAGCCGTTCACACAGTTGAACGGTTTTTTTCTCTATTCCTTACTCTTTTCAAATTTTTATGATAAAATTCATTGTATCTAATTTGAATGCCTGGGGGAACGTACGTGCGTTTAGTAAGCTACATAATAGCAGTTGCGGTAATCATTCTTGATCAGCTCACAAAGTGGCTGATTGTCCAAAACCTGGAAATTGGGGAAAGCATTCCTGTTATTGAAGATTTTTTCTATATTACTTCCCATCGCAATCAAGGTGCCGCATGGGGAATTCTTCAGGGGCAAATGTGGTTTTTCTACATTGTTACGATTGTGGTGACCGCAGCAATCGTGTACTATATTCAAAAGTTTGTTCTGAAAGCGGGACTTTTAGGAGCTTCATTAGGTTTGATGCTTGGGGGAGCCATCGGAAATTTTATCGACCGGGTCCGTTACCAGGAGGTCGTCGATTTTATACAAACCTTTATTTTCTCCTATAATTTTCCAATATTTAACATAGCAGACTCTGCCTTATGCATTGGGGTGGCACTTTTATTTATTCAAATGCTGATCGACAGTAAAAATGAGAAAAAAGAGGGGCAAGCACAGTAATGGACATCCATGAGTATACAATTGATAAAGAGCAGGCTGGAGACAGGCTCGATAAAATCCTTTCTGCCATAAATGAAAACTGGTCAAGAACACAAATTCAGTCTCTTATGAAAAGCGGGCTGGTGCTGGTGAATGGCCAGGCAGTAAAGAACAATTATAAAGGGGCAGAAGGAGATCAGGTCTCAGTCGAGATCCCGGAGCCCGAAGAATTGAATGTTGAAGCAGAGGAAATGAATTTGGACGTTTACTATGAGGACAGTGACGTTCTGGTGGTGAATAAGCCGAAGGGTATGGTGGTTCATCCTGCACCCGGACACGTGACAGGCACTCTTGTAAATGGCCTGATGGCGCACTGCAATGACCTTTCAGGTATAAACGGGGTGATGCGTCCCGGGATTGTCCACCGCATTGATAAAGATACATCCGGGCTGCTGATGGTGGCAAAGAATGATCTTGCTCATGAATCGCTGGTAGACCAGCTCGTTGAAAAAAGTGTTACCCGGCGCTATAAAGCGCTCGTGCATGGAAATATATCGCATGATCAAGGTACGGTCAACGCACCGATCGGCCGGGATAAGCAAGACCGCCAAAGCATGACGGTTACGAGAGAAAACAGCCGGGATGCTGTCACTCACTTTAAAGTGCTGGACCGTTATAAAGATTTTACTTATATTGAATGCCAGCTGGAGACGGGAAGAACCCACCAGATTCGTGTACACATGAAATACATTGGCTATCCGCTCGCGGGAGATCCGAAATACGGACCGCGAAAAACGCTTTCGCTTGAAGGACAGGCGCTGCACGCAGGCGTCCTGGGATTCAATCACCCCCGGACCGGCGAGTACATGGAGTTCGAAGCACCGCTGCCTGAGTTTTTCAGCAAGCTTTTAACACAGCTTGAGAAATAACCGTTGACAGGCAGGAATGATTTTGACATAATAACTTTAGTTGAATAGAACCTTTAATTTCAGTCCTGTGAGGCTGGGAAGGGTACGGTTAATGATTAAACAATGGTACTCCCATGCCCTCTTTTCCCAACAGGATGAGAGGGCATTTTTTATTTGAAGGGAGGCAGACGTTATGTCCAAAAAAGCGGTTGTGCTGGACGAACAGGCGATTCGCAGAGCTCTAACCCGAATTGCACATGAAATCATTGAACGAAACAAAGGCATAGATGATTGTCTCCTGATCGGAATTAAAACACGGGGGATTTATCTCGCAAACAGGCTGCAGGAGAAAATCCGCCAGATTGAGGGAAAAGACATTCCAATCGGGGAGCTTGATATTACCCTGTACCGCGATGACTTGACTAAGAAGACGGGCAATCAGGAACCGCTCGTAAAAGGTTCGGATGTCCCGGAGCCGATCCTGGATAAAAAAGTGATTCTCGTTGATGATGTGCTCTACACAGGAAGAACGGTCAGGGCAGCAATGGATGCTCTTGTAGACATGGGCAGGCCGGCTGCCATCCAGCTCGCCGTCCTGGTTGACAGGGGGCACAGGGAGCTGCCGATCAGGGCAGATTTTGTAGGGAAAAACATCCCGACCTCAAGCTCTGAAAAGATAGTGGTTGAAATGGAAGAAGTCGATGAAAGCGACTCTGTATCCATCTATGAAAAAAATAGCTAGTTCTTTTTAAAGCAGTCCCGTGAGACGGCAAAGAGAACCGGAATCAGCATCTGTTTTTAAGATGCGTGTATTTCTGTGTACCTCTTTGCTGAATCCGGCAAAGAGGTTTTTTTAGGAGGAGAGAGATAGATGAAAAATGAAAAAATCGTTTTAGACATTCATGAAAAACCAAAAGCTCCCGTTTGGCTCACTTTAAGCTTCCAGCACCTTTTCGCTATGTTTGGCGCCACAATTCTGGTTCCGTT
Source organism: Metabacillus sp. 113a (assembly GCF_050107635.1). NCBI lineage: Bacteria > Bacillati > Bacillota > Bacilli > Caryophanales > Bacillaceae > Metabacillus > Metabacillus sp. 113a. Next base: position 790,893 of record NZ_JBNILJ010000001.1, on the reverse strand, counting down.
TCTCGTGAAGATGGATCCCGCTGTTGCACTTATCTCAAGCGGTGTCGGGACTCTCATATTTCTGCTGATCACCAAGTTCCAGGTGCCGGCTTATCTCGGCTCGTCCTTTGCATTTATTGCCCCGCTCGTGGCGGCTCAGACCGGAGGAGGCCCGGGTGCGGCTATGGTCGGAAGCATGCTTGCAGGTGCTGTATATGCTGCGGTAGCGCTCATAATTAAGGCGACTGGCCACAATTGGATTCTCAGAATGCTTCCGCCGGTTGTAGTTGGACCTGTCATCATCGTCATCGGGCTTGGACTGGCCGGAACCGCAGTCGATATGGCAACCAACAACCCTGCGGGTGATTACAGTCTGCTTTACTTTTCTGCAGCACTGGTGACACTTGCCGTAACCGTTATCTGTTCTATCTTCTTTAAAGGATTTTTCAGCCTGATTCCGGTTCTGATTGGTATTTTCACCGGTTATCTTTACTCCCTTGCAATCGGAATCGTGGATTTCAGCAAAGTCATCAAAGCAGGATTTATTCAGGTGCCCGATTTCACCATCCCGTTTGTGGATTATCAGCCGCAATTTACCTGGCAGATCCTCCTGCTGATGGCTCCGGTAGCCCTTGTAACGCTCTCAGAGCATATTGGACACCAAATGGTTTTAAGCAATGTCATTGGCAAAGATTTAGTAGAAAAACCTGGCCTGCACCGCTCGATTTTAGGAGACGGACTTGCGACGATGGCTGCGGCCCTGCTGGGGGGGCCTCCGAATACAACCTATGGTGAAAACATTGGAGTACTCGCGATTACCCGGGTTTACAGTGTATATGTTCTTGGCGGTGCTGCCGTCCTTGCCATTACGTTCGGTTTTATCGGGAAGATCTCGGCTTTAATCAGTTCCATTCCCACTCCAGTGATGGGAGGGGTCTCCATCCTTCTTTTCGGAATCATCGCATCCTCCGGTCTCAGAATGATGATTGACAGCAAAATGGATTTGGGCGATAAAAGGAACCTGATCATCTCCTCGGTCATTCTGGTGATCGGAATCGGAGGAGCGGTCATCAAAGTCGGCGAAAGCTTCGAATTGCATGGCATGGCGCTCGCGGCAATCATCGGCATTATCCTGAATGCTGTGCTCCCCGGCAAGGCGGGAGCGGATACGCTTCATCTTGAAAAGGAAACAGATCATAAAAAATCTGCTGTTTCCTAAATACTCATACCTTTTAAAAAAGTCCGGAGAGGCTTGCAAGGGTGTAAAGAATGGCCGGCTGGCCCTTCTGCTTTCGTGCACCCTGAACCGGTATGTTCAGGGTGTTTTTTTATAAAAACTGAAGGAGGAAGAAGATGAAGCATTTGTTAACCATGTCGGAACTTTCCCTGGAAGAGATCAACTGGATTGTTGAACTGGCCTGTAGGATGAAAGCAGGGAACCTTCCTTCTCTCAGGGCTGAACCGGTTTTTGCTGCCAATCTGTTTTTTGAGCCGAGTACGAGAACACGCTTCAGCTTTGAAGTGGCTGAAAAAAAACTGGGTCTTCATGTTTTGAATTTTCAGGCGGAGAGCTCGAGCGTCCAAAAAGGGGAAACCCTTTATGATACAGTCCGGACGATGGAGGCGATTGGGGCCCACGCCGTTATTATCCGCCATCCTCTTGACCGGTATTTTGATTCTTTAAGGGAACGGGTCAGCATTCCTATCCTAAATGCTGGTGACGGCTGCGGAAATCACCCCACTCAATCTCTGCTGGACCTAATGACCATTCATGAGGAATTTAAATGCTTTAAAGGCCTGACTGTAAGCATCCACGGGGATATCAGACACAGCCGTGTAGCAAAATCCAACGCAGAAACCCTGGCAAGACTCGGGGCTGAGGTGTTGTTTGCGGGACCGCCTGAGTGGCAGGACCCGGCCAATCCTTTTGGAAGGATCACAAGCACGGATGAAGCGATCGAGCAGTCGGATGCTGTCATGCTGCTCCGCATTCAGCATGAAAGGCATACAGCTGCGATAAAGAGCCCGGATGCTTATCTTGCTTCATATGGCTTAACGAAAGAGCGGGAAAGAAGAATGAAGTCGGGGGCAATAATCATGCATCCCGCCCCGGTCAATAGAGGGGTGGAAATCGATGACTTCCTTGTGGAGTGCAGCCGTTCCAGAATTTTCAGGCAAATGGAAAACGGAGTGTATGTCCGAATGGCCTGCTTAGCACGCTCACTTGCTTCTAAAATGCTGAATAAAGGAGAGAATCACCATGTCTTATATTCTTAAAAACGCAAAAGTTTTAGACGACGGAGGGAATTTTCTAAAGCAGGATTTTCTGATCGAAGACGGAAAAATAGCTAAAGCCGCGCCACAGCTTGAGGCAGGGGACCATCAAGTCATCGATGCATCCGGTCATCTCGTTTCCGCAGGCTTTGTGGATGTACATGTCCATTTAAGGGAACCGGGAGGCGAGCACAAAGAAACCATTGAAACCGGAACGAAGGCAGCAGCCAGGGGCGGATTCACAACCATTGCAGCCATGCCGAACACCCGCCCTGTCCCGGATCATCAAGAGCAAATGGAAAAGCTGATCGGGAGGATCAGTCAGAAGGCATCAGTAAGAGTTCTGCCATACGCATCCATCACTGTCAGACAGGCTGGAAAGGAGCTCACAGACTTTACCGCTTTAAAAACAGCAGGAGCCTTTGCCCTTACAGATGATGGGGTGGGGGTTCAGGAAGCGGGAATGATGTTTGAGGCGATGAAAAGAGCGGCAGCAGCAAATCTGAGCATCGCAGCACATTGTGAGGACAACTCCTTAATCAACAGAGGAGCCGTGCATGCAGGGGAATTTGCTGAAAAACATCAGCTGAATGGAATTCCCTCTGTTTGTGAGTCTGTACATATTGCCAGGGATATCCTGCTTGCTGAAGCAGCGGGGTGTCATTATCACGTTTGCCACATCAGTACGAAAGAATCCGTCAGAACGGTGAGAGATGCAAAAAGGGCGGGAATCAATGTCACAGCGGAAGTAACGCCCCACCACCTGCTGCTGTGTGACGAGGATATCCCCGGGCTTGACCCGAATTTTAAAATGAATCCCCCGCTTAGAGGAAAAGAGGACCGTGACGCCCTGCTTGAAGGCTTGCTCGATGGAACAATCGATCTGATCGCAACAGATCATGCGCCTCACACTGCTGAAGAAAAATCGGAAGGAATAAAACTCGCTCCTTTCGGAATCACAGGACTTGAAACGGCCTTCCCGCTCTTATATACCCATCTTGTTTTACCAGGGAAAGCGACGTTAGGCCAGCTGTTGAAATGGATGACGATCCGTCCTGCCGAAACATTTGGACTGCCGTATGGAACCCTTTCAGAAGGGGCGCCAGCAGACCTTGTGATGATTGATCTGGCAGAAGAAAGAACAATTGATCCCGCCGGATTTCTTTCAAAAGGAAAAAATACTCCATTTGCAGGCTGGAGCTGCAGCGGATGGCCTGTAGTAACGATAGCAGAAGGAAACATTGTTTTTGATGAAAGGGGAGTCCGGACATGAAGCGTTTGCTTGTACTGGAAGATGGGACCGTTTTTGAAGGAAACGGATTTGGAAGTGAAAGAGACTCGATTGGAGAAATTGTTTTTAATACAGGAATGACCGGATATCAGGAGATCCTTTCAGATCCTTCCTACTGCGAACAGATTGTGACCTTAACGTATCCGCTGATTGGAAATTACGGCATCAACCGGGATGATTTTGAATCCATAACCCCCTTTACAGGCGGTCTGATTGTAAAAGAGCATTCCCTTTTTCCCTCTAATTGGAGGAGCGGTTATTCGCTTGATGAATACTTGAAAATGAAAGACATCCCGGGCTTATCCGGAATTGATACAAGGAAGCTTACGAGAATCATCCGCAGCCACGGAACGCTCAAGGGTGCCCTCATCTCTGGAAATGCGGACCCGGCAGAAGTACTGGAAAAGCTGAAAGCCATCCGTCTCCCGGTCAATCAAGTGGAGAGAGTATCAGCGAAAACTCCCTACGCAAGTCCAGGTCGGGGGCGGCGGGTTGTGCTCGTGGACTTTGGAATGAAGCACGGGATTTTGAGAGAGCTGAACAAGAGACATTGTGATGTTGTGGTTGTGCCGCACAATACTTCAGCAGAAGCGGTTCTTCAGCTGAATCCGGATGGCATTATGCTATCGAATGGCCCCGGGGATCCAAAGGATGTCCCGGAAGGAATTGAGATGATAAAAGGCGTCTTGGGGAAGGTCCCGCTCTTTGGTATCTGTCTCGGGCATCAGCTCTTTGCTCTCGCCTGCGGGGCAGACACAGAGAAAATGAAGTTTGGACACCGCGGCTCCAACCACCCTGTAAAGGATCTGCAGTCGGGAAAAGTCGCCATCACCTCGCAAAATCACGGGTACACAGTCAGGGAAGCGTCCTTGCTTCATACAGACCTTGAAGTTACACATCTTGCTCTCAATGACCGGACAATTGAAGGGCTAAAACATAACAGCCTGGCCGCTTTCACTGTGCAGTATCATCCGGAGGCCTCACCTGGTCCGGAGGATGCCAACGGGCTGTTTGATGAATTCATGGAACTGATTGAAACGAAACGGAAGGTAGGGAATCGATAATGCCGAAGCGCACAGACATTCAAAAGATCCTTGTAATTGGTTCTGGCCCCATCGTTATAGGCCAGGCAGCTGAATTTGATTATGCAGGCACACAGGCTTGTATTGCTCTTAAAGAAGAAGGATATGAGGTCGTTCTTGTCAATTCCAATCCGGCTACCATAATGACAGACACGGAAATTGCAGATCATGTGTACATTGAACCGCTTACTGCAGAATTTGTCAGCAATATCATCAGGAAGGAGCAGCCGGATGCCCTTGTTCCCACATTAGGAGGACAGACCGGTCTTAATCTGGCTGTAGAGCTTGCGGAATCTGGTGTTCTGGAAGAGTGCGGGGTTGAGATTCTTGGAACCAGCCTTGAAGCCATCCAAAAAGCGGAGGACCGGGACCTGTTCCGCAGACTCATGAATGAGCTCGGTGAACCTGTACCGGACAGCGAAATCGTTCATACAGTGGAAGAAGCCTTTGTTTTTGCCGGCCAGATTGGCTACCCCATCATTGTAAGGCCCGCCTTTACGCTCGGAGGAACAGGGGGAGGGATCTGCAGCAATGAGGAGGAGCTTGCGGAAATCGTGGCCTACGGTCTTAAAGTGAGTCCGGCTACCCAATGCCTTCTGGAAAAAAGCATAGCTGGATTTAAAGAAATTGAGTACGAAGTGATGAGAGACAGTGGCGATCATGCGATTGTCGTATGCAACATGGAAAACTTTGATCCGGTTGGCATCCATACCGGTGACAGCATTGTCGTTGCCCCGTCCCAGACCTTAAGCGACAGGGAATATCAGATGCTCCGCAATGTATCCCTTAAAATCATTAGAGCGCTCGGCATAGAGGGAGGCTGCAACGTCCAGCTTGCGCTCGACCCGGACAGCTTTCAGTATTACATCATCGAGGTAAACCCGAGGGTCAGCCGTTCATCTGCACTGGCATCAAAAGCGACCGGCTATCCGATCGCAAAGCTTGCTGCCAAAATTGCCGTCGGCCTCACACTGGATGAAATGATGAATCCTGTCACTGGAAAAACGTATGCATGCTTTGAACCGGCGCTGGATTATATCGTGACGAAAATTCCGCGCTGGCCATTTGATAAGTTTGAATCCGCCAACAGATGGCTCGGTACGCAAATGAAGGCGACAGGGGAAGTGATGGCGATCGGGCGGACGTTCGAGGAGTCTTTGCTTAAAGCCATCCGTTCCCTTGAAGCCGATGTGAATCATATAGAGCTTAAGGCTGCGGCAGAACTGGACGATCCCCACATTGAAAAACGGATACGAAAAGCCGGGGATGAGCGGCTTTTTTACCTTGCTGAAGCATTAAGAAGAGGAATCACACCTGTGACGCTTCATGAATGGAGCAAAATCGATTTATTCTTTCTTTCAAAGCTCAACGGAATCATTGAGCTTGAAAAGCAAATTAAACACTCCCCCTTTGACTTAGAAGTTTTAAAGCAGGCTAAGAGCAATGGCTTTTCGGATGAGGCAGTTGCGAAGCTCTGGTCTTCAAATGAGAGGGAAATTTACGAGCTCAGAAAACAGTCAGGCCTAATGCCCGTCTACAAAATGGTTGACACGTGCGCTGCGGAATTCGAGTCTTCAACACCCTACTTTTACGGAACGTATGAGGATGAAAACGAATCGGCCGTCACCTCACGCGGTAGCGTTTTGGTGCTAGGCTCCGGTCCGATCAGAATCGGACAGGGAGTGGAATTTGATTATGCCACTGTTCATTCAGTTTGGGCAATCAAGGAAGCCGGTTATGAAGCCATTATTATCAATAACAATCCTGAGACCGTTTCAACTGATTTCAGCATCTCCGATAAGCTTTATTTTGAACCACTAACCGCTGAAGATGTAATGCATGTAATCGAACTGGAAAAGCCGATTGGGGTAGTGGTTCAATTTGGCGGGCAGACGGCGATCAATCTGGCAGATGAGCTTTCTGCAAGAGGAGTGAAAATTCTTGGAACGTCACTGGAGGATTTGGACCGGGCTGAAAACCGGGATAAGTTTGAACAAACGCTGCAAGACCTGGACATCCCGCAGCCGCAAGGAAAGACTGCTGTATCTTCTAAAGAGGCTGCTCATATCGCCGGCGAAATCGGCTATCCGGTTCTTGTGCGCCCCTCCTATGTGCTCGGGGGCAGGGCGATGGAAATCGTCTACAGGGAGGATGAACTGCTGCATTACATGAATAATGCCGTTAAGGTCAATCCGGCGCACCCTGTCCTGATTGATAAATACTTAACCGGAAAAGAAATTGAGGTGGATGCCATTGCGGATGGTGAGACGGTTGTGATCCCCGGCATTATGGAGCACATCGAGAGGGCTGGCGTGCATTCGGGGGATTCAATCGCGGTTTATCCTCCTCAAACATTGACTGCAAGCTGTAAAACCAAAATCATTGAGCATACCATCGCGCTGGCAAAGGGCTTGAACATCTCAGGGCTTCTGAACATTCAATTCGTTATTTACCAAGACGATGTATTCGTGCTGGAAGTCAACCCAAGGTCAAGCCGTACTGTGCCGTTTTTAAGCAAGATTACCGGTATTCCAATGGCCAATCTGGCTGCCAAAGTCGTGCTTGGACAAAAGCTCAAGGATATGGGATATGAAACAGGGCTTGCAGAGGAAAAATCCGGCGTATTTGTAAAAGTACCTGTTTTCTCTTTCGCGAAGCTGAGAATGGTCGATATTACGCTCGGCCCGGAAATGAAGTCGACAGGTGAAGTGATGGGCAAGGATGCAACGCTTGAAAAAGCTCTGTACAAGGGCCTGGTTGCTTCAGGAATCCAAATCCATAAATATGGATCAGTTCTGCTTACCGTCGCCGATAAAGATAAAACAGAAGGACTTGAAATCGCGAAACGCTTTAACCGGATCGGCTATCAGATTCTTGCAACGAGCGGAACGGCTGATTATTTAAGGGAGGCTGGCATTCCAGCTAAAATCGTGAATAAAGTCAGTGAACAGCAGCCGAATCTTTTGGATGTCATCAGAAATGGCGAAGCCCAATTTGTGATCAATACGCTGACAAGAGGGAAGCAGCCGGAAAGAGACGGCTTTAAAATCCGCAGGGAATCTGTTGAAAATGGAGTGCCTTGCCTGACCTCCCTTGATACGGCTAAGGCCATTCTCAGGGTGCTCGAGTCCATGAGCTTTTCCACTGAAGCGATGCAGCAGCTGAATCCGAAGCGGGAGGTAATCCATTCATGATCGTAAAGGAGAACATGCTCGTTTTGGCAAACCGTGAAATGGCTAAGGACGTATTTGAGCTTGTTTTAAAAGGGAAGATGACGGAACAGATGAATACTCCGGGGCAGTTTGTCCATGTGAAGGTATCAGAAACCGTAGTTCCGCTCCTGAGAAGACCGATCAGCATAGCAAAGATTGAGAAAAAAGAACAAACGCTAACGCTCCTATACAGAAAAGGAGGAGAAGGCACCGTCCTTCTTTCAAAAAGATCCCCTGGAGACCTGCTTGATGTAATCGGTCCCCTGGGGAATGGATTTCCGGTGGACTCTTCTCTTTCCGGTAAGAGAATGCTGCTGATCGGAGGAGGGATCGGCGTCCCGCCTCTTTACGAACTGTCCCGCCGATTGAAGGCTTTTGGTGCAGAACCTGTCCACGTGCTCGGCTTTGAAAGCAAAGATCATGCATTTTATGAAACGGACTTTGAGAGACTTGGTGATACGTATATTACAACGGTGGACGGCAGCTTGGGTTTGAAAGGTTTTGTGACGGATGCGATCAGCCTGTATGATCTCCGCTTTGAACGGGTCTATGCCTGCGGTCCGACACCAATGCTGAAGGCGATTGAAACCCTTTTTCACGACAGGGAGGTTTACCTTTCCCTCGAAGAGAGAATGGGCTGCGGAATCGGTGCCTGCTTTGCCTGTGTGTGCCATGTGCCGGATTCCCCTCACGGCTATAAGAAAGTTTGTTCGGACGGTCCGGTCTTTAGAGCGGGAGAGGTGGTGCTGCCGTCATGTTAGAAGTGAAATTACCGGGGCTGGAGCTTAAAAACCCAATCATGCCGGCTTCAGGCTGCTTCGGTTTCGGCAAAGAATTCGCCAATCTTTATGATCTGAACAAGCTTGGCGCCATCATGATAAAGGCGGCTACTCCTGAAGCAAGATTCGGCAATGAGACACCTCGGGTAGCAGAAACACCAGGCGGCATGCTAAACGCTATCGGCCTTCAAAATCCCGGTCTTTACGGAGTGATAGGAGAAGAGCTTCCCAGACTGGAGGCTTATGATGTTCCGATCATTGCCAATGTGGCAGGTTCAAGTGTCGAAGATTATGTGGCGGTAGCGGAGAAAATCAGTGCCTGCCCGAATGTAGCGGCACTGGAGCTGAATATTTCCTGTCCGAATGTGAAGACAGGAGGAATCGCTTTTGGAACGGACCCAAACATGGCGGCGGATTTAACGAAAGCTGTTAAAAAGGTATCCAGTGTTCCCGTATATGTCAAGCTTTCCCCTAATGTAACCCATATTTCTGAAATAGCCGCAGCTGCTGAGCAGGCTGGTGCAGACGGGCTGACGATGATCAACACGCTTCTTGGGATGAGGCTCGATTTAAAAACCGGCAAACCGGTTTTAGCCAACAAAACGGGCGGGCTCTCCGGACCGGCCATTAAGCCTGTAGCAATCCGGATGGTCCATGAAGTCAGCCGGGCTGTATCCATCCCGATTATTGGAATGGGGGGGATCCAGTCAGCAGAGGATGTCCTGGAGTTTCTGTATGCCGGAGCGAGTGCGGTTGCAGTAGGAACCGCCAACTTCGTCAATCCATTCATCTGTTCGGAAATCATTGATGCATTACCGGAAGTACTTGCCCGTTACGGATTCAGTCACATTAAAGAATGTATTGGAAGGAGCCATGACTATGCAGCCGGTTATCATCGCGCTTGATTTTGAGAACAAACTGGAAACAGACCGCTTTTTAAGCAGAATGGATCCGCAATCTTTTTATTTAAAAGCTGGAATGGAGCTGTTTTACAAGGAAGGCCCCGCAATAGTGGAGTGGCTGAAATCAAAAGGACATCAAGTCTTTCTTGATTTAAAGCTTCACGATATCCCAAACACTGTAAAAAAAGCAATGAAAGCTTTAGCCTCATTAGAGATTGATATGGTGAATGTCCATGCTGCCGGCGGTGTGAACATGATGGAAGCCGCCCTGGAAGGACTTGATTCAGGAACATCTTCCGGCCAAAAGCGGCCGATCCTCATTGGTGTAACACAGCTGACAAGCACATCCCAAAGAGTATTAAATAATGAGCTTCTCATCCATAGGGAAATGGATGAGACTGTTATTCATTACGCGGGCCTTGTAAAACAGGCAGGATTGGACGGGGTGGTTTGCAGTGTGTGGGAATCTGCGCAGGTGAAGGCATCGCTTGGGGAAGAATTTATAACCGTTACACCCGGTATTCGATTTGCCGGTGAGGCTCCTGCAGATCAAACCAGAATTGCCACTCCCGAAATTGCTCGCAGGAAGAACGTTACCAGTATGGTCGCCGGCAGAAGCATCACTGCAAAAAGTGAACCGATGCAAGCCTATAATCAGATGCTGAAAGAATGGGAGGGTGTTGTACAATGAAACACACGATAGCAAAATCTCTTCTGGACATTGGAGCTGTCACACTTAAGCCGAACGAACCGTTCGTATGGGCAAGCGGCATTGAATCTCCGATCTATTGTGATAACCGGCTTACATTATCCTATCCGCAAATAAGGAAAAGCATTGCAGAAGGCCTGGCTAATGTGATTCAGGAGCACTACCCGGATGCAACACTGATTGCCGGCACTGCGACAGCCGGCATCCCACATGCTGCACTTGTGAGTGATCTCCTCGGACTGCCGATGTGCTACGTCCGCGGGAGTGCCAAGGGGCACGGGAAGGGGAATCTGATTGAAGGACGGACCGGCAGCCATGACCGTGCGGTTGTTATCGAAGATCTGATCTCTACAGGAGGAAGCGCCATTCACGCGGTAAAAGCCCTTCGGGAAGCAGGAGCTGAAGTATTGGGTGTGGCAGCCATTTTCACCTATGGGTTTGATACCGCTGACAGCCATTTCAGTCATGACGGGATTTCTTATCAAACGTTAACGGATTACTCCACACTCATTCAAATTGCGGGGAGAGAAAACCTTATTCAAAAAGAAGATTTGGATAAGCTTGAAAAATGGCGGAAAAATCCGGCTGCTTCTGATTGGAGATCCTGAGCGCGTTTCTGAATATATTGATTTGTCTTGCTGTTTTTTGAGAGCCAGCTGAACGGAAAACCCCCATCACAAGGGGGTTTCTTTGTAAGTATCTTTCCATATTAAATAAATCAGAAAAACAAACCATATGCAATAGGGGAGAGAGCCTGGAATACGGACTAACTGGACAGCCCCTTTTTCCCATTTCCAAGGCACAATCAGAACGCCGAAATTATAAAAACCAGACAGAAAAGGTTAAAATCAGGCCGATCAGGCCGGCAGCTGTGAAGCTAAGGCGGAACCAGACCGGGATGCGGTGTTCAGGGATTGCTTTTGCGAGGGTGGACCAATACCATAAACCCGCGGCAGCGAATAACCGGAGTCCGCCTTCAGATGTGAACTTCATTTCGTTCAGCTCTGCCCGGCTCGACATCGATGAAAAAGCATAGGCGAATCCTAATGCGGAGAAAATATACCCGATTATAGAGAGGAGCGCTTTCCATGCCATTCTTCTTCAATCCCTTTCTTCAATCAGCATGGTCAGAAAAGATCCTAACCTATTTTCCGTTCTGCCGATAACATACGGAATGTTTGTTTTGAACAGCGGCCCCCCATATACAAACGAATGAAATTCCCCATTCTCACCGCACGGGTCTGCCCGTCCTTCCAGATCTTTTACAAAAGACTCATCATAGTGCCTTCCGAGAAAATCATAAGGGAGCCTGGCTCCATCTAAGCCAGAAATAACCGCCAAAAACCCATCCGATTGAAATTTTTTGGATAATCTGTCCGGCCGCTCTCCCCATAATGGAAAAATAGCCTTCATCCCATGCCGAGCTGTCAATTCTTCTCTGTATTTTTTTATATCTGCAAGAAAAAGGTCACCATAGGCTGCATGCAGGATTTTCTGATCTCTGCAAGTTTTAAGAAATTCTCCCATGCTTTTATCATATTCCTTATTAGAGGCGCCGGGGGGAATTTCAATGATGTGAAGCGGCAAATCCAGCTCCTCTGCCTGCTTTGCAATTAGACCTTTCGTAACACCGTGAAAGGGTACACGACCTGTAATGGAGTCCACTGCCGTAAATAATCCGCAAACTTGAATTTCTTGATTTTCAAGGAGTACTTGAAGCATCATGGCACTGTCTTTGCCGCCGCTCCAGGATACAATGGTTTTTTTCACACGAATCACCTCATATCCATAGTTTATCGTATCGTAAAGTTTTTTTTAACTTAAAAAAACCAGTCAATTCAAGCTTTGATTTAGTTTTGATAAAACCTACCCGAAAACTCGGGTTGACAATCGTTCGAATTGTGCTAAAATTTGAAATCAATACACATCATACTTATCCAGAGCGGTGGAGGGACCTGGCCCTGTGAAGCCCGGCAACCTGCTGAAAAGCAAGGTGCTAAATCCAGCAAAATGGAACCCATTTTGAGAGATAAGGGGAAAAACCTCACTAGTCTTTCTAAAATGGAAGGCTTTTTGCTGTTGATTTTAGGCGGTCCGGCTGCTGTCCGGTTACATGCCGTTTAATCAGCTTGAATGCTGTCAGAGCCTATTTTGTTAAAGGGAGTGCTGTCCGTGGGGGAGCAAGATCAGCTTGATCAAGTAATGGGAAAGCTAAAGGAAATGCTTCAAGCAATGAATTATGGATCGATTACCCTGATCATTCAAGATGGGAAAATCATTCAGCTTGAAAAAAATGAAAAAGTGAGATTGAAATAGAATAGGGATCACGATCGCTGACCAGACAAACTGGAGGCGGGACCTGCGCTGCGGCATAAATGTTTTATTATGCTTTGGTGCTGTCCCGCTTTTATTTTTTTACAAGAGACCTGCTTGTCCTGGGTGCTTACATGAGCACCCGGCCGGGCCATTGCGGCAGAAGCTGTTGGCTATAAAACCATTGTGTTTAGATTAAGAGAGGTGCAAACATGCTTACTTATGAGAACTGGACCGGCAGCTATCCGGATTTTGAAGATGAAGATCATTTGAAAGAAGCGCTGCACGTGCTGAGCTGGGCATACGGCCATTATGCGGACGAACTGGTGTATGCCTGCAGCTTTGGAATCGAAGGAATCGTCCTGATTGAACTAATATCCAGAATCAAAAAGAATGCAAGAATTGTTTTCCTGGATACAGAGGTACATTTCAAAGAAACGTATGAGCTAATTGACCGGATAAGGGCAAGGTATCCTGATTTAAACATTACGATGAAAAAACCTCCGTTAACGGTTGCGGAGCAGGCAGCAAAGCATGGAGATGAGCTTTGGAAAACCAATCCGAATGAATGCTGCAAAATCAGAAAAGTGCTCCCGCTAAGAGAAGTAATGAGCACCGAAAAAGCGTGGATTTCCGGCTTGAGAAGAGAGCAGTCTCCTTCCAGAAAAGATACAGAGTTTTTAAACAGGGACGGCAAATTTGAGAACATAAAAATATGTCCTCTCATCCATTGGACGTGGAAGGATGTCTGGCGTTTCGCCCATAAGAATGATCTGGATTACAATATGCTTCACGATCAGGGGTACCCGAGCATAGGCTGCAAGCCTTGTACACAGCCTGCTATTGATGTAAGTGACTGCAGGTCAGGACGATGGAATGGCACACAGAAAACCGAATGCGGCCTTCACGGGTGAGGAGTAAATGATAATGGAAGCTGCAGCAATTTTTTTAAGCTTATTTTTCGCCATGAATATCGGTGCGAGCGGAGCGGCTGCATCGATGGGAGTGGCTTATGGAACAGGGGCCATTCCCCGCAGGTTGGCAGCCCTTATTCTTTGCGGAATAGGTGTGATCCTCGGTGCTGTATTGGGCGGCGGAGAAGTAGTGAAGACGATCAGTTCAGGACTAATCCCCAAATCCGTGATTTCCATAGAAATTGTTCTTGTTATTATCGGAGCGGCAGCCATCTCTTTGTTCATGGCGAATTTAATGGGCATCCCGTTATCCACCAGTGAAGTTACGGTCGGAGCAGTAGTCGGGGTGGGGGTAGCCTTCCAGGCCCTTTATGTTCAATCCATCCTTGTTATCATGGCGTTTTGGGTCATTATTCCGGCGGCAGCTTTTTTTATCACCTATGCTGTTTGCAAAATGGCCAAACCGCTTTTCGCAAAGCTTGAGGCAAAGAGGGGGAGCTTGCTGATCTATCTCCTGATTGCGGCAGGATTCTTTGAAGCCTTTTCAGCTGGCATGAATAATGTAGCCAACGCTGTAGGACCGCTGGTCGCTGCTAATCTCATGTCAGTTGGGCAGGGCGTCTGGCTTGGAGGGCTTTTTGTAGCTGCAGGCGCCATCCTTTTAGGAGGAAGAGTACTTGAAACGAACGGGAAAAAAATAACGAATTTATCCAAATCAGAAGGAATCGTTATTTCCACGACCGGCGCTTTACTTGTAGTCATCAGTTCACTTTTTGGACTGCCCGTTCCCTTAACACAGGTTACCTCCACTTCAATCATGGCTTCAGGCGCTGCGAAGAGCGGAGCGCTTGTTTTTCAAAAAGGGATCGTGAAAAAAATTGTAAAAGTATGGCTTGTTTCTCCGCTCGTCAGTTTGACCATCTCTTACGTACTCGTCAAACTTTTTATAAAATCAGACTTTTACTCCACGTTTTCTGCGATTGCAGTCATGACAGCTACCCTTGGGGTTCTGTCTCTCATGAGGGCTATTAAAAAAGAAAAAAGTTCCGTGCATGAACAAGGCGGGGGAATCTAACGATAAAACCCACTTTTTTAATATGAATAGGAGGATTATAATGAGCTTAACACCGCATGGAGGAACCTTAATTCAGCGAACAGAAATTGGAAAAGATATAGGATTCATCAAAAAAACGATAGAAATAGATGCGATGGCATTGAGCGATCTGGAGCTTCTGGCTAATGGAGGTTTTAGTCCGCTTACCGGATTCATGCCAGAAGAGGAGTATTTGAGTGTAGTAGATAAAACGAGACTTACAAATGGAACGGTGTGGTCGATCCCGATCACTCTGCCTGTTTCTGCCCAAGCAGCGAAGACATTATCAGCTGGAGATCAGGCAAAGCTTAGCTTTGAAGATACCGTTTACGGATTGATAGAGGTCAGCGGGATTTATAAACCGGATAAAGAAAAGGAAGCAGTGAATGTATTCCGGACATCTGACCGGAATCATCCCGGGGTCAAAAAGCTTTTTTCAAGAGGGGATTTTTATGTCAGCGGTGAAATTATCATGACAAAACGAACAAATCCTCCTTTTCCGGACCACTATTATGATCCAATCGAAACACGCTCCGCTTTTGCGTCCAAAGGCTGGAAAACGATTGTAGGATTTCAGACGCGCAATCCTGTTCACAGGGCTCATGAGTATATTCAAAAAACTGCACTTGAAACCGTTGACGGCCTGTTTTTAAATCCGCTTGTAGGGGAAACAAAGTCCGATGATATTTCAGTGGAAATCCGTATGAAAAGCTATGGGGTTCTGCTAAGCGAATATTATCCGAAAGAACGGGTTTTTCTTGGAGTGTTTCCTGCGGCAATGAGGTATGCAGGGCCCAGAGAGGCCATTTTCCATGCCATTGTCCGCAAAAATTACGGCTGCACACACTTTATTGTAGGCAGAGATCATGCGGGGGTCGGTGACTATTACGGCACATACGACGCCCAGCATATATTTGATGAGTTTGCGCCCGAAGAGATCGGAATTACTCCTCTCCGTTTTGAACATAGCTTTTATTGCAATAAATGCGAGGGGATGGCTACGACAAAATCATGCCCTCATAACGCAGAGCACAGAGTCATCCTCTCCGGCACAAAGGTAAGGGAAATGCTCCGCAATGGCGAAGTGCCTCCAAGCACCTTCAGCAGACCTGAGGTCATTAAAGTGCTGATCGAAGGGTTAAAAGAGAAGAAACCGGAAACGGAGGAAGTGCAATGAGCCAGTCAAAAAATGTTACGTGGCACGAGCACTCTATAACAAAACAGGAGCGGAGAGAGAAAAACGGGCATCATAGCTTCGTTATCTGGTTTACCGGACTTTCTGGATCAGGGAAATCCACAATAGCCAATGAACTGGCCCGCATGCTCCATAAAAGCGGGGTTCAGGTTTACGTTCTTGATGGCGACAATGTTCGTCAAGGGCTTAACGGGGACCTTGGCTTTTCAGATGAAGACCGCCGTGAAAACATCCGAAGAATCGGAGAGGTATCCAAGCTTTTTACAGATGCGGGCAGTGTTGTCATTACAGCTTTCATTTCTCCCTTCAAAGAGGACCGAAGTCATGTACGCAAGATAATGGAGCCGGATGAATTCATCGAAGTATTTGCAGAGTGTTCCCTTGAGCAATGTGAAGCAAGAGATCCGAAAGGACTATACAAGAAAGCAAGAAAAGGGGAGATTAAAGGTTTTACAGGGATTGATTCTCCCTACGAAAAACCGGATCATCCTGAAATCACTTTGCAGAGCGGGAAGTATAATCCTGCGGAATGTGCTGAACAGGTTATCAGCTTTCTCAAGGACAAAAAATTCATTCAAGATTAAGCTGACGGATTACCTGCAGTCACATGTGCGGTATAATGGAATTAAGGAGGGATGCGTATGTCTAAGGTGTATCTCGTAGGAGCAGGACCGGGAGATCCGGACCTCATCACGGTGAAAGGCTTGAGATGCATTCAGAAAGCAGATACAATCCTTTATGACCGGCTAGTTAACAAAGAATTGCTGGAGCACGCAAAGGAAGGCGCTGACCTTATTTATTGCGGCAAGCTACCCGATTACCATACGATGAAACAGGAAACGATTAACCGTTTCCTGATTAAATTTGCTACAAAAGGCCATACCGTCACCAGGCTGAAAGGCGGCGACCCTTTCGTCTTCGGCCGGGGCGGGGAAGAGGCTGAGGCCTTGGCTATGAATGGAATAGATTTTGAAATCGTTCCCGGAGTCACATCCGGCATAGCGGCCGCCGCATATGCCGGGATTCCTGTTACTCATCGGGAAGTGAGCGGCAGTGTCGCATTTGTTGCCGGTCATTATAAAAATGAGGCAGAGGACAAAGAGCGCTGGAAAGGTCTTGTTAATGGTGTGGACACATTAGCGGTGTATATGGGAGTAAGCCAGCTCCCCTACATACAGGAACAGCTGCTGTATCATGGAAAATCCCCTGCTACACCTGCGGCCGTCATTCACTGGGGAACTACCGATGTTCAGAAAACCGTGACGGGAACACTCGAGAATATAAATAAGGCTGTTGATCAGCACGGCATTACCAATCCAAGCATGATCATAATCGGTGACGTGGTCCGATATAGGGATCAGCTGAAATGGTTCGGCAAAGACAAATTCCAGAACGCTGTAAGCGAGGCGCTGTAATATGAAACAAGCTGTACTGTATATATGCCATGGCAGCCGGGTAGAGAAAGCAAGGGCAGAAGCTGTATCATTCATCTCCAAATGCATGGAATCCGTTGATGCCCCCATTCAGGAAATCTGTTTTTTAGAGCTGTCAGAGCCTGATATTCTGTCAGGCTTTGAAGCCTGCATCAAAAAAGGAGCGGAAAGCATAGCTGCGGTTCCTGTGCTCCTGCTGACTGCCGCTCATGCAAAGCTTGATATTCCTGAAGAGCTGGAAAAGGCTGGAGCCTTATATCCTGAAATACCGGTTACATATGGGAAACCGATCGGCGTTCAGGGAGATATGGCGGAGGCAGTTCTGGAGCAGCTGCGTCCGCTCCCTAAAGATGAGGATGTTCGGGTACTTCTCACCGGAAGAGGAAGCTCGGATCCTGACGTTAAAAGAGATTTGGGCATAATCGCAAAGGGGATTGCTGAAAGGGCAGAAGGTGTGAACATAAGCCCGTGCTATTTAACGGCTGCAGAACCGTCTTTCTCAGATATGCTCTCAAGAATTGATGATTTTCCGGAAAAGAACATTTACATTGTTCCGTACTTGCTATTTACCGGACTGTTAATGAAAGGAATCGAGAAAGAAGCGAGTCAGCTTACAACCCGTAAAAACATGACAGTTTGTTCATATGTTGGGTTCTCCATGTATGCGGAAAAAGCATTTTTAAGAAGGGTTAATGAGACACTGTCGGCTCTTTCTGAAAAACCGGAAGCGGAGGCAAAATGATTCCTTTCATGATTGACTTAACAGACAAACCGGTTTTGATTGCCGGAGGCGGAGCAGTAGCCGTGAGAAGATTAAAGCTTTTTTTGCGGGAGAATGCGCGCATCACGGTAATCAGCCCGGAAGCAGACGGAGAAATTCAGGAGCTTCATGCAAAAGGATTGCTTGAATGGAAGCAGCGTCCTTTTGCTCTTGATGATCTAACCGGTTATCTTCTCGTGGTGGCTGCCACAGATGACAGGGAAGTCAACAAAAGCATCGCTGTGAATGCGAACCCTTTGCAGCTTGTAAACATTGCAGATGAGGCGATGGAAGGCAATACTCAGGTTCCGAGCCACGCTTCCAAAGGAAGGCTGACGCTTGCTGTGCATACCGGGGGTGCGAGCCCTGCCAGAGCCAGAGAAATCTGTATTGCTCTCTTGAATGAAATTGAGGAAGGCACAATTGATGAACTGGACACATTATATGAGGAACGTCGGGAAAAAAAACGGAGCAAGCGAAAATACGAAGACCTGTAACGGGTCTTTTTTCTTGTTGAAATAATCACAGGTAACGGGAAGAGCTGCTTAAGAAGGATGTGCCAGGAAGAGCTGAGACCCAGGAGGCTGCCAGCCGCATGAAGAAGTGCAGGCAAGGGAAGCCGATCCTCTGCAGTCTATAAACCACTAAAAGCAATCAATCTTCTGTCCGCATGAAAAAGACCAGTCCGCTCGTTACGGCAGTTTGCTCGCCAATACAAGACACGCAGGTTTCATAATCTTATGTATGGTGAACTTCGCAGGTCTATTGCTTGCTGTTTATCTCATCGGGAACTAGTGTGCTTCCTTCCTTTTTCATTTATTCCCCCTTTACGAGCGCAATTCCGCAAAAAGGAGCATGGCTCAGCCTATGCTCCTTTTTGCTTTCATTCTTTCAGCTTTTTGACCAAATCCGGATCCGGCGTAACAAATACCGTCTGCTGGCGGTCATATATAACAAAACCCGGCTTTGAACCGTTTGGCTTTTTGACATGCCGCACGAGTGTGTAATCTACAGGAACGGAACCCGAACTTCTTGCCTTGCTGAAGTAGGCGGCGATGTTCGCTGCTTCCCGGATTGTAGCATCCTCCGGGTTCCTGGATTTAATGACCACATGTGAGCCGGGGATGTCTTTTGTGTGAAGCCATGTGTCATCCCGGGCAGCCACCCGGCTGGTCAAATATTCATTTTGCTTGTTGTTTTTCCCGACCAGTATGACTGTCCCGCTCGTGGATCGGTACTGTTCGAGTACAGGATTAACAGCCTTCGGTTTTTTCCCCTTTCGATCGGGCTTTTTCTTCATATACCCCTCATCCTGGAGCTCTTCCCGGATTTCTGCCAAATCTTTTGGAGAGGCGGTCTCAATCTGCTGAAGCAGATTATCGAGATATTCAATCTCTTGTTCAGCGAGTTTCACCTGTTCGTGGATGTGAGAGACTGATTTTTTTGCCTTTTGATACTTGTTGAAGTAGCTTTGCGCATTCTCAGATGGCGTTTTTTGAGGGTTCAGGGCTATCTTGACTGAACTGCCAGTTTCATCATAATAATTGATCACCTCAGCGCTCTTATCGCCGCGCTGGATCGAATACATATTGGCAGTGAGCAGTTCTCCGTATAGCTGGAATTTTTCTGCATCCTCAGCATCAAGTAATGATTTTTGCAGCTTTTTAATTTTTGACTTATTTTTTTTCAACTCATTTTGCAGAAATCGTTCAAGATCGTTTCCCTGCTGCTTTACCCGGTCCCGGTCGGCTTTTCCGAAATAGTACCGGTCAAGAAGCTCACTTAATGATCCGTATACTTTTCGATCCCCGTTCATGTGCGTAAGGTCAATTAAATAAAAGGCCTCCTTATCTTCGCCTGTTATCATAACAGGCTTCCAATTTCCTTTTTCAAGGGTATCCATCGTTTCTGTAAACGCCTTTGGGAGGGTTATCCTGTTAACCATTCCGGACCGTTTCGTTATTTCTTTAGCCAGAAGGGGGGAAACGCCGGCAAAATGCTGGACAAGCTGCCGATCGAGATTGCCGGCAAAAAAATCAAGTTTTTTAACAACGTCCTCTTCCGTTATCCCGAATGGAGCCATTTTATTCTGTGAAGGGGGAAAGATGTATTCATGCCCCGGAAGCACAGTCCTGTAGCTGTTTACGGCAGGAGGCAGATGCTTAATGCTGTCAATGATTGTCCTTTGCCCAGAATCAACTAGAATCATATTGCTGTGGCGCCCCATTATTTCAACAATCAGTTCCTTATAAGTCATGTCACCAAGTTCATTTCTGCCTTTGACATGGAAAATGATAATCCGTTCCATATCCTTTTGTTCGATCCGTTCAATGACGCTGCCCTCGAGATGCTTTCGCAAAAGCATACAGAACATTGGCGGCGTACTCGGATTGTCATATGTCTCCTTGGTCAAATGCATCCGGGCATAGCTGGGATGCGCTGATATAAGCAATTTATAATTTGCCCCGCCGGAACGAATCTGCAGGACCAGCTCATTTTTATAAGGCTGATAAATTTTAGAGATTCGCCCGCTCTCAAGCTTTCCTTGAAGCTCTTTTGTTATTGCATATGTGAAAATTCCATCAAATGACATGTCCTTCACCCGCTCTGTTTTTCAAAATTTAGTGGAAAAAGCTCTAATATTCTATTCTCTCACAATTATAGCGCGAAGGGCCAGGAACTTTCACTAAAAACACCCGATTTGTCTGGTATTGAAAGGACTGGGCAAGCTGTCATGCTAATTAGTCATGAACCCGTGCTTGTCTGAATAGGATGGAGGTAGAGCAGAGCTTGACCAACATTTCAGAGCAAGGGGTGGATAGGCTGATCATGAAATGGCATGAGATGGAGATTCAAGATGTGGCGGAGTCCGTCAGCACAGACCGGGAATCGGGGCTCTCCGGCAATGAGGTTGAAGCCCGTTATGCTAAGTTTGGCTACAATGAGCTGCAGGAGGCGGAAAAAACTTCGGCGCTTTTGTTGTTTTTAGGGCAATTCAAGGATTTTATGGTGCTCGTTCTTCTTGGAGCAACGGTTATTTCCGCTTTCCTAGGCGAGTACATTGATGCTGTCGCAATCGTAGCTATAGTGCTTATGAACGGAATTTTGGGTTTTTTTCAAGAAAGAAGAGCAGAAAAATCATTAGAGGCTCTAAAGCAGCTATCAGCCCCACAGGTCAGCTGCCTAAGAGAGGGAGACTGGGTGAGGATCCCTTCACGGGAAGTTGTTCCGGGAGATATTATAAAATTCACGGCCGGTGACAGGATCGGGGCGGACCTTCGGCTGCTCTCCGTTAAAAGCCTGGAAATTGAGGAGTCGGCTCTAACAGGAGAATCGATTCCTGTGCAAAAATCCAGTGAAGCGCTAAAGCTAAAAGATCCAGGACTAGGCGATCTCTCAAACATGGCGTTCATGGGAACTCTTGTTACCCGGGGGAGCGGGATAGGCCTCACAGTTGGAACCGGCATGAAAACAGCGATGGGACAGATTGCGGATCTCCTGCAGTCTGCTGAATCGATGGACACCCCCCTGCAAAAGCGCCTCGAGCAGCTTGGGAAGATCCTCATTGTCACGGCGCTATTCTTAACAGCCCTTGTAGTGGGAGCAGGGGTCCTTCAAGGCCACAGTCTTTATGCGATGTTTCTGGCGGGTGTATCGCTTGCGGTGGCTGCCATTCCGGAGGGGCTTCCTGCCATTGTTACCGTCGCCTTATCCCTTGGCGTTCAAAGAATGATTAAGCAAAAATCGATTGTCCGCAAGCTGCCGGCAGTAGAAACGCTTGGCTGTGCATCCGTCATCTGCTCAGACAAAACCGGAACCATGACGCAAAATAAAATGACTGTAACCGATATATGGTCCGGAGGAAAACATTGGAAGGTGTCCGGAACCGGATTTGAGACTAGCGGGGCATTTACTTTTAAAGACCGGACAATCAGCCCGAAAGAGGAAAAGGCACTCCATCAAATATTAACGTTTGGGATGCTCTGCAATACGGCTGAATTAAAGGATGAGGAGAACGAAAGCCGGATTGACGGTGACCCGACGGAAGGCGCCATGCTGATCGCGGGGATGAAAGCGGGACTCACACGGCCATCCTTAAGGAATTCCTTTAAGATTATTGAGGAATTTCCGTTCGATTCTGCAAGGAAGATGATGAGTGTCATTGCAGAGGACTCGGCCGGAAACAGATTTGTCGTCACGAAGGGAGCACCGGATGTTTTACTTGGCCTTTCCGGACAGGTTTTATGGGAAGACCGGCAGGAGTATATGTCCACTAAATACGCGCAGCGCATAAAAGAATCGATTGAAAGCATGGCATCTAAGGCGCTTCGGACGATCGCTGTTGCTTATAAACCCGTCAATCCGGGCCGGGAATTGAATCAGGAGGAAGCCGAGAAGGATTTGGTCTTTGTCGGACTTCAGGGAATGATTGATCCCCCAAGGCCTGAAGTGAAGCTGGCCATCAAAGAATGCAGGGCAGCCGGCATCAAAACGGTCATGATTACCGGAGATCACGTGATTACAGCACGTGCTATAGCCAACCAGCTGGATCTCCTGCCGCCGGGGGGCAAAGTGATGGAAGGTTCGGCCCTTAACAAGCTTTCTGAAGAGGAGCTTGAGAAGACGGCGGAAAACGTCTACGTGTTTGCAAGAGTGTCTCCTGAGCATAAGCTGAAAATAGTCAAAGCGCTGCAAAACAGGGGTCACATTGTTGCCATGACAGGTGACGGCGTAAACGATGCGCCTGCCATTAAAGCAGCGGATATCGGCATATCCATGGGAATTACGGGAACGGATGTAGCTAAGGAAGCGTCCTCGCTCATTCTGGCAGATGACAATTTTGCCACAATCAAATCGGCTATTCGCGAAGGACGCAATATTTATGAAAACATTCGAAAGTTTATCCGTTATCTTCTCGCTTCCAATGTAGGGGAAATTCTCGTGATGCTCTTTGCCATGCTCCTTGCATTGCCCCTGCCGCTGGTTCCAATTCAAATTTTATGGGTAAATCTTGTGACGGACGGACTTCCGGCCATGGCTCTCGGCCTTGATCAGCCAGAAGGAAATTTGATGAGCCGGAAACCCCGTCATCCGAAAGAGGGTGTTTTTTCAAGAGGGCTTGGTTGGAAAGTGCTATCTCGAGGGTTCTTAATAGGAGCAGCGACCCTGGCTGCCTTTATGTTTATCTATTACAAAGATCCTGAGAACCTCGCTTATGCCCAGACAATTGCTTTTGCCACCCTTGTGATGGCCCAGCTTATCCATGTTTTTGATTGCAGGAGCGAGAAATCAATCTTTGACCGCAATCCTTTTGAGAATCTTTATCTGCTCGGTGCCGTGGCTTCTTCCATTCTGCTCATGCTGGCCGTAATCTACTATCCTCCCTTGCAGCCGATTTTCAAGACGGTCGCGATTGAACCAAGAGACTGGATTCTGGTTATGGGAATGGCCGCACTTCCGACATTTTTGCTGGCAGGTTCACTTTTAACAAGAAAATCCTGAGCTGGTATGGTATAATTCACAAGGTAATAGCGAGTCTATTACCTTTTTGTTTTTCATCTTTTGCTAGAGCGGATTATTGACGGATTAGCAACGGATGATTGAAGCGGTCTCTGGGCATGTAAACGGATAGCTGGAGCGGCGGATATCAGCATCATTGTTTAATAAAGCCTTATTTTATTGGCTTAGCAGGAACAGAATGTGCAAGAGAACCAGCCTTTGAGAAAATCTGCACAAAACGGCTTCTTCTCAAGTGCCAGGAATAAGGAATGAATCAAACCAACTCCCGCACACTGGAAGTGATGAAGATGATTGCCAGCATGACAGGGTTTGGAAGGGCAGTACGCGAAAAAGATGGAAGAAGGATCACTGTCGAAATGAAGTCCGTTAACCATCGTTTCTGCGAGATTAGTATAAAAATGCCTAGACAACTTATGTCCGTTGAGGATAAAATCAAAAAAGTAATCTCGGCCCGCATTCGGAGAGGCCGGTTAGAAGCATACATAACGATAGACGGAGAACCGATCACCAAGCAAACCGTCAAAGCGAACTGGAATCTATTGGATCAGCTGGCCGGTGCAGCGGAACAGATGAAGCTGAGATACGGGCTTGCAGATCAGCTGACGATTGATAGTCTTCTGCGGATGGAACATGCTTATGATGTTCAGGAAGAGGATTCAGACGATCAAGCCGGATTGCTGGAAGCGGTATTGCTGGCTGCAGAAGACGCAGTCGGTGCGCTATTTCAAATGAGGCTTGCGGAAGGAAACCATTTATTGCAGGATATTCAGAAACGGCTTGAGGAAGTACAGGCCGCAGCCGATGAAATTGGGGAATTGGCGCCGGGAGTACAGAGAGTGTACAGAGAAAAGCTTGCGGCCAGACTGAAGGAGATGCTTCAAGCGGATGCAGATGAATCGAGAATCCTGACGGAAGCTGCTCTTTTTGCTGAAAAAGCGGATATTACCGAAGAAGTGACCCGGATTTACGGGCATATAATGCAATTCAGAGAAGCGCTTTCTTCAAAGGATTCGATAGGACGGAAGCTTGATTTTATCGTTCAGGAGCTTAACAGGGAAGCGAATACGATCGGGGCTAAATCAAGTGACGGCAGGATTTCCGCAAAAGCGGTGGAGTTAAAAAGCATGATTGAAAAAATTAAGGAACAGGTTCAGAACGTGGAGTAGTCGCCTGTTTAGACCGCGGTTTTTCAGGCTAAACTAGAGCTGGTATCCTATAGGGGGAGCAAACGTTGAACATTAAACTTATTAATATCGGTTTTGGGAATATTGTATCAGCCAATAGAATCATCTCAATTGTTAGTCCTGAATCCGCGCCGATCAAACGGATTATCCAAGACGCCAGAGACCGCGGCATGCTGATTGATGCGACTTATGGACGCCGGACGAGAGCCGTAGTCGTTATGGACAGCGATCACATTATTCTCTCGGCAGTCCAGCCTGAAACAGTCGCCCACAGGCTTTCAAATAAAGAAGATTTACCAGATGAAGGGTAGGAGTTGTAAGAAGCTATGAAAGAAAGAGGACTGCTCATTGTCCTTTCTGGTCCCTCGGGAGTTGGCAAAGGCACAGTTAGAAAAGAGATCTTTTCACAGGATGATACAAAATTCCATTATTCCATTTCCGTCACGACACGAAAGCCTAGAAACGGTGAGGTGGACGGCATTGATTATTTCTTTAAATCCCGCGGGGAATTTGAAGATATGATTAAAAACGAAAAGCTGCTGGAATGGGCGGAGTTCGTTGGCAATTATTATGGAACGCCGGTGGATTATGTAGAGAAAACGCTAAGCGAAGGAAAAGATGTATTTTTGGAAATAGAGGTTCAGGGGGCCCTGCAGGTCAGAAAAGCGTTCCCTGAAGGTCTGTTCATATTCCTGATGCCCCCTTCCCTAAGCGAGCTCAAAAACCGGATCGTAACACGCGGAACGGAGTCTGACGAAATCATTGAAAACCGCCTTCTGGCTGCCAAGGAAGAAATCCTGCTGATGGATGCTTATGATTATGTCGTTGAAAATGACCAGGTTAATCTTGCATGTGACCGCATTAAAGCAATTGTCACAGCTGAGCATTGCCGCAGGGAGCGGGTTGCCCCGCGTTACAAAAAGAAAATTTCGGAGGTAGAATAATACGATGCTAAACCCTTCTATAGACTCGCTTATGAACAAATTGGATTCTAAGTACACACTTGTTACGGTAGCTTCAAAGCGTGCAAGAGAAATGCAGATCTACAAGGACCAGCAGATTCAAAAGCCGGTTTCCCATAAATACGTAGGAAAAGCACTGGAAGAGATTGATGCAGGACTGCTTTTTTACGACAAAGAAGAAAATTGATTTTTCATGCTGGCTAAAGCTGACTCCGCAAGCGGGGACTTTTACGAAGCCATGTTAGCAAAGGCTGTTCCGGGCTTCCCCGTCAAACCGGGGCGGCCTCTTTTTAATGGTCAGAAAAAACGGGTCCCTCATGCTCTGAAACAGGGGGGACCTCGTCCAATGCAGGGGCTTAAGAGGACGCAGGCCCAGGCAGGTTGCCACTTGTTATGACAAAGCGGAGTTTCCTTTCGGGCATCAGCACGTTTGTCCCCAGCAGATTTTTAGCCTTCTGCTTTGGGATTGGGCGAAAACTTGGTAAGATAGAAGAAGAATTTATGAAGATTGCGGGGGTTTGCAATGGGAGACAGAAAAAGAATTCTACTTGGAGTAAGCGGCGGCATTGCGGTATATAAGGCAGCCGCCCTAACAAGCAAACTGACTCAGGCAGGCTTTGAGGTTAAAGTCATTATGACGGCTTCTGCCTGTGAATTTGTATCGCCGCTCACCTTTCAGGCACTTTCAAGGAACGATGTCTATACAGATACATTTGATGAAAAAGACTCCAGAGTTATCGCTCATATAGATCTGGCTGATTGGGCGGATCTCGTCATGGTTGCACCTGCGACTGCCAATGTGATCGGGAAGATTGCCAATGGTCTGGCTGATGATATGCTGACCACTGTCCTTCTGGCCGCCACTGCCCCTGTCTGGATTGCACCCGCAATGAATGTACACATGTATGAGCATCCGGCTGTAAAGCGAAACATACAAACCCTTTATGAGGATGGATACCGCTTCGTAGAGCCAAGCGAAGGCTATTTAGCTTGCGGCTATGTAGGACGGGGCAGGCTTGAAGAGCCAGATAAAATCACAAACCTGGTTAAGAGTCATTTTCAACCCGCTGAATCCGGACCTTTATCTGGAAAGAAATTGCTTGTCACAGCAGGTCCGACAGTCGAACCGATTGATCCGGTGCGCTTTTTTTCAAATCGCTCTTCAGGTAAAATGGGCTTTGCCATTGCTGAAAAAGCAGCTGAGTTCGGCGCGGAAGTCACCCTCGTATCCGGTCCATCCAGCCTTGAAGACCCGGCTGGCGTAACGGTGATACGAGTTCAGACAGCTGAGGAGATGCTGCATGAGGTCACCGGGCGCTTCGCTAGTCAGGATGCAGTGATAAAATCAGCGGCGGTGGCTGATTACCGTCCGGCCCACCCTCAAAATCATAAAATGAAAAAACAGGATGGGATGCTTTCCATTCAAATGGAGCGGACCCCTGATATTTTAAAAGCTCTGGGAGAAACAAAAAAGCATCAATTATTAATCGGCTTTGCTGCCGAAACAGATCATGTCCATGAGTATGCGATGCAAAAGCTAAAAAGGAAAAATCTTGATCTGATTATATCAAATAACGTAAATCAGGATGGGGCAGGCTTTGCCGCCGATACGAATGTCGCAGCCATTCACCGTAAGGACGGAACCGTTACAGAATTGCCTCTTATGTCCAAGAAAAAAGTAGCGGAAGCCATTCTTCTGGAGGCAGCCGGAATGCTAGCCGGCAAGCAGACGGAATGAAAATTGCCCGTATTATTGTAGATGTGCCTGCTATGCAGACAGACAGACCGTTTGATTATCTTGTTCCTGAAAAATGGCAAAGTGTAATTGTACCCGGGCTAAGGGTAATTGTTCCCTTCGGACCGAGGAAGGTTCAGGGGTTCGTGACAGAAGTCGCTGCCGCCTCAGATGTCAGCAAGCTGAAAAGCGTTGCAGGCCTGTTTGATTTAACCCCGGCTCTTACAGGAGAGCTTTTGGAGCTTGGGAAATGGCTGACGGAGAAGACGCTGTGTTTTCAAATATCCGCATTTCAAGTGATGCTTCCGGCTGCAATGAAAGCAAAATATGAGAAAAAGATCTGCCTCACCGGATCTTCGGAAGAGCTTGCTCCAGACCTGCGGCCGCTTTTCCATAAGCAGGCTGAGATGGACTGGAAAGAAGCTGAAGCCCATGGTTTATTCGCTTCCCTTCAAAAAGAAATAAAAAATGGAACACTTGAAGTGGTCTATCAGGTTACCCAAAAAGGAAAACAAAAAAAGGTAAGACAGCTCACGATCGCCGAAGATGCTGAATTCATTAAAAGGACAGCTGATGCCATGCCTGCCCAGGCCGCTAAGCAAAAGGCGATTCTCGAGTATTTTATCAAATCAGAAAAGACGGCTGCAGGAGCGTTCGAACTGAAAGAGAAAGCGGATGCCTCCGATGCATCGGTCAAAGCTCTGGTGAAAAAAGGAATCCTGATCGAGACTTGGGAAGAAATTTACCGCGATCCATTTGAAAACAGAACTTTTCAGCCGACCGAGAATATGCCATTGACAGACGAACAGCAAAAAGCTATTGCTCCAGTGCTGGAATCGATTGATTCTCACCGCCACGACGTATTTATGATGTACGGAGTGACGGGAAGCGGAAAAACAGAAGTGTATTTACAAGCAATCGACCGCGTAATAAAAGAGGGCAGGGAGGCCATAGTACTTGTACCCGAAATTTCGCTGACTCCTCAGATGGTGGATCGATTTAAAGGACGTTTCGGTTCAAAAGTAGCTGTATTGCACAGCGGATTGTCCACAGGGGAAAAGTATGATGAATGGAGGAAGATCCAGCGCAAGGAAGTGCAGCTGGCGGTAGGGGCGCGTTCTGCCATCTTCGCACCTTTTGAAAATATTGGAATCATCGTTATCGACGAAGAGCATGAATCAAGCTATAAGCAGGAAGAAAATCCGAGGTATCATGCCCGGGATGTGGCGATTCGGAGAGCAGAAACCTATCACTGCCCCGTCGTTCTCGGCAGTGCAACACCTTCGCTCGAATCCTTCGCAAGAGCAAGCAAGGGCGTTTATCACCTCCTGCCTCTCAGAGAAAGGGTAAACCGGCGGGAGATGCCCGAAGTGAGCGTCGTTGATATGCGGGAAGAGCTTCGGTCCGGCAACCGTTCAATGTTTTCTGCGTCCCTTTTGGAACAGCTGCGCCTGAGACTTGAGAAGAAGGAGCAGTCCGTCCTCTTTTTAAATAGAAGGGGATTCTCATCCTTCGTTATGTGCCGCGACTGCGGGTACGTCATTCAATGCCCGAATTGTGATATATCTTTGACCTATCACCGGCAAGGCCATAAGCTGAAATGCCATTATTGTGCGCACGAAACGCCTATGCCTGCTGATTGTCCGGAATGCAGCAGCGAACATATCCGCTTTTTCGGGACAGGGACCCAAAAGGTAGAGGAAGAGCTGGCAAAAGTTCTCCCTGAGGCACGCGTAATCCGCATGGATGTCGACACGACCTCCAAAAAAGGCGCCCACGCGCGTCTGCTTGGACAATTTGGAGAAGGAAAAGCTGATATTCTTCTGGGCACTCAAATGATTGCGAAAGGTCTTGATTTTCCAAATGTCACGCTGGTTGGTGTGCTTGCAGCCGACACCATGCTCCATCTCCCTGACTTCAGGGCAGCAGAAAAAACGTTTCAGCTCCTGACTCAGGTTAGCGGGAGGGCCGGACGGCATGAACTGACCGGTGAGGTGGTCATCCAGTCTTATACGCCAGAACATTACAGCATCCAGCTCGCTAAAAACCATTATTTCGACGGGTTTTATGAAAGGGAAATGACCGAGAGAAAGCAGCATGCTTATCCTCCGTTTTTTTTCCTTGCAGTTGTGAATGTTTCCCATCCGGATTTGCTGAAAACAGCTGATGTTATGGAGAGTATTGCACAATTTCTCAAGCAAAATCTTGACCGGGACACAAAAGTGCTCGGGCCTGTTGCTTCTCCAATCCCCAGGATCAAAAATAGATATCGCTATCAATGCATGTTAAAATACAAACGGGATGAAAAATTGATTCCGGTCCTGAGGAAAATCATGGATCGCTATCAGCAGGAAATGGCGAGAGACGATTTGGCCATCTCCATTGATTTAAATCCCTCAACACTCATGTAACGCATTTATCTATAGATAAATCGTGCGAAAAGAGCCGGTGTTTCAGGTTTACTTGTGAAGCGGACGAAAAACAGCCAGAAACAGCACGTTGAGCCAAATGTTTAAAATGACCGGCATTCGCCGGTTTTCTATATATTTCACCCTTTTTTCAAAGCAGCTTGGAGGAATGAAAATGACCATACTGAAAATATACGAGCATCCCGATCCGGTACTCGAACAGCCCGCCGGGAAAGTGACAGTTTTTGACCGGGAGCTGGCAAGGCTTCTGAAAGATATGCATGAGACCATGATCGCTTCTGACGGAGTCGGTCTTGCAGCCCCTCAAGTAGGGATTTCCAAAAGAATTGCTATTGTAGATATTGGAGACGAGTCGGGCAAAATTGAACTGGTTAATCCTAAGATCATAGAGAGCCGGGGAGAGCAAACAGGTCCTGAAGGGTGTCTGAGCTTCCCCGGACTTTTCGGTGATGTAAAGCGGGCCGATTATATAAAGGTTCATGCCTGTAACCGGAAAGGAAAACCATATACGATTGAAGCGGATGGCTTTCTGGCAAGAGCGCTGCAGCATGAGATTGACCACCTGGATGGAATTTTATTTACCAGCAAAGTGCTGCGTTATTATAAAGATGACGAGCTTGAGGAAATGGAAGGATGAACTCAATGACAAGAATTGTTTTTATGGGAACACCGGATTTTTCGGTGCCGGTTTTAAGAAAACTAATCGATGAAGGCTACAATGTAGTGGGAGCAGTGACTCAGCCTGACCGGCCTAAAGGGCGGAGAAAAGAACTGACGGCGCCACCTGTAAAAACTGAAGCACTGAAAAACGGCATAAAAGTGCTTCAGCCTGAAAAAATCCGCAATCCGAAGGAACTGGATGAAGTCCTGTCGCTGCAGCCGGACTTGATCATTACAGCAGCCTTCGGCCAAATACTTCCGAAAGAACTGCTGGAAGCACCGAAGCATGGCTGCATCAACGTACATGCATCGCTGCTCCCTGAATTGCGCGGTGGGGCTCCGATACACTATTCGATTCTTCAGGGAAAAGAGAAAACGGGCATTACCATTATGTACATGGCAGAAAAACTGGACGCAGGCGATATCCTTACTCAAAAAGAAGTCATGATAACCGAAGAGGACAACGTCGGCACGCTTCATGATAAATTGAGCAAAGCTGGCACTGAACTTCTTTCTGAAACGCTTCCGCTGCTCTTGGCTGGTAAGCTTAAACCAATAAAACAGGATGATTCGAAAGCAACCTTTGCTTCTAACATAAAAAGGGAGCAGGAAAAAATTGATTGGAGCAAGACGGGAGAAGAAATTTATAATCATATCCGCGGTCTGAATCCCTGGCCGGTTGCATTTACAACATTGAACGGCGAAACCATAAAAATCTGGCAAGGGGAGAAAGTGAGCAGCACCCACCCGGCAGATCCCGGCACTGTGATTGGGATTGACTCAAACGGCTTTGCCGTGGCGACAGGCAATACAACTGCAATTAAAATTACAGAACTGCAGCCTGCAGGCAGGAAAAAAATGAGCGGGGAAGATTATCTGCGCGGATCCCAGTTAGCCCCGGGATTGAGATTGGGTGAATAAATGAAAAAGAGCAATGCGAGAGAGCTCGCTGTTGAAACGTTGACTGCGATTGAGAAGAATCAGGCATATAGCAACCTGCTTCTGAACTCAACGATTCAAAAAAGCACTATGCCTCCCAAAGATGTAGCCTTATATACAGAACTCGTGTACGGGACCCTTCAAAGGAAACTGACCCTTGATTATTTTTTAAAGCCTTTTACAGTAAAAGCGAAAAAAATGGAGCTTTGGGTAAAAGTTCTGCTTAGATTATCCCTGTACCAGATGATCTATCTGGACCGTATTCCGGAGCGGGCTATTTTCTTTGAAGCGGTCGAACTATCAAAAAGAAAAGGCCATAAAGGAATAGCAGGTTTTGTAAATGGTGTCCTTCGTGCCATTCAAAGGGAGGGGGTGCCTTCTTTTGGGGAAATCAAAGATCCAGTCGAAAGACTTGCCGTGGAAACGAGTCATCCGCTATGGCTTGTTAGAAAATGGGTTTCCCAGTTTGGTATAGAAGAAACCAGGAAAATGTGTGAAGTCCACCTTAAGGCTCCTTCTGCTTCAGCAAGGGTTAACCGTATGCGAATGACTCCTGCAGAAGCAATCAGCAGCCTTCAGGAAGAATCAATTGAGGCGGACAAAGGCTTGCTTGCAGAGGATGCAGTAGCCTTTACAAAAGGAAATATTTCAAAAAGCAGGCTTTTCAAGGAAGGTCTTCTCTCCATTCAGGATGAAAGCTCCATGCTTACAGCAAGAGCGCTGCAGCCGCTGGAAAACGAGATTGTTCTAGATGCATGTGCTGCTCCCGGAGGGAAATCAACCCACCTTGCAGAGCTGATGAATGGTACGGGAAAAGTGATTTCGCTTGATTTGCATCCTCATAAAGTGCAATTAATTGCCGATCAGGCAGAACGGATAGGTCTTAATAATATCGTCCCGGAAGTCATGGATGCACGAGAGGCCGGGGAGAAGCTGCAGAAACGCGAATTTGACAAAATTCTTGTAGATGCCCCGTGTTCAGGCTTTGGCGTAATTCGGAGAAAACCTGATATAAAATATGCCAAAAATGCCGAAGATGTAAAAAAGCTCTCCAGGATCCAGCGGGAGATCTTAGAATCGGTTTCGCGTTTGCTTAAAAAAGGTGGTACACTTGTTTATAGCACGTGCACGGTTGACAAAGAGGAAAATGAAGAAGTGATTGCGGATTTCCTCGCCGCCCATCCGGAATTTGAAGAAGACACAGATTTGAACTTGTACCTACCTGAAAAGGTTCACCCATATATCAAAGGCGGAAAACTGCAAATTCTGCCGCACTACTTCGAGACGGACGGATTTTTCATCACGAGATTAAAAAAGAAGGTGTAAACATTGAATAAAACAGAAAAAGCAAAAGAAAAGAAAGCTATCGAGGCAGCAAAGCCATCGATCTACTCACTTGAGCTTCAAGATATTAAAGACTGGGTGGAAAAGAATGGGGAGAAAGCATTCAGAGCACAGCAGATTTTTGACTGGCTTTATATTAAGCGGGCTGCGTCATTTGAACAGATGTCAAACCTGTCGAAAGAACTCCGGGAGAAGCTCGAAAACGAGTTTACGCTTACGACGTTAAAAACGCTGATCCAGCAAACTTCAGGTGATGGAACCATGAAGTTTCTGTTTGAGCTGCATGACGGCTATTCCATTGAAACAGTTTTAATGAAACATGAGTATGGTAATTCCATCTGTGTTACGACACAGGTCGGCTGCAGAATCGGCTGCTCCTTTTGCGCTTCCACTCTTGGTGGATTAAAAAGAAATCTGGAAGCAGGAGAAATAGTTGCTCAGGTCGTAAAAGTACAGAAGGCTCTTGACGAACTTGGCGAACGGGTCAGCTCTGTTGTTATCATGGGGATCGGCGAGCCTTTCGACAATTACGATGAAATGATGTCCTTCCTGAAAATTATCAACCATGATAAAGGGCTGAATATCGGGGCACGTCACATTACAGTTTCGACAAGCGGGATTATACCTAAAATCTACAAGTTTGCCGATGAGCAGCTGCAAATTAACTTTGCTTTATCCCTCCATGCTCCAAATACAGAAATCAGAACCCGTCTGATGCCGATCAACAAGGCATATAAACTGCCGGATCTTATGGATTCTATCCGGTATTACGTTAACAAAACAGGCCGCAGAGTCTCCTTTGAGTACGGTTTGTTTGGCGGGGTGAATGACCAGGTGGAACATGCGGAAGAGCTGGCAGAGTTAATTAAAGGCATAAAATGCCACGTGAATCTGATTCCGGTTAACTATGTTCCGGAAAGGGATTATGTGCGCACACCGAAAGATCAAATATTTGCTTTTGAGAAAACACTTAAAGAACGCGGAGTTAATGTAACAATACGCCGTGAGCAGGGCTCTGATATTGACGCAGCATGCGGACAGCTAAGAGCGAAGGAGCGGAAAGAAGAGACGAGGTGACCTTTTTGGAGACTGCTTTTCAATCGGACGTCGGAAAAGTCCGTTCTCATAATGAGGATTGTACAGGTGTTTTTTTCAACAAGGAACAGGCGGCTTTTGCCGTCGTTGCAGACGGAATGGGAGGCCATCTGGCGGGCGATGTTGCAAGCTCGATGGCCGTTTCCGCTTTCCGTAAGCTATGGGAGGAATCTGAGGGCATTCGGACACCTGAGGATGCGGAGAATTGGCTTAAAGCGAAAATAGCAGAAGTCAACCGCGTTTTATTTGAGCATGCCCTTCAGAATCCTGAATGCAGCGGAATGGGGACAACGTTCGTGGGAGCGATTTGCACCCGTACGTTTGCTACTGTCGGCCATATCGGAGACAGTCGCTGCTACTTGTTGAATGTGAGCGGCTTTAAGCAAATTACGGAGGATCATTCCCTCGTAAATGAACTTGTGCGGTCAGGAGAAATAACAAAGGAAGACGCTGAACATCATCCGCGCAAAAACGTACTGATGAGGGCAATGGGGACAGAGCTTACCGTACAGGTTGAGATCAAATCTTTTTGTACGGAAGAAGGCGATGCTTTGCTGCTATGCTCGGACGGGCTGTCCAATAAGGTGAGCGAAGAGGAAATGCAGCGGATCCTGACAAATGGAACAGGCCTTCAGAATTCAGCTGAAGAGCTTATTCAGCTTGCGAACCTTAATGGCGGGGAAGATAATATTTCAGTTGCCATGGTCCTTATGCCTTCCGGGGATGAGGAAGGTGATTCTGTTTGCTAATAGGTAAGCGTATCAGCGGACGCTATCGCATACTCGAAGTCATTGGCGGAGGGGGAATGGCCAACGTATACCTTGCCCAGGACGTAATCCTTGAGAGGAAAGTGGCCGTAAAGGTGCTTCGTTTTGACTTTGCCAACGATGAAGACTTTATCCGAAGATTCCGGCGCGAGGCGCAATCTACTACAAGTCTTGACCATCCGAACATTGTCAGCATCTACGATGTAGGAGAAGAAAAAGGAATCTATTATATTGTAATGGAATACGTGGCAGGCACCACTTTAAAACAATACATACAAAACCGTGCACCCCTTCATCCTTCAGAAGCTCTTGATATTATGAAGCAGATTCTGTCAGCGATTGCTCATGCACATGATAACCTGATCGTCCACAGGGATATTAAGCCCCATAATATACTGATCGACCATGATGGAAGGGTAAAAGTCACGGATTTTGGAATTGCCATGGCGCTAAGCTCGGCAACGATCACCCATACGAATTCCGTTTTAGGGTCCGTGCATTACTTATCACCCGAGCAAGCGCGGGGCGGTCTTGCAACAAAAAAATCCGATCTGTATTCACTCGGCATTGTCCTTTACGAGATGCTGACAGGAAGGGTTCCATACGACGGTGAGTCCGCCGTTTCCATTGCGTTGAAGCATCTTCAGTCAGAAACGCCGTCACCTGAACGCTGGAACCCGTCCATTCCTCAAAGTATGACAAACATCATTTTAAAGGCGATGGCTAAAGATCCGTTTCACCGGTATGATTCAGCAGAGGAAATGGAAGAGGATTTACATACCGCTTTAGATGCAGCCAGATTGAATGAAAAACGTTATGTTGTTCCTGTGGATGACGATGCGACAAAAGCAATCCCGGTCATTAAGGATGAGTACCTTTCAGGAAACGGCGAAACCATTAACCACTCCCCATCTTCAGGAAAACCGGAGGCAAAGGCGGAAAAAGAGGTTAAGCCTAAAAAGAAAAAAAGCAAATTTGCGGTTTTTATCATTACCCTTTTTCTCATACTGGTGGCTGCAGGAGTCAGCGCCGTAACTTTCGTACCATCCCTGCTGCTTCCTGAGGATGTTTCAGTGCCTGATGTGACCGGTGAAGAATACCCAGAAGCGGTTAATACTCTTAGTAAAGCAGGCTTCCAGGTGACCGAGAAATCGATGGCAAGCGACGAGGTGCCTGAAAATTATGTTGTAAAAACAGATCCTGAGAACGGGAAGATGGCCAAGGAAGGATCCCTCGTAACGGTTTATCAAAGCACCGGCAAAAAAACAGCCGAAGTGGAGGATTTAACAGGGCGGGACGTTGAAACTGCCCGGAATTTTCTTGAGAGGAAAGGGTTCAGTAACGTTGTAACTGAAGAGGTTTACGATGATGAAGAAGAGGCGGGAGTAGTCATTGATCAAAGTCCATCCGCAGGAACAGATGTTATCCCTTCCGAGGATGAAATAACCTTAACGGTAAGCAAAGGCCCGGAAGAAGTTGCCGTGCAGGATTTAAAGGATTACACAAGGAACTCAGTCATTAGCTATACCCAGCAAAGCAATATCCTGCTGAAGGAAAAGGAAGAGTACTCAGATACGGTTCCAGAAGGACAGGTCATCTCCCAGAGTCCTGCTCCCGGAGAGAGCATTAAGCCGGGTGAAACCCTTGAAGTGGTCTTTTCTCTTGGAAAAGAACAGCAGGAGGTAGCTGCGGTTTCAAAAGAGATTGATATTCCTTATGAGCCTGCAACTCCCGATGAAGAGCAAGAGGTTCAAATTCTGATTAATGATGCTGAACGTTCCTTCTCAGAACCGGCCCAGACCTTTAAGATCAAAGGTCCTGAAAAACGGACAATAGAGTTTAAGATTGCACCGGGCCAAAACGCATATTATCAAGTGACCATTAACAGCAGGATCGTCAAAAACGAAACGATCCCCTATCCAGAATAAAGGAGGGAATGTATGCCGGAAGGAAAGATTGTAAAAGCATTAGCGGGGTTTTATTATGTGTTAGATGGTGAGAGGTTCGTCCAATGCAGGGGGCGGGGACTGTTTAGAAAAAACAAAATCACCCCCCTCGTCGGGGATGAAGTGGTGTATCAGGCGGAAAACGATAAGGAAGGAACGATTATCGAAGTCCTGCCCCGAAAAAATGAGCTGGTCAGACCGCCCATATCAAATGTGGACCAGGCTATCCTTGTTTTTTCAGCTATTGAACCTGCCTTCAGCACCCTGCTGCTTGACCGCTTCCTTGTCCTTGTAGAGGCCAATGGCATAGAACCGGTTATCTGCATCAGTAAAACGGACTTGATTGAAAGCGCTGAGCTTAAAGAGAACATCCTTTCTTTTGCCAGCGATTACCAAGAGGCAGGGTACCGCGTATTTCAAACATCTGCAGAAAATATGGAAGGGATTTCTTCACTTGGGCCCTTGTTCGAAGATAAAATCTCTGTGTTTGCAGGTCAGTCAGGAGTCGGTAAATCCTCGCTGCTCAATGCCATTAAGCCCGATCTGGCATTAAAAACTGATGATATCTCAAGCCACCTGGGGCGCGGGAAGCATACGACGAGGCATGTAGAGCTCATAGCGATCGACAGTGGCCTGATTGCAGACACACCGGGATTCAGTTCCTTGGACTTTACGGGTATTGAAGTGCAGGATCTTGGTCATTGCTTCCCTGAGATAAGGGAACGGGCAGGAGATTGCAAGTTCAGAGGATGCACCCACGTATCTGAGCCTAAATGTGCCGTAAAGGAAGCTGTTCAAAAAGGAGAAATTAAGGAATACCGATACACCCACTATTTAAGTTTCTTAGAAGAAATTAAAGACAGAAAGCCGAGGTATTAATGTTGGTATACATTGCCCCTTCTATATTATCAGCTGATTTTTCAAAATTAAAAGAAGAGATAGAAGATGTTGATCGCGGTGGAGCCGACTGGATCCATATTGATGTAATGGATGGCCACTTTGTACCGAACATTACAATCGGTCCTCTTATCGTTAAGGCCGTGCGCCCTGTAACCTCATTGCCTTTAGATGTGCATTTGATGATCGAAAATCCTGATCTGTACATTTCCGAATTTGCTGCAGCAGGAGCTGACATGATCTCTGTTCATGCTGAAGCTTGTACCCATTTGCACAGAACCATTCAGCTCATCAAATCAAAAGGGGTAAGGGCTGGAGTGGTTCTCAATCCGCATACCCCTTTGAGTGTACTGGACTATGTTCTTAAAGACGTGGATTATGTTTTGCTTATGACTGTGAATCCCGGATTCGGAGGGCAGGCTTTTATCCCTGAAATGCTCGGCAAAATCAGAGCGCTTTCCTCAAGGATTCAAGAGGAAGGTTTGAATGTACTCATTCAGATTGACGGGGGAGTTAACGGTGAAAATGCCGGAGCATGCATCGATGCGGGAGCACAGGTGATAGTAGCAGGGTCGGCCATATACGGGAAAGCAGACCGTAAAAAAGCGATACAAAGCATCCGTGGAGAAAGCTGAAGGGAATCACCTGTTGGTGGTTCTTTTTTAAAAAGCATTATTGGAACGATGCGCCCCGCTGCAGTCTATAATCTAAAGCGGGACGGGCAGTTGATGTACCCGGCCGTCTCACATTCTCTGCTTTGAAGCAGCTTCCTGCCTGATTACAGCCTTCCGCATCAATGTGCAGATAGCCGGGACATATCGTTCCTGCAGCGGGATTTTCTGTATTCCGTAAAGCAATGCGATTTTGCAGAACGAATAAAGAAAATTAATAAAAGGAGAGAATGGGTTGAAACTTATACATATCGTGGCTGGAGGTCCTGAGCGGCTGATACCGGATCTGCATGCAGAAAATCATAAAGACGTTTCCTGGGCCGGTGTGGACCGGGGAGTCATTTATTTATTTAATCGAAAACTTCCAATGGCAGAGGCTATAGGGGACTTCGACTCGATCTCGGATCTGGAAAGGGAAGAATTGCAATTACGGCACGAAAGGCTGAATATTTATCCCTCTGAAAAAGATAAAACCGACACGGAACTGGCCGTTGATTGGGCCATAAGCAAGAAGCCGGAAAGAATCAGAATTTTCGGAGCTACGGGGGGCAGGCTCGATCATTTTTTCGCCAATATCTATTTGCTGATGAAGGAATTTGAATCTTCTATCCCGATCGAACTCGTCGATCGCTTCAACTTTATCCGCCTGTTGCGTGCCGGCAGTCATACGATCCAAACCGAAAAAACCTATCCGTACATATCTTTTATCCCCACCGGTTCTGATGCTGAAGGACTAACCCTGGAAGGATTTAAATATCCTCTCGAAAATCGGCATATTCCATTTGGTTCCACACTATGTATTAGTAATGAACTGATTCATCACACCGGTACTGTTTCATTTAAAAGCGGCATATTAATGATGGTGAGAAGCCGGGATGAAACAAATATGAAGTGATGGGTGAATAATTCAAAAGGCCATGAGCGTGCGTGGCTATTTTAAAGGATGATTGAAAGGGCTGAGGAGGGAAATTATGAAGTTCTATACGATCAAACTGCCAAAGTTTCTGGGAGGAATTATTCGGGCAATGCTTGGTTCTTTTAAGAAGGACTCATAAACATACAGGCGAATCAGCTTGTTTTCTCTGCCGTGAAAACGAAAAGCAGCGCGATGCTCTGATAAGGGCATCTTTTTTCAGTTAGTGTTTGAAAAAAGACGGTTAATGAAAAATATCACCAAAAAAGAGGAAATGCAGGTTCCCCCTGTTCATTTCCTCTTTGGCGAGCCTTATGCAGGCTTATTTTTTGGCGATCTAATTATACGCGTTCCACTTTACCGGATTTAAGAGCGCGAGCTGAAACGTATACACGTTTTGGCTTCCCGTTAACCAGGATACGCACTTTTTGAACGTTGGCTCCCCATGTACGCTTGTTCGCGTTCATTGCGTGGGAACGTGTATTGCCAGAGCGGGTTTTTCTGCCTGTAACTACACATTTACGTGCCATATGATTCCCTCCTCACCTTGCAAAACCTCATTGAAGCAAGCGATCGATTCATTTCGGTTTGCCTGTTCCGCAGAAAGGCGCACTTCCCTGATGATTGCTTTAACGGTTAAAAATGTCTGTATTCACGAGATACCTTAATAATTTACCATAACCTTCTTTAGTATTGCAACTATTCTTTGTCAAGTTTTTTTCCTTTGCGCCTTATTTCAATTAAGGTTACAATTCGGTTTGTTAGGGGAAGGTATCATTTATAGAATCGCTTACAGCGAGAAGAAAACAGAAGCGTTCAAGAAAAATACCTTGACATACGCAATTAAGCTATGCTGTATAATAATAGAAGCCTGCAAACATGGCATGAATTCAGCCAAGCTTTCAAAATGGTGAAGCCTATAGTAAAATAGCTTTATCATGCGTGCGGCCTTCAAGACTGAGAACACGCCATCTTAAGGCTTGAGGTATATTCATTGAGCGAAAAAAGGGAGGAAATAGCATGTCCATCGAACTTACCACAAAATACGGACAAATCGACATCTCCAATGAAGTTATTGCAACGGTAGCCGGCGGTGCAGCCATTGATTGCTACGGAATTGTAGGAATGGCTACCAAAAATCAGATTAAAGATGGAATTACAGACATCCTCCGCAAGGAAAATTTCAGCAGAGGTGTCATCGTGCGTCAGGCAGAAGACAGCATTCACATCGATATGTATATCATTGTTAGCTACGGAACGAAAATTTCAGAGGTAGCACATAACGTACAGACCAAAGTGAAATATACGCTTGATCACACGGTTGGATTAGCTGTAGACTCAGTAAATATTTTCGTTCAGGGAGTTCGTGTAACGAACCCGTAGTAAGGAGGAAAAATCGTGTCAATCAAAACTTTGGACGGCAACCACTTTGCTGAAATGATTATGCAGGGTGCGAACCATCTATCCAATAATGCCAAAATGGTGGACGCCTTAAACGTCTTTCCTGTGCCTGATGGCGATACAGGAACAAATATGAACTTATCGATGTCATCAGGGGCTAAGGAAGTACAAAAAAATGTGCAGGCCCATATTGGCAAAGTCGGTATGGCTCTTTCCAGAGGGCTGCTAATGGGAGCCCGCGGCAATTCCGGCGTCATCCTTTCCCAGCTGTTCAGAGGGTTTTCCAAGTCGATTGAAGGCAAAAGCTCTATATCGGCCAGGGATTTTGCCCAGGCTTTTCAGACTGGAGTGGATACGGCTTATAAAGCTGTGATGAAACCGGTTGAGGGAACCATTCTCACTGTAGCAAAAGATGCTGCCAAAAAGGCCGTATCTGCCGCAAAAAATGAGGACGATCTTATTAAGCTGATGGAAGCCATTCTTAAGGAAGCAAAAGCTTCGCTTG
Source organism: Metabacillus sp. 113a (assembly GCF_050107635.1). Lineage (NCBI taxonomy): Bacteria > Bacillati > Bacillota > Bacilli > Caryophanales > Bacillaceae > Metabacillus > Metabacillus sp. 113a. Next base: position 749,989 of record NZ_JBNILJ010000001.1, on the reverse strand, counting down.
AGAGGACTCCCGATCTTCTCCCTGTTTTAAAGGAAGTAGGAGTGGTTGACAGCGGAGGCCAGGGGCTGGTTCTGGTGTATGAGGGGTTTCTGGCGGAATTGAAGGGCGAAAAAGTACCGGGCACTCCAATGGCGCTGCCTTCCATGAACGACATGGTCAATGCTGAACACCACAAGAATGTTCATGCCCACATTAATACAGAAGATATCGAATTTGGGTATTGCACAGAATTTATGGTCCGCTTTGAAGAAGGGAAAAAATCGTTTTCTGAAGATCAGTTCCGTAAAGAATTAAGTGAATTCGGAGATTCTCTTCTTGTTATTTCCGATGATGAGGTAGCGAAAATACATATTCATGCAGAACACCCGGGTGAGGTGCTCTCATATGGACAAAAGTATGGAAGCTTAATCAGCATGAAAATTGAAAACATGCGCGAGCAGCACAGCAATCTTGTCAGCGAGCCGGCAAAAGCTGCACCCCAGCCTGAAAAGAAAAAGGAGAAATACGGGATCATTACCGTTTCCATGGGATCCGGGATTGCAGATTTGTTTAGAAGCATTGGTGCCTCCGAAGTCATTGAAGGCGGCCAGACTATGAATCCGAGCACAGAAGATATTGTCTCAGCCATTGAAAAAGTGAATGCGGAGAACATTATCATTCTTCCCAATAATTCTAATATCGTCATGGCGGCACGGCAGGCTGCATCAGTTGTAGAAGAGAACGTGCTGGTTATTCCTTCTAAAACGGTTCCGCAGGGGCTCACGGCGCTTTTATCCTTTAATCCAAGCGGTTCACTTGAGGATAATGAGAGTGGAATGACCGAGGCACTGGGCAGTGTAAAATCAGGACAAGTTACGTATGCAGTCCGTGACACTCAAATCGACGGATTGGATATTTCTAAAAATGATTTTATGGGAATCATGAACGGAAAAATTGTAACGAAGGATAAAGTACAGGTTCAGGCCGCCATTAAACTACTTAATGAAATGATTGGGGACGGCGATGAAATTCTGACTGTTCTTTACGGTTCCGAGACAAACGCTCAAGAGGTTGACCAGCTTATCAAGCATATTGAAACAGCTTTCAGCGATATTGAAGTTGAAGTTCATAACGGTAAACAGCCTCTTTATTCTTTCATTTTTTCTGTAGAGTAAAGATCCCGTTTGCTGAGAGACCGTCTATTTCCATGACGGTCTTTTTTTTGTTAAACGGACCTGATGACAGATCTCATGAGAAGGTCCAAACATGTTTAGCCCTTCGTTTTTCAGGAGGCATGTACACAATTTATTCAAATCTGGTAAACTGTAAGCAAACTGAAAGTTATGATGTCTGCTAACTAGAGAGGGGTACCATTCATGAAATATCGAAGTGTTTTTGATATTATCGGTCCTGTCATGATCGGCCCTTCCAGTTCACATACAGCGGGAGCTGCCAGGATTGGAAGAGTTGCGAGAAGTCTGTTTGGAAGAGAGCCGAAATGGGCTGCTGTTTCTTTCTATGGGTCCTTTGCCAAAACATACCGCGGTCATGGCACGGATGTTGCCATTATTGGGGGAATACTGGATTTTGATACGTTTGATGAGCGGATTAAGACATCCCTTCAACTGGCTGATGCGGCTGGGATGAAGGTTACGTTTACTGAAGAGGATGCGGTTATGGACCATCCGAATACTGCACGGGTCATTATTGGAGACGACCAGGGACAGCTTGAGCTCGTAGGGATTTCCATAGGCGGGGGAAAGATTGAAATTACAGAGCTTAACGGCTTCCTTCTTCAGCTCTCAGGGAACCACCCTGCCATTCTGGTCATGCATAATGACCGGTACGGAGCGATTGCAGGGGTAGCAAACGTTCTGGCTAAGCATGCCATTAATATAGGACATATGAATGTATCCCGTAAAGAAAAGGGCCAGCTAGCCCTTATGACAATAGAAGTGGACCAGAATATTGACACAGAGGTTATAGAGGAATTGAAAACGCTCCCAAATATTTTGCAAGTGACAAAAATTGCAGAATAGCAAGTTATGGGTTAAGAGAATGGAGGAATTGGCATGTTTCGTAATGTAGCAGAGCTTGTTGAATTGGCTTATAGCCGGAATTGCAAAATTTCTGAAGTCATGATTCAGCAGGAGATGGAGATAACTGGAAAAAGCAGGGAAGATCTCATTTCAATGATGGACCGCAATCTTCAGGTAATGGAACAGGCAGTGGAAAAAGGCTTATCAGGGGTAAAGTCCCATTCCGGGTTAACCGGCGGTGATGCGGTTCTGATGCAGGCCTATATAGAAAAAGGAAACTTCCTGTCAGGAGAAACCATTCTCGATGCGGTAAGCAAAGCGGTGGCCACGAATGAAGTCAACGCGGCTATGGGTACGATTTGCGCGACTCCTACAGCAGGCTCCGCAGGTGTGGTCCCCGGTACTCTTTTTGCTGTTAAGGAAAAGCTAAAGCCAACGAGAGAAGAAATGATTGAATTTCTTTTTACGTCAGGAGCATTTGGGTTCGTCGTGGCCAATAATGCTTCAATTTCCGGTGCCGCTGGAGGCTGCCAGGCGGAGGTCGGTTCTGCAGCAGGAATGGCGGCTGCAGCCATTACAGAAATGGCCGGCGGTTCTCCTGCTCAGGCAGCCGAGGCAATGGCCATTACCTTGAAAAACATGCTCGGTCTTGTCTGCGATCCGGTAGCAGGACTTGTGGAAGTTCCGTGTGTTAAAAGGAATGCAATGGGAGCGGCGAATGCAATGGTCGCTGCAGACATGGCACTCGCCGGTATAACAAGCAGGATTCCGTGCGATGAGGTCATTGATGCGATGTACAAAATTGGGCAAACCATGCCTGTTGCCTTAAGGGAAACAGCACAGGGCGGACTTGCGGCAACACCTACAGGGCGGGAGCTTGAAGCCAAAATCTTCGGAATCTCCCTCGATCGCCGTGACACCTGATCTTTTGCAGCCTGTTTCCGTGTTGAAAGGGGTAGGGGATGAGACTGCCTCTGTACTCATGGAGATGGGGATCCGGACCATTGAAGACCTGCTTGAATATTTTCCTTACAGGTATGAAGACTACCGCCTGCGGGACCTGGCTGAAGTACAGCACGATGAGAGAGTTACGGTAGAGGGGAAGGTTCATAGCGAGCCTTCTCTTGCTTATTACGGGAAAAAGAAGTCAAGATTAACGTTCAGGCTGCTGGTTGGCCGTTATCTCGTTAGTGTCATTTGCTTTAACCGGCCTTATTACAAAAAACAGCTTTCAATTAATCAAATCGTTACCGTTAGCGGAAAATGGGATAAAAACCGGCAGACGATTACTCTTCAGGATCTTTCCTTTTCTCCTCATGAGTCCAAACAGGATTTAGAGCCTGTTTATACTGTTAAGGGTTCCCTTACAATGAAGCAGCTCAGAAAGCATATGGTGAATGCCTTGAGGGAGTTTGGCAGTCAAGTACCTGAAAACCTGCCTGAACAAATTCGTCTTACTTATAAGCTGATGCAAAAGGCGGAAGCTGTCAAAACCGTGCATCTTCCTCTAAGCCATGAAGAACTGAAGCATGCAAGGAGAAGGTTTGTTTATGAGGAATTTCTGCTTTTTCAGCTGAAAATGCAGGCCCTTCGCAAAGTGCAAAGAGAGCTCTCGAAAGGAATCACCCATGAGTTTTCCGAAGAAGCTCTTAATCGCTTTATTCAAACTCTTCCTTTTACACTAACTGATGCCCAAAGCAAGGTGCTGGAAGAAATCATAGCCGATATGAAATCCCCTTACCGGATGAATCGTCTGCTGCAAGGGGATGTTGGCTCCGGAAAAACCGTTGTAGCCGCTATTTCGATGTATGCCGCCATTGTGTCAGGATATCAAAGTGCGCTTATGGTTCCCACCGAAATTCTTGCAGAACAGCATGCGAATTCTTTATCAGCACTTTTTGAGCCTCTCCATCTTAAAGTGGCCCTGCTGACAAGCTCTGTGAAGGGGAAGCGGAGACGAGAGCTTCTTGAGAGGCTGTCAAAAGGGGATATTCATATAATGGTCGGGACGCATGCTCTTATTCAGGATGAAGTGAACTTCCAAAGACTCGGTCTCGTCATTACAGATGAACAGCATCGGTTTGGAGTCGGCCAGAGGAGGGTGCTGAGAGAAAAAGGGGAGTCACCTGATGTTTTATTTATGACCGCGACTCCGATCCCGAGGACTCTCGCCATTACAGCATTTGGGGAAATGGATGTTTCTGTAATCGATCAGCTTCCCGCGGGCAGAAAAACGATTGAGACGTATTGGGTTAAGCATAATATGCTCGACAGAATACTTGGCTTTGTAGATAAAGAAGTTAAAAAAGGAAGACAGGCCTATGTGATTTGTCCATTGATTGAAGAATCGGAAAAACTGGATGTTCAGAATGCTATAGACGTCCACGCGATGCTCGTTCATTCTTTTTCCCCTGCGTGGAATGTAGGACTGATGCACGGCAGATTGCATCCAAACGAAAAAGAAGCAGTAATGAGGGAATTCAGTGAAAACAAAACACAAATACTTGTTTCCACAACAGTCGTGGAAGTCGGGGTTAATGTGCCAAACGCAACGATTATGGTCATCTATGACGCAGAACGGTTCGGGCTCTCCCAGCTCCACCAGCTAAGAGGCAGGGTCGGGAGAGGCAGCGAGCAGTCATACTGCATCCTGCTGGCAGATCCGAAATCTGAGACGGGCAAAGAGCGTATGAAAATCATGACAGAAACAAATGACGGGTTTGTTCTTTCTGAAAAGGATCTTGAACTAAGAGGGCCCGGTGACTTTTTCGGGAAAAAGCAAAGCGGGCTTCCTGAATTTAAGGTGGCCGATATGGTTCACGATTACCGGGCATTGGAAACAGCCAGAACCGACGCGGCAAAGCTTATATATTCAGGCGCTTTCTGGAAGGATCCTGAATATGAAAGGCTGAGAAAGTATCTTGAATCCACTGGGGTTCTTGAAGGGGAGAAGCTCGATTAAATCACGCTTGCATTCCGATAATTAAGATTATATACTACTATTAGTACCTAGTCATAATAGCGCGGATGGGGTAATTTATTATGAAAAGATCGAAAAAAGAAAGACAGCAGCAATTGCTGAAAACGATAAACGGCACCCCTTTTATAACGGATGAAGAACTTTCTGAAGCATTTCAAGTCAGCATCCAAACAATCAGGCTTGACCGAATGGAGCTCAGCATCCCGGAACTTCGGGAGCGGATTCGTTCTGTGGCCCAGGCATCGATGGAGGATGAAGTGAAATCCCTTCCTCCTGAAGAAATAATCGGTGATATTATCGACCTCGAATTGGACCAGAAAGCGATTTCTATTTTTGAGGTGAAAGCAGAACATGTTTTCAGCCGTAATCAGATTGCAAGAGGCCACCACTTATTTGCACAGGCTAACTCACTTGCCGTAGCTGTAATTGACGATGAGCTGGCATTAACAGCAAAGGCCGGGATCCGCTTCACCCGGCAAGTGAAAGAAGGGGAACGTGTCATAGCGAAAGCGAAAGTAGAAAGTGTAAACGAAAACGGCCGCACGAAGGTGACCGTGAACAGCTATGCAGGAAGTGAACTCGTATTTTCAGGCGAATTTGAAATGTACCGCTCCAATCAACCAACAGAAAAAGGGATGAATCACACATGAGAATTGCTATGGACGCAATGGGCGGTGACAATGCCCCTAAAACGATTTGCGAAGGAGCAGTTAAGGCTGTTGAAGCATTTACAGACATCCATGTCACTTTAGTTGGCGATGAAACTGAAATCAGCAAATACGCTTCTGCTCACGAGCGGATTAAAATTATTCATACAACCGAAGTCATTGGCGCTGAGGATGAGCCTGTAAGAGCTGTGCGGCGGAAGAAAAATGCTTCCATGGTGCTGATGGCAGAAGAAGTGAAAGAAGGCAGAGCGGATGCTTGTATATCTGCCGGAAATACCGGTGCACTAATGACAGCCGGCCTTTTTATCGTTGGCAGAATTAAAGGGATTGACCGGCCTGCGCTCGCACCTACTCTTCCGACCTTGGACGGTCAGGGGTTTCTTTTCCTTGATGCAGGGGCAAATGTTGAGGCAAAGCCGGAGCATTTGCTTCAGTATGCCGTGATGGGTTCCATCTATGCAGAGAAAGTGCGCGGGGTGGAAAATCCAACCGTTGGCCTGCTGAATGTTGGGACAGAAGATAAAAAAGGGAATGAACTGACCAAACAGGCCTTTCTGAATCTGAAAGACTCTGGATTAAATTTTAAAGGCAATGTTGAGGCGAGGGATCTTCTGGAAGGAGCAGCTGATGTTGTCGTAACGGATGGTTTTACCGGAAACGTAACATTAAAAACGATAGAAGGGACTGCGATGTCTGTATTCTCAATGCTTAAAGCAGCGTTAACGAGCAATTTCACCTCAAAACTCGCAGCAGCCGTATTAAAGCCAAAACTAAGAGAAATCCGCTCGCAAATGGATTACTCTGAATATGGCGGAGCTGCGCTATTCGGTCTCAATGCTCCGGTTGTCAAGGCGCACGGTTCCTCTGATGGGAATGCCATTTATAATGCCATCCGGCAAACGCGGGATATGATATTAAATGATGTGTCCGGCACCATTCGCACAGCCATTGCTGAGCGTCAAACCGACTAAGAACGGAGGAAGTAAAATGTCCAAAATCGCATTTGTTTTCCCCGGACAGGGTTCACAGACAGTAGGCATGGGGGAGGATTTTGCCGCACAGACCCCTGAAGGGAAAGAAATTTTTGACAAAGCGGACGAAATCCTGGAGGATCAGCTGACAAAAATCATGCTCCAGGGCCCTAAAGAAGAATTAACTCTTACATATAATGCCCAGCCAGCCCTTGTCACAGCAAGCATTGCAGCCTGGAAGCTGCTTGATCAGGAGGGGATAAAGCCGGATTTCACAGCCGGCCACAGCCTGGGCGAATACTCTGCTCTCGTTGCCTCAGGAGTCTTGACTTTTGAAGATGCGGTTCTTGCCGTCCGCAGGCGCGGAGAATTTATGAATGACGCGGTGCCTTCCGGCAAGGGAGCGATGGCAGCAATTATGGGGATGGAATCCGAGCCGCTCCGTGAAATAACGGAGAGCACTACAGCGGATGGTGATTCAGTTCAGATCGCTAACCTGAACTGCCCGGGCCAGATTGTCATCTCCGGAACAGCAAAGGGAGTGGAGCTTGCTTCAGCCAAAGCGAAGGAAGCCGGTGCTAAAAGAGCCATTACGCTAGACGTCAGCGGTCCTTTTCATTCTGAGCTAATGAAGCCTGCTGCAGATAAACTGAAAGCGGTCCTTGATGAAATGACATTAAAGGATGCAACGATCCCAGTGATTCCGAATGTGACGGCTCAGCCGGAAACAGAAAGCAGCCGGATCCGTGAACTGCTGATCAGGCAGCTTTACTCCCCGGTAAGGTGGGAGGAAACCGTAAAAGCTTTGATTGAAAATGGAACTACTGTTTTTGTCGAAATCGGTCCGGGAAAGGTCCTTTCAGGGTTGATTAAAAAAATTGACAGAAGTGTGAAAATCCTGTCAGTTTCAGACATGGACTCACTGAAAGCTGCTGTAGAAGCCTTAAAGGAGGAAGTATGATGCTGGAAGGAAAAGCTGCACTCGTTACAGGGGCTTCTAGAGGAATTGGCCGTGTTATAGCGCTTGATCTGGCAAGGAACGGTGCTGACGTTGCGGTAAACTTTGCAGGAAATGAAGCAAAAGCCGAAGAAACGGTCAAGGAAATTCAGGCACTGGGAAGAAAAGCCATTGCCATCAAAGCGGATGTATCCAATTCAGAAGCAGTTAAAGAGATGATTAAAGATACGATCAGTGAATTCGGAACGCTTGATATTCTCGTTAATAATGCAGGCATTACGAGAGACAATCTGCTGATGAGAATGAAAGAAGACGAATGGGATGATGTTGTCAATACAAACTTAAAGGGTGTTTTTCTTTGCACGAAAGCTGCCACAAGACAAATGATGAAGCAGCGAAGCGGGCGCATCATCAACATCACATCAGTTGTCGGTGAAACCGGTAACCCGGGCCAGGCTAACTATACTGCAGCAAAGGCCGGTGTGATTGGTTTAACAAAAACATCAGCAAAAGAGCTGGCATCCAGAAGCATTACGGTTAATGCCGTTGCTCCCGGCTTTATTTCTACCGACATGACAGAAAAATTGGGTGACGATGTCAAAGAAGCAATGCTAACGCAGATCCCGCTTGCAAAATTCGGAGAAGGGGAGGATATCGCTAATCTGGTCACCTTCCTGGCAAGCGGCAAAAGCGGCTATATAACCGGGCAGACGTTCCACGTAAACGGCGGAATGTTTATGTAGGGATATTTCCAAAATCAAACTGGTCTTTTGACCGCGGATTGACTATAATACTTTGAGGGGAGGTGAATGCAATGGCAGACGTTTTGGATCGCGTAACGAAGATCATCGTCGACCGCCTTGGTGTCGATGCTTCTGAAGTTAAAATGGAGTCTTCTTTTAAAGATGACTTGGGAGCAGATTCCCTGGATGTAGTTGAGCTTGTAATGGAACTTGAAGATGAGTTCGATATGGAGATTTCTGATGAAGATGCAGAGAAAATCGCTACAGTGGGTGACGCAGTTAATTACATACAGAGCCAGGCGTAAAGTATGTTGAAGTCCCGCTATGCGGGGCTTTCTCCCGTTCATACAGGGGGAAAGCCGCCCAATTGTTTTGGTGATGATGGAGGTAGTTATGCAAAAGCATACACATTATAAAGAGAGAAGAAATTTTGCTAAGAAAGCAGCGGAGTTCAAGCAGTTCCAGGAGAGAATCGGCCAGGTTTTCTCTAATGAAAAGCTGCTGTACCAAGCGTTTACCCATTCATCGTATGTGAATGAGCATCGAAAAAAACCTTATGAAGATAACGAGCGTCTGGAGTTTTTAGGAGATGCTGTTCTTGAACTGACAGTTTCCCGATTTTTATACATGAAGTATCCGACCATGACGGAAGGTGACTTAACGAAGCTTCGGGCAGCAATCGTTTGTGAACCCTCACTCGTCTCTTTTGCCGGCGACTTGTCATTCGGCAATCTGATCCTTCTTGGTAAAGGCGAGGAAATGACAGGCGGAAGAGCAAGACCTGCGCTTCTTGCTGATGTTTTTGAAGCCTTCATAGGAGCGTTATACCTGGACAAAGGTCTGGATCCGGTCGTTGCTTTTCTTGAAAAATATGTATTTCCTAAGGTGAACGAAGGTGCTTTTTCTCATGTGATGGATTTCAAAAGCCAGCTTCAGGAACTGGTGCAAAGAGATGGCAGAGGGCCGCTGGAATACAAAATTCAAACGGAAAAAGGACCTGCACACAGCAGGGAATTTGAAGCCGTCGTAGCACTTGAAGGAACAGTGCTTGGAACAGGCATGGGCCGTTCGAAAAAAGAAGCTGAGCAGCATGCCGCCCAGCAGGCTCTTGGAAAAATGCAAACCAAAACTTGATTTTATATAGGCTGACCCAGCTTGAAAACTCTGCCTGCCGGCCAAGATGGATGCAGACAGAGCCGCAAAGCCGGTCAGTCTTTTTTTGCAGTCCGCGTCAATGGCTGCACGGCCGGCATGTTGCCTGCGGCTGTGAAGAGCCTCCTGATACGGAAAGCTCCTGCTGATGACCGCGTCTTTCATGACGGACGGCTGTCCTCAGCTTTTCTATTTTTACATAAAGGATTGTGTTAAAATATGTTTGAATTTAATAAGTGTAAGGAGGAATCTGAATGTTCCTCAAACGATTGGATATAGCAGGGTTTAAATCCTTTGCTGACCGCGCAAGCGTAGATTTTGTCAAAGGTGTAACAGCCGTAGTTGGACCAAACGGAAGCGGAAAAAGCAATATTACCGATGCGGTGCGGTGGGTGCTCGGCGAACAATCTGCTAAATCACTGCGGGGCGGCAAAATGGAAGATATCATTTTTGCCGGAAGTGATACGAGAAGAGGTCTGAACCTCGCCGAAGTTACGCTGACCCTTGATAATGAGGATCAGTTTCTGCCGATTGATTATCATGAAGTAAGCATTACAAGGAAGGTTTTCCGCTCTGGTGACAGCGAATATTTTATTAATAAACAACCATGCCGGCTGAAGGACATCATCGACCTGTTTATGGACTCAGGACTGGGGAAAGAAGCCTTTTCGATTATCAGCCAAGGGAAAGTTGAAGAGATCCTGAGCAGCAAAGCAGAAGAACGCCGCAGTATTTTTGAAGAGGCGGCAGGGGTATTAAAATATAAAACGAGAAAAAAGAAAGCAGAGCATAAATTAGCTGAGACCCAGGACAATCTGAACCGTGTCCAGGATATTCTGCATGAGCTGGAAGGACAGGTGGAGCCGCTTAAAGTACAGGCCTCCATCGCAAAAGATTACCTGGATAAAAAAGAAGAACTTGAACAAATTGAAGTGGCTCTGACTGTCCATGATATTGAAGAGCTTCACCGGAAATGGACCAATCTATCCGAGGCAGCAGAAAGCGGGAAAGAGAAAGAAGCCGCTCTGGCAGAAGAGGTTCTCCGTAAAGAGCAAGCCATCAGTGAAACAAGGAGCAGCCTTTCAAAGCTTGACGATACAATTGACAGCCTTCAGCAAGTGCTCCTTCAGACGAGTGAAGAGCTTGAAAAGCTTGAAGGAAAAAAAGAAGTCCTGAAGGAAAGAAGGCGGAATGCACAGCAAAACCGGGGTCAGCTTGAGCAGCTGATTCAGGAGCTCAGCTGTAAGATAGAGCACCTTAAAAAAGAACGAAAAACCGAAGAAGAAAAAGAAGCACGGCTCGCTGCCGAGATGAAGCAGTCTCAGGCACTTGTGAGAGAAAAGCAAGCCCTGCTGGATGCTCAAAGCGGAAATGTAGATCAGGAGATCGAACAGCTCAAAAGCGATTATTTTGATATCTTAAATCAGCAGACATCTGCCCGCAATGAATCGGCATACATAACCGAACAGCAAAGACTTCAGTCGATAAAAAACGAGCGTGCCTCTGACAGCAACAGCAAGTATCTGGAGGAGAGACTTGCGCTTGCGGAGGAAAAAGACAACCTTAAAGCACAGTTTACGAATATAGAAGCCAAAATGGATGAACAGATCCGGACATACCGCCATGCCCAGAAAAAGCTCGAGGCAGACAGGGAGACTTACAGCAAAAGAGAATCAGCATTATACAAAGCCTATCAATTTCTCCAGCAGATCCGTTCCAGGAAAGAAATGCTTGAAGCGATGCAGGAGGATTATTCCGGATTCTATCAGGGAGTTAAAGAGATATTAAAGGCAAGGGAGCAATTCGAGGGGGTTCATGGTGCGGTTGCTGAGCTTCTTAAAACAAAAAAGGAGTATGAAACGGCAATTGAAATTGCACTTGGGGCTGCATCCCAGCATATTATCACAGCAGATGAAATAGTTGCCAGAAAAGCAATCAGCTACTTAAAGCAGCATTCATTTGGCCGTGCAACTTTTCTTCCCTTATCTGTGATGAAAAGCAGAAAAATCGGCACAGCTGATAAATTGAAGCTGAAAGAGCATTCTTCTTTTATAGGAATTGCATCAGAGCTTGCTGAATATGACCCCCGCTTCGGAGCAGTCATGGAAAACCTCCTCGGGTCTGCAGTGGTTGCAAAGGACTTAAAGGGGGCGAACGAGCTCTCAAAGCTCCTCCAATTCCGCTACCGGATCGTGACGCTTGATGGAGACGTAGTAAACCCGGGCGGGTCTATGACCGGGGGAGCCGTCAAACAAAAATCCGGCTCACTTTTAAGCCGCAACAGGGAAACGGAAGCGATTGCCGGGCAGCTCGCTGAAATGGAAGAAAAAACAGCGAAGCTTGAACACGAAGTGAAAAGTCTGAAATCCGGAATTCTCGGCCAGGAGCAGCAGGTAGAGGATCTGAGGGTCAAAGGTGAAAAACTGCGGCAGGAGCTTAACTCCGCTCAGACATCATTAAAAGAAGCGGAGTGGAAGGAGAAAAACGTCAACGACCACCTTTCCATATATGACGCTGAGAAGGAGTCGTTTGAATCAGAACGGGAAAAAAACCGTTCACGGTTAGAAGAATTAACCTCACTCATTGAAACATCTGCAGAAAAGCTAAAAGAATTGGATCAGGAAATCGGCCGCCTGTCTTCGCTGAAAAACACTCAGCAGGAATCAAGGGCCGGCCTTCAGGATGAAGTAACAGAACTAAAAGTCATTCTTGCCGGAAAACAGCAGGCATACGAGAATGTATCTGAAAAAACAAGCCGCCTTAAAGCGGAACTGGCAGATCGCTCGAAGCGGCTGAAGGAAGCGGAAGAAGATTTTTCGCTATTGGCGACAGAGGTCAGCTCAAACACGAGCGGAGAGCAAATTCTTTCAAATGCATCTGAGGAAAAATTAAACGAAAAAAACAGAACCATCCAGATGATTGCTGAGCGAAGAACCGAACGGACGAATCTGCAGGAGCAGGTCGAGTCCATGGAAGCGGAACTGAAGGAAAGTTCCCGGATCTATAAGCAAATGGCTGACTGGCTTAAGGACGAACAAGTGAAAATTACCCGTCTTGATATCGAGCTGGACACGAAACTGAATCATCTTCGCGAGGAATACCTGCTCACGTTCGAAAGGGCGAAAGAAAAACATGTGCTCTCTATGGAGCCTGATGAAGCAAGAAAAAAAGTCAGACTCATTAAACGCGGCATAGAAGAACTCGGAACCGTAAACCTCGGAGCCATTGATGAGTATGAGAGGGTATCAGAACGATATCAGTTTCTTCACGATCAGCGTGAAGATCTGCTAGAAGCTAAAGACACCCTTCATCAGGTTATTGATGAAATGGATGACGAGATGAAAAGGAAGTTTTCCGGAACGTTTGAACAGATCCGTTCCCACTTCGAATCGGTTTTTCAAGCATTGTTCGGAGGCGGACGGGCTGAACTAAGGCTTTCCAATCCGGAAGACCTCCTGAATACCGGAGTGGACATTGTGGCACAGCCGCCGGGTAAAAAGCTGCAGCATCTAAGTTTGCTTTCCGGGGGAGAGAGAGCACTCACAGCCATTGCCCTGCTGTTCTCGATTCTTAAAGTAAGGCCAGTCCCGTTTTGCATTCTCGATGAAGTGGAAGCGGCGCTTGATGAAGCCAATGTGTACCGGTTTGCCCAGTATTTAAAACAATTCAGCCACGAAACCCAGTTTATCGTCATTACACACCGCAAGGGCACCATGGAAGAGTGTGATGTGCTGTACGGGGTTACGATGCAGGAATCCGGAGTATCCAAACTCGTATCGGTCCGGCTGGAAGATACGAAGGAATTTTCTACAACAAAGTGAAGGGACGCTGAGGGATGAGCTTTTTAAAAAGATTGAAGGAAAGCATTACGAAACAGTCAGATTCCGTAACAAACAAATTCAGAGACGGAATGACGAAAACCAGATCTAATTTTTCCACAAGAGTAAATGATCTTGTCTCCCGCTTCCGCAAGGTGGATGAAGAATTTTTCGAGGAGCTGGAAGAAATCCTGATCGGAGCAGATGTGGGTGTTGCAACGGTTATGGATTTGATTGATGAACTGAAGCTGGAAGTCAAACGGCGGAATATCCAGGATCCCCTTGAAGTAAGGGATGTCATTTCGGAAAAACTCGTGGAAATTTACGATAGCGGCAAGCAGTCTTCTGCAGAGCTGAACCTGAAAGAAGACCGTCTGAACGTCATTTTAGTTGTAGGAGTAAACGGGGTCGGCAAAACGACGACGATTGGAAAGCTTGCAAATAAATTTAAATCGGAAGGGAAAACCGTCGTTCTTGCGGCAGGGGATACGTTCAGAGCTGGAGCGATCGAACAGCTTGAAGTCTGGGGGCAGCGTACCGGGACCGCTGTGATTAAACAATCGGCAGGCTCGGATCCCGCAGCCGTCATGTTCGATGCGGTGCAGGCAGCCAAAGCCAGAAAAGCGGATGTGCTGATCTGTGATACGGCCGGCCGTCTCCAAAACAAAGTCAACCTGATGAATGAACTCGAAAAAGTAAAACGAGTCATCGAGCGGGAGGTTCCAGGCGCACCGCATGAAGTCCTGCTGGTCCTTGATGCAACAACCGGCCAAAACGCCATGAGCCAGGCTAAACAATTCTCACAATCTACCGATGTAACGGGCATTGTTTTAACAAAGCTTGACGGGACAGCAAAAGGCGGTATCGTTCTGGCGATCCGCAGTGAGCTTGACATACCCGTTAAATTTGTAGGACTTGGAGAAAAAATAGATGACCTCCAGGAATTCAATGCCCAGCAATATGTGTACGGCTTATTTGCCGACCTGGTTGAGGAAGCATAGAATGGACAGGAACCCCTAAAATGGGGTTCTTTTATTTTAGATAAGCGGGGCATGGAACTCCAGAGTCCGGGTGCATCTGAATCTGGCTGTGTTTGTATCCGCGCAACCATTTGACAGCATCCCGCTCATAAACGGCAAAAACCCACTCGCAATCGACAGCATCGCGCTCATAAACGACAAAAATACACTCGCTAATCGACAACGTCGCTGCCCAAGCGCCCTCCGCTTTTCTCTTTGTCCAGCTCCGGGTGCTATGCCGCAGGGCCGCTTCGCTCTCTCGGTCAAGGCAAAGAGCGCCTTTCGGTCGGGGGCTCCAATGTCCCAGTCGGCATGGGCAAGCGCCCTCCGCTTTTCTTTTCGTCAAGAAAAAAACTTGACGCGGGTTGGGAAAATAGGTAGAATGTAAATGTTGTAAAGGCATTTCACTTAACAAAAGGGGAGAGAGCCGTGATTTTAGAAAAAACGACGCGGATGAATTACCTCTTTGATTTTTATCAGTCACTGCTGACATCGAAGCAGAAGAGCTACATGTCTCTTTATTATCTCGATGATTATTCCCTCGGTGAAATTGCCGAAGAATACAGTGTAAGCAGACAAGCCGTTTACGATAACATTAAACGGACGGAAGCGATGCTTGAACAATACGAAGAAAAGCTGCTGCTGCTTCATAAGTTTCAGAAGCGCAACGCAATTATGAAACAGCTCAAGGAACTTGCTTCTGGGACGGAACGCGAAGACCAGCTGCTGGATCTATTCGAAGCGCTGGATCATTTGGAATAAGGAGGCGGTACTGATGGCTTTCGAAGGATTGGCCGACCGGCTTCAGCAGACCATTACGAAGATTCGCGGCAAGGGGAAAGTTTCCGAGGCCGATGTAAAAGAAATGATGCGGGAAGTCCGTTTAGCTTTGCTGGAAGCGGATGTAAATTTCAAGGTTGTTAAAGATTTTGTCAAACGAGTCAGCGAACGCGCTGTAGGCCAGGAGGTTATGCAGAGTCTTACTCCGGGCCAGCAGGTCATCAAGGTCGTTAAGGAAGAACTGACAGCTTTGATGGGCGGGGAGCAAAGCAAAATAGCTGTCGCTAAAAAGCCTCCGACTGTCATTATGATGGTTGGGCTTCAAGGTGCAGGTAAAACAACAACTACTGGAAAGCTCGCTAACCTTCTTCGGAAAAAACATAACCGGACGCCGCTTTTGGTTGCTGCAGATATTTACCGTCCGGCCGCCATTAAACAGCTCGAGACGCTGGGAAAACAGCTTAATATGGATGTTTTCTCCATGGGAGACCAGGTGAGTCCGGTTGAAATTGCTGAACAGGCAATCGCTCATGCGAAGAAGGAGCATCATGATTATGTGCTGATTGATACGGCTGGCCGGCTTCATGTTGACGAGAATTTAATGGACGAATTGACTCAGGTTAAAGAACTGGCAGCTCCTGATGAAATTTTTCTCGTTGTTGATTCTATGACCGGACAGGATGCTGTGAATGTTGCCCAAAGCTTCAATGAGCGTCTCGGTCTGACCGGTGTAGTGCTGACAAAGCTTGACGGTGACACCCGTGGCGGGGCAGCCCTTTCGATTCGGGCGGTAACAGAGACCCCAATTAAATATGTGGGTCTAGGCGAAAAGCTCGATGCGATTGAAGCCTTTCATCCTGAACGCATGGCCTCGCGGATATTAGGCATGGGGGACGTTCTTACCCTCATAGAAAAAGCCCAGGCAAATGTGGATGAATCAAAAGCAAAAGAGCTTGAGCAAAAAATGAGGACAGCAAACTTTACGTTCGATGATTTCCTTGAGCAGCTGGGACAGGTCAGAAGTATGGGGCCGCTCGATGAATTGCTCGGGATGATTCCGGGTGCCGGCAAAATGAAGGGCCTGAAAAACGTGCAGGTCGATGAAAAGCAAATTGGTCATGTAGAAGCGATTATCCGGTCCATGACGAAGGAAGAAAAACAAAATCCTGACGTCATTAATGCCGGGCGCAGAAGGCGGATCGCCAAAGGCAGCGGTACATCCGTGCCCGAGGTCAACCGTCTGCTGAAGCAATTTGAAGACATGAAAAAGATGATGAAGCAAATGACAAGTATGTCTAAAGGCAAGAAAAAAGGCGGCATGAAGTTTCCGTTCATGTAAATTTCAGGTCTGTTAAGAAAAAACACTTTACAAACCAACACAACATTGATAATATACTATCTTGTGAACTATTTTCGGAGGTGCTTTAATAATGGCAGTAAAAATTCGTTTGAAACGCATGGGAGCAAAAAAATCTCCTTTTTATCGTATCGTAGTAGCAGATTCCCGTTCTCCTCGTGATGGACGTTTCATTGAAACAGTTGGAACTTACAATCCTGTAGCTCAGCCTGCAGAAGTTAAAATTGATGAAGCTTTGGCTCTTCAATGGATGCACAACGGTGCAAAACCATCTGATACAGTGCGTAACCTGTTCTCTACTCAAGGAATCATGGAAAAATTCCACAATTCCAAACTGAACAAGTAAGATGAATCAGATGATCGGGTTAATCGAAACAATTGTGAAGCCGCTTGTAGACGAACCCGATTTGGTTTCGGTGGAAGAAGATGTGCAGGATAAGGTTATTGTGTACCGCCTCACTGTCAGCCGGAGCGACGTCGGGAAGGTCATCGGCAAGCAAGGCAGAATTGCAAGAGCAGTGCGGACTGTGGTTTATGCTGCAGGGACACGCTCTTCTAAACGGATTCAGCTTGAAATAAACGATTAACTTCGAAGGACGGGGCTCTCAGAGCCCCGTCCTTTTTAGTGACTGCGGAGTGTGGGAAAAAGCCAGCTGTAACACTGGCCGATATGAGCCTGCTGCCTCTTAACACCCTCAACCATGCCATTGCCGGTCTTTTCGGAAGAGTGCAAGGCAATCTTTTTTATTTAATGGAAAAAATGATAAAATAAAGAGAATGAGTTTGAAGGGTGGATGACGAGTGAAAATCTTGCAGACGGTGTCAGTTATGCAGGTGCTTACAGAAGGCAGCAAAACAAAACTTCTGGACGGTTTCAGCTCGACGATGGAGCAGCTGAACAGAGAATGCGACCAGCTATATTTTCAGCTCAAAAAACTTGAGAAAACCAATATCAGCAATGAAATGCGCCAGCAATATAAAAAAGAAATCGAAAAACGCAAGGATAAAATCAAAATGGTCGAATTTCAAATCGACCAGCTTCACACTCTGCCACTGGGCAGTGAGCTAAAGGAAAAAGAGGTTCAGGCACTGGTCGAGCTTGGTATAGGAGATTCATGGACAAGCTCTTCTGCTGAACGGAGCATCATTATTACAGATGGTATCATTACCGAAATTCGCTGAGGTGACAGAATGGAAGAGAAATGGTTTAACGTTGGAAAAATTGTGAATACACATGGGATTCGCGGAGAAGTCAGGGTGGTATCTGTAACAGATTTCGCTGATGAACGCTATAAGCCCGGCAAAAAGATTTTTATTTTTGGAGAAAAAAATCCAAAGCCTCTGGAAGTTGAAATTGAGAGCCATCGAAAGCACAAAAGCTTTGATCTGCTTACCTTTAAAGGCTATCCGAATATTAATGATGTAGAACCGCTCAAAGGAATGGCGATCAGGATTCCGGAGTCTGAATTATCAGAGCTTGATGAGAACGAATTTTATTTTCATGAAATTATCGGCTGCACTGTTTATACAGACGAAGGAAAAGAAATTGGCACGGTTAGAGAAATTCTGACTCCTGGTGCAAATGACGTTTGGGTGATTAAACGTCCGCGCCGAAAGGACGTGCTGATTCCTTATATTCAGGAAATAGTAAAGGATATCAATCCGTCTGAGAAAAGAATTATCATCACACCGATGGAAGGCTTGATCGAAGATGAGGATTGACTTTCTCTCCATCTTTCCTGAAATGTTTGAAGGGGTTCTCCATCACTCAATCATGAAGAAAGCACAGGAAAAATCGGCTGTCGAGTTTAACGTAATCAACTTCAGGGATTATGCTGACAACAAGCATCAGACGGTCGATGACTATCCGTACGGCGGAGGGGCAGGGATGGTGCTGAAGCCCCAGCCGATTTTTGATGCGGTTGAGGCTGTCAGAAATTCCTCTCCCGCGAATCCCCGTGTCATCCTTGTTTGTCCCCAGGGTGAGCGGTTTAACCAGATGAAGGCTGAGGAGCTCGCGAAGGCCGATCATCTCGTTTTCATTTGCGGACATTATGAGGGCTACGACGAGCGCATCAGAGAGCATCTCGTAACGGACGAAATTTCCATTGGGGATTTTGTTCTGACGGGAGGGGAGCTGCCGTCAATGACGATTGCGGACAGCGTTGTGAGGCTGCTGCCGGGAGTACTGGGAAATGAAGATTCACCGGTGCTTGATTCCTTCAGCTCCGGGCTGCTTGAGCACCCCCACTATACGAGGCCGGCAGATTTTAGGGGAATGAAGGTTCCTGACACATTAGTATCCGGCAATCACAAGCTGATTGATGAGTGGCGGGAAGAAGAATCACTGAGAAGGACCTTTGAAAGAAGGCCTGATTTGCTCGAGAACTACAGTCTTACAGATAAACAAAAGAAATACATCGAAAATCTTAAAAAGCTTTGAGATACCAGTTGCATGCTCCTATAAGAATATGGTAAGATATTTTTTGTGGTTTGCAGAGATTTATTTTCTGCATGCCTTATTAAGATGTTCCGCTGCAATAGTAAGATTGGAATGAGCATCTGTTGGAAGGAGTTGAATACGATGCAAAAACTAATTGAAGAAATCACAAAAGAACAGCTTAAAACTGATCTTCCTGCGTTCCGTCCCGGTGACACTGTACGTGTACACGTTAAGGTTGTTGAGGGAACACGTGAAAGGATCCAGCTTTTTGAAGGTGTTGTGATTAAGCGTCGTGGCGGTGGAATCAGCGAAACATTTACGGTCCGTAAAGTATCTTACGGTGTCGGTGTTGAGCGTACGTTCCCGGTACACACGCCAAAAATCGCTAATCTTGAAATTGTACGCCGCGGTAAAGTACGCCGTGCGAAGCTTTACTACTTGCGTGAATTGCGCGGTAAGAAAGCCCGTATTAAAGAAATCCGATAAATTAGAGAAAGAGCTTGTTAAAGCAACAAGCTCTTTTTTTATAGTCTGTAATTATCCATAAAATAGCAACAGGGTCACAGCCCTCAAATTCCCCATCAAAGATCCAGGTTTTAACTTACCCAAACTGTGTAAAAATAGAATTAGCTGAAGATTGGGATGGTGAGCTGTTTGACAAAGGAAAGAAAAGAGTTTTTTGAGTGGCTCAAAGCAATTGCACTAGCCGTTATTATTGCAGTCATCATCCGCCAGTTTTTATTTTCAACAGTAGTTGTAGATGGTGAATCCATGCTTCCGGCACTTAATCCATTCGACCGGATGATCGTCAATAAGGCGGGGTTTTCTTTGTCAGGCCCAGAGCGTTTTCAGATTGTTGTTTTCCATGCATCCCAGGATGAAGATTACATTAAAAGGATCATCGGACTGCCGGGTGATTCAATTGAATATAAGCGGGACCAGCTATACATAAATGGCAGGCCCGCTGCGGAGCCGTACCTTGAAGAATACAAGAAACGGCTCATAGATCCTCCGCTCACTGAAAACTTTTCTCTGGAAGAAGTGACTGGAAGAAAGAGAGTTCCTGAAGGGCATGTATTTGTAATGGGAGATAACCGGCGGATCAGCAAAGACAGCCGGCATATAGGAACAGTGCCTATTGCAGAGATTTTGGGGGAAGCCAAAATTGTTTATTGGCCGCTTCCGGATATGCGTATTGTGAAGTAAAAGGAAGGTGTAAGTATGGCGATACAGTGGTTTCCCGGCCATATGGCTAAAGCCAGAAGGCAGGTAACGGAAAAGCTGAAGCTGATTGATATAGTGTATGAACTGGTAGACGCAAGGCTCCCTTTGTCATCGAGAAACCCGATGATTGATGAAATCATTTCATCTAAACCACGGATTATTCTCCTGAATAAAGCGGACATGGCAGATGCCAGAGTTACAAAGGAATGGCTCGCTTATTTTAAAGATAAAGGAATGCATGCGCTGCCGCTTGATGCCCAGTCCGGAAAAGGATTAAAGGATATTCTGCCTTTATCCAAAGTTGTTCTGAAGGACAAGCTTGAGCGCCTTGAAGCGAAGGGGGTCCGGCAGAGAGCAATCAGAGCACTTATTATTGGGATTCCGAACGTCGGAAAGTCAACGCTCATCAACAGGCTTGCCAAGAAAAATATGGCGAAGACAGGCGACCGGCCAGGTGTGACGACGGCCCAGCAGTGGGTAAAGGTCGGGAAGGAAATTGAACTGCTTGATACCCCGGGTATCCTTTGGCCAAAATTTGAAGATCAGCTCGTCGGATACAAATTAGCTGTAACAGGAGCGATTAAAGATACCATATTAAACTTGCAGGATATAACTGTCTATGCTTTGCAATTTTTAAAAGAACATTATCCGGAACGTCTCAAGGAACGCTATGGGCTTGAGAGTATACCGGAAGAAATCGTTCCTCTCTTTGATGAGATCGCGGTTAAAAGGGGCTGCATGATGAGCGGAGGAATGATTGATTACGATAAAACCTCAGAGCTGGTCCTGAGAGAAATCCGTTCTGAAAAAATGGGCCCCCTATCATTTGAAAGACCTGGGGAAGAAATCGGATAAAATTCTTCGCCATGCCTAAAAAAATGTTTTAAAATGAAAACTCAAGAACGCTGCCATATTATGCAGTCTTGGGTTTTTATTTTGGGCTGAGAAAGGGAGAAGGACAGCCGGGCTGTGTGCTAAAAAGAGAAATAAGCCGGCCGGCAGTCTTTTCTCCTGCTTTTTTGCATAACTCTTTATTTTTGATGAGCACTCCCGATAATACATATGAAGGAAGATCAATATGAAAACGATAAAGGAAATAGAATCCATCATTACGGGGATCGACTGTCTTCACGATCCTTCGCTCAGCAGGCTGCTTCAGGATAGCAGGGTTTCAGTAAGAAGACTGGCAGAACGGCACAGACGTAAGCTGCAAAAAAAGCAGGAACTGAGACTCGTTTTTGAAGAACTGAAAGGATTTGAGAATGCAGCCCGGTCCAAAGGTTTTACATCCATAGCCGGTATTGATGAAGCAGGACGCGGACCGCTTGCAGGACCTGTTGTTGCAGGAGCCGTTATTTTACCTGAGGATTTTTATCTGGAAGGGCTCAATGATTCGAAAAAGCTGTCAGAAACAAAGAGGGATTTCTTTTTCGAGGTCATTGAAAGAGAAGCACTTGCCATCGGAGTCGGGATTGTGCACGCAGAAGAGATTGACAGGATCAATATCTACCAGGCTGCTAAGAAAGCGATGAAGCTTGCTGTTGAAGACATGCAGATGGGTCCTGATTATTTGCTGATAGATGCAATGGAAATTGAGTTGGATATTCCGCAGGAAAAGATCATTAAGGGGGATGCGAGGAGCATTTCCATCGCTGCCGGGTCAATCGTCGCGAAGGTGACGCGGGACCGTTTAATGAAAAAATTGTCGCATTCCTATCCCGGCTACGGTTTTGACCGGAATATGGGCTACGGAACAGCGGTGCATCTACAGGCTCTAAGGCAGCACGGAGCTACTCCTCATCACCGGAAAACCTTTAGCCCTGTAAAAGAAATTCTTTAATGGGAGGGAAAGATGTTGGATCGGATACTCTCAAGTCTTCCTTCATTTTCAGGCAGCGGACCGCATGCCCGCATGCCGCTGCAGCCTGGACAGATCGCTTCAGGAAAAATAGTGGAATTATATCCTAATCAGCGGGCATTAGTCCAGATTGGAGACCGCAAACTGCTCGCCCACGCGGATGTTCCGCTTACAAAAGGCGCTGTCTATATTTTTCAGGCTTCAGGGAGGGAACAATCCGTTTTCGCTTTGAAGGTCTTAGAAAAACTCGAGTACTCGGAGCAGGCTTCAAATACCGGTCTCCTGAATTCTGCAGGAACCAGCAGCCGCCTTTCCCAAGTGCTGCAAAGGCACTCAGAATTGGCACAGCACCTTCTAAGAGGAAATATCCCCTTTTCAGCAGAGCAATTGCGCAAAGCCGGAGAATGGCTTATAAGCCTGCCAGAGAGCTTAAAACCTCATGGGCTGTCAGCAGCTGCGGCTGTATTTGAAAAACAGCTGCCTGTCACAGAAGAAATTTTGTCCGCAATGCTTGAGACAAAGTCAGGCGGCTCAATAAAAGACAGCCTGCAGACTTTATCCGCAGCATTGGGGAAGCAGCCTAACCCTTCACAAGCGGAATTGGGATTAAAGCAAATGACCGAGAACGTCTTATCGTTGACCGATCAGAGAAAGGCTGTGCATTTGCTGGATATGGTCCGTCAGGCAAGCCTTTTCGGGAAGCCCGATCATGTGGCTGATGGAATTTTGAGAAAAGCGGAAGGGAATCCTCCTCCGGAAGAGCAGATCCGCCTTGCTCTGGCACCCGGCTCAAAAGAGGTCTTATTCTCCATGGAAGAACAATCCTGGCTTAGAGAAAAAGCTAAAGAGCTGGCTGTCTTATCCCAGCCTAAAGAATGGGTCCGGCTGTTTTCTGCTTTAAGAGAGACGTTGGGGTTAGGGGAAGCATCCGGTGAAACATTCAGAACGCTGCTTGAGCAGGCGGTTAACGGCAAAGGGCCCGCTGCTGAAGCATCAGAAAGGCTTGCAGCAAGACTGAATGGCTACCAGCTGGCACAGAGTGATCAGCCCGGATTCGCTGCCGTATGGCACCATTACCCTATTCAGGATGAACGGATCGGTTCTGATGTTTCAATAAGCTTTCAATTAAGAAAAAACCCGGACAATTCGATAGATCCTGCTTTTTGCCGTCTTGTCTTTTATCTCGAACTATCCAGTCTCGGACCGGTTATGGCGGATGTCCACATCCAAAACCGGATTGTCTCAGCAACGGTGAGCACCGAACCGGATATGTTCTTTGTGTCTCCGGCTGCAAATGCCTTGCTTAAAACCAGGTTTGAGAACCTTCCCTATACGTTTTCCGGTATTGCTTTTAAGAAGTTAATAAAAGAAGGGCTGGATGAGGCAGCACCTCATCATTTTGCCCGAAAAGGATACGATTGGACAGTATGAATGATTCCAGCAAGAGAAAGGCAGCTGCTCTTAAGTACGAAAACGGAAGCCAGAAAGCGCCCAGGGTAACGGCAAAAGGACAGGGCCTGATTGCGGATGAAATAATCAGCCGTGCCATCAAGGCTGGTGTACCTGTCAAAGAAGACCCATCTCTTGCCACCCTTCTGCATACGCTTGAGATCCAGCAGGAAATTCCCGAAGAGCTGTATACCGTAGTTGCTGAAATATTTGCTTATTTATATGAACTGGACAGAAGTGCCGGCGACAGCAAAGCTAAGCATTCCAAAGAAACCTAATCCTACATTTTTTATATTTTCACAAAAATAATTTTCACTTCAAAATTACGAATCTTTTGAAGGATTTAAAGATTTTGAGTGGAATGGTAGACAACCAATCAACTATTTTATAAAATGAAAGCGCAGTCTAATTTAGCTGATACATAGGTTAGGAGGATGGGAAATGAATATCCATGAGTACCAGGGAAAAGAAATCCTCAGAAAATATGGGGTCGCAGTACCAAATGGAAAAGTGGCTTTCACTGTTGAAGAGGCAGTTGAAGCAGCAAAAGAGCTGGGAACACAGGTAACTGTGGTAAAAGCACAGATTCATGCAGGCGGCCGCGGTAAAGCAGGCGGGGTAAAGGTTGCGAAAAATCTGGATGAGGTAAAAGAATACGCAAGTGATATTTTAGGAAAAACGCTGATTACTCATCAGACGGGTCCTGAAGGAAAAGAAGTCAAGCGTTTACTTATTGAGGAAGGCTGCGACATTAAAAAGGAATATTATGTGGGTCTTGTGCTGGACCGTGATTCTTCAAGAGTCGTACTGATGGCTTCAGAAGAAGGCGGAACAGAAATTGAAGAAGTAGCAGAAAAAACACCTGAGAAAATTTTTAAAGAATCCGTTGATCCGGCAGTCGGTCTGCAAATGTACCAGGCGCGCCGCATCGCATTCAACATTAACATCCCGCGTGAGCTTGTGGGCCAGGCGGCTAAATTTATGATGAGCTTATACAAAGCGTTCACTGAGAAAGACTGTTCAATTGCAGAAATCAACCCATTGGTTGTTACAGGCGACGGCAAAGTAATGGCGCTTGATGCAAAGCTGAATTTCGATGCGAATTCTTTATACCGTCAAAAAGATGTTCTCGAGTACAGAGATTTGGATGAAGAGGATGCGAAGGAGATTGAAGCATCGAAATACGATCTGAGCTACATCTCATTAGATGGAAAAATCGGCTGCATGGTTAATGGAGCCGGACTTGCGATGGCTACAATGGATATTATCAACTACTATGGCGGAGAACCCGCAAACTTCCTTGATGTTGGGGGCGGTGCGACGGCTGAGAAAGTAACCGAAGCGTTCAAGATTATTTTGTCCGACCGGAATGTTAAAGGAATCTTCGTCAACATTTTCGGCGGTATCATGAAGTGCGACATCATTGCAGAGGGCGTAGTGGAAGCTACAAAGCAAGTTGGCCTTGAAATTCCATTGGTTGTCCGCCTTGAAGGAACAAACGTTGACCTGGGCAAGCAGATTCTAAAAGATTCAGGATTGAATATTACAGCAGCTGAGTCCATGGCGGATGGAGCTCAAAAAATCGTTTCTTTAGTAGGCTAAGAAAGGCGGGGGAGAAAATGAGTGTTTTCGTTAATAAAGATACAAAAGTAATCGTTCAGGGTATTACCGGATCAACAGCTCTGTTCCACACGAAGCAGATGCTTGAGTACGGCACGAAAATTGTGGGCGGAGTTACGCCTGGTAAAGGCGGCACAGAGGTTGAAGGAGTGCCGGTATTTAATACAGTGATTGACGCAAAAAATCAAACAGGTGCAAATGCATCCGTCATTTACGTTCCAGCGCCTTTTGCAGCTGACTCCATCATGGAAGCAGTAGACGCAGAGCTTGACCTTGTTATTTGTATTACAGAGCATATCCCGGTCATGGATATGGTCAAGGTTAAGCGCTACATGGAAGGCAAAAAGACGCGTTTGGTCGGTCCTAACTGCCCGGGTGTCATCACACCGGATGAGTGTAAAATCGGGATTATGCCGGGATATATCCATACGAAAGGCCATGTGGGAGTTGTTTCCCGTTCAGGAACACTTACATATGAAGCTGTTCATCAGCTTTCACAGGCTGGAATCGGCCAGTCCACTGCTGTTGGAATCGGAGGAGACCCGGTGAACGGCACCAACTTTATCGATGTGCTAAAAGCCTTTAACGATGATCCTGAGACTTATGCTGTCATCATGATCGGAGAAATTGGCGGAACAGCGGAAGAAGAAGCCGCAGAGTGGGTAAAAGCCAATATGACAAAGCCGGTAGTAGGGTTCATCGGCGGGCAGACAGCTCCTCCAGGAAAGCGGATGGGGCATGCCGGCGCGATTATCTCCGGCGGCAAAGGAACAGCAGAAGAAAAGATTAAAACCATGAATGCTTGCGGCATCCAAGTAGCGGACACGCCTTCAGTCATGGGAGAAACGCTCATATCTGTTCTAAAAGAAAAAGGAATATATGAGAGCTGCAGAACACATTCATAATTAAATAGTAGAAACGGGTGCAGCGCACCCGTTTTTATTCGTATTTCATGCAGAAAGGGTGCTCGTGTGAACGCGGTTACAGAAAAACTCCTCCTTCTTTCTCATTGCCGGGGACTGAGTCCTGCAAACTTGAGAAAGCTATACTTGATTGATCCTTCCAAAAGCCTTCTCCTTAGCCTAAAGCCTTCGGATTACCTATCACTGGGACTGGTTTCCCAAAATTCCTCAAGCGCATTTACTGCAGATTTTCGATCGCTGGAGCCCGCTTACATTCAGAAAAACTTAGAAAAAGAAGGGGTCTCCTTTCTGACGATGAATGATTCATATTACCCTCGCGGATTAAAAGAAATACCAGATCCCCCAGTCCTGCTTTTTTATAAAGGAGATGTCTCCTTGCTGCTACAGAAGCACTCCCTGGGAGTCGCAGGATCCAGAGCATGCACAGCATACGGACTTGACTCCCTTACAAAAGTTCTCGTTCCCTTAATTAAAAAAAAATTCGTCATTATCAGCGGCCTTGCAGAAGGGATTGATGCTGCTGCCCACCGTCTTGCAATTAATAACGGAGGGAAAACAATAGCAGTCCTCGGTGGGGGATTCCAGCATATCTATCCCCGCTCCAACATAAAACTTGCGCAGGATATCAGTAAAAATCATCTGCTGCTGTCTGAATATCCGCCAGCTATGAAGCCGCAAAAATGGCATTTTCCCGAAAGGAACAGGCTGATCAGCGGTTTGTCATCAGGACTGCTCATTCCGGAAGCCAAGCATCGCAGCGGCTCTTTGATAACAGCGCAATTTGCACTGGAACAGGGGAAAGAAGTGTTTGCTATCCCGGGGAAAATTTCAGATAGCACCTCGGACGGAACGAATGAATTGATTAAGGATGGTGCAAAGCTTGTAATGAATTACCGGGACATTCTTGAAGAGTTTGCAGGTGTTAATAATGAGACAATCCATCCGAATTAAGGAATAAAATACCAGAGGACCGGAAATTACTGTTTGACAAACGCATGATATATATTTAATAATAGTGGGGATTTAACTTCAAATAATAAAAATGCTTACATTAAGCTTTTATAAACGCTTATTTCAAGAAACAGACAATAATTCGCTTTTTTAAGTCCGAGGAAAGCAGGGGCAGCCCTGCAAGCGTCAGTGAAAAACAGCTATATGCAGGGCAGGGCCCCGCGGGAATTTCAAAGGCGTGTATTTTGCATTTATGAGCCAGTGGAATCAGCGGGCGGAAATCTAATCGCATCCCGCTGCATGTAACATACAAAGAGAGAGATTACCTCTTGAGGGGGACATAAGTATGTCAGATTACCTTGTAATTGTAGAATCACCTGCAAAAGCAAAAACAATTGAAAAGTATTTAGGGAAAAAATTTAAAGTGAAAGCCTCTATGGGACATGTCCGTGATTTGCCGAAAAGCCAAATCGGGGTTGATGTAACACAGAACTTTACTCCAAAGTACATTACAATCCGCGGAAAAGGCGATGTATTAAAAGAACTGAAATCCGCGGCAAAAAAAGCAAAGAAAGTATATCTCGCAGCCGATCCGGATCGTGAAGGTGAAGCGATTGCATGGCATCTTGCCCACAGCCTTGACCTTGACGTCCATTCAGATTGCCGTGTTGTTTTTAACGAAATCACAAAAGATGCCATCAAAGAATCATTTAAACATCCAAGAGCCATTAATATGGACCTTGTTGATGCCCAGCAGGCCAGACGAATTCTTGACAGACTCGTCGGCTATAAAATCAGTCCGATTCTCTGGAAGAAGGTCAAGAAAGGGTTAAGCGCAGGCCGTGTTCAATCTGTTGCTGTCCGGCTGATTATTGACAGGGAAAAAGAAATCGGCGCGTTTACTCCAGAAGAGTACTGGAGCATCGAGGGCCAGTTTTTTAAGGGGAAAGACCAGTTTGAAGGGTCTTTTTACGGCATAGACGGGAAAAAACGGGAGCTCAAAACTGAAGATGATGTAAAAGAAGTGACCGCACGTCTAA
This sequence comes from Metabacillus sp. 113a, assembly GCF_050107635.1. NCBI lineage: Bacteria > Bacillati > Bacillota > Bacilli > Caryophanales > Bacillaceae > Metabacillus > Metabacillus sp. 113a. Next base: position 722,017 of record NZ_JBNILJ010000001.1, on the reverse strand, counting down.
AAGGCCATTCGTTTGAAGTGGCCAATGTGACGAAGAAAGAGAGAAAGCGGAATCCTGCTGTCCCGTTTACCACATCCACCCTGCAGCAGGAAGCAGCCAGGAAATTAAATTTCAGAGCGAAGAAAACGATGATGATTGCCCAGCAATTATATGAAGGAATCGATCTTGGCAAGGAAGGAACTGTCGGGCTGATCACTTATATGAGAACGGATTCCACAAGGATTTCAGAAACGGCCCAGTCTGAAGCTTCTGGATATATCGAGCAGCAATACGGAAAAGAGTATCTTGGCATGAAAAAAACAGCTAAGAAAAACTCCAATGCTCAGGATGCTCATGAAGCGATTCGTCCGACATCTACATTAAGAGATCCATCCTCTATGAAGGAGTATTTAAGCCGCGATCAGCTCCGTCTGTATAAGCTGATATGGGAACGCTTTGTATCAAGCCAAATGTCATCTGCTGTGCTTGACACAATGAGCGTTGACCTGGATAATAACGGAGTTATCTTTAGAGCGACCGGTTCAAAGGTTAAGTTCCCGGGCTTTATGAAAGTGTATGTAGAAGGGAATGACGATCAGGTTGAAGAGAAGGACCGCTACCTGCCTGATCTGAAGGAAGGCAATGAAGTATTTTCCAAAGATATTGAACCTGCGCAGCACTTTACACAGCCGCCACCAAGGTACACAGAGGCGAGGCTTGTTAAAACGCTGGAAGAGCTTGGAATCGGCCGTCCATCCACATATGCTCCAACTCTTGATACCATTCAGAAAAGGGGCTATGTATCACTTGATAACAAACGGTTTATCCCAACCGAACTCGGTGAAATCGTTCTGGAGCTGATTGTAGAGTTTTTCCCTGAAATCATTGACGTTGAATTTACCGCGAGAATGGAGAACAGTCTCGATGAAGTGGAAGACGGGCATATCCAATGGGTAAAAATCATTGATGATTTTTATAAGGACTTCGAAAAACGGATCACCATCGCAGAAACGGAAATGGAAGAGGTCGAGATCAAGCCTGAATATGCCGGGATCGACTGTGAAGAATGCGGGAATCCGATGGTTATAAAAATGGGACGCTACGGCAAGTTTATGGCATGCTCCAACTTCCCGGATTGCCGGAACACAAAACCAATCGTTAAAGATATCGGAGTCCCTTGCCCAAAATGTGAGAAGGGCAATGTGGTGGAACGAAAATCCAAGAAAAAAAGAATTTTTTACGGCTGTGACCGGTATCCTGAATGCGATTTCCTTTCCTGGGATAAACCGATTGCAAGAAATTGTCCGCGCTGTGAAGCGATGCTTGTTGAGAAAAAGCTTAAAAAGGGTGTTCAAGTCCAGTGTACGGCCTGTGACTACAAAGAAGAGCAGCAAAAGTAACGGTGAGCCCTCTTGCTCACCTTCTTTTTGTTTGCATCTGCAGGGAGGAAAAACGAAAATGAATCAGACTACTGTTGTTAATGTAATTGGAGCCGGCCTGGCCGGAAGTGAAGCGGCCTGGCAGCTGGCAGAAAGAGGCGTTCACGTTCATTTATTTGAAATGAGACCCGTTAAGCAAACTCCGGCCCATCATACAGATAAGTTTGCAGAGCTTGTCTGCAGCAACTCTCTGAGAGGAAATGCGCTGACCAATGCGGTGGGTGTGTTAAAAGAAGAAATGAGGCATTTGAACTCTGTCATTATAAAATCTGCTGACGACTGTGCGGTTCCGGCTGGCGGAGCACTGGCTGTAGACAGGCATGAATTTGCAGGTCTTGTGACAGAGCGGGTGAAAAACCACCCGAATGTGACAGTCAGAAATGAAGAAGTGACGAGCATACCGGAAGGGCCAACCATCATCGCAACAGGCCCCCTCACTTCAAAAGCCCTGTCGGATGAACTGCAGAAGCTGACTGGAGAAGATTATTTCTATTTCTATGATGCCGCAGCTCCGATTATTGAAAAAGAGAGCATTGATTTGGAAAAGGTATATCTTAAATCACGCTATGATAAAGGGGAAGCAGCCTATTTAAATTGTCCGATGAATGAAGAGGAATTTGACAGGTTCTACGAAGCGCTTATAGAAGCTGAAACCGTTCCTTTAAAAGAATTTGAGAAGGAAATTTTCTTTGAAGGCTGCATGCCGATTGAAGTTATGGCAAAACGAGGCAAGAAGACGATGCTTTTCGGACCGATGAAGCCGGTAGGACTCGAAGATCCCAAAACAGGGAAGCGGCCCTACGCTGTTGTCCAGCTTCGGCAGGATGATGCCGCAGGCACCCTCTATAATATTGTCGGTTTTCAGACACATTTAAAATGGGGCCCTCAAAAAGAGGTGCTTAAGCTGATCCCGGGACTTGAAAATGCTGAAATCGTCCGTTACGGGGTAATGCACCGCAACACCTTTATCAATTCTCCGAACCTCTTAAAGCCAACCTATCAGTCCAAGCACCGGGATGACCTGTTCTTTGCAGGGCAAATGACCGGAGTCGAGGGGTATGTAGAATCTGCTGCGTCAGGCCTTTTGGCCGGTATTAATGCGGCAAATCTCGTTCTTGGCAAGGAGCTCGTCGTTCTCCCGGCAGAAACAGCGCTCGGGAGCATGGCAAATTATATTACAAATGCCAACCCAGATAACTTTCAGCCAATGAACGCCAACTTTGGCATTCTCCCGGAGCTTCCTAAACGGATAAAAGTTAAAAAAGACCGGTATGAAGCGTACGCAGAAAGAGCGTTGGAAACAATTCAAAAAATTTCGAAAACGATTTAATATTCATTGCAAGGGCGGTTACAATGTGATAACATTTAATCGCCCTTGTGAGGTGATGAAATGGAAAATGTTAAGAAATGTTTAATTTTGTTCGTAGAATATTTACAAATTGAGAAAAACTATTCACAATATACAATTGTGAATTATACTGCAAATATTGATGAATTCTCTGTTTTTATGCAGGAAGAGGGGATTGCTGGTCTAGATCTTGTCACCTACCAGGATATTAGGCTCTATCTAACTAAACTTCATCAAAGTAAACTGGCAAGAAAAACCATCTCTAAAAAGATTTCAAGTCTCAGAAGTTTCTATAAGTTTCTCAACCGTGAAAAGCTGCTGACGGAAAATCCGTTTGCTCTCGTATCTCTGCCGAAGAAAGAAGGGAGAATTCCAAACTTTCTTTACGAACAGGAACTGGAGCTCCTGTTTTCGGTTTCAGATCTGAACACCCCCCTGGGCCAGCGCAATCAGGCCCTGCTGGAAATGCTTTACGCAACAGGGATAAGGGTAAGCGAATGTGCGGGCATGAAAATCCGGGATGCAGATTTGTTTATGGGAACGATTTTAGTAACAGGCAAAGGGAGCAAGCAGAGATATGTCCCATTCGGAAGCTTTGCACAGGATGCATTAGAGCTGTACTTGAATGACGGCAGAAAAAAGCTTGTTCAAAACACGGCTGAAAGTGAGTCCATCTTTGTCAACAGCCGAGGCAATCCGCTGAAACCCGGCGGAATCAGGCATATTTTAAACGAATTGGTTAAGAAATCATCTGCAAACCTACATATTCATCCGCACATGTTTCGTCATACGTTTGCTACCCATCTTTTAAATGAAGGCGCAGACTTGCGAAGTGTTCAGGAGCTGCTGGGGCATTCCCATCTATCCTCCACACAAATTTATACACATGTTTCTAAGGACCAGCTGAAGAAGACGTATATGTCTCATCATCCTAGAGCATAACCTGTTTATTAGAGGAGGAATTGAATATGGGCGAATTCCATGCAACCACAATTTTTGCGATCCACCATAATGACGGCTGGGCGATGGCTGGAGACGGTCAGGTCACATTCGGCAATGCTGTTGTAATGAAGCATACGGCAAGAAAAGTACGCAGATTATTTAACGGGAAAGTTGTCGCGGGATTTGCAGGTTCAGTTGCCGATGCTTTCACTTTATTCGAGATGTTTGAAGGCCGTCTGGAGGAGTATAATGGAAATCTTCAGCGGGCAGCAGTGGAACTGGCTAAGGAGTGGCGGAGCGATAAAGTGCTCAGACGCCTGGAGGCAATGCTGATTGTTATGAACAAAGAAGATCTGCTTCTCATATCCGGAACCGGAGAAGTCATTGAACCTGACGATGGGATCCTGGCTATCGGTTCTGGAGGAAATTACGCTCTATCGGCCGGCAGAGCTTTGAAACGCTATAGCGGCGAGACTTTGACTGCAAGGGAAATTGCTGAAGGAGCACTCCGGATTGCTGGAGAAATCTGTGTGTATACAAATGGCAATGTGATTGTAGAAGAGCTGTAGGAAGGGATTGGTAAAGATGAAAAGCCAATTAACACCCCGTCAAATTGTTGAACGCCTGGATCAATACATTGTTGGACAAAATGATGCAAAACGGGCAGTAGCAGTTGCCCTCCGAAACCGTTACAGAAGAAGTCTGTTAACCGATTCCCTAAAGGATGAAGTCGTTCCTAAAAACATTTTAATGATCGGACCTACCGGAGTCGGAAAAACGGAAATCGCGAGACGGATCGCTAAGCTTGTCGGAGCACCTTTTATTAAAGTCGAAGCGACAAAATTCACAGAAGTAGGCTATGTAGGACGAGACGTTGAAAGCATGGTCAGAGATCTAATGGAAAGTTCCATCCGCATCGTGAAGGAAGAAAAAATGAGTGAAGTGAAAGGTTCAGCGGAAGAAAATGCCAATCGGCGCCTTGTTGAACTTCTCGTCCCATCCAAGAAGAAAAACCAGCAAAACAAAAATCCTTTCGAAATGCTTTTTGGAGGCACCCAGACCCAGGAGCAGCAAACATCCTACGATGATGACTCGGATTTGGCTGAACGGAGAAAGAAAATGGATCACCAGCTCAGAATGGGTGAGCTGGAAGACCGGTATGTAACGGTCGAGGTGGAAGAGCAGCAGCCGTCCATGTTTGATATGCTGCAGGGCTCGGGTATGGAACAGATGGGCATGAACATGCAGGATGCACTCAGCGGTTTTATGCCTAAAAAAACTAAAAAGCGGAAGCTTACGGTTAAAGAAGCCAGAAAAGTTCTACAGAATGAAGAAGCACAAAAGCTGATTGATATGGAAGAAGCGACTCAGGAAGCCGTTTCAAGAGCAGAACAGTCCGGAATTATTTTCATTGATGAAATAGACAAAATTGCCAAAAAGAACAGCGGCGGCGGCTCCGCTGATGTGTCAAGGGAAGGAGTACAGCGTGATATCCTTCCTATTGTTGAGGGCTCAACGGTCGTAACCAAATACGGTCCGGTCAAGACAGATCATGTTTTGTTTATCGCAGCAGGAGCATTCCATATGGCCAAACCATCTGATTTAATCCCTGAGCTTCAAGGGAGATTTCCAATCCGGGTGGAATTGACGAAGCTGACTGCAGAGGATTTCGTAAGGATTCTTGTCGAACCGGATAATGCTCTTCTTAAACAATATAAGGCTTTACTGGAAACAGAAGGTATAAAACTTGAATTTTCTGACGATGCTATTCGTAAGATTGCAGATGTTGCATACCATGTCAATCAGGATACAGATAATATTGGAGCAAGAAGACTACATACCATTCTGGAGCGGCTGCTCGAAGATCTTTCATTCGAAGCTCCGGACGTTACGATGGATCAAATATCGATTACCCCGCAATATGTTGAAGAAAAACTGGGGAAAATCGCAAACAATAAAGATTTAAGCCAATTTATCTTATAGAGATTGATTATTTTTAGGAGGAAACCCAATCATGGCTTTACTAGAGAAAACGAGAACGATTAATGCAATGCTGCAAAAAGCGGCCGGAAAACCGGTTAACTTTAAAGAAATGTCAGAAATACTAAGTGAAGTAATTGAAGCAAACATATTTATTGTCAGCAGAAGAGGCAAGCTCCTCGGATTTGCCATTAATCAGCAAATTGAACATGAGCGGATGAAACAGATGCTTGAAGACAGACAGTTCCCTGAGGAATATACAAAAAACTTATTTAAGGTATCAGAAACTTCATCAAATTTGGATGTATACAGTGAATATACGGCTTTCCCTGTTGAAAACCGCGACCTGTTCAAAAACGGGCTAACGACAATTGTCCCAATCATCGGCGGAGGAGAAAGGCTCGGTACGCTGATCCTTGCCCGCTTAGAAGCTCAATTTGAGGATGATGACCTGATTATGGGTGAATATGGGGCAACTGTTGTCGGAATGGAGATTTTAAGGGAAAAAGCCGAGGAGATTGAAGTGGAGGCAAGAAGCAAGGCTGTCGTGCAAATGGCTATAAGCTCTCTTTCTTACAGTGAACTTGAAGCAATCGAGCATATCTTTGAAGAACTGAACGGCAGTGAAGGACTCCTGGTAGCAAGTAAAATTGCTGACCGTGTTGGAATTACCCGTTCAGTAATTGTAAATGCACTGCGCAAGCTGGAAAGTGCAGGTGTGATTGAATCGCGTTCTCTTGGTATGAAAGGGACGTATATAAAAGTGCTTAATGACAAATTTCTCATGGAATTGGAACGTTTAAAATCAAATTAACGAAAAAAGACACTCCATAATGGAGTGTCTTTTTATTTATGTGAGCATAAATACTTATGTTTTATAGGACTAAAGTCCCGTTCAAAAAATAGAACAATATAAGCACGAAAATTTACAAGAACTTCATAGACTTTAAGCCCATATATCACTACAATAACAGTATAGATTTAACATTTTTCGACATGAACAACATACGAATGTCTTAGAACTATTGTGGGGGTTAGGTTATTGCTTTTTTCGAATACAGTGACAACTCTTGAAAATGCACTCAAAACAACCAATATACAGCAAAAAGTTATATCAAATAACATTGCAAATGCAGATACTCCAGGCTTTAAAGCTAAGAAAGTCTCCTTCGGCAGCCTTTTAACCAGGGAAATGTCCAACATACAGGCGAACAAAACAGATGTGAGACATATCGATTTTTCCAAAACCTCTACTGGAGGAGCCGTCATAAAAAACAAGGACAGCGCCTATCACGCAAACGGCAACGGAGTAGACATTGACTCGGAAATGGCGGATTTGGCAAAAAATCAAATTCAATACAATGCCCTGGTCGACAGGCTTAATGGAAAGTTCAAATCATTGCAGACCGTTTTAACAGGAGGCAGGTAAACATATGACGATTTTTAACACATTAAACACTGCCGCATCTGCCCTTACAGCCCAAAGGCTTAGAATGGATGTCGTATCATCCAATATCGCCAATGCGGAGACCGCAAGAGGAAAGCTTGTGGATGGAGAATGGCAGCCGTATCAGCGTAAAATGGTTGAAGTCAAGGAAAAAAACAGCTTTTCGTCCATGCTTTCAAGAGCCGGAAACGGAATGGCCGGCAGCGGAGTGGAAGTAACTAAAATCAGCGAAGATGAATCGCCTTTTAAACTGGTTTACGACCCTGCTCACCCTGATGCAGATGATCAGGGCTACGTTCGGATGCCGAACGTAGACCCGCTGAAAGAAATGACCGACTTAATCAGCAGCACCCGCTCTTATGAAGCAAATGTGACTGTCTTTAACGCTTCCAAGAGCATGCTTCTCAAAGCATTGGAAATCGGAAAGTGAGGATGAACAAGGATGATAAACGGAATTAGCCCCGCATCTCTTCAGGCAATCGCGCCATCAGGCCCTACAGCTCAGTCTGCAGGGGGAACACAGCCTGGCCAGTTTGGAGAGATGCTGAAGAATGCCTTGAATGAAGTAAACCGGACACAAATGGAATCAGATAGCATGACAAACGCACTTGCGAACGGCCAGAATGTTGAACTGCAGGATGTCATGATTGCAGCAGAAAAAGCCAGCGTGACCCTGTTATCTGCAGTAGAAATGAGAAATAAAGCGATAGAAGCATATCAGGAAATCATGCGTATGCAAATGTAAGATGACTATTGCCGCCTTTTAACGAGTCGTCATCAGAACCGGGGGAACAGTAAGAATGAATCAAAAGATAAGAAATGCGGGTGAGAAAATCCTCCAATACTGGAGGAGCAAGTCAAAAGGGCAAAAAGGGATGATCATTGGGGGGTTTCTGGGAGCGGTCATAGCCATCGCGGTGCTGGGCTTCTTTTTATCAAGGCCGAACCTGGTTCCGCTCTACAATGAATTGACACTTGAAGAAGCAGGTCAGATCAAGGAAACACTCGATGGAAGAGGCGTGCAGTCTGAAATTGCCGATAATGGCACTTCAATCCTCGTGCCAGCTGAAATGGTCAACAGCCTTAAAGTTGATCTTGCAGCCGAAGGACTTCCTGAAAGCGGATCGATTGATTATTCCTTTTTCGGTCAAAATGTAGGGTTTGGAATGACAGATAATGAGTTTGATGTGTTAAAGCTGAAGGCTACTCAAACGGAGCTATCCAACCTTATTAAAGGAATTGAGGGAGTCCGTGATGCGAGTGTCATGATTAATCTCCCTCAGGAAACGGTGTTTGTAGGGGAGGAAGCAGAACAGGCATCTGCTTCCATAGTGGTGACTATGCAGCCCGGTACCAATCTGGACCAGACGAGAGTGGACTCTCTTTATCATCTCGTATCCAAGAGTGTACCGAACCTTCCTGCTGATAATATCGTCATAATGGACAACAATTTTAATTACTTTGACAAAAATAAAGACAGCGACCCGGCGGTAAGCAATTTTGCCACACAATATGACATTAAAAACGGCATAGAGCGTGATTTGCAGCAGCAGGTTCAAAAGATGCTTGGAACCATGATCGGTCAGGATAAGGTTGTCGTTTCCGTTACAACAGACCTGGATTTTACTCAGGAAAACCGGGAAGAAAATCTCGTAGAGCCTGTAGATGAAGAAAACATGGAGGGCATTCAGGTCAGCGCCGAAAGAATTACTGAAGCCTATACCGGAAACGGGGCTGAGGCAGCCGGCGGTACAGCAGGCACAAATGAAGGCGATATTCCGAACTATGAAGAATCTGCCCGGAATGGAGAGGGCGATTACGAGCGGACTGAAGAGCGGATAAACAATGAAGTAAACCGCATTAAAAAACAAATTACAGAGAGTCCTTATAAAATAAGGGATTTGGGAATACAAGTGATGGTCGAGCCGCCTAACCCTGAAAATCCGGAATCTATTCCGGAGGAGCGGGTTGAGGATATCAGACAAATGCTCTCAGCGATCGTGCGGACTTCCATAAATAAGGAAGAAAATGCTGAACCCATCTCAGACGAGGATATTGAAAGTAAAATTGTCGTATCCGTTCAGCCCTTTGAAGGAAAGCTTCAGCCGCTTGAAAGTACGGAATCTGCCGGCATTCCAATCTGGGTGTATGTCGCAGGCGGCATTTTGCTGGCGGTTATCATTCTTCTGATCATCCTCTTATTCAGAAAAAGAAAAACGAATGATGAAGAGTATTACGAGGAGATTGTAACGACTGCGCCGCTTCATGTGCCTGATGTAAATAACGACAGTGAAACTGAAGGCGATGTAAGACGGAAACAGCTCGAAAAACTAGCAAAAGAAAAGCCGGAAGATTTTGCGAAGCTGCTCAGAACCTGGCTCTCTGAGGATTAAGGAGGAACGGACGTGGCAAGAAGAGATCAAACAAAGTTATCCGGAAAGCAAAAAGCGGCCATACTCCTTATTTCCATGGGACCGGACGTTTCAGCTTCTGTTTATAAACATCTTTCCGAGGAAGAAATTGAGAGACTCACGCTTGAGATTTCCGGAGTCCGGACAGTGGATTCCTCAAAAAAGGAAGATATCGTAGAAGAATTTCATGAAATCGCAATGGCTCAGGATTTTATCTCATCCGGCGGCATTGCCTATGCAAAAGAAGTGCTTCAAAAGGCATTGGGCGAGGAACGGGCAGTATCGATAATCAGCCGGTTAACCTCTACGCTGCAGGTGAAGCCATTTGATTTTGCCAGAAAAGCAGAACCAACGCAAATACTGAACTTTATCCAAAACGAGCATCCGCAAACGATTTCTCTGATTCTATCTTATCTGGATCCGGTGCAGGCGGGTCAGATTCTGTCTGAGCTTCCCCAGGAAGTCCAGGCAGATATTGCAAGGCGGATTGCCGTTATGGACAGAACCTCCCCTGAAATCATCAATGAGGTCGAACAGGTTCTTGAGAAGAAACTCTCCTCTGCATTTACGCAGGATTATACTCAGACCGGCGGGGTGGAAGCAGTAGTGGAAGTGTTGAACGGCGTGGACCGCAGTACAGAGCGAACCATTCTCGATGCTCTGGAAATACAGGACCCGGAACTGGCTGAAGAAATTAAGAAGAGAATGTTCGTCTTTGAAGACATTGTGACTCTTGATAACCGGGCGATTCAGCGCGTAATCCGGGATGTGGACAATGAAGATCTGAAACTGTCTCTTAAAGTGGCGAGTGAAGAAGTAAGAGACATTGTTTTCAAAAATATGTCTACCAGAATGGCCGAAACATTCAAAGAAGAAATGGAGTATATGGGGCCGGTCCGATTACGGGATGTTGAAGAATCCCAATCGAGGATTGTCGGTGTGATCAGACGTCTTGAGGAGAACGGTGAAATTGTAATTGCCAGAGGCGGAGGAGACGATATCATTGTCTAAGCTGATCAAGTCCCGATATTCTTTGAAACAAGCGGTTTCTCCTGAACTGGTGCCCATCATTAAAATGGACGAAAGACTATTCTTCCAGGAAAAGAGTGAAGAGCCTGAATTCCTTCAAAACGCAAGATTGATGAGCGAAAAACTGATCAGCCGGGCAAGAGAAGAAGCAGATGAAATGCGACTGGCTCTGGAAGCTGAAAAGAGCAGCTGGGAGCAGGAACGGCTCGTTCTGGAGGAAAAAGCAAGAGAAGAAGGCTATAAGGAAGGGCTGAATTACGGCAGGCAAGATGGACTGGAACAAATGGGAGGACTCATTCAGGAAGCGAATCGGCTAGTATCCTTATCCAGAGAGGATTACCTGGAAAGAATCGCTTCCTCGGAGGAAACCATTGTCTCCCTTGCTGCAAGAATGGCCGAAAAAGTGATTGGGTCGATCCTGGAAGACAACCCCGATAAGATGAAAGAGATGGTTAAGCAGCTTTTAAAGGAAGTCAAAGATTACGATGAAATCAAAATATTTGTCCATCCGGACCGCTATGAATATGTACGTTCCCAAAAAGAAGAGCTAAAACAGCTTCTCACAACTGAACAGGAATTATTTCTTTATATGGATGACAGCCTTTCTTCTTTTGACTGTTACGTTGAAAGTTCATTCGGACGGATTGATGCTTCTGTCGAAACCCAGCTGAGTCAGCTGGAGCAGCAGCTTCTTGAAAGACTAGGTGAAGGAGGATCCTCATGAAAGCAGCGGACCTGCTGAATACAATTGATATGCTTGATTCCTATAAGCGTTACGGCAAGGTGAAAAGGGTAGTCGGCTTAATGATTGAATCCAGAGGCCCCGCCAGCTCCATAGGGGATTTATGCTATATCCACACCGGGTCAGGAAAAATTAAAAAAATACCGGCCGAGGTAGTCGGGTTTAAAGAAGAAAATATCCTGCTCATGCCCTTTTCCCCCGTTTCAGATATTTCACCGGGAAGCATAGTCGAGGCGACGAAAGAGCCTCTTAGAATTAGAGCCGGTGTTCCGCTGATCGGAACCGTTCTTGATGCACTCGGTATGCCGCTCGATGATGCCGCGCTTCCAAAAGGGCTGTCGTATGTTCCATCGGACCAGGCTCCTCCGAATCCTATGAAGCGGCCTCCGATCAATGAACCGATGGAGGTCGGGGTGAAGGTAATCGATTCTTTGCTCACAGTCGGAAAAGGTCAGCGGGTAGGAATTTTTGCGGGAAGCGGCGTCGGGAAAAGCACGCTGATGGGAATGATTGCGAGAAATACGAAGGCGGATCTTAATGTCATCGCACTGGTGGGGGAACGAGGAAGAGAAGTTAGGGAGTTCATCGAGCGCGATTTAGGGCCCGAGGGCCTAAAGAGATCAATCGTTGTTGTGGCTACTTCAGATCAGCCAGCTTTGATGAGGATGAAGGCTGCCTATACTGCAACGGCAATTGCCGAGTACTTCCGTGATACGGGCAGGAATGTCATGCTGATGATGGATTCGGTAACGAGGGTCGCCATGGCCCAAAGGGAAATCGGTCTTGCCATCGGAGAGCCTCCCACGACGAAAGGCTATACGCCTTCGGTCTTTGCAATCCTTCCGAAGCTCCTTGAACGGGCCGGTACAAACGAGAATGGTTCCATTACGGCTTTTTATACCGTCCTTGTGGATGGAGACGATATGAATGAACCGATTGCAGACACGGTAAGGGGAATATTGGACGTACACTTTGTTTTGGATCGCGAGCTTGCCAACAAAGGGCAGTTTCCGGCCATTAATGTACTGAAAAGCATCAGCCGGGTCATGAATCAGCTCGTTCCTTCAGAGCATAAGCAAGCTGCCGGCAAGCTCCGGGAATCCCTCTCTACTTATCTCAATTCAGAGGATTTGATTAACATTGGCGCCTACAAAAAAGGTTCTTCCTTTCAAATAGATGAATCCATTAGACTCTACCCTGAGATTCTGGGCTTTTTAAAGCAGGAAGTACATGAAAATGTCACACTGGCAGAAAGTGTTACCCAATTATTTATGAAAATGGAGCTGAATCACAACTGATGGAATACGCGTTTCGTTTCCAGAAGATTCTGGAACTAAGGGAAAATGAAAAGGAGCAGCGTCTTTCGGAATACAACCGGTCCGTACAGGACTTTGAGTCAGCCGCAGAAAAACTATACGATTCCATGAAGAAAAAGGAAGTTCTTGAAGAAAATACGAAGGTAAAGCTCGAGAGCGGGATGCAGATTCAGGAAATCCGCCATTATCAGCAATTTGTAACCAATTTGGAAAAAGCGATTGATTATCATCAGAAGCTTGTATTTATCAGCAGAAAAAGAATGCAGGATAAACAGGAAGTACTGATGGAAAGCAATGCTGAGGTTAGAAAGTTTGAGAAAATGAAAGAACGCGATTTTGAAAAAATTAAAGTTCTGGAAAAAAACAATGAGACGAAGAACATGGATGATCTCTCCATTCGATCGTACATGTATCGGGAAATATAGGTGGAGGAAATATGGAAGAAAGCAAAAAGGAATATGGGTGGATGCAATGGTTCATATTCGTCATTTTGATCCCGCTTGCTTTTACGATTGCCCTGATTGCGGTCATCCTTTCAGTGGCAGGATATGATATTGGCGGATCTGTCATGCAGCTTGCTGGAAAAAGTGAAGAAACCAAAATGGATGTACCAGAAAAAAGCACCGGCCAGACGAATCTGCAAAAATCTGATGCCGCTCCCAATAAGGACCTAACAGATGAAATCAGCAAGCAAAAGCAGGAAATAAAAGCGATGGAAAATGATGTTCTTTTAAAAGATAAAAAGATTGCAAGTTTAACTAAAGAAGTGGAAGACCTCAAAATTCAGATCGAAGAAGCCAAAAACAGCAAAACCGCCCAAAAGGATATTTCGAAGCTATATGAGGAAATGTCTGCCGGCAAAGCAGCGGAAATCCTTCCCCTGCTGAGCGAAAAAGATGCAAAAACCATACTCAGCTCTATGAAGGATGAGCAGATCACCGGCATCCTTGAAAAAATGACTCCAGAAAATGCAGCACTGTATACAGAAATGATGGCCAGTTTTGAAGGAGGTGAATAAACATGATCCGTGCTGTTATGCAGCTGCAGCAAGCAGTTCAACCGAACAGCCTTCCAGCAGTAAAACCTGCTGAATCTGCATTCGGTGCCTACCTGGGGATTACCATCAAAGGATCCGCCATCGGCCAGGAAAAAAGCCCGGAGTATCCTTCCTCAGGAACTGAAAAACACTTGATTCACTTGAGCGAATCAGAAGCGCTCGAACTCATTCATCTCCTTCAAGGAGAACTAGCTTCACAGTCTGAAGAACAGGCTGCAGTTCCAGATCAAAGCATCATGGAAGGCATTCTTTCCGACATCGTGGACACGCTTTACACTGCTGCTGAAAAGAGTGAACCTGCTGTTCTAACACTGAATGGGAACGCAAGCAATATCCATGCTCTGGCTGAAAGGCTGTCGAAGGGCCAGTTTCCTCGCGCGGAACAACCGCTTCAGAACCTGTTAAAAGCGACGGAAGGGCCAGAATTGAACCCAAAAGTTTCAATGCGGACCATTTTGGAGAAACATAGCCCTGCAGACATGCCGGGAATCTCCTCGCATACTTATGGGGAAGAACCGCTTCAGAAGCTGTTAAAAGTTGCAGAAGGGCCAGAAATAAACTCCCAAGTTTCAACGCGGACCATTTTGGAGAAACACAGCGCTGCAGACATGCCGGGAATCTCCTCGCATCCTTCCGGGGAAGAACCGCTTCAGAACTCATCAAGAGCGGCAGACGGGCCAAGTACTAGTCACCAGTACTCAAATATTGGTGTACTTATGGAAAGCCACGTTCAAAAACCAGTGCTGTTGAACGGTGCGGAACCACAGAGTGAATTTCAAGCAGTACAGGAGCCGGCTGGATCTAAGCATAACCAGCTTCAATTATTTTCAGTGCCTGTTCTGCTCATGGGAAGCCAGATGAATCAAACTGATGGGGAAGCTAAATTAGGAAATCGAATGTCAGCTGTTGAAGCCGATCCTGCCTACCCCTCCGCCATTCAGTGGCTGGCAGCCGAAACAAGCATGGAGAACATGCAAGCGGGATTAAGCATCCATCGTACAGAGGAAGAATTACCCGCTGATTATAAAAATGTTCTTCCTGATCTGAAGTTCGCTGAAGAGACCGGCATCACCCAAAATCCAAAACCGATGAACGCTTTAGCTGACGGTATAATTGAACTCCCTTACCCTCTGACTGCAGCAAACAGCACAGACGTTGGGAGAGCTTTAACCTCACAAGTCAGCGAGCACTTAGCACGGATGTCTTTTCAGCCTTTTGAAACGCATAAAACCTTTGTTTTTCAGCTTGTTCCTGAGCATCTGGGGGAACTGAAGGTTGAGCTGGTTAAAACCGGATCCCAGTGGAAGGGGACATTTCTTGCAGATAATACGGGACTGCAGTCACTATTGAACAAGCTGCCGGAAGGACTGGCCGGTGTACTGGAACCTCTGCGCATCAGGACCCTTCAGCAGCATCCTCTTACTTTGCAGCCGATACAGCATTCCAGTCAGCCAGTACAAACGTATGTAAGACAGCAAGATGGTCAAGCTGCTGAGCAAATAAGATATAGAAAGGAAGGCATCAGCTTTCCTGCTGAAGCAAACAGATTTGGGATGGCCCCTTATAAAACACAAGGCCTGAACCAATCTGCCCTTTCCGGATTTAGTCAATCAGATCAAGTTCAGCTGAAAGACACCACAGAAACGGGGGGAAAGATGACAGATTCCGATAAATCATCCTTTATCCCACAAAGCGCTTTAACGAAAGTGGAGCAGTTCTCACTATTTGTTAAAACCGAAGGACCTGCAGGTAATGTAAACCAGCAAGACCTGATTCAGCAAATTCAAAAACTGCTGTCTAACAGCAGATTCTCAACGTTTCAGTCTTCTGAAAAGCTGTTCCTTAAGCTTTATCCAGAGAGACTTGGAGAGCTGAGGATTGAAATTATGCAGTCGGACGGAAAATGGTCAGCGAAGTTCACTGCCGCAAGCCTTCTCGTAAAAGAAGCAATCGAAACCCATATACATCAATTAAAGCAAGGGCTATCCGGTCAGCAGATTCAAATGGAAAAAATTGAGGTTGTTCAATCATTTGCCTCTTCGCAGAAACACGATGACCATCAGCAGTCTTCGGGAGAACGGCAAAGAGAACCATCCCAGCGCCAAAGACAGCAGGAAGATCCAGATGAACGTTCATTTGAAGATTCCCTTCTAGAGCAGCTGGCGAATGAAATGTAAAAGGAGGCCGCTATGGAAACGAAAATTGATTCATCCTATATGCTCTCAAGTTTAATAAAAGAAGAAAGAAAGCCTAATGATCAGTTAGGGAAGGATGAATTCCTTAAAATCCTGATGACCCAGCTTCAAAATCAAGACCCGCTTAACCCGATGGAGGATAAAGAATTCATTGCGCAAATGGCATCCTTTTCTTCACTGGAGCAAATGACCAACATGAACAACACTATGCAGGACTTTTTGAAAAACCAGTCAGGAAGCAAGATTCTTCAATACAGTTCTCTCATTGGAAAGGAAATTTCCTATTCCTATAAAGAGAAAGATGATCAAGGAAATGAAGTATCAAAAGAAGGTATACAGCAGGTAAAGGCGGTTAGCCAGAAAAATAACGAAGTGGCGCTTGAGCTGATGGATGGAACGATAATCTACTCGGATGAAATCGTGAGGGTGTCAGATAAAGGCGGTGAATGAAATGCCAAAACGCATTGATCACCTTCAGCAGCACCCGCTTTCACTGCTGGTGAAAACAAAACCCAAGCCAGCTGATCAATCCTTTCAATCTCTTCTGGAACAAAAAATTACGATCAGCAAGCATGCACAGCTCCGGCTTGAGGAACGCAGCATCACCATGCCGGATGAAACATGGATGAAAATGAAAGAAAAAATGGAAGACGCGAAGCAAAAGGGAATAAACGATGCACTCATTCTCTCCAAGGAAGCAGCCTTTATCGTCAGTGTCAAAAATTCAACGGTGATTACAGCCATGAACCGCAAAGAAGCAGTTTCACAGATTTTCACGAACATAAACGGAACAATTATACTGGACTAAAACGGCCGGACCCGCTAAAGGGAAGCCGGGCTGCGGATGGAATGAAGCAGCCAGCCAAAAAAATGGGGGAATAAACAATGTTAAGATCACTATACTCAGGCGTAAGCGGAATGAAAAACTTTCAAACAAAGCTGGATGTTATCGGGAACAATATCGCAAACGTAAACACATACGGATTCAAAAAAGGACGTACTGTATTCCAGGATTTGTACAGCCAGTCGGTTTCTGCAGCAACTCAGCCTGCTAATGGGCTCGGGGGAACGAACCCGAGCCAGGTAGGTCTTGGGTCACAGATTGCTACAATCGATACCATTCATACGAGCGGAAGCTTACAGTCTACCGGGAGAAACCTGGATCTTGCTATTGCCGGAGATGGATTTTTCCAAGTGAAATCGTCTACTGATCCTAATACGTCTTACACAAGATCAGGAAATTTCTATTTGGACAACACTGGTAACGTCGTAAACTCGGAAGGGCTTTACCTCCAGGGTGATGGCGGTATAATCAATATCCCTACAGATGCTAAAAGCATGAGCGTTGGGCAGGATGGAAGTGTGTCCTTTGTAGATGTGAATGGGAACCTGCTGGAAGCCGGCACGATACAGATTGCAAAATTCCCTAACCCGGGCGGTTTGGAGAAAACAGGTGCTAATCTGTATAGCCCTACGAACAACTCCGGTGCAGCGACTGCGGGAGACCCAGGAGAAAATGGAACCGGTCTGATCCAATCCGGAATGCTCGAAATGTCAAACGTTGACCTTTCAGAGGAATTTACTGAAATGATCGTCGCTCAAAGGGGTTTCCAGTCCAATACAAAAATCATTACCACTTCTGATGAAATTCTGCAGGAGCTTATGAATCTCAAACGATAGATGGGGGGCAGGGAACAGCCTGAAGCTGTTCCCGAACTTATGATTAAAGTGACCCGGTTAAACGGACAGCCTTTCTATTTAAATGCCCTGCAGATAGAGCAGGTTGAGTCCTTTCCTGATACCGCCATCACTCTTACGAATGGCAGGAAATTTATCGTAATGGAAAAGGAAGAGGAAGTTGTGCGGCACATAACGGTCTTTTACAGTCAAATCGGCCTTTTAGCCTCAGCAAATAAGCTAAGGGAGCATGAAAATGAATAAAAAGCTATTATCGATCATGTTTATCATCATAACCTCGATCACTCTTATTGGAGTAGCCGCGCTGGCGGTTGTTACGAACGTTTTTGAAAAAGAAGCGAGCGGTGCTCCGTCAATCGATGAAATTGTGGAGGCTACTGTGGAAGTACCTGAACTGACAACAAACCTGGCTAGCGGAAACATTGTGAGGATTTCACTTAAACTTGAAACAGATTCAAAAGAAGCTAAAGAGGAATTGGAAAAAAGAGAGTTTCAGGTGAAGGACGTAATCATCTCGGAGCTCAGCACCATGAAAGCTGAGGAGCTATCGGGCAAAGCCGGAAAAGAATCACTAAAGAAAAAATTTATGGCCAGCATTAATAAGCTGATGCACGAAGGAAAAGTTGAGAAGGTCTATACTACCTCCTTTATACTCCAATAATTCAATTTCCGCGTTTACAGGAGGTGAAGAATATGTCTGGGGAAATATTATCCCAAAGTGAAATCGATGCCCTGCTGTCTGCCATCACGACAGGAGAAATGGATGCCGAAGAGCTAAAGAGAGAAGATGCCGAAAAGAAAATCAAAACGTATGATTTTAAGAGAGCTCTTCGTTTTTCAAAAGATCAGATCCGAAGTCTGACACGAATTCACGAAAACTTTGCCCGTCTTCTCACAACTTATTTTTCTGCACAGCTGAGAACCTACATCCAAATATCGGTTGCTTCGGTGGACCAGGTGCCTTATGAAGAATTCGTCCGCTCGATGCCCAAAATGACCATCCTGAACATTTTTGAGGTTCAGCCCTTAGAGGGGCGCATTGTGATGGAGGTTAACCCGAATATTGCCTATGCCATGATGGACCGGGTAATGGGAGGAGCGGGCTCTGGCTTTAATAAAATTGATACGTTAACAGAAATTGAGACGAGGATCATGTCCAGTCTTTTTGAAAAATCATTGGACAATTACCGGGAAGCGTGGAGCTCAATTGCTGAAATGGAACCTGATATGCAGGAATTCGAGGTTAATCCGCAATTCATCCAGATGGTGTCTCCAAACGAAACCGTGATCGTCATTTCTTTAACCGCCCAGGTAGGGGACACGAGCGGAATGATTAACTTATGTATTCCGCATGTTGTTCTTGAGCCGATCATCCCAAAACTGTCTGTGCATTACTGGATGCAGTCGGATCGTAAAGAGCCGAACGCATTGGAAACAGAAGCACTTCAAAAACGGGTTGAATTGACAGAAATCACCCTATCGGCGGAGCTGGGCTCCTCAGAAATTACCATTCATGAGTTTATGGAGCTGCAGGCAGGCGACATTATCCAAATGGATCAGCCAATCGGCAAGCCGCTCCTTATTAAAGTAGGAGACAAGCCTAAATTTACAGGTCAGCCTGGAAAATTAAACCGCAAATTAGCTGTGCAAGTCATTGACCACTATTTTGGGGGTAACGAAGATGGGGAGTAATGAAATGCTATCACAAGATGAAATTGATGCTTTGCTTAAAGGTACTGGATTAGAAGAGGGCGTGCCAGAAAACGGCGGGACGAACAATTATCTGGATGAAATGGAAGCAGACGCCCTCGGTGAAATAGGCAACATTTCATTTGGAAGTTCAGCAACTGCACTTTCTGCGCTATTGAACCAAAAGGTAGAGATTACAACACCTGCTGTCTCCATAATCGAGAAAAAGGAGCTTGCAAGTGAATTCCCGCAGCCTTATGTAGCCATTGAAGTAAATTATACGGAAGGGTTTAAAGGCAGCAATTTGCTGGTAATTGAGCAAAGTGATGCAGCGATTATCGCAGACTTGATGATTGGAGGAGACGGCACAAACCCGGATCCTTCACTTGGGGAAATTCATTTGAGTGCCGTTCAGGAAGCCATGAATCAGATGATGGGTTCTGCAGCAACAAGCATGTCAACCGTGTTTAATAAAAAAGTAGATATCAGCCCCCCAAGACTGGATCTGCTGAATATTCATGCGGGTGAAGGAACGGACACGATTCCGGATGCTGAGATGATCATCAAGGTTTCGTTCCGGCTGAAAGTGGGCAATCTGATTGACTCTAAAATTATGCAGGTGCTCCCGCTTCAATTTGCTAAGGACCTGATTCATGAGCTAATGAACCCTCCGGCAGCAGCTCCGGAGCCGGCCGTAACAATGAAAATGCCTGAACATCAACAGAGCACTCATCATCAGAAGCAGGCGCCGGCCGCTCAAAGAAATCCGCATTCACAGCAGCCTGCCCGGCAGCAGGAGGATAGCTACTCACCTCCTCAGCCTGAATATGACGTGAAGACTGCTGAATTTGCACCCTTTGAACCAATGCAGTCAGCCGGCACAGAAAACCGGAATCTTAATCTGCTTATGGATATTCCGCTGCAGGTAACCGTTGAACTCGGCCGGACGAAACGGTCGATTAAGGAGATATTAGAGCTTTCTTCAGGCTCCATCATAGAGCTTGACAAACTGGCCGGAGAGCCGGTTGATATTCTAATAAACCGCAAGATTGTAGCCAAAGGGGAAGTCGTAGTCATTGATGAAAATTTTGGAGTGCGGGTAACAGATATCATTAGTCAGCAGGATCGGTTAAACAAACTTAAATAATGGGAGTGGCAAACATGGCTAAACGAATTTTAATAGTAGATGATGCAGCATTTATGAGAATGATGATCAAAGATATTCTTTCTAAAAATGGTTTTGATGTAGTTGCAGAAGCGGCAGATGGTTTACAGGCTGTTGAAAAATACAAAGAGCATCAGCCTGATCTCGTCACAATGG
Source organism: Metabacillus sp. 113a (assembly GCF_050107635.1). Classification (NCBI taxonomy): domain Bacteria; kingdom Bacillati; phylum Bacillota; class Bacilli; order Caryophanales; family Bacillaceae; genus Metabacillus; species Metabacillus sp. 113a. The sequence goes on along the minus strand of NZ_JBNILJ010000001.1, from coordinate 701,424 downwards.
ATATTACCATGCCTGAGATGGATGGAATTACCGCTCTTAAAGAAATTAAAAAGCTAAACCCGAACGCTAAAGTGATCATGTGTTCCGCTATGGGGCAGCAGGCTATGGTTATTGATGCCATCCAGGCAGGAGCGAAAGACTTTATTGTTAAGCCATTCCAGGCAGACCGCGTAATTGAAGCGATTCAAAAATCGCTTAGCTAGGCTGGTGTACATGGTGAACAAAGCTGTACACTGGATTTCGATCCTGCTGATCACACTTACATTCATGAACACGGCCTTTCAGTCTGTACCGGTTCAGGCTGCCGGCAGCGGAGGGACGGTAGAGGATTATCTGAAGCAGGAGCAAAAGGAAAACCAGGAAAAAAGCGAAAATCCACCAGCTGAACCCCGGGAAGCATCAACGCCTGGGGTAACGGTATGGGACTTTTTGAAAATGATTGCTGCCACTCTATTCGTAGCCGGTTTGATTTATCTTCTTTTCCGATTGCTCCAATCCAAAAATAAATGGATAAAGCCGATGGGCTATCTTCAGAATCTCGGAGGAACATCACTCGGTCAAAACCGGTCCATTCAAATCGTCAGAGCCGGTGATGAAATTCTTTTAGTCGGTGTAGGAGACTCCGTTCAGCTCTTGAAAGTAATCAGCGAGGAAGAGGAAATAGAGAAAATAGTTCAACAGTATGAGGATAAAGGGCCTGATTTAAGTGGAGCGAAACTGTTTTTATCTAAGGCAGCTCAAACAGTCGGAAACAAACAGCCTGATAAAAACCATTCCTCATTTAAAGATTCTCTTCAAAAGCAGCTTAATGAGCTTGGAGCCGAAAGAAAGCAAAAAACCGAAGAATGGCTAAAGAGAGGGAATCGAGAATGAACGAATTGATGGGGATCCTGGGTTCCGGGGAAGCACAGAATGTGAGCACATCCGTGCAGCTGCTGCTCTTGCTTACCGTCCTGTCTCTCGCTCCAAGCATCTTAATCCTTTTTACATGCTTTACACGCATTGTGATTGTGCTTTCTTTTGTGAGGACGTCGCTGGCAACCCAGCAAATGCCTCCCAATCAGGTGCTGATCGGGCTTTCGCTTTTCCTGACCTTTTTTATCATGGGGCCGGTATTATCGGAGGCGAACGAGCAGGCACTGACTCCTTTATTAGAGGAAAAAATTACTCTTGAGGAAGCCTATACTAGAGCAGAAAAGCCATTTAAGGAATTTATGAGCAAACATACGAGGCAGAAGGACCTTGAACTTTTTTTAAACTACGCCAATATAGAGAAGCCGGAAACAGTCGCGGATATACCGATTACAGCGCTCGTTCCCGCCTTCGCCATCAGTGAAATCAAAACAGCTTTTCAAATCGGATTCATGATTTTTATTCCTTTTCTGGTGATTGATATGGTGGTCGCAAGTATTCTCATGTCAATGGGGATGATGATGCTTCCGCCGGTCATGATATCCCTTCCTTTTAAAATTCTGCTGTTTGTTCTCGTGGATGGATGGTATTTAGTCATTAAATCATTGCTTCAGAGCTTTTAGGGGAGGAAGGAAAATGAGTTCGGAAATGGTAATCTCCAATGCGGAGAAGGCGGTTTATACCACTTTATTGATCTGCGGGCCGCTTCTGGCGGTAGCACTCGTCATTGGACTGGCGGTAAGCATTTTTCAGGCAACAACACAAATTCAGGAGCAGACGCTGGCCTTCATTCCTAAAATCGTTGCGGTAATGGTAGGATTGATTTTTTTCGGGCCGTGGATGCTCACAACTCTCGTATCCTATGCCTCAGACATTTTTGGCAATCTGGACCGGTTTGTAGGATGAAATGTCACTTTTAAACAACTACCCTTTTTTCTTATTAATCTTTGCCCGGATTACTGCATTTATGATTACTATGCCTCTCTTTTCTTATCGGACGATCCCGGCCTTTCATAAAGCGGGTTTCTCATTTTTTCTCGCTTTGATCATGTTCGAGACACTTAACCCTGCAGATATGGCCATAGACGGAACTTATTTTCTCCTGCTAATGAAAGAGGTTTTCACGGGGCTGCTGATTGGATTTATAGCGTATATGATTTATACAGCGATTATGATAGCCGGCAGTTTTATAGATTTTCAGGTTGGATTTGCCATTGCCAATATTATTGATCCGCAAACCGGGGCACAGAGCCCTTTGATCGGACAGCTGCTCAATACGCTTGCCCTGCTGCTTATGCTGAGCTTGAATGCCCATCATATGCTTCTGGACGGTATGTTTTACAGTTTCACATATATCCCAGCCGAAGCTTTTTCCTTTACGCTTACCAGTGAAGGAATTCCGGAATTTATCATCAAATCATTCTCAGCTATGTTCCTGATCGCCTTCCAAATGTCGCTGCCGCTCGTCGGATCTTTATTCATTGTGGATATTGCATTGGGGATTGTCGCCAAAACGGTACCGCAGATGAATATTTTTGTTGTAGGGCTTCCTGTTAAAATGCTGACGGCTTTTGTATTGATGATCATTGTAATGAGTGCACTGTTCTTTGCAATGGAGGGCTTATTTGACATGATGGCAGAGACGATCAGAGACCTGATGCAGGGAATGGGAGGAGACGGCAGGAATGAAGCAGCTTAAACTGAACATTCAATACTTTTCAGGAGAAAAAACAGAAAAAGCCACCCCTAAAAAAAGGCAGGATTCCAGGAAAAAAGGACAGGTCGCAAAAAGCGCAGATGTTAACATGGCCGTAAATCTGCTTGCTGTATTTTTTGCTTTACTGGTCACAGGCGCCTTCTACAGGGACCGGCTCATCGCGTTTGTCCGCCAGAGCATTACAGAATATATGATGCTTGAAGTGACAGAAGAAAGCATTAAAGCATTAATGACCTCGGTTACCCTTGAAGCAGCCTATCTTCTTGCTCCGGTCATGGCCGCCGCCCTTGCCGCCGGAATTTTCAGCAACTACCTTCAGGTCGGATTTATGTTCTCAACTGAAAGCATTCAGCCTAAGCTTGAGAAAATCGACCCGATCAAGGGCTTTAAGCGGATCTATTCTATACGCGCACTGGTGGAGTTTCTAAAATCCATTCTGAAAATCCTGTTTACAGGAGGGGTTACTGCGGCGGTGATCTGGTTTCAGCTCGGCGATATTTTAAGACTCCCGTACTTAACGGTCGAGCAGTCTCTCCAGTTTTTAGGGGGGCTTACCGTTCAAATGGGCTTAGCGGCAGGAGCTGCTCTTTTATTCCTATCGCTGCTGGATTATCTGTATCAAAAATACGATTTTGAAAAAAATATCCGGATGTCTAAACAGGATGTAAAAGATGAATACAAGAAATCTGAAGGTGATCCGCTTATTAAATCTAAAATCAAACAGCGGCAGCGGGAAATGGCAATGCGGAGAATGATGCAGGATGTCCCGGATGCGGATGTCATTATTACAAATCCGACCCACTTTGCTGTGGCCCTGAAATATGATGAGTCAAAAATGGATGCCCCTTATGTTATCGCCAAGGGAGCAGATCTCGTTGCCCTTAAAATTAAAGAAATTGCAAAAGAACATGACATTGCAGCGATTGAAAATAAACCGCTTGCAAGATCCTTGTTTGCGCAGGTTGAGATTGGCCAGGCTGTGCCGGAAGAATTTTTTAAAGCAATTGCTGAAATTCTTGCGTATATCTACCGCCTGAAACACAAGGTGTAGCTTAAGATTGAAAGCGAGGAAGGAACATGTCAACAAGAGATTTAACTGTATTATCAAGTGTTGTGCTCATCGTCGCCATGCTGATCATTCCATTCCCAACATGGCTTTTGAGCCTTCTGATTATTTGCAATATCGCTCTCGCCCTGCTGGTGCTTCTTACATCGATGAACATGCACGAGCCGCTTGAATTTTCCATCTTTCCTTCTTTGCTTTTGCTCTTAACGCTCTTTCGGCTTGGACTGAATGTTTCTACGACAAGAGCGATTCTTTCCAACGGAGAAGGCGGAAAGGTGGTTGAAACCTTTGGAACCTTTGTTGTTGGAGGTAATGTTCTTGTAGGATTTGTGGTATTTATCATCCTCGTTATTATTCAATTTGTTGTTATTACGAAAGGTTCAGAGAGGGTATCTGAAGTTGCTGCGCGCTTTACGCTCGACGCGATGCCTGGTAAACAGATGAGCATAGATGCCGATCTTAATGCCGGCATGATTTCAGAACAGGAAGCAAAAATCCGCCGTGAAAAAGTCGGAAATGAAGCCGACTTTTATGGAGCAATGGATGGGGCGAGCAAATTCGTAAAAGGAGATGCCATTGCAGGGATCATCATTGTTATGATCAACCTGATTTTCGGGATGATTGTTGGAGTGGTGCAGCAAGGGATGCCATTCGCTGAAGCGGCAGGCCATTTTACCATGCTTTCAGTAGGGGACGGGATCGTCAGCCAGATTCCTGCTCTTCTTATTTCAACTGCGACCGGTATTGTCGTCACTAGAGCCGCATCGGAAGGCAATCTCGGTTCCGATATCAGCAAACAGCTTTTTGCCTACCCGCAAATGATGTATGTAGCGGCTGCATCTATGCTGCTGCTCGGATTATTTACTCCCATTGGTCTTCTTGTCACCGGGCCGATCGGAGGGGCTCTGGCAGTGGGAGCTTATATGATGCAGCAAAGCCAGAAGAAAGTGAAAGAGATTCCAGAGCTGGATACTGACTTGCAGCCTGATCCAGAGGAAATGAAAAGCCCGGAGAGCATCGTTCAGCTCCTGAGCATGGATCCTATTGAATTCGAGTTCGGTTATGGCTTGATTCCGCTCGCTGACAGCTCACAGGGCGGCGATCTGCTTGATCGGATTGTCATGATCAGACGGCAGCTAGCCATAGAGCTCGGGATCGTCATCCCGGTCGTCCGAATCAGGGATAATATTCAGCTTCAGCCTAATGAATACAGGCTGAAGATTAAGGGAAACGAGGCAGCAAGAGGCGATTTGCTGCTCGAGCATTACTTAGCGATGGCACCCGGAGCCGATGATGAGTCAATTGAAGGAATTGATACAATTGAGCCCTCCTTCGGTCTTCCCGCAAAATGGATCTCAGAGGGGATGAAGGATCAGGCAGAGCTTTTCGGTTACACAGTTGTGGATCCTCCATCCGTTGTTTCCACCCATATCACGGAAACGATCAAAAAGCATGCATCTGAATTGCTGGGCAGACAGGAGACGAAACAGCTTGTCGATCACTTGAAGGAAGCCTATCCGATTCTCGTAGAAGAAGTGACCCCGGCTCCGCTTTCCATCGGGGATATCCAAAAGGTTTTATCGAAACTGTTGAAGGAAAACGTCTCAGTCCGCAATCTGCCAATCATTTTTGAGACATTGGCGGATTACGGGAAAATGACTTCTGACAGTGACATCTTAACAGAGTACGTCCGCCAGTCATTGGCGAAACAAATCACGATGCAATTCTCGGGTGAAGGCCAGGTGCTGAAGGTTGTCACACTCTCAGGCAGGGTGGAAAAACTTGTGGCGGACGGGGTGCAGCAAACAGAGCATGGCAATTACTTGTCATTGGATCCATCTGTATCACAAGCCATTATCGAATCCATTGCAAAAGAAATAGAACTTTTGTCTATACAGGAACACTCTCCGGTCCTTTTATGTTCTCCAGCAGTCAGAATGTACGTAAAACAATTGCTGGAACGTTATTTCCCAGCTGTACCGGTGCTTTCCTATAATGAACTTGAGTCAAATGTTGAAGTGCAAAGCGTGGGAGTGGTGAACGTAGCATGAGAGTGAAAAAATACACTGCAGTCAATATGCAGGAAGCTATGAAAAAAGTGAAAGATGACTTAGGAAATGATGCGGTTATCCTCAATTCGAAGGCGACTATGACAGGCGGGTTTTTCGGTCTTTTTTCAAAAAAACAAATTGAAGTGCTTGCTGCAGCGGATCCCGATCCTTCAGGGGGCATGAAGCCGGTGCAGGAAGAATGGAAAGAGCCGGAACGGAAAGAGCCCGCACGGATTTATGCAGATTCGGCGGATAACCTGTATCTGAATGAACTGGAAAGCTTAAAATCAGAATACCGGCAGCTTGCTTCCAGCCGGACTTCCTACACCCTTCCCCAGCCAATTGAAACAGTCCGCCAAACGTTAGTGGGCCAGGAAGCCGGACCGGAGCAAATTGACTCCATTGTTCAAAGACTCCTTGCAGGCTGGTATAAACAAGATCAGCCTGGAACGGAGGGATCCAGCTTAATCAACGCAAAACGTCTTTTAATGGAAGATTTGGAAACGATCCCGTTTTCCGGACTTGATCATGCAAACCGCTGCATTGCCATTGCCGGCCAGACTGGTGTGGGGAAAACGACGACGATTGCCAAACTCGCTGCAGATTTTGTGATCCATAAAAAGAAATCCGTTGCATTTATAACAACTGACACTTACCGGATATCTGCAATAGACCAGCTAAAAACGTACGCTAAGATTCTGGATGTTCCAATAGAGGTATGCTACAGCGAAGAAGATTTTGAACAGGCTAAACAGAAATTCTCCCATATTGATCATATTTTTATAGATACCGCTGGCAGAAATTATAAAAACGGAGAATACATTCAGGAGTTAACCTCTCTATTGAAATTTGGACAGGATATCGACTTGTATTTAACACTGTCCGCAGCTTCCAAAAAAAAGGACATGCTGGCCATCATTAAACGGTTTGAAGCTCTGCCGGTTAAGCAGTTTATTTTTACTAAGCTGGATGAAACAGATACGTTCGGAGCAATTTATGAAGCTGTAATCACTGCACAAATAGGGATCGCTTGCTTTACAGCGGGCCAGAATGTCCCGGATGATGTAATGCCTGCCTCTGCTGAAGCACTTGTTGGAATGCTGATGGGGGAAACGAAGTGATGGATCAGGCCCAGGTGTTAAGGCAGATGCTCGCCCATTCTAATAAAGATTCTGACAGCCGTGCCGTTACGATTGGAATTGCCAGCGGTAAAGGCGGGACCGGAAAAACAAGCTTTACCGTTAACTTTTCGCTTGAGCTCGTCAGGTCTGGGAAAAAGGTTCTATTATTTGATCTCGATATCGGAATGGGAAATGTGGATATCCTGCTCGGGGAAACAGCGGAATATTCCATATATGATTATTGGGTCAAAAGCATCCCGATGAGCAAGGTAATCGAAAGAAGTCCTGCGGGAATTGATTATATAGGCGGAGGAAGATCCTTCAAAGATTTTTTTCAGCTTAAAGGAAGGGAACTGGAAACCTTTCTCGCAGAGCTTGACCGGCTCACAAAGGAATATGACTTCATCTTTTTTGATATGGGTGCTGGAATGACTATGGAGAGCCTGCAGTTCCTTCTGGCGGCTGATGAGATTTTTTTGATCGTGACTCCGGAACCTACCTCTCTAATGGATGCTTACTCTGCGGCTAAGCACATTTTGTTAAGGAAGTCTGAAGCACGTCTCTCAATAATGATCAACAAAGCGCGAACAAGAAAAGACGGGCAGTTCGCTTATGAAAGGATATCCTCGGTAATCAGTAAATTTTTGTCCTCTGCCCCCGGTCTGCTTGGAATTCTTCCCGACGATCCGGCAGTTATGGAAGCAGTTCTGAAAAGGAAACCGGTTACGAGGCTGTATCCTAAGTCGAAGTATTCCCAGGGAATGAATCAAGCCGTATCCTCCTTTCTTAAACAAGAATCTGATAATCAGCCAACTGGCAGTTCTGATACATTCATGAGCCGCTTAAAAACACTATTTAAAAACACAGCTGGAAAAGGTGGATGATATGAAGGTTCTTATCGTTGATGATTCTGCATTTATGAGAAAGATGATCACGGACTTCCTCAGCGGATATGAGGGAATCGAAGTGGTCGGAACAGCGAAAAACGGAAAAGAAGCTTTGATTCAAATTGAGAAACATCGCCCTGATGCAGTCACGATGGATGTGGAAATGCCCGTGATGGACGGGATATCCGCTTTAAAGGAGATTATGGATAAATTTTCAATTCCGGTCATCATGCTTTCTTCTACCACTCAGACCGGGGCAGAATCTACTATAAAAGCACTGGAAGCGGGAGCGGTGGATTTTGTAGCCAAACCATCGGGCTCTATTTCATTGGATTTGCACAAGATCAGGGATGAATTAAGAGAAAAAATTCTGAATGCGAAAAATGTAAAAAATATTATGCCGTTAGTCCCTGAAAAAGAGAAAGAAAGCTCCCATAATCTTCATAAATATAGTAAAATATCCACAGTAAGAGAAAAATATCCTAGATTAGACATCATAATTCGACAAAAACAACCGATTATCTGCATTGGCACTTCGACCGGCGGACCCAGGGCGCTTCAGCGTGTTCTTCCGTTCCTGCCGGCAGCCATAAAGGCTCCGATCTTTATTGTGCAGCATATGCCAAAAGGGTTTACCGCCTCTCTTGCGGACAGATTGGATAAATTAAGCCAGATCCGGGTTATGGAAGCCCGTCATGGCAGCAAAGCAGAAGCAGGAACAGCTTACATTGCCCCGGGGGGCTTTCACCTCACAGTGGTCCAGCAAGGCAGTGAACTGTATATGAGCGTAAAAGATACACCTGTCAGAAATGGGCATCGTCCTTCCGTTGATGTTTTATTCGAATCAATCAGTCTGTTAAGCAATTGCAGCAATGTTGCGGTCATCATGACCGGGATGGGGACTGACGGCACAAAAGGGCTGTCACGGATGAAGGAGCAGGGAAATACGGTCTCTATAGCAGAAGGGGAACAGTCCTCAGTTGTTTTCGGAATGCCGAAAAGTGCAATAGCTGCAAATGTAATCGATTCAGTTGACCATGTAGATCATATAGCAGAAAAAATCATGCAATATATTCAATCGTAAGGGGCGAATCCAGATGGAAATGAGTCAATATTTGGAAATATTTATTGAAGAAAGCAAGGAACATTTGCAAGCGTGCAATGAAAAGCTTTTAGAACTTGAAAAAAGCCCCGGGGATTTGTCGATTGTCAATGATATTTTCAGATCCGCTCATACGCTGAAGGGCATGAGCGCCACGATGGGGTATGAAGATCTCGCCAATCTGACTCATCAGATGGAAAATGTTCTCGATGCGATAAGGAATGGAAAAAACTCAGTGACTCCGGAACTTTTGGATACTGTTTTCGCTGCTGTGGACCATTTGGAAGAAATGGTATTTTCCATTGCAGAAGGCGGGGATGGCAAAAAAGATGTAGCCCTTGTGGTCAGCAGGCTAAAAGCCATTGAGGACGGAAAAACGCCTGAAATGCCTGAAGAGCATGAGAAAACGGCTGCATCAGTCAGCAGCCTTGGTCCTTACGATGACTTCCAGCAGACCATTATTCAGCAATCAAAAGAACAAGGCTACAATGCCTTTGAATTATCAGTCGAGCTGCGAACTGGCTGTTTGCTGAAGGCAGTCAGAGCATTTATGGTCTTTGAAATCCTGGACCAGGCCGGCGAAATCGTGAAAAGCGTCCCATCTGTTGATCAGCTGGAGGAGGAGAAGTTTGATCACTCTTTCTCTGTTGCCCTATTAACACAGCTGAGCAAAGAAGAAATCGAAAACAGAATTTTAAAAGTTTCTGAGATTGAGAAAGTGGAAGCGACAGAGCTTTCCCTCGGGAATATGGCTGCCAGCAAAGAAATAAATGAGGCAGCGGCTCAAACGTCAACTGCACTAGCGGCTGCAGATCCTGTACCTCCCGCAGCTGAGGCCTCGCCAAAAACAAAGCCCGGCTCAAAAACCATCCGGGTGAATATCGACCGCCTGGACATTCTGATGAATTTATTTGAAGAATTGGTAATTGACCGGGGCAGGCTCGAAACCATCTCTAAAAGCCTTAAGAATCCTGAACTGCAGGAAACAGTAGAAAGAATGACCAGGATCTCAGGAGATTTGCAAAGCATTATTTTAAATATGAGAATGGTTCCGATTGAGACGGTCTTTAACCGTTTCCCGAGAATGGTAAGGCAGCTTGCCAAGGATTTGAATAAGAAAATTGACCTGCACATTTCCGGTGCTGAAACAGAGCTGGATCGAACGGTAATAGATGAAATAGGAGATCCGCTTGTCCATTTAATACGAAATTCGATGGACCATGGAATTGAATCTCCTGAATCCAGAACCGCAAAAGGAAAAGCTGAAACAGGTCAAGTTGAACTGAAGGCTTACCATAGCGGGAATCACGTTTTTATCGAAGTATCGGATGACGGAGCAGGCATTAACAGGGAAAGAGTCCTTAAAAGAGCGATTGAACGGAGCATTGTTACGGAGCAGGAGTCTTCAGAATTAACAGAACGCCAGATTAATGAATTGATTTTTGCTCCGGGATTTTCTACTGCTGAACAAATTTCCGATATTTCCGGCAGGGGTGTCGGACTGGATGTTGTTAAAAGCGCCATAGAATCACTTGGGGGAGCTGTAACGGTAGATTCCGAGGAAGGAAAAGGATCTGTGTTCTCTGTCCAGCTTCCTCTAACACTGAGCATTATTTCTGTCCTGTTAGTAGATCTTCAAAAAGAGAAATATGCCATTCCGATTTCTTCCATTATTGAAACAGCTGTTATCCGAAAAGAAGACATTATGCACGCCCATAATCAGAAGGTAGTCGATTTCAGAGGGAAAATTGTACCGCTCGTATTTTTAGAGCAAATCTTCTCTGTGCCTCATTCCGAGGAACCTGAGGCGGAATACTTATCAATGGTTGTGGTAAAAAAAGGCGACCGGTTTGCAGGCCTGGTCGTGGATTCATTCATTGGACAGCTTGAAGTCGTATTGAAGCCCTTAGGCAGCTATTTAAATGAAGTGTTTGCTATTTCGGGTGCCACGATTTTAGGAGACGGTGAAGTGGCTTTAATTGTAGACTGCAACGCACTGATAAAGTAAGAGGAGGCTTGAGCATGCAGAATAGTCAATCAGAGACGAAAATTATCATCTTCCGCCTTGGTGAAGAGGAATTCGGCATTCCGGTAAATCAGGTAAAATCGATCGAAAAGATTCAATCCATTACAAGGGTTCCGGGTACAGATCCTTATATTAAAGGGGTAATCAATCTGCGGGGAGTCGTAACACCAGTCATTGATCTGCGGAAGCGGTTTGAGCTCTCCGATGCAGAATACACAGAGCATTCCAGAATGATCGTAGTGGCGGTGCATGGCATAGAAGCGGGTTTGGCTGCGGATGCTGCGAATGACGTTACAGACATATCTTTTGAACAAATCGAGCCTTCCCCTGAGGTGGCGGGGATGATCAAGACCGACTATATCAGCGGAGTGGTAAAGCTTGGCAAGCGGCTGATCATTATGCTTGATCTGGCGGAGGTTCTCGAAGCATCCCCGGCTGCAGCAGCCGATGGAGTAAAGTAAGGATGCTGACACAGAATCAAGTCGATGCATTAAGACAAATGACGAATATGGGGGCGGCAAATGCGGCTGCATCGCTGTCCCGAATGCTTGGCAGAAGGATGGAAATGGATGTGCCGGACGTTCAGGCTGTCTCTTTTACAGAGCTGGCAGAAGCACTGGGCGGGGCTGACAAAGAGGTCGCTTGCATTTTTCTGAGGATAGCCGGTGAAATTTCAGGCTCCATGTATTTTATTATGGAAGTGGGTCCGGCAGAAAAGTTTGTAAGAGAGCTTACAGGGATCGGCTCCCTCCAATTAAGCAAGCCGCCTTATGATGAATACGGTGTATCGGCTGTCAAAGAACTCGGCAACATCCTGATCGGATCCTATTTAACTTCATTGTCTGACTTTACCGGGCTTGCCTTTATTCCTGAAGTGCCGCAATTATCGGTGGATATGTTTGGTGCTGTAATCTCTGAAGGCCTGATTGAACTTTCAAAAGCATCAGACTTCGCCGTGCTCTTGCGCACCGTTATCCGGGATAGAGGAGATGTGGGGAACCGAACGCTTGAAGGGCACCTGTTCCTTCTGCCGGATTATGAATCGATCGGCCATTATTATAAGGCGCTTGGAGTCAGCAATGCTTGAAACTCCTGAAATAATTAAAGTCGGGATAGCGGATCTTCATACAGCGTCCTCACCGAGCAGGCTTCGCACCTCAGGTCTTGGCTCATGCGTAGGACTGGTGCTGTATGATAAAGACTTAATGACTGCAGGAATGGCGCATATTATGCTGCCGACATCGACTCTTGCAAAACAATGTGATTTCAACCGCTATAAATATGCTGATACAGCGTTTTTGGATTTGATCCGGAGCCTCGAGGCAATGGGGTCGCCAATTAGAAGGTTAAAAGCAAAAATGGCTGGCGGTGCTCAAATGTTCTCGTTTAAATCCGAAAACGAATTAATGAGGATTGGGCCGCGGAATGTTGAGGCAGTAAAAGCTCTTCTGCATCGCTATTCAGTGCCTCTTATCTCTTCAGATACAGGTGGATCAAGCGGAAGAACGATTGAATTTGATCCTGGTACGGCTCAGCTGGCCATTCGCACAGTGAATCTCGGAACATCCATAATATAGCCTTACAAAATAGGCAGCAGGCACTAGGGGGAAAGGCAATGACTCAAATGACAGGCAAAGAGGAACAGCAGATATGGAACCGATGGGTTACTGAGAGGGATCCTGCAGCCGGAGATGACCTGATTAGAAGGTACAGGCCGCTCGTGACATTCCATGTCCAGAGAATATCCGTAGGCCTTCCGAAAACTGTGAGCAGAGACGATTTAATGAGCCTTGGCTTGTACGGACTGTATGACGCGCTTGAAAAATTTGATCCGGGCAGAGATCTTAAATTTGATACGTACGCATCCTTCAGAATTAGGGGAGCGATCATTGATGGCCTGAGAAAAGAAGACTGGCTCCCGAGGAGTTCACGGGAAAAAGCGAAGCGGGTCGAGTCGATGATTGAAAAACTGGAGCAAAAATACTTGAGAAATGTAACACCGGGTGAGATTGCCAACGAGATGGGAATTTCAGAGGATGAAGTTCTTGCGGCAGTCAATGAAGGTTTTTTTGCTAACGTGCTCTCCATTGACGAACACTCTGCAGATCACGATGACGGGGATTTTACAGGTATGGTAATAAAGGATGAAAGAACCGAGACCCCTGAAGAAAAAGTTCTTAAACAGGAATTGATCGGACAGCTTTCAGAAGTCATCACCGAATTATCTGAAAAAGAACAGATCGTTGTCTCGCTGTTTTATAAGGAAGAATTAACATTGACCGAAATTGGTCAAGTGATGGATTTGTCTACATCAAGAATCTCTCAGATCCACTCTAAAGCGCTCTTTAAGCTCAGAAGAATCATGGAGAAATTCTTAAATTAAAACCCGGGGGCGAAACTGGCATAGGGCGGACAAGCCTGCCGGAAACGCCTTTTTTAGTTTTTGGCTTCAGAAGCCTGCAGGGCGCAGCTTGCTTTTTCTGAAGGCAGCTGGCCGGACAGCAGAAGGGAGGATTACCCATGAACACATTTTTCATCATTACGAGCGTACTCCTGCACATCGTTTCCTTATATTTAATTTTATTGCTTTTCACCAAGTTGGCCTCCCATACCGATACAAAAAAAGAGCAGCAGTCGATTCTTGAAGATACCGAACAGCTGCTTGCCGCCTTCATGCTCGAACAAAGGGAAGAGCATGACCGCTTAATGAGAGCGCTGGAGCATGCTGCAGGACCAGAGCAGGAAACCGAATCCGAGTCCGCGAACAGGATTGAAAACCGCAAAATTGGAAACACCCATATTGAAGAGGAACCAGAAATGGCCGAACAGCTGCCGGATCATCTTCTCCATGCTGAGGAAATGGAAGATTCTGTAGAGTGGAGCCATTCCGATCCGGTCCCTGAAGAAGCAGTCAGGCTTTATGAAGAAGGCCGCTCCATCGAGGAAATCGCCAGGAAGACGGGCAAAGGAAAAACAGAAATTGAGCTTCTATTAAAATTCCGTCGAAAATAGAGAGATAAACCTTGATTACGCTGTTTGACTGTGGTATATTTTTTCTTGGTGTTAATACACACGCTTACAGATCCGGGCATTGGTGCTGTTCAGTCAGTTATGCTAGGAAATGATGTAAAGCGGAGGAGAAAAACCATTAGGAGGAAAATTAACATGTCAGTAATTTCAATGAAGCAATTGCTTGAAGCTGGTGTTCACTTCGGTCACCAAACACGCCGCTGGAACCCAAAAATGAAACGTTACATCTTCACAGAGCGTAACGGCATCTACATCATCGACCTTCAAAAGACAGTTAAAAAGGTTGAAGAAGCATACAACGTAACAAAAGAATTGGCTGCTAACGGCGGTAAAATTCTTTTCGTTGGTACAAAGAAACAAGCTCAGGATTCTGTAAAAGAAGAAGCTCAACGTTCAGGCATGTACTACGTAAACCAACGCTGGCTGGGTGGAACGCTAACAAACTTCGAAACAATCCAAAAGCGTATTAAGCGTCTAAAAGACATTGAAAAAATGCAGGAAGACGGAACTTTCGAAGTTCTGCCTAAAAAAGAAGTTGTTCAGCTTAAAAAAGAGCTTGAGCGCCTTGAAAAATTCCTGGGCGGAATTAAAGATATGAAATCCCTTCCGGATGCTCTGTTCATCATCGATCCACGCAAAGAGCGCATCGCTGTTGCAGAAGCACACAAATTGAACATTCCGATCATTGGCATCGTTGACACGAACTGCGATCCGGACGAGATTGACCACGTGATCCCTGCAAATGATGACGCAATCCGTGCGGTTAAACTTCTTACAGGCAAAATGGCTGATGCGATCCTTGAAGCGAAACAAGGCAACGAAGGCGAAGAAGCTGCTGAAGAAGAAACAACTACTGCTTAATGAGCAAACCAAAAGGTGATAAGAGGGTCAGGCCTTTTATCGCCTTTTTTTAAAAAGAAATGAATTGCCTTACATAACTTTAAATTCTAAGGAGGAATTCCCCATGGCAGTTACTGCTCAAATGGTTAAGGAACTTCGTGAAAAAACTGGCGCAGGCATGATGGATTGCAAAAAAGCGCTGACAGAAACGAACGGTGATTTGGACAAAGCGATTGATTACCTTCGTGAAAAAGGCATTGCGAAAGCTGCAAAAAAATCTGACCGCATCGCGGCAGAAGGTCTTGCTGCTGTTAAAACAGAAGGTAATGAAGCTGTTATTCTTGAAGTAAACTCTGAAACTGACTTTGTTGCGAAAAACGAAGGCTTTAAAACACTTATCAGCGAGCTTGCGTCACACCTTCTGACGGCTAAACCAGCTACTCTTGAAGAAGCTCTTGTTTCCAAAATGGACAACGGTTCATCTGTAGAAGAGCGCATTCACTCTGCAGTAGCGACAATCGGTGAAAGAATTTCTCTTCGCCGCTTTGAAATTGTCACAAAAACAGACAGCGATGCTTTCGGAGCATACCTTCACATGGGCGGCCGTATTGCGGTTCTGACTGTTCTTGAAGGAACAACTGACGAGAGCGCTGCAAAGGATATCGCCATGCACGTTGCAGCTGTAAACCCTAAATACATCAGCCGTGACCAGGTTTCCCAGGAAGAAGCGGATCACGAGCGCGAAGTATTGACTCAGCAGGCTCTAAACGAAGGAAAACCTGAAAACATCGTTGCAAAAATGGTCGAAGGCCGTCTTGGGAAATATTTCGAAGACATTTGCCTTCTGGATCAAAGCTTCGTTAAAAATCCAGATCAGAAAGTTAAGCAATTTGCCGCTTCACACAACGCAGAAGTGAAAACTTTCATCCGTTTTGAAGTAGGGGAAGGCATCGAGAAGCGCCAGGATAACTTTGCGGAAGAGGTTATGAACCAGGTACGCAAGTAATTCGAAGTTCTACTAATCTGAACAAGCATTGAAAATGGGAACACAACCGTGTTCCCGTTTTTTCAAGACAGGACCTCTTTGTCCGCGAGCACCGAAATCAGGGCTTCCCGTACAATACAGCATCTTGTCTTATTTAATGGAATTTTAATGAAAAGATTTGGAGGCTATTATGATTAATCCAAAATATAAACGCATTGTCTTAAAGTTAAGCGGAGAAGCTTTAGCAGGCCCTCAAGGGTTCGGCATCAATCCGAGCGTCATTAAATCCATCGCCCAGCAGGTGAAGGAAATAGCAGAGATGGATGTGGAGGTTGCTGTAGTTGTCGGCGGTGGAAACATATGGCGCGGCAAAGTTGGCAGCGAAATGGGCATGGACCGCGCGACAGCGGATTATATGGGAATGCTTGCAACAGTTATGAATTCACTTGCTCTGCAGGACAGCCTTGAAAATCATGGCATTCAGACAAGAGTGCAAACCTCCATTGAAATGAGACAGGTAGCAGAACCTTACATCAGAAGAAAAGCAATCCGCCACCTCGAGAAAAAACGTGTGGTTATATTTGCTGCCGGTACAGGTAACCCATACTTTTCAACAGACACGACCGCTGCGCTCCGTGCTGCTGAAATAGAAGCGGATGTAATCCTGATGGCTAAAAACAATGTGGATGGTGTTTACAACGCAGATCCGCTAAAAGACGCAAACGCAGTAAAATACGAAGAATTATCTTATTTGGATGTTCTTAAAGACGGACTTGCCGTTATGGACTCTACAGCTTCCTCTTTATGCATGGACAATGACATCGCATTGATCGTTTTCTCGATCATGGAAGAGGGAAACATTAAAAGAGCAGTTCTAGGTGAAAATATCGGAACCATCGTGAGGGGGAAATAAAATGGCAAACCAGCATATTAACCAGGCAAAAGACAGAATGGAAAAAGCCGTTTCAGCTTTTCAGCGTGAGCTTGCTACCGTCCGTGCAGGCCGCGCAAGCGCTTCGCTTCTTGACAAAGTAACAGTGGATTATTACGGAGCTCCGACACCGGTCAATCAGCTCGCCTCCATCAGTGTCCCGGAAGCGCGCATGCTCATCATTACTCCTTATGATAAGTCCGCATTGGGAGACATTGAAAAAGCCATTCAAAAAGCAGATCTTGGTTTGAATCCGACTAACGACGGAACAATTGTACGTATTGCCATTCCGGCTCTTACGGAAGAAAGACGCCGTGAGCTTGGCAAACTGGTTAAAAAGTATGCGGAGGAAGCGAAAGTTGGAATCCGCAATATCCGCCGTGATGCTAATGATGATTTGAAAAAAGCAGAGAAAAACGGTGACATGACAGAAGATGAATTGCGCGGCCTTTCTGATGAAGTTCAAAAGCTGACAGACAGCTATATCAGCAAGCTGGAGCAGATTGCGAAAGACAAAGATAAAGAAATCATGGAAGTTTAACGTTTTTCTATGTAAAATAGAAGTGTGCAAAAGACCCTCTAACGTTTACAGGGGGTTTTTTTGTTAATACTGTTAACACAGCTAGGGGTCATAGCGCATCATTAGCTGCAGGGTGATGGAGGAATCACATGCTTAATTTTTTCAGAAAGGGCAGAAGGCCAGTATCACCTTCAGCCACTCATACATACACAAAAGAGGATTTAAGGGACGGACCCATTCCTCCTCATATTGCCATTATAATGGATGGAAACGGAAGATGGGCGAAGAATAGGGCATTGCCGAGAATGGCAGGCCATCATGAGGGAATGAAAGTAGTAAGGAAAATAACGAAGCTCGCAAGTGGCTTAGGGGTAAGTGCTTTGACGCTTTATGCGTTTTCAACAGAAAACTGGAAAAGGCCAAAAATAGAAGTAGATTACTTGATGAAGCTCCCTGAAGAATTTTTGACAACCTTTTTGCCGGAGCTGATTGAAGAAAATGTCCGGGTTAAGATTATGGGAGAAACAGAAAGACTCCCTGCTCACACACTGCGGGCAGTTGAAAAAGCCATACGGGAAACCTCTCATAATACAGGATTAACCCTGAATTTTGCTTTGAATTACGGAAGCCGGACAGAGATTGTAAAAGGCATTCAAAATCTTGTGGAGGATTCCAAAAAAGGCCTCGTGCGCACCGAGGATATCAATGAAGAGCTTTTCTCCGGCTATCTCATGTCAGAGTTTCTTCCGGACCCGGATTTGCTGATTCGCACGAGCGGGGAAATCCGGCTGAGCAACTTTATGCTATGGCAGCTGGCTTATACAGAATTTTGGTTTACAGAAGTTCTCTGGCCTGACTTCAAAGAAGCGGATTTTATAAAAGCAATCGCTGAATATCAGCAAAGGGGCCGCAGATTTGGCGGAGTATAGAAGGTGATGACAAATGATACAGCGAATAATTACAGCAGTACTGGCACTTGCGTTATTTCTGCCCTTTGTTATTCTCGGAGGAATCCCGTTTAGCTTTGCCATTTACGTATTGAGTACCATCAGTCTTTACGAGCTGCTAAAAATGAAAAATATCAGGCTTGCAAGCATACCCGGACTGGTAAGTGTTTTGCTTTTATGGGTATTGCTGATCCCGGCAAGCCATATAATTGTATTGGGACGCATTGATATTTCCAAATTAGAGGTTGCCTTGCTCGGAGTCCTGCTCTTTTTAACGTACACAGTAATTACTAAAAACCGCTTCTCCTTTGATGATGTAGGTTTCTCACTTTTATCTGTCATGTACATTGGCATCGGTTTTTACTATTTTATTGAAACGAGAGCATTAGGTCTGGAATTTATTGTGTTTGCCCTGCTGGTCATATGGGCCACTGATTCGGGTGCTTATTTTATCGGGAAGGCGATTGGCAAGCACAAGCTATGGCCGGAAATCAGTCCGAATAAAACAATTGAAGGCTTTTTCGGAGGGATTCTTTGCGCGCTGATCATCTCGATCCTGTTTGAGGCGGTTATGCCAATCGTAGATTCCTATGTGATTATAGCGCTTATAACCGTGTTTTTGTCTGTTTTTGGACAAGTGGGAGACTTGGTTGAATCTGCATTAAAAAGGCATTACCACGTCAAGGACTCCGGTCAGATTCTGCCTGGTCATGGCGGTATTCTGGACCGGTTTGACAGCCTTTTATTTGTATTGCCTCTCCTTCATTTCATGCTTGTCCTATTTTAACAAGGGCAGGCTCGATGGAATGCTGCGTGGATGGAAGCAGCAGGCTCTGCCGGAGACTGATAGCGCAGCTCAGGCAAGCGCCTGTTTATAGATAAGAAAAGCTTTTTGGGAGAGTGAAATCCATGAAAAGAATCAGCTTATTGGGAGCAACAGGTTCAATCGGCAGGCAAACTTTGGAGGTTATCCGGGAACACCCTGATAAATTTGAATTAACGGCTATGACATTCGGCTCCAACCTGGAAGCAGGCAGGGAAGCGGTTAAAGAGTTCAGACCTAAATTTGTCTCGGTAAAATCCAAAGACCATTACCTCCTCCTAAAAGAAGAATTCAGCGGAGAACCGATCTCTTTCTCCTTCGGCGAAGAAGGAAACATCGAGGCTGCTGTTCATTCTGAAGCGGATGTGACCGTAAATGCGCTGCTGGGAAGCATAGGTTTGATCCCCACTTTGAAAGCCATTGAATCTGGAAAAGCGGTAGCGATCGCCAATAAGGAAACACTTGTTACAGCTGGACACATTGTAATGGAGGCAGCACGGAAGCATAACTCCATTCTCCTGCCTGTTGACAGCGAGCATTCTGCCATATTCCAATGCCTGCAGGGGGAAAAGCACGATGACGTCTCCAGGCTGATCTTAACGGCATCCGGCGGGAGTTTCCGTGACAGGACAAGGGATGAACTTAAAGGGGTAACGGTTGAAGAAGCGTTAAACCATCCAAACTGGTCAATGGGAGCTAAAATCACAATCGATTCAGCTACTATGATGAATAAAGGGCTAGAAGTGATCGAGGCATTCTGGCTTTTTGGAATTCCATATGAGAGCATCGACGTTCTCCTTCATAAAGAGAGCATTATCCATTCGATGGTTGAGTTTTCAGACGGAAGTGTGAAAGCACAGCTTGGTACGCCAGATATGAAAGTCCCTATTCAGTACGCTCTTACTTATCCCGAACGGATGCCTTTAAAAAATACCGGCAGGCTGAACCTCTGGGAACAGGGCAAGCTCCATTTTTCAAAGCCTGACTTCACACGCTTCAAATGCTTACATTTTGCTTATGAATCAGGTAAAATGGGAGGGACAATGCCCACTGTACTAAATGCTGCGAATGAAGAGGCAGTTGCTCAATTTCTCGCAGGCAGGATTGAATTTTTGGATATTGAAAACCGGATTGAACGTGCATTGGAATCCCATGATATCATCCGCAATCCGGATATCCAGGCGATCCAGCATGCGGACCGGGAAGCCAGGGCTTTTGTCCGGTCCTTATTAAACTAAAGGTGGTATGCAGGTGAATACGGTTATTGCGTTTATTCTGATTTTTGGGGCCCTAGTATTTTTCCATGAGCTGGGACATTTGGTTTTAGCGAAGCGTGCAGGGATACTGTGCCGTGAATTTGCCATCGGATTCGGGCCGAAAATCTTTTCCTACAAGAAGAATGAGACCGTCTATACCATTCGCCTATTGCCGATCGGCGGCTATGTCAGAATGGCCGGGGAAGATCCGGAAATGGTGGAGGTAAAACCAGGTCACCATATAGGGCTCCTGTTCAATCAGCAGGATGAAATTGAAAAAATCATCTTAAACAATAAAGAAAAATACCCAAAAGCAAGAATCATTGAAGTTGAGCACGCTGATATTGAGAAGAAAATGGTAATCAGCGGCTATGAGCATGGAGAAGAAGATCAGCTCAAGCAGTTTAACGTCGCTAAACGTTCCTTTTTTGTTGCAGATGGCCAGGAAACTCAGATTGCCCCATATGACCGGCAGTTTGGTTCAAAAACACTTGGTCAGAGAACCGCCGCAATCATTGCCGGACCGATGATGAACTTTGTGCTCGCATTCGTTGTTCTTTTCGGACTTGGACTGATTCAGGGAACACCGATGGACAAACCGATTTTCGGTGAACTGACTGAAGACGGTGCAGCCATCGAATCGGGCATTAAAGAAGGCGATGTAATCAAAACAATCAACGGCAGGGAAGTAAATACATGGACGGATGTCACAAAAATCATCAGCACAAGTCCTGAAAAGGAACTGACATTCGCCGTGGTAAGAAACGGGGAGCCTCAGAGCATCAAGGTCGTTCCTAAAGCAGAAAAGGCCGGAGACCAGACGATTGGACGTGTAGGATCCTATGCTCCTATGGAAAAAGGCTTTTTTACAGCGCTTGAGCATGGAGCTACTCAAACCGTCTTTTATACGAAAGAAATATTGGTCAGCCTTGGAAAGCTGATTACAGGCCAATTTTCCATTGATATGCTTTCCGGACCCGTAGGAATTTATGATGTAACCGGACAGGTGGCGCAGTCAGGATTTGAAAACCTGCTCAGATGGACCGCTCTATTAAGCATTAATCTGGGGATAATGAATCTTCTTCCGATTCCGGCGCTTGACGGCGGGAGGCTCATGTTCTTTGCCGTTGAGGCCGTAAGAGGAAAGCCGATCGACCGTCAGAAAGAAGGGGTGGTCCATTTTATCGGCTTTGCTCTGCTTATGCTTCTGATGCTTGTAGTAACCTGGAATGATATCCAGCGATTCTTCTTATAAAACCGGCAAGGTTAGAGGGGTGTACTGATTTCCTCCATCGTTGCCATCGGAACGGGAGTGCGGGGCTCCTGCAGGGAAACAGGCTGCAGGAGCCTCCTCCGGTGCGGAAATCAGCTGGCCCGTAACAGAGCCGTAAAATTCAGCCGATTGAACGGGGTGCAGAAATGAAACAGAGTTTAACGTTTATACCTACATTAAGAGAAGTCCCTGCAGATGCAGAAATAAAAAGCCATCAGCTTCTGCTGAGAGCCGGCTATATCCGCCAGAATACGAGCGGGATATACAGCTATCTCCCGCTCGCCCAGAAAGTGCTTCAAAACATTCAGGGCATTGTGAGGGCAGAGATGAACAATGCCGGAGCATCTGAGCTGTTTATGCCAGCTATGCAGCAATCCGAGCTGTGGCAGGAATCAGGAAGATGGTATTCTTACGGTCCTGAGCTCATGAGGCTTAAAGACCGGCATGGAAGAGAATTTGCACTTGGAGCGACTCATGAAGAAGTTATTACGAGCCTGGTACGAGATGAAGTCAAATCGTATAAACGGCTTCCGCTTGCTCTTTATCAGATCCAAACCAAATTCAGAGATGAAAAGCGTCCTAGATTCGGCATTCTAAGAGGGCGGGAATTCATTATGAAGGACGCCTACTCATTCCACTCCTCTTTTGATAGTCTTGATGAGATGTATAGCAAAATGTTCAGGGCGTATTCCAACATTTTTGAAAGATGCGGCTTGAATTTCCGCGCAGTCATTGCGGACTCCGGAGCTATGGGAGGAAAAGACACGCACGAATTCATGGTGCTTTCTGATGTAGGTGAGGATACAATCGCCTACTCTGATCAATCAGGCTATGCAGCAAACATTGAGATGGCCCCCGTCACAGCAGAGTACTCCCGGCAAGAAGAACCGGCAGGAGAATTAGAGAAAAAAGAAACGCCTTCGCAGAGGACCATTGAAGAAGTAGCCGGATTTCTCCAAACTGAAAAAGAAAAATGCATCAAATCGCTTCTGTTCAAAGTTGATGACCGGTTCGTGCTTGTCCTTTCAAGAGGAGATCATGAGATCAACGACATTAAAGTCAAGAATCTCTTTGGAGCACGCACCGCTGAACTTGCTACACAGGAAGAAACAAAGCAGGCAATGGGATGTGCAGCAGGCTTCCTTGGACCGATAGGGGCTCCCGAGAAAATAGAAATTGCAGCCGACCATGCCGTCCGCTCCATTGTAAACGGGGTTTGCGGAGCCAATGAAGAAGGGCTTCATTTCATAAATGTGGATGCTGAAAGAGACATAAAAGCGATTCAATATGCAGATCTTCGTTTTATCCGGGAGGGCGACCCTTCTCCTGATGGAGAAGGGAAGATTAAGTTTGCCAAGGGGATAGAAGTAGGTCATGTTTTCAAATTGGGAACCAGATACTCAGTGGATATGGGTGCTTCCTACCTGGATGAGAACGGGAGATCCCAGCCGATGATCATGGGCTGCTATGGAATAGGGGTCTCCAGAACGCTTGCTGCCATTGTCGAACAGTTCCATGATGAAAAAGGCATTGTATGGCCTCAGCAGGTTGCACCTTTTGATTTGCATGTTATTCCAGCCAATATGAAATCAGAAGCACAAACAGCATTAGCTGAAAAAGTATATCAAGAGCTTGGCCAAGCCTATGAAATTCTGTTTGATGACCGGCCTGAAAGAGCAGGGGTGAAATTTGCTGATTCCGATTTGATCGGACTGCCTCTTCGCATAACTGCAGGTAAGCGGGCTGAAGAAGATATGGTTGAGCTGAAGGTGCGCAAAACGGGTGAAATGATGGATGTGCATATCAGCGAACTGGCAGAAACCGTTCGCCGCATACTTGGCTGAGCGTGAAATTGAGGAGCCAGGCATGAACGAATAAGAAATAGATAACTGAGGGTTTGGCTGCAAAGCGGCCAGACCCTTCCATTTTACATAGGGAGGAGAGAGGCAATCTTGGAAGAAAGTCTAACGGAACAGCGAAAAAGGTTTCAGCTTCTGCTTCAGCAGCTTGAGCTGACTGATGACCGCATTGTCCCTTATTTTGAGCATGCAGCCATCGCAAAGCTTACCGTTCATAAGAAACAGAAAAGATGGCATTTCGATTTTGAATTATCATCCATCCTGCCATTTGAGGTCTATCAGCTTTTTCAGGCGAGTCTCACAAAAGCATTTGCACATATCGCATCTATATCATTCTCAATAAAATCACAGCACGCTGAAGCCCGGGAATCACTTCTGCAGGATTACTGGATGGCGTCACTTGAGGATATTGATGGAATATCCCCTCCTGTTTTGTCGCTGCTGTCAGAACAGGTGCCTAAGCTTCATGGGAATAAGCTGATCATCAGCACGCGGAATGATACAGAAGCTGCGACAATTAAAAGAAAGTATACTTCTATGATTCAAGAGAGTCTTCAGGCGTTTGGTTTTCCATTGCTTCAGCTGGATGCCGAAGTGACTTTTTCAGAAGCGGATCTGAAGAAATTTAATGAGCAGAAGCTTCAGGAAGACCAGGAACGGGCAATGCTTGCCCTTACGGAAATGCAGAAGAAAGAAGAGGAGGAGGCTGACCAGGTTCCTTCTGGCCCGGTAGTGATCGGATATCAGATTAAAGACGACGAAGAGATCCGCCCGATGGACACGATCGAGGATGAAGAACGCAGAACCGTCATTCAAGGATATGTGTTTGATGCTGAAACGAAGGAACTCAGAAGCGGAAGAACGCTTGCCACAATAAAGATCACCGACTATACAAGCTCGATGCTCGTAAAAATGTTTGCAAGAGATAAAGAAGATGCCGCTCTCTTAAATGCCATTAAAAAAGGCATGTGGGTCAAAGCAAGGGGAAGCGTTCAGAACGATACGTTTGTCAGGGATCTTGTGATGATTGCCAATGATATAAATGAAGTAAAGCCGAAGGTTAGATTGGATACTTCTCCAGAAGATGAAAAGAGAGTCGAGCTTCACCTGCACTCCCCTATGAGCCAGATGGATGCTGTTACTTCTTTCAGCAGGCTTGCCGAACAAGCAAAAAAATGGGGGCATAAAGCGATTGCCATAACGGATCATGCAGTTGCGCAATCCTTTCCGGAGGCTTACTCAGCAGGAAAAAAGCATGGTCTTAAAATCCTTTATGGAATAGAAGCAAATCTCGTTGATGACGGAGTGCCGATTGCCTACAATGATGCCCGCAGGCAGCTGGAGGAAGCGGTTTATGTCGTTTTTGATGTAGAGACAACCGGTCTTTCAGCAGTCTACGATACAATCATTGAATTAGCTGCCGTAAAAATAAAAAACGGTGAAATTGTGGACCGGTTTGAATCATTTGCAAATCCCCACCATCCGCTGTCCGCTACCACCATAGATTTAACCGGTATTACAGATGATATGGTAAAAAATGGCCCGGAAGTTAAAGAAGTAATTGCCCGTTTTAAAGACTGGATCGGCGATGATGTATTGGTCGCTCATAACGCAAGCTTTGATATGGGGTTTCTAAACGCCGGGTATACCCGCTTGCTCGGAGAAGAAAAAGCGGCTAATCCTGTCATTGATACCCTTGAGCTGGGAAGATTCTTATACCCTGATCTGAAAAGCCACCGGCTGAATACACTGTGTAAAAAATTCGATATCGAACTGACCCAGCATCACCGGGCCATCTATGACGCGGAAGCCACTGGCTACCTGCTGCTGAAAATGCTCAAAGATTCTTTTGAAAAAGGGATTCAGTATCATGACGAGCTGAACAACAATATGGGGCAGGGAAATGCGTTCCAAAGATCCAGACCCTATCATGCCACTTTGCTTGCGGCAAATGATACTGGGCTGAAAAATCTATTTAAGCTTGTTTCCTTATCTCATATTCAATATTTTTACCGCGTTCCGCGTATTCCAAGGTCTGTCCTTCAGAAGCACCGCGAAGGGCTGATTATCGGTTCAGGCTGCGATAAAGGGGAAGTTTTTGAAGGGATGATGCAAAAGTCGCCCGAGGAAGTAGAAGAAACAGCCAAATTCTATGATTACCTCGAAATTCAGCCACCTGAAGTTTATCAGCATTTAATCCAGCTTGAATATGTTAAAGACCGGGATGCCCTTTTCGAAATCATGACCAATATAGCGGATCTCGGCAAAAAACTGGGAAAGCCGGTTGCTGCTACAGGAAACGTGCATTATTTGAATCCGGAAGACAGGATATACAGAAAGATCCTGGTCAGCTCTCAAGGAGGGGCAAATCCTCTCAACCGGTATGAGCATCCGAATGTTCATTTCCGCACCACAAACGAGATGCTGGACTGCTTTTCCTTTCTGGGAGAGGAGAGAGCTAAAGAAATTGTCATTGAAAACACGAATGCGGTAGCCGATATGATTGGTGAAGTAAAACCGATCAAAGACGATCTTTTTACGCCTAAAATTGAAGGTGCCGATGAGGAAGTCCGCCAGATGAGCTACGAAATGGCCGAAAGCATTTATGGAGCGCCGTTGCCGGAGATCGTAGAAGCAAGGCTTGAGAAAGAGTTGAAAAGCATCATCGGCCACGGTTTCGCTGTCATTTATTTAATTTCTCATAAACTCGTTAAAAAGTCTCTGGATGACGGCTATCTGGTGGGGTCAAGGGGATCTGTCGGATCATCGCTTGTTGCAACGATGACAGAGATAACTGAGGTTAATCCTCTTCCGCCTCATTACGTGTGTCCAGAATGCAAGCATGCAGAATTCTTTAATGACGGCTCAGTCGGCTCCGGATTCGATTTGCCGGATAAAGACTGTGAAAAATGCGCTATCCCCTATAGAAAAGATGGCCATGATATACCGTTTGAAACGTTCCTCGGATTTAAAGGGGACAAGGTACCTGATATTGATTTGAATTTCTCGGGAGAATATCAGCCTAGGGCTCACAACTATACAAAAGCTCTTTTCGGGGAAGATAATGTGTTTAGAGCGGGAACGATTGGTACCGTTGCGGAAAAAACAGCCTATGGCTATGTGAAAGGCTATGCCGGTGACCATAACCTGAACTTCAGAGCGGCTGAAGTGGACCGTCTTGTTCAAGGCTGTACGGGAGTAAAGAGGACAACAGGCCAGCATCCGGGCGGCATTATCGTTGTACCTGATTATATGGATATTTTCGACTTTTCTCCAATCCAGTTTCCGGCTGATGCAGCGGGTTCTGAATGGAAAACCACTCACTTTGACTTCCATTCCATTCATGATAACCTGCTGAAGCTTGATATTCTTGGGCACGATGATCCTACAGTGATCCGGATGCTGCAGGACTTAAGCGGAATTGATCCGAAGACCATTCCTACAGATGATCCGGAAGTGATGAAAATATTCAGCGGAACTTCCTCTCTCGGTGTGACGGAAGAAGAAATTATGTGCAAGACCGGTACGCTGGGCATTCCGGAATTCGGAACAAAGTTTGTAAGGCAGATGCTTGAAGATACGAAGCCGACTACCTTCTCTGAACTTGTCCAAATCTCCGGTCTGTCGCACGGAACAGATGTGTGGCTCGGAAACGCCCAGGAGCTGATCCATAACAGCATTTGTACCTTGAGCGAGGTAATCGGCTGCCGGGATGATATCATGGTTTATTTGATTTACCAGGGGCTTGAACCATCCTTCGCCTTCAAGATTATGGAGTCCGTTCGTAAAGGCAAGGGACTGACTCCTGAGATGGAAGAAGAAATGAGAAAAAACAATGTACCGAAATGGTATATTGAATCCTGCTTAAAGATCAAATATATGTTTCCAAAAGCGCATGCTGCAGCCTATGTTTTGATGGCGGTAAGAATTGCTTACTTTAAAGTGCATCATGCTCTCCTTTATTATGCAGCCTACTTTACTGTAAGAGCGGATGATTTCGATGTGGATGCAATGGTGAGAGGGAACACGGCTATCAAAGCCCGCCTTGAAGAAATCAGCTCCAAAGGACTGGAAGCAAGTCCGAAGGAGAAAAACTTGATGACCGTACTGGAGCTTTGCCTTGAGATGTGTGCCCGGGGCTATTCTTTTCAAAGGGTCGATCTGTACCGTTCCCATGCCAGTGAATTTATCATTGATGGAGAAACGCTTATTCCTCCGTTCAACGCCATTCCGGGATTGGGGACAAATGCAGCGCTTAATATCGTAAAAGCGAGACAGGAAGGCGAATTTTTATCTAAAGAGGATTTGCAGCAAAGAGGAAGAGTTTCCAAAACGATTATAGAGTATTTGGATAATCACGGGTGCCTGGAAGCCCTGCCTGATCAAAATCAGCTTTCGTTGTTCTAATGTTTCCTCTTTCGCTTTTGGATAGAGGGAGAGGGATTCACCCATTCCCATTTCATCTCATTCATTTGGATCAAAAAGCTGATGTTTTCGCCCTTTATTTGCATTAACCTTGTGATTATGGTATATTTTTATTGGAAATGCTGCGATAGCAGAGGCAAAGAGAGTGGGGCAACCCACTCTTTCGTTTTGGGTACGGGATTTTGGAGGCAGAACTGCCTGCCCATTTTGCCCGCTTTGCAGCAAACGTGTTTGCTTAATGGTAGCTTTACTCGATTCCCTGCTGTTACGGCAGGGTTTTTCAACAGCCGCTGAAGCTTATACGGCTGACATTTGCAAACGGGATTCAGAAGCAGAATTATGCATTTATTGTGCAATCGCATCGTTCGGCGGAGAATCCTGCTTCAGGCAAGGTCTCCGCTTTTCTTGACGTTTTTAGAATGAGATGAAATCAGCCCCGCAGGCCGAGGAGCTGAGAAGGTATCTTCATCCGGCTCCAGCGCCTGTCTTACGGGGGGATGCTGATTCCCTGCTACTCGCGGTGACCGCATTCCCGCTCCTGATGCCGGAACCCCGGCAAAGCTTGAGCCGTAACGGGCGCTTGCGCTTTTATTCCGTTAATGTGAACTTTCCTGGATATACAAGGAGGAAGAGAATGAGTAAAAAAGTAACCGATACAGTAAGCGAATTAGCCGTTCCGATCCTTGAAGAACTGGATTTGGAATTAGTCGATGTCGAGTACGTCAAAGAAGGGAAAAATTGGTTCCTGCGCGTATATATAGATTCAGAAGGCGGAGTGGATATTGAAGAATGCGGGCTGGTGAGTGAACGTTTGGGAGAAAAACTCGACGAAGTGGATCCCATCACCCATAATTACTTTCTTGAGGTTTCGTCACCCGGAGCAGAGCGGCCGCTGAAGAAAACAGCTGATTTTCATAAGGCAGCCGGAAAGAACGTCCACATCAAAACGTATGAACCTATCGATGGGGAAAAAGTTTTTGAAGGAATTCTCCAATCTTTTGACGGACATAGTCTAACTGTATTAATTACCGTGAAAACAAGGAAAAAAGAAGTGGTCATTCCGTTCGATAAAGTTGCCAGCGCCAGATTGGCCGTATCGTTCAATTTTTAAATGGCCCGCAGAATGAGAATATAACCGGACTCAGAGCCTGCCGGTGAAGATTAAAGGGGGAAGTTGGAATAATGAGCAGTGAACTTTTAGATGCCCTTACGATACTTGAAAGAGAAAAAGGGATTAGTAAAGAAATTATTATAGAAGCGATTGAAGCTGCTTTAATTTCTGCATACAAGCGGAACTTTAACCAAGCTCAAAATGTCCGTGTGGATCTAAACCGTGATACAGGCACCATGAGGGTTTTTGCCCGAAAAGATGTAGTGGACCAGGTTTTTGATCCCCGTCTGGAGATATCTGAAGGCGAAGCGCAGTCGATTCATCCGAATTACATAGTTGGAGACGTAGTGGAGATGGAAGTTACACCTAAAGATTTCGGCAGAATCGCTGCCCAGACGGCTAAGCAAGTTGTAACCCAGCGTGTCCGTGAGGCTGAACGCGGCGTCATCTATTCTGAATTTATTGACCGCGAAGAAGATATTATGACAGGTATTGTCCAGCGTATTGATTCAAAGTTTATTTATGTGAGTCTTGGAAAAATAGAAGCTCTTCTCCCGGTTAACGAACAAATGCCGAATGAACAGTATAAGCCTCATGACCGGATTAAAGTTTTTATTACAAAGGTAGAAAAGACAACAAAAGGTCCTCAGATCTTTGTTTCCAGAACACATCCGGGACTTCTCAAGCGCCTTTTTGAAATTGAGGTTCCTGAAATCTATGATGGTACAGTCGAAATTAAATCGGTAGCACGGGAAGCGGGGGACCGCTCCAAGATCTCTGTTCACTCCGACAATCCTGAAGTGGATCCGGTTGGCTCATGTGTAGGACCTAAAGGGCAGCGGGTTCAGGCCATCGTAAACGAGCTGAAGGGCGAGAAGATTGACATTGTCCGCTGGTCCAGCGATCCCGTAGAATTTGTCGCAAATGCATTAAGTCCTTCCAAAGTGGTTGAAGTGAAGGTTAATGAAGAAGATAAAGCGACAACCGTCATCGTTCCTGATTATCAGCTATCTCTTGCGATCGGCAAGAGAGGTCAGAATGCAAGGCTTGCCGCTAAACTTACGAACTGGAAAATCGATATTAAAAGTGAATCTGATGCAGCAAAGCTCGGTTTGCTGAATGAGAATGCTGATAAACCGGATGAAGCTGAATATGAGCTTCAGGATGATTTTCAAGACGAGTAAGAGGTGAACCGGATGAATCCAGGAAGAAAAATCCCTTTGCGCAAATGCGTTGCAACCGGTGAAATGAAGCCGAAAAAAGAAATGGTCCGCGTAGTCCGCTCCTCGGAAGGCGAAGTATCAGTTGATCCAACCGGGAGAAAAAACGGCCGCGGTGCTTATATAACGTTGGATAAAGAATCTATTTTACTGGCCCAAAAGAAGAATATCTTATCCAATCAGCTGAAAACAAAAGTAGAGGATTCTGTTTATGAAGAACTGATTTCACTCGCTGAGAGCAAAAAGCGATGAATCAGCCGAAATGGAAATCTCTGCTTGGATTGGCCAATCGAGCACGCAAAGTCATTTCCGGCGAGGAACTCGTTATTAAAGAGGTTCGTCACAGCCGGGCAAAACTAGTTCTGCTCTCCAAAGATGCATCCGATAACACAAGGAAAAAAGTGATGGATAAATGCCGCACATACAACACTCCAGTCGTGCATGTTGAAAGCAGATATGAGCTTGGACATGCAATTGGCAAGGATGCAAGAGTAGTAGCAGCTGTTTTAGAACAGGGATTTGCTGCGAAGCTGAAGGACTTGCTCGATTAAATTTTTTGGGGGTGAACACATGACAAAAGTGAGAGTATATGAATACGCAAAACAGCATAATGTGTCAAGCAAAGAAGTCATTTCAGCTTTAAAAGAAATCAACGTGGAAGTGTCCAACCACATGGCAATGCTCGAAGATGCACATGTGGGGAAATTAAATCAAAAATTTTCTGCCGGCAGCACGCCGAAAAATCAAGGATCGGCACCTAAACCTGCCGGAAAGGGGAATGCAGCCATTAATTCTCAAGGAAGCGGTGGACAATCCGCATCAATGAAAAAAACATCATCCAATAATCAAAGCCGTCCTTCTTCCGATCAACGGAAAAACACCCAGCAGCGCCCTGGTGATAAAAAGGGACCGCAGAGCGGAAGGAATAACAGCATGAATCAAAACAATAACAGAAGAAATACCAGCGGCGGCCAGAAAAAAGGCGGCAGCCGAAACAGCAATCAGCGCCCGCAGACTCACCATCAGCCGGAAAAACCGAAAAAAGAGCTGCCAAGCAAAATTACCTTTACAGGTTCACTCACAGTCGGTGAGCTTGCATCCAAGCTGTACAAAGAGCCATCTGAAATTATTAAAAAGCTCTTGATGCTTGGTGTTATGGCAACCATTAATCAGGATCTTGATAAAGATACAATTGAGTTAATCGCAGGGGAATACGGGGTAGAAGTCGAAGAAGAGATTCTTTTTGATGTTACCGAGTTTGAAGGGTATGATCAAACGGATAATGAAGCTGACCACACAATCCGTCCGCCTGTAGTTACAATTATGGGTCACGTTGACCACGGTAAAACGACTCTTCTTGATTCCATCCGGAACACGAAAGTGACAGAAGGTGAAGCTGGCGGTATTACCCAGCATATCGGTGCCTACCAGGTAGAAGTCAACGATCGCAAAATTACTTTCCTTGATACTCCGGGACATGCCGCATTCACAACGATGCGTGCGCGGGGAGCGCAGGTAACAGACATTACCATTCTTGTTGTTGCAGCAGATGACGGCGTTATGCCGCAGACTGTAGAAGCCATCAACCACGCTAAAGCTGCAGAGGTCCCAATCATTGTCGCCGTTAATAAAATGGATAAACCGAGTGCGAATCCGGACCGGGTGATGCAGGAGCTGACAGAGCATAATCTTGTTCCGGAAAGCTGGGGAGGCGAAACGATCTTTGTTACGGTTTCTGCTTTAAAAGGAGACGGCATTGATGAACTGCTTGAAATGATTCTTCTTGTCAGTGAAGTCGAAGAGCTGAAAGCAAATCCGAAGCTGCGTGCAACGGGTACGGTTATAGAAGCTCAGCTTGATAAAGGGCGCGGATCGGTAGCCACTCTTTTAGTTCAAAATGGATCTTTAAAAGTTGGGGACCCTATAGTTGTCGGAAATACTTTTGGCCGTGTTCGCGCCATGGTTAACGACATCGGTCGCCGTGTAAAAGAAGTCGGCCCTTCTGCCCCTGTCGAGATAACAGGACTGAACGATGTTCCTCAGGCAGGAGATCAGTTCATGGTTTTCGCTGACGAGAAGAAAGCGCGCCAGGTTGGGGAAGCACGAGCTCAAAAACAGCAGGTTGAACAGCGCGGCGAAAAATCCAAACTGAGTCTTGATGATTTGTTCGAACAGATCAAACAAGGCGATGTGAAGGACATCAATTTGATTGTAAAAGCAGACGTTCAAGGTTCTGTCGAAGCACTTGCTTCTGCCCTGCAGAAGATTGAAGTTGAAGGTGTAAAAGTTAAAATCATCCATACAGGCGTTGGAGCCATCACGGAATATGATATTATGCTTGCATCTGCTTCAAACGGAATCGTCATCGGATTTAACGTCCGTCCCGACACAAACGCGAAGAGAGCAGCCGATGCAGAAAAGGTAGACATTCGCCTTCACCGCATCATCTACAAAGTTATAGAAGAGATTGAGTCCGCTATGAAGGGGATGCTTGATCCTGAATTTGAAGAAAAAATCATCGGTCAGGTTGAAGTGCGCCAGACGTTTAAAGTATCAAAAATTGGAACCATTGCAGGAGG
Source organism: Metabacillus sp. 113a (assembly GCF_050107635.1). Classification (NCBI taxonomy): domain Bacteria; kingdom Bacillati; phylum Bacillota; class Bacilli; order Caryophanales; family Bacillaceae; genus Metabacillus; species Metabacillus sp. 113a. The sequence continues at coordinate 668,743 of NZ_JBNILJ010000001.1, read as the reverse complement.
CTACGTTACAGACGGAAAAATCACCCGCGAGAGCGGAATGCGTCTGATCCGTGAGGGAATTGTGATTTTCGAAGGGGATGTCGATGTTCTCAAACGATTCAAGGATGATGTGAAAGAAGTCTCACAAGGCTACGAATGCGGGATTACAATTAAAAATTTCAATGATATTAAAGAAGGCGACATTATTGAAGCCTATGTTATGCAGGAAATCGAGCGCAAGTGATCGGCCGCGTCCACTGTGAATGGATGATTTATGACTCCTTTTCCCTTAAGGACAAACGATCTGTTATGAAACGGATCATAACCAGAGTGAAGCAGCAATATAACGTTGCTGTCTCCGAGCTTGATTATCAGGATTCATGGCAAAGAGCAGGAATTGGCATTGTCACGATTTCTTCTGATAAATCACAGGCTGAGAAAGAGCTGAACAGGGTTCTTGCGTTTATCGACTCCTTTCCGGAAATAGAAAGAACTTTAACCGAATTTGAATGGTTATAAGGATGGAGTGAAATTATGAGCATCAGATCAACTCGTGTCGGTGAGCAGATGAAAAAGGAATTAAGTGAAATCATCGGCAGAAAAATAAAAGATCCGAGAATTGGATTTGTAACGGTTACGGATGTCCGCGTTTCCGGAGATTTGCAAATTGCCAAGGTTTACATCTCTGTACTGGGAGATGAAGAGCAGCGCGAAAGCACACTCAAAGGCCTCGCGAAAGCAAAAGGCTTTATCCGCTCAGAAATCGGACAGCGGATCCGTCTTAGAAAAACACCGGAAATTCAGTTTGAATTCGATGAATCCATCGATTATGGAAACCGGATTGAAACGCTAATACACGAAATCAATCATTCCGATACCGACCGGGAGGATTGACCGGAAAAGGATGGCCTGCACGGATTTTTCTCCTCTCTTACCTGCGGGGGCACATGATGTGCTCTCCAAGAGGGGGCAAAAGAATCTTCCTGCATAAGCCATCCTTTTTTTGCTGAATGAAACCGCGGCCGGAAAAGCCCGCCCTGTTCTTAATTCTGTCCAGCAGCCTTATAGGAAAGCGGCATTCACCCTCTACTAATAAGTTCAAATCATTATCCGAAAGCAGGTGCTCGTATGGAAGGCGTATTGCTTGTAAACAAGCCGGCGGGAATGACCTCCCATGATTGTGTATTCAAGACCAGGAAGCTATTTAAAACAAAAAAAGCGGGGCATACAGGAACACTTGATCCCGATGTCACCGGCGTTCTCCCGATTTGTCTTGGACGGGCTACGAAAATTGTGGAATACTTAACTGCGTCCAGCAAAACGTATGAAGCCGAAGTAACACTCGGAATATCCACAGCAACTGAAGATGCTTCCGGAGAGATCATTGATCAGCAGGAGCTTTCAGAGAAACCGGATGAATCAATCATTGATGAGCTGCTTGCTGGAATGGAGGGGGAGCTCACCCAAACCCCGCCTATGTATTCAGCGGTAAAGGTAAACGGGAAAAAGCTCTATGAATACGCAAGAAAAGGCATGGAAATAGAACGTCCTTCCCGGACCGTCAAAATTCATTCAATCGAAAGAATTTCCAGCGTTGTGATGAGAGAAACATCGGCTTCGTTCAAGTTCAGGTTACATTGTTCAAAGGGAACGTATGTGAGGACACTTGCTGTTATGATTGGAGAAAAGCTTGGCCTCCCTGCACATATGTCCTATCTCATCAGAACCCAATCCGGGCAGTTTTCTCTTTCGCAATGCATGACATTTGAGCAAATCGAGCAGCGGCTCGCAGATGAAACGCTTCGTCTGATCCCGATATCTGAGGCGCTCAATCATTTGCCGAAATGGGTAATAAATGATACATTAGCAGAGAAAGTGAAAAATGGTGCGGTACTTCCAGTGCCGGAGCCATTTAAGGATGCAGACCCGGACGCAAGAATTACCGTTTATGATGAACAGGGTACTTGCCTTGCGATTTATCAAAAGCATCCATCTAAACCATCCTTTAAGCCTGCAAAGGTTTTATTTATTGACTAATCATTCGCGGCCGGCTACTGGCGGCTATAAGAAAAGGTGAAGGATTTCGTGCAAACGTATAAGATCTCGCATCCGCATCAGCTAAAGAAAGCAGATTTGAATAAGACGGTGCTCGCTCTCGGTTATTTTGACGGAGTACATAAAGGGCATCAGGCTGTGATGAAAACAGCTGCCGATGCAGCTGCGGAAATGGGAATCTCCTGGGGTGTCATGACCTTTCATCCGCATCCATCCATCGTACTCAGAAAACAAAAGGTTTCTGAGGCGATTACTCCGCTTGAGGATAAAATCGAGATGATTGAAGAGCTGGGGGCCGATTATCTGTTTGTTGTGGAATTTACAGAAGCGTTTGCGGCATTAGAGCCGCAGGAATTCGTGGACGAATACATAATCGGCCTTCATGTCCAGCACGTGGTGGCTGGCTTTGATTTCAGCTACGGAAAGCTTGGCAAAGGGACAATGGAGACCCTTCCATTTCACTCAAGGGGGCAATTCAGCCAGACAACCGTGCCTAAGCAGAAGCATTCTGACCGGAAGATCAGTTCCACGCTTATCCGGGAAGTGATCCGGAATGGAAATGTTGAATATGCCGCGATGCTTTTAGGAAGGCCATACTCGGGCAGAGGGACGGTCATACATGGGGATAAAAGAGGCAGGACAATCGGGTTCCCGACCGCTAATATCCTCTTGCACGATTATTACATTTCCCCTCCGACCGGCGTGTATGCTGTAGCGGTTAAAATTGGCGGGCAGCTCTATAACGGGGTATGCAATATTGGCTATAAGCCGACTTTTCATAAAGACAAGGCCCCGAAACCGAGTGTCGAAGTCCACATTTTTGATTTTAATCGGGAAATCTACGGGGTAAATGCAGAAGTTTACTGGTATAAAAGGATAAGAAGCGAGCAAAAATTTAATTCTGCTGAAGAATTAATCGAACAAATTGCAAGAGACAAGCAGGCAGCGGAAGAATATTTTCGAACCTGCTGACAATTCCCTTGCTTTTTATCTTAAATCATAGTATTCTTATGCTTGTAACTTTAAAACCATTGCGTGGCAAGTCGAGTCACCGACGCTTGCTGGGTAATCGGGGATTATAAGAAATTAGGAGGTGAACAGGATGGCTATCACTCAAGAACGCAAAAACGATCTGATCAATGAGTACAGAACTCATGATACGGATACTGGATCTCCAGAGGTCCAAATTGCTATCCTTACTGAACAGATTAACACATTGAACGATCACTTACGCACACACAAAAAAGACCACCACTCACGTCGCGGTCTATTGAAAATGGTAGGTAAACGCCGTAACTTGCTTACTTACCTGCGTAATAAAGATGTAACTCGTTACCGCGAGTTGATCACGAAGCTGGGATTACGCCGTTAATCTCAAAAAAGCGGGAGCATTCCCGCTTTTTTAATGCAAAAGAAAGAAAAGGATCCACATAACAGGATCTTCGGAAAAACGGTGTTCAGCCATGGGCCGGAGGAATCTGTCTCTAGCAGGCGCCGCTTTCCGATTCTTTTTGAATACAGCTATTTACATATAGACGTATCATTGATATGTTCATATTAATTAGTCCATACTAATAAATAATGGTTCATTATTACATATGAAGAGTTAGAGAGGAGCACACGCATTTATGGGTCAAGATAAGCATGTCTTTTCCATTGATTGGGCAGGCAGAACGCTGACTGTTGAAGCCGGCCAGCTGGCTAAGCAAGCAAACGGGGCAGTTCTGATTCGCTACGGCGATACAGCTGTATTAAGCACGGCAACGGCTTCCAAGGAACCGAAAGCGGTCGATTTCTTTCCGCTGACGGTTAACTATGAAGAGCGTTTATATGCAGTAGGTAAAATCCCGGGAGGATTTATTAAAAGGGAAGGAAGGCCCAGTGAAAAAGCAATCCTGGCCAGCCGGCTGATTGACCGTCCGATTCGTCCGCTGTTTGCTGACGGATTCAGAAATGATGTGCAAGTCATCAGCATCGTGATGAGTGTGGATCAGAATTGTTCTTCTGAGATGGCAGCAATGTTTGGTTCTTCCCTCGCTTTGACGATTTCCGATATTCCGTTCGAAGGCCCGATTGCTGGCGTTACAGTTGGAAGAATCAATAATGAATTTGTTGTAAATCCAACGGTCGAGCAGATGGAAAAGAGCGATATCAATCTCGTAGTAGCCGGAACAAAAGACGCCATCAACATGGTAGAAGCAGGAGCTGACGAAGTGCCTGAAGAAACCATGCTTGAAGCAATCATGTTCGGACACGAAGAAATTAAGCGCCTGATTGCATTTCAAGAAGAAATCGCCTCTCAAATTGCCAAAGAAAAGATTGAGATCAAACTTTTCTCTCTTAATGAAGAAATAGAGCAAAATATCCGGAACGCTGCTGGAGCAGACTTGAACCAGGCGATTCAGGTTCAGGAGAAGCATGCGCGCGAAGATGCCATTCAAGCTGTTAAAAAGCGTGTAATGGAAAGCTATGAAGAGCAGGAAGCGGATGAAGAGACACTTAAACAGGTCAAAGAAATTCTTTCCAAGATGGTTAAGGGTGAAGTGCGCCGTTTGATTACCGAGGAAAAAATCCGTCCTGATGGACGGAAACCGGACGAGATCCGTCCTCTTTCTTCTAGTGTAGGACTGCTTTCGAGAACGCACGGTTCCGGCCTGTTTACCCGGGGGCAAACACAGGCACTCAGCATTTGTACGCTTGGGGCACTTGGTGATGTTCAAATCCTGGATGGTTTAGGAATCGAAGAATCCAAGCGCTTTATGCATCATTATAACTTCCCGTCCTTCTCCGTTGGAGAAACAGGGCCGCTCAGAGGACCTGGACGCCGGGAAATTGGGCATGGAGCACTGGGGGAACGCGCACTTGAACCAATCATTCCTTCTGAAAAGGATTTCCCTTATACAGTCCGCCTTGTTTCTGAAGTTCTTGAATCCAACGGTTCAACTTCCCAAGCCAGTATTTGTGCAAGCACGCTCGCTATGATGGATGCAGGTGTTCCGATAAAAGCTCCTGTAGCAGGAATTGCAATGGGACTTGTTAAAACGGGTGAACACTACTCTGTCCTGACAGATATTCAAGGAATGGAAGATCACCTTGGAGACATGGACTTTAAAGTAGCGGGTACATCAAAAGGTGTAACAGCTCTTCAAATGGATATTAAAATCGAAGGTTTATCTCGTGAAATTCTTGAAGAAGCACTTCTTCAGGCGAAACGCGGCCGTATGGAAATTCTTGATTCTATGCTTGCTACTATCAGCGAACCTAGAAACGAGCTGTCCCCATACGCTCCTAAAATTATGATGATGTCGATCAATCCGGATAAAATCCGCGACGTAATTGGACCAAGCGGAAAGCAAATCAACAAAATCATTGAAGAAACTGGCGTAAAAATTGATATTGAGCAAGACGGTACAGTCTTTATTTCATCTGTTGACGAGGCAATGAATCAAAAAGCGAAGAGCATTATTGAGGATCTTGTCCGCGAAGTTGAAGTTGGACAAATGTACCTTGGTAAAGTTAAGCGCATTGAAAAATTCGGTGCATTCGTAGAAATATTCAGTGGAAAAGACGGGCTTGTTCATATTTCCGAGCTCGCTGAAGAGCGAATCGGCAAAGTAGAAGACGTGGTTTCCATTGGAGATGAGATTATGGTCAAGGTCACTGAAATTGACAAGCAGGGCCGAGTCAATCTTTCGCGAAAAGCTGTCCTCAAAGAGCAAAAAGAGGAACAAAATTCGTAAAACCATTGAAGCCAGGGCAACCCGGCTTCTTTGTTTTTTACACGCTTTAGCCTTTTAAAGTGAGCATCAGCAGATACCCGGTGCAGGATTTCAAGGATTGTCCGCATTCGTTGAAGACATCGTTCTACCTTGTCCCCTTATTACATATTTTGATACAAAAGGGGGAAAGGTAAATGCGAGGAATCAGAATGAAATTTGCTGTGACCATTTTGCTCATGATCATCACCGCCGGAGTGATGCAAAATTCTTATATATCTACCTATGTGCTGGAGTTGAAATCGGCGGATGTAGAAGCTGTTAAACCTGCCGGAGGGATTTGCGAGGAAATAAAAACGAAATCAATTGAATACAGCGTGCCGGCTAAAGACGCTGAGGTACATACAATCTGGAAGGCTACACCCGGATACAATGGCCGGGAAGTGGATCTTGAAGCATCCTGCACAAAAATGAACAAAATCGGCATGTTCAAGAAGGAGCTTCTCGTTTTCAGAGAAACAAAACCAAAGGTGCATCTATCCGATCTGCCGCCAGCCCCTATTTACAGGGGGAACCCTGAAAAGCCAATGGTTTCTTTGGCGGTGAATGTGGCATGGGGAAATGAGTATTTGCCAAAGATGCTGGATGTGCTTGAAAAACATCATGCAAAGGCTACTTTTTTCCTGGAAGGCAGATGGGCAAAAGAGAATCCCAAGCTTGCAAAAATGATTGCGGAAGCAGGACATGAAATCGGAAACCATTCTTATACTCATCCGGATATGAAAAAGCTCTCGAATGAACGCGCAGCCATACAGATGAAACAGACCAATGAAGTGATTAAAGCGGTCACAGACCGCAATGTCCGTTGGTTTGCACCGCCGAGCGGAAGCTTTTCGGATGAGACCGTGAAGGTAGCTTCCAGTTTGGGAATGAGGACGGTTTTATGGAGTGTTGATACAATAGATTGGCAAAATCCTGCTCCAGAGCAGCTGATTCAGCGAGTAATGAATAAAGTGCACCGCGGGGCTATTGTTTTGATGCATCCGACCAAGCCTTCAGCAGAAGCGCTTGACCAGATAATATCCCGGATCAATGAGCAAGATCTTTCACTCGGAACAATCTCCATGCTCATGGATGAATCCAGGTCTGAAGGAAGCCGTTAGATGCAGAGAATCAGAGGCAGATAGGAGGAATAAAATTGATTAAACGGTATACATGTCAAAACGGGGTAAGAATTGTACTTGAAAATATCCCCACTGTGCGCTCAGTCGCATTAGGGGTTTGGATAGGAACGGGTTCAAGAAGTGAATCTCCTCAAATTAATGGGGTTTCCCATTTTTTAGAGCATATGTTCTTTAAAGGGACAGAAACGAGATCGGCCAGAGATATTGCCGAAGCGTTTGACAGCATCGGCGGACAAGTCAATGCGTTTACTTCCAAGGAGTACACCTGTTATTACGCAAAAGTGCTGGACGAGCACGCAGGAATGGCTCTTGATATATTATCTGATATGTTTTTTAACTCCGCTTTTGATGAAGAGGAGCTGAAAAAAGAAAAGAATGTAGTCTATGAAGAAATTAAAATGTATGAAGACACACCGGATGATTTGGTTCATGACTTGCTCAGCAAGGCAGCGTATGGCAGCCATCCGCTCGGCTATCCGATTCTTGGTACGGAAGATACGCTCTCTTCATTTAACGGAGACTCGCTGAGAGAATACATGTCCCGTTTTTATATTCCTGAAAACATTGTAATTTCTGTTGCAGGAAATATCACAGAATCATTTATTTCAGAAATTGAAGAGAAATTCGGATTTTATGAATCCCCTCATAAACCGGAAGCTTTTGAGAAACCCATTTTTATGAATCAAAAGCTTTCCCGGAAAAAAGAAACAGAGCAGGCGCACCTTTGTCTTGGGTACGAAGGTCTTGAAATCGGCCATGATGATGTTTACAGCCTGATTGTGATGAACAACGTTCTCGGCGGCAGCATGAGCAGCCGTTTATTCCAGGACGTCAGAGAGCAGAAAGGCTTGGCGTATTCTGTATTTTCGTACCACTCTTCCTACGCGGACAGCGGCATGCTGACGATATACGGAGGCACAGGAAGCAGCCAGCTGGATGTATTATACGACACCATCCAGGAAACTTTAAGCACATTAAAAGCAGACGGGATTACAGCAAAAGAGCTGATGAACAGCAAAGAGCAGATTAAAGGGAATCTGATGCTGAGCCTTGAAAGCACAAACAGCAGGATGAGCCGGAACGGCAAAAATGAACTTTTGCTTGGAAGACACCGGTCATTGGACGAAATGATTGAGAAAATCAATGAAGTAACGGAAGAAAGTGTGAACAGGCTGACAACGGATATTTTCAGCCGCCCATATTCTCTTTCGCTGATCAGCCCTGACGGAGATTTGCCGGAAAGCCTAAAAAAATAAGCAAGCTGCGAAAGACAATTCTTACATTTTCGATCAGGCAGCAGCCTGGGATATTGAAGCAAGGTTAGACTTCGGGACCCCTATTATTAAGACCGGACGCATAAAGCGTCCGTTTTTTTTGTTTTTAATAATTATATTATGTAAACAGAAAACCTGATTATTATCATGCTCACTGAGGTATTTTCTTTAGCTCCGGATGATACATATAGGGTAAGGAGTGATGACGATGAGACTGAGTGATATGAGCGGCAAAGAAATCGTTGATGTGAAAAGAGCAGAAAGGCTTGGCATTCTCGGGCAAACGGATTTAGAGATTAATGAACAAACAGGACAGATTACAGCACTGGTGATCCCTTCCCAAAAATGGTTTGGCATGCGCAAGCAGGGAGCAGAAGTGAAAGTCCCATGGCAGCATATAAAAAAAATCGGGAATGATATGATCATCCTGGATGTTCCGGATTCTGAAATTGCCCAATTAAATGCCCCGAGCGAATGACCTTGTCATCGCTTTTTTTTTTGCCTCCTTTATGCTGGATTGAATCAAAAATATGCTCAAGGTGTTTTGAAATAAGCATAAACATTCACCCGGCACCTATCCCTCTCATATACTGTGAGCGCAAGTAATTTATTAAATGATCAGCAGGCGCATTACATGGTTCTGCAGGAACTGCAAAATATCAACTCCAGAACAAGATGAAGAAGGTGACAAGACCTTATGTTAACCGGCTTAAATATTGCTGTCATCGGCGGTGATGCAAGACAGCTTGAAGTCATAAGAAAACTTACGGAGCTCGGGGCGAAAATTTGGATGGCTGGCTTTGATCAGCTTGATCATGGTTTTGCTGGCGCAGCTAAAGCGAAAATGGATGAAATTGACTTTTCTGTGATTGACGCTGTTATTCTTCCCGTACCAGGGACAACAATGAATGGGACTGTCGATACAGTGTTTTCTAATGAAGAAATTGTACTCACAGATGCTTGGATTCGCCAAACTCCTGAGAAAGCGGTTGTCTATTCCGGGATCAGCAACGCATTTTTAGACCAGCTCCTGCAATCTGCCGGGCGAAAGCATGTTCAGCTATTTGAAAGAGATGATGTAGCAATCTATAATTCCATCCCGACTGCAGAAGGCACGATCATGATGGTCATTCAGAATACAGATTTTACGATTCATGGATCAAAGGTGAGTGTGCTGGGACTTGGACGGGTTGGTATGAGTGTGGCGCGTACCTTTGCCGGCCTTGGTGCAAAGGTTAAGGTGGGAGCGAGGAAATCCTCGCATCTGGCCCGCATAGAAGAAATGGGGCTCACTCCATTCCACCTGAACCAGATTGCAGACGAAGTGTCAGGGTCGGACATTTGCATTAACACCATTCCCCATCTGATAGTGACGCCTGCCGTATTATCCGGACTGCCTTCCCATGCGCTTGTCGTTGATTTAGCTTCCAAGCCGGGCGGAACGGACTTTAAGTTTGCAGAAAAACGCGGCATCAAGGCTATGCTGGCTCCAGGTCTGCCCGGAATTGTAGCCCCTAAAACAGCCGGCCAGATTCTTGCGAATGTGTTAACCCAGCTGCTGGGTGAGCAGTTAAAAGAACGGAAGGAGTCCTCAACATGAATGTGAAAGGGAAAACGATCGGCTTTGGATTAACGGGCTCACACTGCACGTACGATGCTGTATTTCCTCAGATCCAAAAGCTGGTTGAACTAGGGGCGAATGTGCTTCCGGTTATAACGAATACGGTAAGATCAACAGTTACCCGTTTTGGAGACGGGGAAGACTGGGTTGCAAGAATTGAGGAAGCGACAGGGAGCAAGGCAATTGACACAATCGTTAAAGCCGAACCGCTTGGACCGAAAATTCCCCTCGATTGCATGGTCATAGCCCCATTAACCGGAAACACAATGAGCAAGCTTGCAAATGCGATGACGGAGTCTCCAGTATTGATGGCAGCGAAAGCGACGATGCGGAACAATAAGCCGGTCCTTCTCGGGATCTCAACAAATGATGCGCTAGGATTAAACGGCGTCAACCTGATGAGGCTTATGGGAGCAAAAAACGTCTTTTTTATCCCCTTTGGCCAGGATCATCCAGAGAAAAAGCCTAACTCCATGGTAGCAAGAATGCAAATGCTCGTTCCATCTGTTGAAGCAGCCCTCGAGCATAAACAGATTCAGCCGGTAATTGTTGAAAGATTCAGGGACGAAGAATAAAAGGGATTGCTCCAGCATTCAGGTAAAAAATTCGTTCACAAATTCAGCAATGTGTTAGAATATTATCTAACATCAATAGCACACATAGTTGATGAATGGATTGCGGAAGGGGTTATGGCAAATGAGCTCAAATGGATACCGTGTTGCAGTTATTGGCGCAACAGGTGCCGTAGGCCAGCAGATGCTGAAAACGCTGGAGGAACGTGATTTCCCGATATCAGAATTGAAATTACTCTCGTCAGAACGGTCGGCGGGCACAACCATTACGTTTAAAGGCAAGGCCTATACAGTAGAAGCAGCACAGCCTGAAAGCTTTGAAAATATTCAAATTGCTCTGTTTAGTGCAGGCGGCAGTGTTTCCAAAGAACTGGCTCCTGAAGCTGTGAAACGCGGAGCGATTGTTATAGACAATACAAGTGCATACCGCATGGATCCAAACGTACCGCTCGTGGTACCGGAAGTAAACGAAGATAAATTAAAAACCCATAACGGCATCATAGCCAATCCGAATTGTTCAACCATCCAGATGGTAGCTGCTTTAGAGCCGATCCGCAAGGCGTTTGGACTTAGTAAAGTAGTCGTATCCACCTATCAGGCCGTTTCAGGCGCAGGATCAGCAGCGATTAACGAGCTCAATGATCAAACGCGGGCCATTTTGGACGGACAGGAATTTACGCCGTCTGTCCTGCCTGTGAATGGGGATGAAAAGCATTATCAAATCGCTTTTAATGCGATTCCTCAGATCGATAAATTCCAGGAAAACGGCTACACATTTGAAGAAATGAAAATGATTAATGAAACAAAGAAAATTATGGATATGCCTGAACTGGCTGTCGCAGCCACTTGTGTCAGGCTGCCGGTGGTTACGGGACATTCTGAGTCGGTTTACATCGAAACCGGAAGCAGCGATGCAAGTGCGTCAGATCTTCAAAGACTCATGATGGAGGCTCCCGGCGTTACCCTTGAAGACAATCCAGCGGAACAGCTTTACCCGATGCCTGCAAATTGCGTCGGCAAAAATGATGTTTTTGTAGGCAGAATCCGAAAGGACCTGGATCAAAGCAACGGCTTCCATTTATGGATCGTTTCAGATAATCTGCTCAAAGGCGCAGCCTGGAACTCTGTACAGATTGCTGAAAGTCTTATTAAGCTTGAACTGGTTTGACAGCCGGCAGCTGGCCTGACGAGCAAGGTTTTTACAGTTTGGCCGATAAAACCTGAACGTTAATCAAGCTTAAAACATAGCTGGTTAATAGGGAAGAGAGCTGGGCGGCTGTCCCTGCTCTCTTCTCATGTTTATCAGTGCGCAGGATACGAACAATCGAGGTGTAAAATATCATGAAAATTTTAGTTCAAAAATTCGGGGGCACTTCAGTAAAGGACCATGAAGGCCGTGATCAGGCATTCAGACACATAAGCCTCGCGATTGAGCAGGGATACAAAGTCGTCGTCGTAGTTTCGGCAATGGGACGCAGCGGCGATCCTTATGCCACAGATACTCTTTTAAGCTTGCTGTACGGGGAAGCAGAAGATATTACTGGCAGAGAACATGACTTGCTGCTGTCCTGCGGAGAGACGATTTCCTCCGTCGTTTTTTCGAGCATGCTGAAAAAGAAAGGCATTAAATCAGCAGCTCTAACGGGGGCTCAGGCAGGGTTTATCACGAACGGTGATCATACGAATGCGAAAATACTGGAAATGGACTGTTCCAGGCTTAAAGAAATGCTGGGAACCTATGACGCAGCGGTTGTAGCGGGCTTTCAAGGAGCTTCACAGAACGGAGACATAACGACACTCGGACGCGGCGGAAGCGATACGTCAGCTGCAGCTCTCGGTGCGGCACTAAACGCTGAATATATTGACATTTTTACAGATGTGGAAGGGGTCATGACTGCAGACCCGAGAATAGTTGAAAGCGCCCGTCCATTAGTAAACGTCACCTATACAGAAATCTGCAACCTTGCCTACCAGGGTGCAAAGGTTATCCACCCGCGTGCTGTAGAAATTGCCATGCAGGCAAAAGTTCCAATCCGCATCCGAAGTACGTATTCGGATAAAGAAGGAACACTTGTCGCCTCCCAATCCGGAGCCTTAACCGGTGCAGATGTTGCCGAACAGCTCATTACGGGAATCGCTCACCTGGCCAATGTGAGCCAGATTAAAGTAGCGGCAAAACGGGGAGAATACCATACCCAGACAGATGTGTTCAAAGCGATGGCAAAAAACAGCATCAGTGTTGATTTCTTTAACATCACACCAAATGAAGTCGTTTATACGGTTCCAGGCGCGGTTACGAAAAAAGCCGTTGAAATCCTGGAGTCAATGGGGTATCATCCAACTGTAACGCCAAAATGCGCGAAAGTTTCAGTTGTTGGTGCATCAATCATGGGAGTGCCCGGAGTTATGGCAACGATCGTGTCTTCCCTATCTGAAAAAGGAATCCAGATCCTCCAGTCAGCTGACAGCCATACGACGATATGGGTGCTGGTGAGCGAACAAAATATGATAGAGGCAGTAAATACGCTTCATGAAGCGTTCGATTTATCAAAGTAATGACGTACAGATGAAGGAGAATGCATATGGCACGTTTTGGAAGAGTATCCACGGCAATGGTGACGCCATTTGATTTTGCCGGCAACATAGATTTTAAAAAAACATCACAACTGATTGAATACTTAATTGCGAACGGGACCGATTCAATTGTCGTTGGAGGAACAACCGGAGAATCCCCGACACTGACTTTCGAAGAAAAAGCGGCTTTATTCAGCCATACCGTGAAAGAAGCTAACGGCAGAATTCCTGTTATCGCAGGTACAGGGAGCAACGATACAAGAGCATCCGTCGAATTGACAAAAAAAGCGGAAGAAGCAGGGGCCGACGCGGTCATGCTCGTCGCACCTTACTACAACAAGCCTTCTCAGGAGGGAATGTATCAGCATTTTAAAGCCATTGCCGCAAGCACAAAGCTTCCGGTAATGATATACAGTGTTCCAGGCAGAACGGCTGTAAAAATGACGGCTGAAACGATTATCCGCTTATCGGAAATCTCTAACATCGTTGCGGTAAAAGAAGCAAGCGGTGACCTGGAGCTAATCGCTGAAGTAATTGAAAACACAAGCGATGATTTTGATGTTTACTCCGGGGATGACAGTCTGACTCTGCCTGTCATGGCAATCGGAGGAACCGGAATCGTTTCTGTAGCTTCCCATGTAATCGGGAATGAAATGCAGAAAATGATAGAAGCTTATGCTCTTGGCAATGTAAAAGAAGCGGGCGCCATCCACCGCCGGATTCTCCCGGTTATGAACGAAATGTTTGCTGCACCAAGTCCTGCTCCGGTAAAAACCGCCCTTCAGTTAGCCGGCATTGATACTGGCTCCGTAAGGCTCCCGCTGCTTCCCCTATCTGAAGCAGAAAGAACCCGGCTCATGAGAGTAATGGCAAGTCTTCATAAATCCTGAATCGCTTCATCATTCTAAAGAAATCATCCGAAACCCAGGTACGCTCCGTCTATAAGAGCGATCCTGGGTTTTTTTCTTTATAGGCCAGAACCACGGAACCAGGGCCGTACAGCCTGAAGAACCAGCAGGAGCGAACTTAGCTGGAGGATGAAACCGCATCACGCATGATTGAACCTCCAAGTCCGGCCCCATATAGTCTGCTGGTTTTCTTCTTGTATTTTTTTGAAGCCTTACTGTATAATGAGGCTAAGTGACGTGGAACGGGCGAGCAAAACAGGGAGGATTTTTACATTGAATTTGAAACAGACAGAAGCTATTAAAGTGATCGCCTTAGGCGGAGTCGGGGAGATCGGCAAAAATATGTTTGTCATCGAAGTGGATGCAGACTTGTTTATTGTTGATGCCGGACTCATGCATCCTGAGGGGGAGATGCTTGGAATTGATGTCGTCATTCCGGACATTTCCTATTTGATCGAAAACCGCAGCCGTGTGAAAGCCATGTTTTTAACCCATGGCCACGAAGAGAATATTGGCGGTGTCTTTTATGTGATGCAAAAATTATCCATCCCCGTATATGGAACAAAACTTACCCTGGCCCTTGTTGTGGAAAAACTTAAAGAGTATGGAATGAAGAATCAGTCTTTGCTCAAAGAAATTGATTCTGAATCCAAAATTGAATTTGACTCTGCTGCCGTCACCTTTTTTCGAACAAACCACAGCATACCAGACTCGGTAGGGGTTGCCGTCCATACTTCGATGGGATCCATTGTACATACCGGTGATTTTAAATTCGATCAGACTCCGACAAGCAACCATGTGACAGACATCGGAAAAATGGCCCAGCTCGGTGAAAATGGAGTTCTCTGCCTCCTGTCAGACAGCACGAATGCTGAAAAGCCTGGCTACAGTGCGTCTGAATCGGTTGTCGGAAGCGAAATCGCCACTGCCATGTATAATGCAGAGGGCAGGGTCATTATCGCAGTCTTTGCAAACAACTACAGCAGAATCCAGCATGTGATTGATGCAGCCATTGAGAATGGCCGCAAGCTCGCGATTGTCGGCAAAAATATGCTGAACGTGCTGCAGACCGCTATCAGACTTGGCTATATCCACGTTCAGGATGATCTGATTATTCCCTTGCAGGAACTCGACAAGCATCCTGACCAAAAGATTGCCATCCTTACAACAGGAACCAATGGAGAACCGCTTGGAGCATTGAACAGAATGGCAAGACATTCCCATAAACAGCTGAATGTTACTGATGGCGACACTGTTATGATTGCTGCCACTCCACTGCCCGGCCATGAGCTGGAGTTTTCCAAAACGATTGATCTTCTGTACCGCGCCGGTGCAAATGTTGTATTTGGGCAAAAACAAGTTCATGTGTCAGGTCACGGAAATCAGGAAGAATTGAAGCTGATGTTGAATTTAATGAAGCCTAAATATTTCATTCCGGTTAATGGGGAGTATAAAATGCAGGTTGCCCACGGGAAGCTTGCTCACCAGGTAGGAATCAGCAAAGATCATGTCCTTTTGATTGAAAAAGGGGATGTTGTTCATTTCAAAGGTGACCAGGTCCGAACTGGCTCCAAAGTTTCATCAGGCAACGTGTTAATTGACGGACTTGGTGTAGGAGATGTAGGCAATATCGTTCTTCGCGACCGCCGGCTTCTGTCCCAGGATGGAATCCTGATTGTAGTCGTTACGCTGGATAAAGGAAAAAAACGACTCGTATCGGGACCAGAAATCATCTCAAGAGGATTTGTGTACGTCCGGGAATCTGAAGAGCTGCTTGACAAATCCGCACTGATTGTAAAAGAAATAGCCGAAAAATGCATGAGAGATTCATTAATTGAATGGTCCTCATTAAAGCTTAATATCCGTGAGGCACTGAACCAGTATTTATATGAACGGACAAAGCGCCGTCCTATGATTTTGCCGATTATCATGGAAGTATGAAAAGAAAACCAGCTCCGTAAAAAAGGAGCTGGTTTTTTAATTTATATAAACCTAGGCTTGATTCCTGGTGGTGTTATGTTCAGCGGTGGTTTTCTGTAAGAAAAGCCAGGTGAGGGGCGCGTATCGACGGCTGTTAGATAAGGCGTCCATACCAGTTGGATGTCCGTCAAGCAGTTAAGGCGGGCAAAACGAGGTTTGTCAGACAAAGATGTCAGACAAGACGGCCAGAGCGAGGTTTGTCAGACAAAAATGTCAGACAAAACGACCGAAACGAGGCTTGTCAGACAAAGATGTCAGACAAGACGCGAAAACGAGGGATGTCAGACAAAGATGTCAGACAAGACGGCCAAAATGAGGTTTGTCAGACAAAAATGTCAGACAAGACGGCCAGAGCGAGGTTTGTCAGACAAAGATGTCAGACAAGACGGCCAAAATGAGGTTTGTCAGACAAAGATGTCAGACAAGACAGCCAGAGCGAGGTTTGTCAGACAAAGATGTCAGACAAGACGGCCAAAATGAGGTTTGTCAGACAAAGATGTCAGACAAGACAGCCAAAGCGAGGTTTGTCAGACAAAGATGTCAGACAAGACGGCCAAAATGAGGTTTGTCAGACAAAGATGTCAGACAAGACGGCCAAAGTGAGGTTTGTCAGAAAAACCGGACAAACCTCCCTCTACCCATTCCTCCAAAGAAAAAAACCGGCCGTAAACAGAGTAACCTCCCACATCCGCATAAAAAAGGATTGTAAACGAAAATTCAGAGAACGCTGGAAAATTTTTCAGATTAAGCTTATTATAAATTTATAACCAGGGGGGATTATATTGGCGAAAAAATCAGCAGCACTATTACTATCTTTTATTTTGATCGTATCTATTTTAGAAATGAGCATCCCTTTTAACCCATTATTTGATTCTGAAGCTAAAGCAGAAACAAACTACCAAACTACCGGGAATGTGAATGTCCGTTCAGGCCCGGGAACTCATTATTCTAAGATCGGTGTGCTCAGCAAAGGGTCCGCTTTAAATGGGGTATCCAAAACAGAAAGTGGCTGGTATAAAATCAAGTTTGGTAACCAGACCGGATATGTGAGCGGCGCTTATGTAGCCAGCATGTCCAGCAAAGATGTTTACATAACCACTTCATTTGTCAATATCCGTTCCGCAGCAAAACGGGATAGCCAAAAGCTTGGTTCCGTCGATGCGGGGTATGTACTGGCAGATGCAGCTAAGGAGGACAGCGGCTGGTACTCAATCAGCTACAAAGGAGAGTCGGCATATGTAAGCAGTACCTATGTAACCTCCATTTCATCCGGCAAGATTAATCAGACCTCCGCATACGTCAACATCCGCTCAAGCCCCAGCCGGAATAGTCAAAAGCTCGGTTCCGCTGATGCAGGATATGTTCTGGCGAATGCATCCAAGGCGGGCAGCGGCTGGTATAAAATCACCTATAAAGGAAGGACGGCATATGTAAGCAGTGCTTATGTAACCTCCATTTCAGCAGAACAGATTTATCAAGCCTCTGCATACGTTAACATCCGTTCAAGCTCTAGCCGGAACAGTAAGAAGCTTGGTTCTGTGGATGAAGGGTATATGCTGGCGGTCGTATCAAAAATTAACAGCAGCTGGTACAAAATCAACTACAAAGGAAAGACGGGCTATGTAAGCAGCAGCTTTGCTGTCCTTCCCGGCACACGTGCCAGACTGGATGTAGAGAAGCTTAGCGGGCTCGGCAGTTCTGAACAGGTTATCCTGGTTACAAATAAAACAGCAGGTTCACGGAATGCATCCATCCAAGTCTTCGAAAAAGGGAACGGAGCATGGAAGCGGATCTATTCTATTAACGGGGTTGTAGGAAAAAATGGAATGGGCGCTAAGCAGGAAGGGGATGGAAAGACCCCTTCAGGGAAATATACACTTGGTTTTGCTTTCTACCGAGGGACTATGCCTCAGACAAATCTTCTTAAAAAACGCATTGCTCCAGATTCTGTATGGGTAGACGACAGCCGGAGCACGTTTTATAATACGTGGCAGTCTTCTAAAACAAAGGGGAAATGGGCCAGTGCAGAAAGAATGGACATTCCTCAATACGACAGGGGCTTTGTTATCAACTACAATCCAGAAAGAATTCCTTATAAAGGATCGGCCATCTTTTTTCATATAGCAGGAAGTTCTGGCTATACAGCCGGCTGTGTGGCAGCTTCAAGAGCGGACACGGAAAAAATAATGAAATGGGTAAATCCGGAAAAGAAACCTGTTATCATTATGACCCCTGAAGCTGAGCTGTCAAAATATTAACATGAAACTCCCTTCTCTTTTTCCTGAGAAGGGAGTTTTGCTATGCGAGGTGTTAAGCGTTTCAAATCTTCTCCTCCCTGTATGAAAAACCTGTCGTTTTTGCATAATAATAGCATATGACTGAAAGGCAGGAGATGGATATGGGATACAAAGAGCAGGAGGAACTGAAAAGTTCAAGCGGATCCGGAGAACAGGAAAAACAGGATGAGAAACAAGACGAAAAGCAAGGATCTCTAGCAGAAAAAATTCAGCAGCTGGGACAAACCAACATCCCCCAGATGTCCCACGAAACAAATATTCATTGTCTCACCATTGTCGGCCAGATTGAAGGGCATATTCAGCTTCCGCCCCAAAATAAAACGACCAAGTATGAGCATGTCATTCCGCAGATTGTCGCCATTGAACAAAACCCTAAAATTGAGGGGCTGCTTGTCATCTTGAATACAGTCGGCGGAGACGTTGAGGCTGGGCTTGCCATAGCAGAGATGCTAAGTTCTCTCTCCAAGCCGACCGTTTCAATTGTCCTCGGAGGCGGACATTCAATCGGTGTTCCGATAGCCGTCTCCTGTACCCATTCCTATATAGCCGAAACTGCTACCATGACGATCCATCCGGTAAGACTCACCGGACTGGTAATCGGGGTACCGCAGACGTTTGAGTATTTGGATAAAATGCAGGACCGGGTTGTAAACTTTGTGACGAAGCACTCGGGGATTACAGAAGAAAAATTCAAAGAGCTGATGTTCTCAAAAGGAAATCTCACAAGAGACATCGGAACGAACGTAGTTGGAACCGATGCGGTGGAGTACGGGCTGATTGATGATGTTGGCGGAGTGGGAGCTGCTATAAAAAAGCTTAACGAGCTGATTGCGAAAAATAAAGACAGCGATGACCAGGAGCAGGTCCTGCAATGATCCTCTATACAATGATGCCTCAGGAGCTGATTTTTCCAACCGATAACAGGGAACCGGCAGCAGAGAAAATGGCTATCGTCAATGGAGTGGAAATGATCGTCCGCCCTTGTGCGGATGCCTCATATGAAGTCGTAAGGCTCCTAAGCAGCAACCCGAATCATTATTTGCAATCCGAGTGTATGCCCGGTCAAAAAATCAAGTCAAGTCTTGTGGTATTTTAGTCAGGAACCCGTACATTTATGGTATACTTAACCTGTGGAAACGAGCAGCCTTTTGCAATGGCTGCTTTCTTCATTTATGCAGGCGAGGTCAGCTTTTGCGGGACCGGGGCATGCGAATTTTATGATTGATGACAGGTGATCATATGGCAAAAAAGAAAACAAGACAAAAGAAAAAAGCTTCCTCCAAACCGGTTTTTAAATATGAGCTGATTGGATTGGGCTTGACTGCTGCAGCGGTTATTGCCATGGCAAAGCTTGGCGCAGCTGGTTCAAGTATCGTTCAGTTTTTCCGCTTTTTTGCTGGCGAGTGGTATATTCTCTCGCTGCTCGCGCTAGCAGCAGCTGGAATTTACGTGTTCTGGTACAAAAAAAGGCCGCCTTATTCTTCAAGGAGGATGATCGGAGCCTATTTAATTACAGCAGCCGTTCTTCTGCTGACTCATGTTGGGCTGTTTGAAAATGTGCTTGCCAGAGGTGAGGCAGGATCCTCCAGTGTGATTCGCAATACATGGGAATTATATATGATGGAAATAAAAGGCGAAACAGCTTCCCGGGACCTGGGGGGAGGAATGATTGGAGCCCTTTTATTCGCAGCCTCTTATTTCCTCTTTGCTGCGGCTGGATCAAAGCTTATCGCAGCAGGGATGATTGTAGCCGGCATCCTGCTTATTACCGATAAATCTCTGCAGGAGACGCTATTTAAGATTTTCGGACCGGTATTTTCCTTTTTCAAAAGACAATTTTCAGCATTTTTACATGATATGAAACAGCTGCCGGGATCCTTTAAAAAGAAAAAAAGAAAGAGCTCATCTGCTCAAGGACAAAGAAAGACTCAAAGGTCCCGCGATGAGCAAAAAGATATGGAAGCTACGAAGCCTTATGAAGGGGATCAGGACTTTCATGAAAATGCGGAGCCGATCATTTCAAGCTTTGCGGACAGGGTAGAGGCCGTGCAGCCGCCGCAGGAGCCGGAAACCGAAAAGGCTGTTCAAAAAAACAGTGCTCCTGAGGATGAACCTGACCTTGCTCCTCCTATTCAGATCCGGTTTACGGAAGTCGAGAACAAAGACTATAAGCTTCCGCCGGTTTCCCTTCTTAATCAGCCAAAGCATAATGGCCAGCAGACGGATAAGAAAAATATTTATGAAAATGCCAGAAAGCTTGAACGCACGTTTCAAAGCTTTGGCGTAAAGGCCAAAGTGACTCAAGTACACCTTGGACCGGCGGTAACGAAATATGAGGTTTATCCGGACACGGGCGTGAAAGTAAGCCGGATTGTTAACCTTAGCGACGATCTGGCCCTGGCGTTAGCCGCTAAAGATATCCGGATCGAAGCACCGATTCCCGGAAAATCTGCGATTGGCATTGAAGTTCCGAATTCAGAGGTGGCTATGGTCTCACTGCGGGAGGTCATCGAACATAATGGGAAGGACCGCCCGGATGCAAAGCTTCTCATCGGCTTGGGACGTGACATTTCTGGTGAAGCAGTTCTCGCCGAGATGAACAAAATGCCTCATTTACTCGTAGCCGGCGCGACAGGAAGCGGAAAAAGCGTATGCATCAACGGGATCATCACGAGCATTCTGATGCGGGCGAAGCCACATGAAGTAAAGATGATGATGATCGATCCTAAAATGGTCGAACTAAACGTTTACAATGGAATTCCCCATCTCCTGGCACCGGTTGTGACGGATCCGAAAAAAGCCTCTCAGGCGCTGAAAAAAGTGGTCAATGAGATGGAGAGAAGGTATGAGCTATTTTCTCATACTGGTACGAGAAATATTGAAGGCTATAATGACAATATTAGAAGAGTAAACGCCGAGGATGGAGAAAAACAGCCGGAGCTTCCTTATATCGTTGTCATTGTAGATGAGCTTGCAGACTTAATGATGGTTGCCTCCTCTGATGTGGAAGACTCCATAACCCGGCTGTCGCAGATGGCAAGGGCTGCAGGGATTCACTTGATCATTGCAACGCAGCGCCCATCTGTGGATGTCATTACAGGAGTCATAAAGGCAAATATTCCTTCAAGGATCGCCTTTAGTGTATCCTCCATGACAGACTCCAGAACCATCCTCGACATGGGGGGAGCTGAAAAGCTTCTGGGAAGAGGGGACATGCTGTTTCTGCCTACTGGAGCATCTAAACCAGTTCGTGTCCAGGGAGCCTTCTTGTCCGATGACGAAGTGGAAGAGGTCGTGGATTTCGTAATTTCTCAACAGAAAGCCCAATATCAGGAGAATATGATTCCCTCTGAAACGGCTGAAACAGCAGGAGAAGTAAATGATGATTTGTATGAGGAAGCCGTCCAGCTTGTGATCGATATGCAGACAGCATCCGTTTCTATGATCCAAAGAAGGTTCCGTGTGGGGTACACAAGAGCCGCAAGACTGATTGATGCAATGGAAGAACGCGGTGTAGTAGGACCTTATGAGGGGAGCAAACCGCGTGAAGTATTGATGAGTAAGACACAATATGATGAAATGAGCTCGTAAACAGAAGGGGAAACCCTTCTGTTTCTTAGTATACAGGTTTACATAATATTATTATAAGAAATGTTAAGGCTGAGTAAATAGTATTACGGGAATTCGACAAAATTATTAAAATTTTTATTTATTTCTTAATGAAAACATGATATATTATGTTCGATTAGTAAAGGTTAAACATCAGATGTCTGATCTTTAAAAAACGGGGGCTTGTAATGGGCATTAAATCAGACAATCGGCACCTGTATCTGCAGGTTATAGATCGAATCAAAGAAGATATAAAAAAAGGCTCCTACAAAGAAAAAGAGAAGCTTCCTTCTGAGTTCGACCTGGCAAAAAGCCTAGGTGTGAGCAGGGCTACACTCAGGGAGGCACTCCGGATACTGGAAGAAGAAAACGTCATCATCAGACGTCACGGCGTCGGCACATTTGTTAACACGATTCCTCTGTTCAGTTCAGGAATTGAGCAGCTTAACAGTGTGACTGACATGATTCGCCAAGGCGGAAGAACCGCCGGTACCATTTTTCTGTCTTCAGCGATGACCGGGTCGACAGAGGAAGACGCTGAACGGTTTGGCATAACAGAAAATGACGAAATATTTCAAATCGAAAGAGTGCGGACGGCAAATGGCGAGCCGGTGGTTTATTGCCTTGATAAAATCCCGGGTGAACTGCTGCCAAAAGATAGGATGGCTGGAAATGAATCTCTCTTTGATCTTCTTGAATCCGAGACGAACAGGGTGATTGGGCATGCCATAACAGCGATAGAGCCGATCGGCTACCATGAGAAAATTTCACCGCTGTTACACTGCGAGCCTGAAACGGCCCTGCTTTTGCTCAAGCAGCTGCACTTTGATATGGAGGACAGGCCGGCATTGTACTCCCTGAATTATTTCCGGGCGGATATGTTCTCATTCCATGTTGTGAGAAAAAGATATTAGCAGAGTTCTTTTTTAGGAGGTGATGAAGGACAAGCTCTGCACATTGTATTCATAGTTTCATACTATTCTAATCATTACGGGGGGAAATAGAAATGAAAAAATGGGGTTTAGCACTATCAGCTGTTCTGGCTGCCGGTACCATCCTTGGAGCATGCGGAAACAAGTCAGCTGAAACAGGCGGAAAAGCAAGCGATTTCACTGTAGCTATGGTTACCGATGTCGGGGGAGTGGATGATAAATCGTTCAACCAATCCGCATGGGAAGGAATTAAGGCGTTCGGGGAAGAAAATGACATGCAAAAAGGGAACAAAGGCTACAATTACCTTCAGTCTAAAAACGACGGAGACTATGTAACCAACCTGAATACCCTTGTCAGACAAAAGTATGACTTGATTTATGGGATTGGATACAAGCTTCAGCCGGCTATTGAAGAAATTGCTGATCAGCAAAAGGAATCTAAATTTGCGATCGTTGATAGTGTAGTAGAAAAAGACAATGTTGCAAGCATCGTGTTTAAAGAACATGAAGGGTCCTTCCTCGTTGGGGTTGTAGCAGGCTTGACTACGAAGACAAATAAAGTAGGTTTTGTCGGAGGCATGGAAGGCGAACTGATCGGCAAGTTTGAAGCCGGTTTTGTTGAGGGGGTTAAAGCAGTAAACCCTGAGGCTGAAGTGGATGTACAGTATGCAGGAGCATTCGATAAAGCAGATAAAGGAAAAGCAATCGCTTCTTCCATGTACGGTTCCGGAGCGGATATTATCTACCATGCAGCCGGTGCAACAGGAAACGGAGTTTTTTCTGAAGCAATTGACCTTAAGAAAAAAGATCCGTCCCGGGAGCTTTATGTAATTGGTGTTGATAAGGACCAAAGTGAAGAGGGCAAAGGAACAGACAAAGACGGGAAAGAATTCAACATTACGTTAACTTCAATGGTTAAGCGTGTAGATGTTGCGGTTAAAGATCTTGCGGATAAAGCCAAAAACGACGAATTCCCTGGCGGAGAAGTGATCAGCTACGGTTTGGACCAAGATGCCATCAGTGTAGCTAAAGGGGACAATATCTCCGAAGAAGCGATGAAGCAAGCGGAAGAGTATAAGGAAAAAATCAGCAAGGGCGAAATCGAAGTTCCGACTTCACCAACAAAATAAACAGCAAGAACACTTATAGAAAAAGGCTGGATCTCCTTCTGGCCTTTTTTATAACACCCCGGCTTATATAATGGGCAAGATCTGCATCCGGCAGAGTTCCGCCAAACCAAATGCTATTCCTTGGCTTAAAGTCTACTACAGATGGCTGAATAGATTTTAAGGCGGTGAATCGCAATAGGATACATCCCCTATGAAAAAGGAGTGAAGCAACATGGATTATGTAATCGAAATGCTCGGAATCCGAAAAGAATTTCCTGGAATCGTCGCAAACGACAACATCACTCTGCAAGTTGAAAAAGGCGAGATCCATGCCTTATTGGGAGAGAATGGAGCAGGTAAATCAACTCTGATGAACGTTCTGTTCGGATTGTATCAGCCTGAAAAGGGCGAAATTCGTGTTAAGGGAAAGAAAGTGAATATCACAAATCCTAATACCGCAAATGAGCTCGGAATAGGAATGGTACACCAACATTTCATGCTTGTCAACAATTTTACGGTAACAGAAAATATTATCTTAGGAAATGAACCTTCTAAAATGGGCAAAACCAATATGAAGGAAGCTGAGAAGCATGTCCGCGAAATTTCAGAGAGATACGGACTTGCTGTAGATCCGGCAGCAAAAATTGCTGACATCTCCGTAGGAATGCAGCAGAGGGTTGAGATCCTGAAAACCCTTTACCGTGGAGCAGAAATCCTGATATTTGACGAACCAACAGCAGTGCTCACACCTCAGGAGATCAAAGAGCTGATTTCTATCATGAAAGCCCTTATTAGCGAAGGGAAATCCATTATTCTCATCACCCATAAATTAAAAGAAATCATGGAAGTGTGCCATAAGGTTACCGTTATAAGAAAAGGCCAAGGAATTGGAACACTTTCTGTTACAGATACAAACCCAAATGAACTCGCGTCCCTTATGGTTGGCCGGGAAGTCGTGTTTACAACAGTAAAGACCCCCGCATCTCCAAAGGAAACGGTTTTACATGTCAAAGAACTTATTGTGAAAGACTCCCGTCAGGTTACCGCAATAGATTCGCTGTCTCTGGAGGTAAAAGCGGGTGAAATTGTCGGGATAGCAGGTGTTGACGGGAATGGCCAGAGCGAACTGATTGAAGCCCTTACCGGGTTAAGAAAAATTGATTCCGGTTCCATTCTGCTGAACGGCAAGAACATTGCCCGGCAAAATCCGAGAAAAATTGCTGAATCCGGTGTAGGACATATCCCTCAGGACAGGCATAAGCACGGACTCGTTCTTGATTTTGCCATTGGGGAAAATATGGTTCTTCAAACCTATTATCAAAAGCCATATTCCAAAACAGGAGTTCTGCAATACAAGGAAATTTATAATAAAGCGGAGCAATTGATTCAGGAGTTTGATGTCCGTACGCCGAGTTCCTCTACACCTGCCAGAGCCCTTTCCGGAGGCAATCAGCAAAAAGCGATCATTGGCCGCGAGGTGGATCGGGATCCGGATTTGCTGATCGCCGCTCAGCCTACAAGAGGACTGGATGTCGGGGCGATTGAATTTATTCATAAACGTCTGATCGAGCAGCGGGATAAAGGAAAAGCCATTTTGCTTGTATCCTTTGAATTAGAAGAAATTTTAAATGTAAGTGACCGGATTGCCGTCATTTATGAAGGGAAAATCGTAGCGATTGTGAATCCGAAAGAAACAACCGAGCAGGAGCTCGGGCTGTTGATGGCCGGCAGCAAGATTAAGGAAGAAGGTGCGGCAACATGAATATCAAACTCAGCCGGTATATAAATCTGCTTATTCCAGTTATTGCGGTCCTCCTTGGATTGCTGGTCGGAGCCATCGTTATGCTTGTTAGCGGCTATGATCCACTTTTGGGGTATGCTTCCCTATGGAATGGTGTATTTGGAGATCCTTACAACATCGGAGATACCATCCGGTTAATGACCCCATATATCCTGACTGGCCTTGCCGTTGCATTTGCCTTTAAGACCGGCTTATTCAATATCGGTGTGGAGGGCCAGGTCATCGTTGGATGGCTTGCAGCCGTATGGGTGGGGCTCGCCTTTGATTTGCCGAAGGTCATTCACCTCCCGCTGGCCGTCATTGCAGCCGCATTGGCAGGAGCTTTATGGGGGTTTATTCCTGGACTGCTAAAAGCGCGTTTCCGCGTTCATGAAGTAATCGTTACGATTATGATGAACTATATTGCTTTATATGTGACAAACGCCATCATTCAATCTGTATTAACAAAAGGCAGCGATACAACTGAGGAGGTTCCGGCTTCCGCAAGCCTCCGTTTAGCCGAGAATCTTGAAGCGCTTACTAATTACTCGCGGATGCATTACGGCATTCTGATTGCCCTGGCGGCTGCATTCATCATGTGGTTCCTGCTGGAAAAAACGACCAAAGGATATGAGCTTCGGGCAGTAGGCTTTAATCAGGATGCAGCACGCTATGCCGGTATGAGTGTGAACAAAAACATCATTCTATCCATGGTGATTTCCGGTGGTTTTGCAGGGCTTGCAGGAGCTATGGAAGGACTCGGAACCTTTGAATACGTTTCTGTGAAAAGCGGATTTACAGGGATCGGCTTTGATGGAATTGCTGTAGCACTCCTTGGAGGAAATACGGCGGTTGGAGTCATTTTTGCGGCATTTCTTTTTGGAGGATTAAAAGTCGGTGCGCTGAACATGCCGCTTGAGTCCGGAGTGCCGAATGAGCTTGTTGAGATTGTTATTGCACTGATTATTTTCTTTGTGGCATCAAGCTATTTCATCCGCTGGCTGCTGCTTCGGTTTAAAAAGGGGGAAAAATAAATGACTTTGCTTCAGGCACTTCAAATCATCATTCCTACCGCTTTGTTTGTAGCCGCTCCCCTTATACTTACAGCGCTAGGCGGAGTATTCAGTGAAAAATCCGGTGTCGTCAACATTGGTCTGGAAGGCCTAATGGTTATTGGGGCATTCACGGGGATCGTTTTTAATCTTTCGTTCGCTGAAAGCTTTGGCGCCCTTACACCGTGGCTTTCCCTGCTCGCCGCTATGGCGGCCAGTGCGGTTTTTGCAATGCTTCATGCAGCAGCAACGATAACATTCAGGGCTGATCAGGTCGTAAGCGGCGTCGCGATCAACTTTTTGGCATTAGGACTGACGCTGTTTCTTGTGAAATTGATGTATGATAAAGGGCAGACCGACCGGATTGACCGCAGCTTTGATATTATCGACATTCCCGTCCTCAGTCAGATCCCGGTCGTTGGACCGCTGTTTTTCAGCAATGGATACATTACCTCATATATAGCGATCCTGCTATCCGTGGCGGTCTGGTATGTCATATATAAAACACCTTTCGGCCTTAGATTGAGGGCGGTTGGCGAGCATCCAATGGCAGCGGATACGATGGGGATCAATGTAACAAAAATGAGGTACATCGGGGTTGTTTTGTCAGGAGCACTCGCAGGAATCGGCGGCTCCATTTATGCTACGATTATTTCAAGAGATTTCAGCCATGCCACCATCAGCGGACAGGGATTTATGGCACTTGCAGCGATGATATTCGGCAAGTGGCATCCTCTGGGAGCGATGGGTGCTGCCCTGTTCTTCGGACTTGCTCAGGGAATCAGTATCGTTGGCGGCTCTATTCCGTTTCTTAAAGATATTCCTGCAGTTTACCTGCTCATCACCCCTTATGTTCTGACGATTTTTGCCCTTGCAGGGTTTATTGGACGCGCCGATGCTCCTAAAGCACTCGGAACGCCTTATATAAAAGGGAAAAGGTAAGCTTCCATTCCTTGATTATTCAGACTTCTGTCCCTAAAGCGGGCGGAAAATAAGAGGAACAAAGCAATCCCCTCCGAGTCCTGGGAAAAAGAAAAAGTGCTCAGAGCCATGCTCCGGGCACTTTTTGTCTGTAATTTTTCCCGATCCAAGCTATAAGATGAGCGTTCAGGGATAAGGGCCACTAGAAGCCGTTCTCCATCCTCCAGAAATAGTAAAGCATTTTTCCTGTAATGGCCGATCTATTCCTTATTCAGGCAAATGCGGCAGCTGGCTGATTTTCAGCAGCATTCCGGCTTATATGAATAATAACAGTGCCGGAACGGAACAATGTCTATATCGAATAATTATACAGGGTGAAGGATATGGCCAATTCCAACAAAATAAATTTACTTGCGCTTTCATCGGTTCCGCTCATCATGACGTTAGGCAACTCCATGCTGATCCCTGTGCTTCCGGAAATTGAAGAGAAACTCGGTATCAGTTCCTTTCAAGTTTCACTCATCATCACAGTCTATTCCGTTGTAGCGATTCTTCTTATCCCGATAGCCGGGTATCTATCTGACAGGATTGGGAGAAAGACGGTCATTGTTCCCTGTTTATTAATTGCCGGAGCGGGGGGAGCCCTTTCTGCATGGGCTTCAGTCAATACAGCAAATCCGTTCATGTGGATTCTTGCAGGAAGGATCCTTCAAGGCATCGGTTCAGCCGGAGCAGCCCCAGTCGTCATTCCTCTTATCGGAGACCTTTTTGAAGATGATGAGGAAATCAGTTCGGGACTCGGGCTGATTGAAACGGCCAACACGGCGGGAAAAGTGTTAAGTCCGATTATAGGGGCTTTTTTAGCCAGCTTCGTATGGTTTATGCCTTTCTGGTTTATCCCGTTTTTCAGCTTAGCCGGAGTGCTTCTCGTTTTCTTCTTAGTGAAAGTTCCGAAAAAAGAAGAAGAGGCTCAGGACTTTCGTGCCTTTATTTCATGTGTCAAAGATATCTTCAAAAATAGCGGAAGATGGCTGTACGCCATTTTCGCAATAGGCGGAATCATTATGCTTATATTGTTTGGCGTGCTGTTTTATTTATCCGACACGCTTGAGACAAAATATGGAATTGATGGCATTGCAAAAGGATTTCTTCTGGCCATTCCGCTGCTTGCGCTATCTGTCAGTTCCTTTGCTGCGGGTAAAATGATCGGAAGCAAAAAAACGTTAATGAAACTCTTAATTGTGATTGGAATGGGACTGCTCGCTGTTTCTTTTATTGCACTCAGAGTTCAGCATGAAATCGGTTTTTTATTTGCTTTCCTCGTTATAAGCGGTGTCGGGATCGGAATGGCACTGCCATCACTGGATGCCTTAATTACAGAGGGCATCGAAAAGGAACACCGTGGAACCATTACGTCCTTCTACAGCTCCATGAGATTCATCGGTGTGGCAGCCGGTCCGCCTCTTTATGCGGCGATCATGGCACAATCAGAGCACATGATTTATTACACTTCCGGAGGATTCAGTCTTCTGGCACTGGCAATCGGTCTCCTCTTTTTAAAACCTGAAGATAAGGATCAGCGGGCAAAACTGAAAACGACATAAAATGAAAACTCCTCATACAGCAGAGGAGTTTTTTTTGACCTATTTTTCCTATTGACAGAAGTGACGGAAGCGTATTAAATAGTTTATGTATTGAATGGTTAATGGGGTGAACTAATTTGCAGGATGAAAAAATCAAAGCCTTTATACATAGGTATGAAGAGGTGTATTTCTTTGCGGCCAAAAGAGTAACAGCTATCGTTACTGAGAAGGTTCTGGAGGATATCACAATTGAGCAGTACCAGATTTTAAGGTATATCACGATGTACCCCAAGTGCCAGGCAACATGGCTGGCAAACATTTGCGGGGTAAACAAAAGCGCTATCTCAGCCATGATTGAGAGGCTTGTGCAAAAAGGATTAATAGAAAGAATCCGTGATGAGAAAGACAGGCGGAACGTTTTCCTGCAAAGCACAGAAAAGGGACGGCAGGTGTATGAAAATGGAGAAAAGCAAATCCAGAATTACGTTGCCGGTTACTTAACGGAACTGTCCGAGGATGAGATCGACACGTTTTTAAGAGTTTTTGAAAAGATTTCAGCCTCAATGGCAGAAAAAGAACGGGGGAATGGAAGATGATGAGAGGGATTATTAAATTAAGGTGGATCCTGCTTGTTGTATGGATTGCAGCCGCGGCTGTCTTAATGCTCACTTCACCGAACATGGGAGATTTGGTAGCTGAAAAAGGGCAGATTACCGTCCCTGACGGGTATTCTTCCTCCGTAGCAGGGGAGCTGCTGGATGAGCATTCATCAGGAGATGGTGCAGCACTGGCACTTGTGTTTCATAATGAGAAAAAATTAAGCGCTGAAGAAAAAAATGAAATCAAAAAAGCAGTTGAAGACCTCGAGGAAAATCGCAAAAGCCTCGGGATTCAAACCGTAACAACCCATTTTACAAATAAAGAGCTTGAAAATCAGATGGTCTCAAAGGACGGCAGAACCATACTGGCAGCCATTTCCCTGGCGGAAGGTGAAAAGTCTGCTGCCGATGCTGCTGCTGAAATCAAAAAGCAAATCAGCTCCTATAAGGTAGAGCACTATATGACAGGAAGCGACCTGATTGATAAGGATGTAGTTGACAGCTCTCAGGAGGGGCTGAAGAAAACAGAGTATATTACAGTAGCTTTTATTCTCGTCGTACTTGTTCTCGTTTTCCGCTCCCTTGTCGCTCCGGTGATTCCGCTTATTACGGTAGGGGTAGCCTATGTGACAAGTCAGGCAGCAGTAGCTTATTTTGTAGAATACTTCAATTTTCCATTATCTACCTTCACTCAAATCTTTATGGTAGCTGTCATGTTCGGAATCGGTACGGATTATTGCATCCTTCTTCTCAGCCGTTTTAAAGAAGAGCTGGGGAACGGTGAAGAAAAAACGGAAGCCATTATCAAAACCTTTAAAACAGCCGGCAGGACCGT
The DNA here is from genome assembly GCF_050107635.1 of Metabacillus sp. 113a. Lineage (NCBI taxonomy): Bacteria > Bacillati > Bacillota > Bacilli > Caryophanales > Bacillaceae > Metabacillus > Metabacillus sp. 113a. The sequence continues at coordinate 638,163 of NZ_JBNILJ010000001.1, read as the reverse complement.
GATATACAGCGGCCTTGCCGTATTCGCTGGCTTTGCTTCCATTGCCTTTGCTGAGTTTAAGCTATATCAGTCTGCTGTGGCTGTTGCGGTTGGAATCGCCTTTTTGATCGCATCGCTCGTCACACTCGTTCCGTTTTTTATGATGGTGCTCGGGAACAACCTGTTCTGGCCTTTAAAAGGGAATATCAAGCATGCAGAAAGCAAATCCTGGGAGTGGGCAGGGAAATTCTCATTCAAGAGGCCAATCCTCGCTCTGCTCATTATCGCTGCAGTCATTGCACCTGCATTGATTCAGTACAATGGAAGTCTGTCGTTTAATTCTTTGGATGAAATCGGAGATCAGTATGAATCAGTTAAAGCCTTCAATTTGATTTCAGACAGCTTCGGCCCTGGTGAATCCCTGCCGGCAACGATTGTCATTAAAGATGATCAGCCGTTGAACACGAAAGAAAATCTTGCAGTTATAGAAAACATCAGCAAAGATCTCGATCAAATCGATGACGTTGACAAGGTGAGAAGTGCAACCAGGCCGCTCGGTGACGAGCTTGAAGAACTGGCAGTCTCAAGCCAGGCGGAGGAACTGGGTAAAGGCATCGAGCAGGGGAATGAAGGATTAAAAGAGATCGGGGAGGGCTTAAACGAAGCCTCTGAACAGCTATCCGGATCAGAGCCCCAGCTAGAGGAAGCGACTTCCGGAATTGATCAGCTCATAACGGGATCGAATGATCTGAAGGATGGCGTAGGCGAAATCAAAAAGGCACTTGAAAAGATTGGAGAAGGTGTAAGTGAAGGCTCCGCCGGCTCCATGGAAATCAAAGAGCAGGTTGATGCAGCAAAAGAAAGCTTGGATGAGCTGATTCAGGGCAGCGGGCAGGTGCTAGAAGGATATCAGGAAGCAGCAGCCCAGCTTGGGGATTTATCCGAGGGACTTGCAGCGGCAGATCAAGGCGTTAAGGAATCCAAAACAGCCATCTCAGATTTGAAAGAGCCTTTAAACAGGCTTGGTGCGAATCCTGCCTATCCGAACATACAAAATGACCCGGATTATCAAACCATCTATGGAACCGTGCTCGGTCTTGAAAAAGGGCTGGGAGAGTTAAGCAAGGCGACAGAGCAGCTTTCGGGAGGACTTTCTGGAGCCATCCCCCAAATCAAGAAAGCAAATGATGGCCTTGGGGAAATCAACAAGGGACAGCAGGAATTTCAAAATGGCCTTGTACAGCTTTCAGAAGGACTGGGCCAATTATCTGAAGGTCTTAATGCAGCCTCTGAAGGGCAAGGCCAGGTGATCAGCGGTCTGCCGAAGCTGCAGGAAGGAGCGGGTTCATTAGCTGAAGGGCAATCTGAATTAAAGATGGGTTTAAGTCCTTTTTCGGAGCAGCTTGGACAGCTGACAGATGGATTGAATGACAGCGTCGATGGACTGAACCAGGTTTCAGGCGGACTTAACGAAGCAGAGACCTATCTGGACGGGCTCAGCAGGTCGGACGCAGATGGCTGGTACCTGCCTGATGAAGTTCTGAAAAATGACGATTTTCAGCAGGTGTTCAATGAGTATATGTCTGAAGACCAGACCTTGACAACGATGGATGTCGTGCTGAAGGTTAATCCATATTCGAATGAAGCGCTCGAAAAAATGGATGACCTCGAAGCTGCTGTAAACCGTGCAGTCAAAGGAACGGAGCTTGATAATGCTACCGTTGGTGTATCAGGCGTTACAAGTACGTATGCAGACTTGCAGGAAATTTCGGATGCGGACTATAATCGAACGGTCCTCTTTATGATTACAGCCATTCTAATCATTCTGGCTGTGCTGCTTAAATCATTTGTGATGCCGGTTTATCTGGTTGGCTCGCTTTTAATTACGTACTATTCTTCCAGTGCCATATCAGAATGGATTTTTACGGATCTTCTCGGATATGACGGCATTAACTGGGCTGTGCCTTTCTTCGGCTTTGTTATTCTAATGGCCCTTGGCATTGATTATTCGATTTTCCTAATGGACCGCTTTAATGAATATAAGGAACTGGATGTAAAAACCGCGATGATTACAGCGATGAGAAATATGGGAACGGTCATTATTTCAGCCGCCATTATTCTGGCAGGTACTTTCGCTGCCATGCTTCCATCCGGGGTCCTGTCTTTGCTTCAAATTGCAACGCTCGTTCTCACAGGGCTCATTCTTTATGCGTTTGTTATTTTGCCGATTTTCGTTCCGGTCATGGTTAAAACCTTTGACAAAGCAAACTGGTGGCCGTTTATGAAGAAACGTGAACAGCATTAAGCTTTTACTAAATCCAGGCGTCCCTGATCATTCAGGGGCGTCTTTATATAAGTTCCTTGCATAACGGCTTTTTCTCAAGCATACAATCTCCATATTTCCTAAATGTTCCTCTAATTGGTATAATTACTGGTACAATTAGACTCATTTAATTTAAAAAAGGCTAAACTACAAAGGATAATCCTTAGATTGAGGAGTGAATGTATGTCTTTTTTTGAAGAAAAGCTAACAAAACTGAATGGAATGACCGTTCATACCATTAAAACGGATAAATACAAAACAAACACACTTGTATTAAAGCTTCTTGCCCCACTTAAAAAAGAGACGGTTACGAAGCGGGCGCTTCTTCCATACGTTCTTCAGCGCGCTACCGCCCGCTTCCCATCCACAGGTCAAATCCGTCATCACTTGGATGGATTGTATGGCGCAACCCTTTTTGCGGACCTTACCAAAAAGGGTGAAAATCATATCATTACCCTTCGGATGGAAGTGGCCAATGAGAATTTTTTAACGGAAAAAACCCCCTTGCTGGAAGAGGCCATTAAGCTTATGTCAGATATCCTCCTTAGACCTCTTTTAAATGGAGATGCTTTTGATGAAAGCATTATAAAGGAAGAAAAAAGGACGCTGAAGCAGAGAATTCAGGCTGCTTACGACGATAAAATGCGCTATTCGAATTTGAGGCTTGTACAGGAAATGTGCAAGGATGAACCATACGCTCTTCACGTCAACGGGGAAATGGAAGATGCCGATGCTCTGACAGCAGCAGAGCTTTACGAGTATTATCAGCGTGTTCTAAAGGAAGATAAGCTCGATTTTTACCTGATTGGTGATTTCTGCGAGGAAACAGCGGGGAAAATGATTCAAACACACTTTACTTTCGCTGCTAATTCCCATGCTTACCCTGAGCTTGAAAAGCAGGTCTCCCAAAAAGTTGAAGAAAAAGAAGTCATTGAAGAAGAAGATGTGAAGCAGGGAAAATTAAATATCGGGTATCGGACGAATTGCACCTACAAGGATGAACAGTATTTCGCCCTTCAAGTCTTTAACGGAATATTCGGCGGGTTCTCACACTCCAAGCTTTTTATCAACGTCCGGGAAAAAGCAAGTCTTGCGTACTATGCAGCTTCAAGAGTCGAATCCCATAAAGGTCTTCTCATGGTAATGTCCGGAATTGAAGTCGGCAACTTTGACCGGGCGGTATCCATCATTAAGGAACAAATGGGGGCTATGAAGGCCGGAGATTTTACAGAAGAAGATCTGGATCAGACAAAAGGAATGATCCGCAATCAGCTTCTAGAAACGATTGATACGAGCTTCGGGCTTTGCGAGGTCTTGTACCAAAATGCTGCTGCCAATGCAGGCCGCACGTTTGATGAGCTGCTTGATGGAATAAGCCAAGTAACAAAGGAAGAAGTGGTTGCAGCAGCATCCAATATTCAGCTCGATACGATTTATTTTCTTAAAGGAACGGGGGCAGAAAGCGATGGTTAAGCCGATACAGTTTAAACAGCTCCAGGAAGAGCTTTATCATGAGCAAATGGAGAACGGCCTGAATGTATACGTGTTGCCCAAAAAAGGATTTAACAAAACGTATGCAACCTTTACAGCCAGGTATGGCTCTATAGACAATGAATTTGTGCCTCTCGGACAAGAGGAAATGAAAAAGGTGCCGGATGGCATTGCTCACTTTCTTGAACATAAACTGTTTGAAAAAGAGGATGGAGATGTGTTTCAGCAATTCAGCAAACAGGGAGCTTCATCCAACGCCTTTACGTCCTTCACAAGAACCGCCTACCTTTTCTCGAGCACGGCAGATGCAGAGACGAATCTAGAAACACTAATTGATTTTGTTCAGGAGCCTTATTTTACGGAGCAGTCGGTTGAGAAAGAAAAAGGGATTATCGGACAGGAGATTGATATGTATGATGATAATCCTGATTGGAGACTTTATTTCGGGCTAATCCAGAATATGTATGAAAAGCATCCTGTTAAAATTGACATTGCCGGGACGGTTGAGTCCATTTCCCATATTACAAAGGATTTGCTGTATGAGTGCTACCATACGTTTTATCATCCAAGCAATATGCTTCTATTCGTTACAGGCCCTGTAGATCCTGAGCAGGTATTGAATCAGATCAGGGAAAATCAGAATAAGAAATCGTTCGATCCTCCGCAGGAAATTAAGCGTCCGGGACTTTCTGAAAGTAAAGAGGTTTACAAATCATCGGAGAGCCTACCGATGAACGTGCAGTCCTCCAAATGCCTGGTAGGCATAAAAGCAAAAGTGACCGGGTTTGCAGGGGAGGAACTTTTGAAAAAAGAACTGACTGCCAACCTAATTCTGGATGTTTTGTTCGGGAAAAGCTCCGTTCAATACCAGGACATGTACAGCAATGGGCTGATCGATGATACGTTCAGCTATGATTATACGGAAGAAGAAACATTTGGTTTTGGTATGATTGGCGGGGATACGGACCGTCCTGAAGAGCTTTCTGACCAGATTAAAGAGATCTTGCTGAAGGCAAAGCAAGAAGGCATTCAGAAAGACCGGCTGGATACGGCTGTAAAAAAACGAATCGGGGCATTTTTAAGATCAGTTAATTCCCCGGAGTATATTGCCAATCAGTTTACGCGCTATGCATTCAATGACATGAATTTATTTGATGTGGTGCCAGTTCTTGAGCAAATTTCTAAAGAAGATGCAGATGGATTGTTAATGGAAATGGCTGACGAAAGCCAAATGACCGTTTTTACAGTCGTCCCGAAAAAGACAGGACAGCAGCAATAAAGGATGCCGGCTGATTACAGCCGGCATGTTTAATGAAAAGGAGCCAGTAAATGAGGTACGCATTGATTACAGGAGCTACCGGCGGCATTGGATCAAAAATAGCTGAAAAGCTGGCATCAGAAGGCTGGAACTTGTATATTCATTATCATAAAAAACGGAAAAAGGCGGAATGGCTGAAGGAGAAGCTTAAAGGAACGGACTGTATCCTTGTTCAGGCGGATCTTTCAGCATCCGGGGGAACGAAGGAACTTCTCAGTCAGGTCACCCATCCCGTATCCCTGCTCATTCTTGCTTCGGGAACTGCCCCCTACGGCCTGATTACTGATCTTAGCGAAATAGAAATTGACCAGCAGATACAGCTCCATATGACAAGCCCGTTTTTGCTTTCAAGAGGAGTAGTACCCGGCATGGTGAAAGAAAAAAAAGGTGCCATAATTGCTGTAACCTCCATATGGGGGGAGGCAGGGGCTGCGTGTGAAGTTCTGTATTCAATGGTAAAGGGCGGACAAAATACGTTTGTTAAGGCATTGGCAAAAGAGCTGGCTCCAAGCGGGATCCGTGTGAATGCCGTCTCGCCGGGCGCTGTTGAAACCAGCATGCTTGACATGTTCACGAAAGAGGACCTTAAGGCGATAGCTGAAGATATTCCGGCGGGCAGGCTTGGGAAACCGGAAGAAATTGCAGATGCGGTTTCCTTTTTAGCCTCAGATAAGGCCTCATATATAAATGGCCATATATTATCCGTTAACGGAGGCTGGCGCTAAAGAAAAGTTTGACCATCCTGCATAAATTAGAGCAAATCAGCAAAACTAACCTTGTAATCAATCTATGGCACTGGAGGAATGACAATGTCCGTTTTGAACAATTGGGATTCATGGAAAAACTTCCTTGGGGACCGCCTTCATCATGCTGAAAACAGCGGAATGAGCCGTGAAACGATTTCAGGCCTTGCATACGAAATCGGTGGATATCTTGCGAACCAGGTTGAATCCAAAAACGACCAGGAAAAAGTGCTGGCTGATTTATGGAGTGTTGCAAGTGAAGAAGAACAGCATGCCATCGCCAACATGATGGTTAAGCTTGTGGGCAACAACGGTACAGAAGGAACTCATTAAAAAGGGGAGGCGATGCCTCTCTTTTTTGCTTTATGATATTCTGTTCAATTGGATTTAATCTGGCTGCCATGTGGCCCCATTTAAGCTCAATTTTTTCAGAGTGGACCAGCACTTCCGGAGGATTCCCTTCTAAAAATAATCTGCTGAAGCCTAAAAGGGATGTCCAGCATCTTCCTCCGTTAAGAGGTTTAGGGAATTCTTCTTTCTTATTGAGTGAAAATGCTTTATTATAGTTTTATAGGTACATATCGCCTCAATTGAAAGGGGGATTTTCCTTGCAAAAGGAAGAATGGTACTTGGAATATGAAATCCAGAAAAACCGGCCTGGCCTGCTTGGGGACGTTTCTTCCCTGCTGGGTATGCTTTCTATAAATATTGTAACGATCAACGGTGTAGAAGATTCGCGCCGCGGACTCCTCTTAAAATGTGAACACAACGATCAGATAAAACGTCTGGAATCTATTTTACATACAATGGATACGATTACGGTAACAAAATTAAGAAAGCCAAAGCTCCGTGACCGGCTTGCGGTCAGACACGGACGCTACATCCAGCGTGATGCGGATGACAAAAAAACGTTCCGGTTTGTCCGGGATGAGCTTGGACTCCTCGTTGATTTTTTGGCTGAGCTGATGAAACAGGATGGACATAAGTTAATTGGGATCCGCGGCATGCCGAGGGTCGGAAAAACAGAATCCATCGTAGCCTCCAGCGTCTGTGCCAATAAAAAATGGCTGTTTGTGTCTTCGACGCTCCTGAAGCAAACGCTTAGAAGCCAGCTGATTGCCGACGAATATGATGCAGATAATCTTTTTATCATTGACGGCATTGTTTCGACCAGAAGAGGGACGGAGCGCCACCTGCAGCTGGTTCGAGAAATCATGCGGCTCTCTGCGACAAAGATTGTGGAACACCCGGATGTATTTGTGCAAAATACGGAATATACAATGGATGATTTTGACTATATCATTGAACTCCGCAACCACCCGGATGAAAAAATTACATATGAAGACGCTGAAGAGCCCCAAATGCTCGATCAGTCGGCTTTTTCTGGATTTGATTTTTAATTATGGAAGGTGTTTTGGTTGAGCGAATTAGGGAATCACCTTAAGCAAGTGAGGGAAGAAAAGCAAATTTCACTGGATGATTTGCAGACAATGACTAAAATTCAAAAACGGTACTTGATTGGAATCGAAGAGGGCAACTATCAAATTATGCCCGGCAAATTTTACGTCCGCGCTTTCATCAAGCAATACGCAGAAGCAGTAGGCCTTGATCCTGAAGAGCTGTTTGAGCGTTACCGGAAGGAGATACCGGACAGCGGGCAGGATGAGGTGCCGGGACAGCTTTCGAGGGTTCAGACTCAGCGTGAACTGCCTGAAAGTGCATCCAAGGCAATCGACCTGCTGCCTAAAATCATAATCATTATTCTGATCTTAGCCGCTGCCTTTGTGATTTATATTTTAAACCAGAGCAATACAGGCAGCGCTCCGCCAGTAAAATCCGAACCCCAGTCAGAATCGATCGGATCAGAAGTCAAAGTGGACGATTCAATCAAGAACGGGGACACCGATTTGGCGGAGCAGCCACAGCAGGAAAAACAGGCAAAAGAGCCGGAGGAAGAGCCAGCTGAAAAACCTGAGCCGGAGCTGAAGCAATCCGTTACCGGCAAAAAAACAGGAAATGCCGCTTCTGATTATAAGGTAGAGAACGCAGAGAAACTCGAATTGGAGATCACCGCTAAGAACGCGGCCTGGATTTCGGTTAAAAACGGGAAGGGCAAGACTTTTCTGTCTAAAACGATTCAAAAAGGGAACACGGAGAAACTTGATTTGACAAATGAAAATGAAGTAAAAATCCGTATTGGAAACGCTCCGAATACAGACATTAAGATTAACGGTGAAGCTTTGCAATACGCGATCGATCCATCCAAAGTCATGACACAATCCATGACGATCACCTATACTACCCCTGAAAAGTCATCTCAATGATGGCTTTTCTTGCCATTTATCCTACAACAGAATAAGGCGGAGCTGTACTTTGCACAGTGCCGGACGAAGGAGCAGAAACATATGAATTTGCCAAACAAAATTACCGTATCCAGAATTTTGCTAATCCCCGTTTTTATGATCATCATGCTTTATCCCTTTAACTGGGGATCAATGAGCCTGGCCGGTACGGAAATGCCGGTTTCTCAATTTGCCGGCGCGATCCTTTTCATTCTGGCATCAGTAACAGACTGGATTGACGGATATTATGCAAGGAAGTACAATCTCGTGACAAATCTCGGTAAATTCCTGGACCCGCTCGCAGATAAGCTGCTTGTATCCGCTGCTTTGATCATATTGGTTCAGCTTCAGCTTGCTCCTGCATGGATGGTCATTATCATCATCAGCCGGGAATTTGCTGTGACCGGTTTAAGACTCATCCTGGCGAATGAAGGGGAAGTGGTCGCGGCAAATATGCTCGGGAAAATTAAAACCTGGACACAGATTATCGCTGTCTCCGTGCTTCTGCTTAACAATTTCCCGTTTGAACCGTTAAACGTCCCATTCGCACAAATGGCATTATGGGTCGCGGTCATCTTCACTGTCATCTCGGGATGGGATTATTTTGCTAAAAACAAACAAGCATTTTTAAATTCAAAGTAAGGTTCAAGGAGGACCAGGCTATGGATACGAAAACCGAAATTATTGCTGTTGGATCAGAATTGCTGCTCGGGCAAATTGCTAACACGAACGCGCAGTTTATTTCAGGTGAGCTTGCTGAAATGGGGTTCAACACGTATTACCATACTGTGGCCGGGGATAATGCAGAGAGATTAAAAGCTGCGGTTCAAACCGCCCAGTCGAGGTCAAACGTCATTCTATTTACAGGCGGGCTAGGACCTACGAAGGATGATTTAACGAAAGAGACGGTTGCAGCCCTGTTGAATGTAAATCTGGTTACCGATCAGGAAGCCATGCAGTCCATTGAGGATTACTTTGCAAAGCTGAACCGTACAATGACCGAAAATAACCGAAAGCAGGCCCTGGTATTCGATGGAGCGCAGATTTTACAAAACGATGTCGGAATGGCACCGGGAATGGCTTTGCAAAAGGATGGAATCGTCTACATTCTATTGCCGGGCCCTCCATCAGAGATGCGCCCGATGTTTTCAAATTATGCAAGGCCGTATTTGCTGGAGCTTCTCGGTGAGCAGGACCGGATTCTATCCAGAGTGCTTCGTTATTTTGGGATTGGCGAGTCCCAGCTTGAGTCAGAGCTTGAAGACTTGATTGACGGACAAACCAATCCTACGATTGCCCCGCTTGCAGGAGACGGCGAAGTCACACTGAGGCTGACAGCTAAGCATAAGGAAGAAACGACGGCTATCCAGATGCTGAACGTAATGGAGCAGACAATCAACAGCCGGGTCGGTGAATTTTTCTACGGGTATGAGAGCACAAGCCTCCTGCAGGAATTAACAGACCGCCTTATAGAAAGGAAGATTACGGTGTCATCAGCAGAGAGTCTGACTGGCGGCCTGTTTTCCGAGCAGCTAACGACTGTAAAGGGCACCTCCCGGGTTTTAAAGGGAGGAATTGTCTGTTATTCAAATTCTGTAAAGCAGAATTTGCTTAAGGTTAAACGGGAAACGCTTGATGAATTTGGAGCGGTTAGCCGGGAATGCGCGCAGGAAATGGCCGAAAATATCCGCTCTCTTGCAGAGGGGGATATCGGAATCAGCTTCACGGGTGCCGCTGGGCCTGAACCGATGGAAGGGAAGCCGGTCGGGACAGTATTTATCGGAATTTCATCCAAAAGCGGAACAGAAGTTCATGAGCTCAAGCTTGCAGGAAGCAGGGACGGAATCAGAAGAAGAACGGTTAAATACGGGTGCAGGCTTCTCATGAAGCATCTGGAAAAGCATACAGCGAAATAAGCTGTGTGCTTTTCTTTTTTTACCGTTTAGCTGATGGCATAATTAACTTTTGCCTTAGCGATAAATCGTATTTTCAATAAGCAAAGATGAAAAATAATCGAATGAATGTTCGACTTTTTTCTTGGCAAATTAAATAAAAAGAGATATAGTAAGAATAGGTTAAAGATTAGAGGAGGAACGATAGATGAATGATCGTCAAGCCGCCTTGGATATGGCGCTGAAACAAATAGAAAAGCAGTTTGGTAAAGGCTCTATCATGAAGCTCGGGGAACAGACTGACCGGAAAGTATCCACCGTCCCAAGCGGATCTCTCGCGTTGGACGTTGCACTCGGAATAGGCGGATACCCGCGCGGGCGGATTATCGAAACGTACGGACCTGAAAGTTCGGGTAAAACAACAGTCGCTCTTCACGCCATTGCGGAGGTTCAGCGTCAGGGCGGACAGGCTGCATTTATTGATGCTGAGCATGCGCTGGATCCGGTATATGCTCAAAAGCTTGGCGTCAACATTGATGAACTGCTCCTGTCACAGCCCGACACAGGTGAACAGGCGCTTGAAATTGCCGAGGCACTCGTTCGAAGCGGAGCGGTGGATATCCTTGTAATCGACTCCGTAGCGGCGCTTGTTCCAAAAGCGGAAATCGAAGGGGAAATGGGAGATTCGCATGTTGGTTTGCAGGCGCGTCTAATGTCCCAGGCGCTGCGAAAGCTGTCCGGCGCCATCAGCAAGTCCAAAACCATCGCCATCTTTATCAACCAGATTCGTGAAAAGGTGGGCGTTATGTTCGGAAATCCTGAAACCACTCCCGGTGGACGGGCATTAAAATTCTATTCTTCCGTTCGTCTTGAAGTCCGCCGTGCAGAGCAGCTCAAGCAGGGCAATGACGTAATGGGAAATAAAACGAAAATCAAAGTAGTTAAAAATAAGGTGGCTCCTCCGTTCAGAACGGCGGAAGTTGACATTATGTATGGGCTGGGCATCTCCCGTGAAGGAGAAATAATCGATATGGGAACAGACCTTGATATCGTTCAAAAGAGCGGATCCTGGTATTCCTATAATGAAGAGCGCCTGGGACAGGGCCGTGAGAATGCCAAACAGTTCTTAAAGGAAAATCCAAATGTCGCGACTGTCATTCATAAACAGATCAGAGATCACTACCGTTTGGATGAAACAGTTGATGCTCCTCCCGAAGAGGAAGAAGAACTGTTTGAACTGGAAGATTAACAACCGGCATCTATTCAGCAAGTGGTCTGCCTGAGGAAATATTGGATTGGAAAACCCCCGATACCGGGGGTTTCTTTGTGAAAATCGTTTTAACTTACAAAGATTGGTTACGCTGATTAAAGCGGAAGGTGCCGGGCTACTCACTGAAAGCAGCGGGACAGAGCGATGAGGCTGTCCGCCGCCTGCCCCCTTGACTCTGAGAAGCCTGGTCATAGATGAGCGGGAACAGATCAAATTAAAAAGAGGATAGGGCTTTAAATCGCAGGTAGTTACACCGCCCTTTTTCTGTCTGTCAGAGGATTTGGAAACAAAACAGATCAGATCCCGGGGAATCGGCTGAAACGGGCAGAATGACTGGCTTGACAAGTATTTTTTACAACTATACAATAAAGTTGTGTATTTTGTTTTATTTTTAGTATTTTTTAACAAAAGAACCTGATGATTTTGGCTAAAGCAGCTACTGCCGATTGCCTTTAGCTTACAACTAAAATCATCCTGAAAAAAACAAGTGCAGTATATTGAGACCCTATCACACAATGTACGTGCCGACACATTATTCTAGCAAGAAATGTTCATAGCAAGAGGAGGTGAGATAATGGACGCAACACTAATCATCTCCATTTTGCTTGGCCTAATCGTAGGTGTAGTTGTTGGCTATTTTGTTCGCAAATCGATTGCCGAAGCGAAAATTGCCGGTGCAAAAAGTGCCGCCGAGCAAATTCTTGAAGATGGAAGACGCGAGGCTGAAGCAGCTAAGAAAGAAGCGATGCTTGAAGCGAAGGATGAAATTCATAAGCTTCGCACGGATGCCGAACAAGAAATTCGTGATCGTCGAAACGAGCTACAAAAACAGGAAAACCGATTATTGCAAAAAGAGGAGAACCTTGACAGGAAAGATGATTCTCTCGACAAAAGAGAAGGAGTTCTTGACCGCAAGGAAAACTCTTTGGCTGAAAGACAACAACATATTGAAGAGATGGAAAGCAAAGTGGATGAGATGGTACGCAGGCAGCAAACAGAGCTTGAGCGTATCTCAGGCTTGACGAGAGATTCGGCAAGACAGATCATTCTGGATAAAGTGGAGAATGAGCTTTCCCATGATCTCGCTGTTCTGATCAAAGAAAGTGAGACTCGTGCAAAAGAAGAAGCAGACAAGCGTGCGAAAGAGATCCTGTCTCTTGCACTGCAGCGCTGTGCTGCAGATCACGTGGCGGAAACGACCGTTTCTGTTGTAAATCTTCCAAATGACGAGATGAAGGGACGTATAATCGGCCGTGAAGGCCGGAACATCCGCACCCTTGAAACTCTTACAGGAATCGATCTGATTATTGATGATACGCCTGAAGCGGTCATTCTTTCCGGATTTGATCCAATCCGCAGGGAGACAGCGAGAATTGCCCTGGACAAACTTGTTCAGGACGGCCGGATCCATCCAGCACGGATTGAAGAAATGGTTGAAAAATCACGTCGGGAAGTTGATGAGTATATCCGGGAAGTTGGTGAGCAGACCACATTTGAAGTGGGAGTTCATGGATTGCATCCGGATCTTATCAAGATCCTCGGCCGTTTGAAATTCAGGACGAGCTACGGTCAAAACGTTCTGAAGCATTCAATGGAAGTAGCTTACCTTTCAGGCCTGATGGCTGCTGAACTCGGCGAAGATGTTACCCTTGCTAAACGGGCTGGACTGCTTCACGATATCGGAAAGGCTATTGACCATGAAGTGGAAGGAAGCCACGTTGAAATTGGTGTGGAACTTGCAGGAAAATACAAGGAACACCCGGTTGTCATTAATAGCATCGCTTCCCATCACGGTGATCAGGAGGCGACCTCCATCATCGCTGTGATTGTTGCCGCTGCGGATGCTCTGTCGGCTGCCAGGCCGGGAGCACGGAGTGAAACCCTTGAAAACTATATCCGCAGGCTGGAAAAACTTGAAGAAATTTCTGAATCCTATGAGGGTGTCGAGAAATCATTCGCAATCCAGGCTGGCCGTGAGGTTCGGATTATGGTCAAACCAGACGCGATTGACGATCTTCAGGCACACCGGCTTGCCCGTGATATCCGAAAAAGGATTGAAGAGGAACTGGATTATCCAGGTCATATCAAAGTCACGGTCATCCGTGAAACGCGGGCAGTTGAATACGCAAAATAATTTTCAATCCCTCTAAAAACGGGAAGGAATGGAACAAATAAAGCGGTGCTTAGCGCCGCTTTATTTTTTTTCTGCCTATTGGCCATGATAAAATAAACTGCTTAAATGGGGACTATATTCGGAAAGAAGCTTGTTTCCACATAAACAGTGGCACAGCATAGTAAGAATGGCTTGATGATTAAACGAAGGCTTATTGATGAGGCTTGATCTGGTATGATTGCATGTTATGCTTAAACAGCCTCATATAAAGCTTTAAAGAAAGGGTTTTTTAAATGAACATATTATTTATCGGAGATATTGTCGGTTCACCGGGAAGAGAGATGCTTAAAACCTATCTCCCCCGGCTAAAATCAAATTATATGCCTGATGCTGTTATTGTAAACGGCGAAAATGCAGCACACGGGAAAGGATTAACGGAGAAGAATTACCATGAATTGATGGAGGCCGGTGCCCAAGTCATCACAATGGGAAACCACACATGGGATAAAAGGGAAATCACAGACTACATAGATAAGACGCCTAATCTAATCAGACCGGCAAATTATCCTGAAGGAACCCCGGGAAATGGAATGTTTTTTCAGAAAATGGGTAATAAAGAAGTAGCCGTTATTAATTTGCAGGGGCGCACTTTTCTTCCGGCCATTGATTGCCCCTTCCGAAAAGCAGATGAGCTTGTCGAGCAGGCCCGGAAAAGAACCCCGTTCATCTTTGTAGATTTTCATGCAGAGGCCACGAGCGAAAAGCAGGCCATGGGCTGGTATCTGGATGGCAGGGTATCCGCTGTGGTAGGTACTCATACACATGTTCAAACAGCAGATGAACGGGTGCTTTCGAAAGGGACCGCATATATTTCGGATGCAGGAATGACCGGTCCTTATGATGGGATTCTAGGAACCTCCCGGGAGCCGGTGATCAAGAGGTTTTTAACAAGCCTTCCCGTAAGGTTTGAGGTAGCAGAAGGGCGTACCCAGCTTAGCGGAGTTGTAGTCCGCCTTGACAATAAGACCGGAATGGCTCAATCCATAAAGAGAATCGCCATAAACGATGACCACCCCTATTTTGATTGAATTTTTAGAAAAAACGGCCGCAAAGGCAGGAATACCGCTGTGCGCTAGTGAATATATGTAGTAATGGAATGATTAGCCATTTTGTTCAACGTCAAGGGGATGCGTTTTGAACAATATCCAACAACGGTTGTTCCAATGATCACTCACGATCCTTGGTAATGAATAAGGGGGAAACAGTAATGGAAATATTAAAAGTTTCAGCAAAATCAAATCCTAATTCTGTAGCTGGAGCGCTTGCCGGGGTATTGAGGGAACGGGGAAACGCTGAAATCCAGGCCATCGGAGCAGGAGCGCTGAATCAGGCAGTAAAAGCCGTAGCTATTGCCAGAGGGTTTGTAGCACCAAGCGGAGTGGATTTAATTTGCATTCCAGCTTTTACAGATATTTTAATTGATGGGGAAGAAAGAACAGCCATTAAGCTGATTGTTGAACCCCGTTAAAATGATAAGTCAGAGGCTGACCAGCCAGGACTCCCATAAATGCCGCAGCTTTGCGGCATGGATAGGGACATGCCTGTGTTAAGGTCAGCCTCTTATTTTAGCATCAGGAGGGACAGGTGATGAAGATTTTTGATGCTCACTGCGATATGCTCTTTAAACTATGGCAGGACAACGCACTTCAGCCATGGGACGGGGCGCTGCAAACAAATTTAGAGAAGCTTGCGAGCCATCATGCAAAAGTCCAGTGTCTGGCAATATTTGTACCGAATCATGTACCGGCGGACCAGCAGTTTCATGCAGTGCTCGCTCAGATTGAAATCGTACACAAGAAAATACTGTCTCTCCATCCCCAGTTCAGACTTGTAACGGAGAAACGTCATATTAACGAACTTAAAAAGGATGAAGTCGGGCTGATCCTCTCTCTTGAAGGCTGTGACAGCATTCAAAATGAGCTTGATAAAATCAGTGTTTTGCATGAAAAGGGAGTTCGGATCTATAACCTGACCTGGAATTTTGCAAACCTTTTTGCTGATGGTGCCCTTGAAATACGAAATGCCGGAATATCTCTTTTGGGAGAGAAGCTCATTGAACGGCTGAATGAAACAGGAAGCTGGATCGATGTTTCCCACTTAGGAGAAAAAAGCTTTTGGGGAGTTTTCGAAAAAGCCAAGCATGTGGCCGCTACCCATTCAAATGCATATGCGATCAGACCTCACCCAAGGAACTTAAGGGACAGCCAATTAAAAGCTTTAATTGAAAGGGATGCACCGATTGGTATAACATTCGTGCCCGATTTCATCAGCAGTGAGCCAAGCATTTCCAAACTGCTGCACCACCTGGAGCATATATGCTCGTTTGGGGGAGACCGTTGTACAGGCCTTGGATCTGATTTTGACGGCATTGAAGAAACGGTTCCCGGGCTTGAAGGCTATCATCAATATGACAATCTTTTAAATGAGATATTTAAACGCTATCCGGCAGATGTTGCGAATGGAATAGCTTTTCAGCATTTTGCTGACAGGATTCCGTTTTGAATTTTTTAAAAATTAAGAAAAAAGGGCTGTGTTTCGTAGGCTGACACGAAAAAAATTTGTACATATTTTAAAGCTGAAATAAAGGGGGCACATGTATGATTAAGCAGCTTTCATGGAAAGTAGGGGGACAGCAGGGTGAAGGGATTGAGTCGACGGGTGAGGTATTTTCCATTGCCTTAAACCGGCTGGGCTATTATTTATACGGATACAGACATTTTTCTTCGAGAATTAAAGGAGGGCATACCAATAACAAAATCAGGGTAAGCACGTCACAAATTCGCACCATATCCGATGATCTGGACATTTTAGTCGCATTTGACCAGGAAACGATCGATGTGAACTCAAGCGAATTGAGGGCTGGAGGAATTGTTTTAGCTGATTCAAGGTTTAGTCCTGTCCTATCCAATGCGGAAGGCGTGACCCTGTTCTCCATCCCCTTCACCGAAATTGCTTCAGACCTCGGAACATCCCTCATGAAAAACATGGTGGCGATTGGAGCGACAAGCGCAATTCTCAATCTGAAGCCGGAGGATTTCTTTGAAGTTGTAAATGAAACTTACGGCAGAAAAGGACAGAAGGTAGTTGAAATGAATATGGATGCCATTGAAAAGGGAGCATCCTATTTGATACAGGAGCTGCGCTACTGCAGGAGTGATCTGTTCCTTGAGAGAGCGGATCGCAAAAAACGGATGTTCATGATCGGGAATGATGCGATTGCTCTTGGTGCACTGGCAGGAGGAGCGCGGTTTATGGCTGCTTATCCTATAACCCCTGCATCTGAAATTATGGAATATTTAATCAAAAAGCTGCCTTCATTCGGAGGGGCTGTTATTCAAACGGAAGATGAAATCGCAGCCTGTACGATGGCAATCGGAGCAAATTATGCGGGGACGAGGACCTTTACTGCATCGGCTGGCCCGGGTTTGTCACTGATGATGGAGGCAATCGGTTTATCAGGCATTACGGAAACACCGCTTGTTGTTGTAGACACTCAAAGGGGCGGCCCTAGTACCGGGCTGCCCACGAAGCAGGAGCAGTCAGATTTAATGGCGATGATTTACGGTACACATGGTGAAATCCCTAAGATTGTTATGGCGCCGAGCACAGTACAGGAGGCATTCTACGATACGGTAGAAGCGTTTAATCTCGCAGAGGAGTATCAATGCCCGGTTATTATCTTATCCGATTTGCAGCTGTCTCTTGGCAAGCAGTCGGTGGAGCCGCTTGACTATAAAAAAATTCAGATTAGGAGAGGGGCCCTCGCAGATGACGCAAGCATTCCGGATCGTGAGGGAAAAGAATATTTTAAACGGTATGAAGTTACAGATTCAGGCATTTCCCCGAGGGTGCTGCCGGGAATGAAAAAAGGCATCCATCATGTAACCGGGGTGGAACATGAGGAAACAGGGAAGCCGTCAGAGGTGGCATCCAACCGAAAAAATCAAATGGATAAGCGGTTAAGAAAAATGGATGGACTGCTGTTTCCTGAGCCTATCCATAAATCAGTCAAGCATACGGAGGCTGACTTGCTTCTCATCGGATTCAATTCCACGCGAGGCGTCATTGAAGAAGTGATGGAAAGACTTGAAGAACACGGGGTCAAGGTCAACCATGCCCATATCCGGCTGATTCATCCATTTCCAGCTGCAGAGCTTCGTTCCCTTACTGAATCTGCCGGAAAAATTGCGGTTGTTGAAAACAATGCCACTGGTCAGCTCGCGAACATTATTAAAATGAACATCGGCTGTTCCGATAAAATTCAGTCGATTTTAAAATATGATGGAAATCCCTTTTTGCCTAATGAAGTATTTACAAAATGCAAGGAGCTGATCTGATGGCTACATTTAAAGATTTCAGAAATGATGTGAAGCCGAACTGGTGCCCTGGCTGCGGAGACTTTTCTGTCCAGGCTGCGATTCAGAGAGCCGCTGCAAATGCAGGCCTTGAGCCCGATCAGATGGCGGTCGTTTCAGGAATTGGCTGTTCGGGAAGAATATCCGGCTACATCCAATCCTATGGTTTTCATGGCATTCACGGAAGATCATTGCCGATCGCACAGGGAGTCAAGATGGCGAACCGGGAACTGACAGTCATCGCTTCAGGAGGAGACGGGGATGGATTTGCCATCGGAATGGGGCACACGATCCATGCCATTAGAAGAAACATTGACATTACGTATATTGTAATGGATAACCAGATCTATGGACTGACGAAAGGTCAAACGTCACCCAGAAGCGATTCGGGCTTTGTGACAAAAAGCACTCCAAAGGGTTCTGTAGAATCATCCTTATCAGTCATTGAAATGGCCCTGACAGCAGGAGCATCCTTTGTTGCCCAAAGTTTCTCAACCGACTTGAAGGATTTAACCTCTTTGATTGAACAGGGAATCCGTCATAGCGGCTTTTCTTTTATCAACGTTTTCAGTCCTTGCGTAACGTACAACAAAGTGAATACGTACGACTGGTTTAAAGAAAACCTGACGAAGCTCAGTTCATTGGAAGACTACGACTCTTCAAGCCGAGGGGAAGCCATGCAGACTGTGATGAAATATAACGGTCTCGTAACAGGCTTGATTTATCAGGATAAGACGCGCCCTTCCTATCAGCATTTGATTCAGGGCTACAGCAATCAGCCCTTGTCAAAAGCAAAGCTTGAGATAACAGAGGAGCAGTTCGGGCAATTAACAGAGGAGTTCATGTAATCGGCATCTATAAGTAGATGCTCTTTTTTTTGGGGAGAGGGCCGTAATTAAGCTTCGGCTAGGTTAAGATGTGGCGATGAATTCATTAGACGGTGTCTGTTTTAAAGGAAGGAACAGTCCGTGCAGGAAATTCAACTTAAAGGGTCTGCCCTGCCATTCCAATCCGGAGGATATGGAAAATAAATTTCTCTGTTTTTTTACCAGGTGCTCAAGTGTCTTTTCTGAGAGGACAGCCGCCTTTACTCGAATTAGGGGTAATGATAGAATCACTCTAGATGCATAGTTTTTTTGGACAGGGGAGTGTTCATCATGAACGGAAAAATGAAAGCGGTTGTAAAACATCACGAAGGATATGGCGCTCAGCTCCAGGAAGTAGATATTCCTCAAATTAAAGAAGATGAGGTGCTAATTAAGGTTAAAGCGACATCTATTTGCGGAACGGATGTACACATCTATACTTGGGATCAGTGGTCACAAAGCCGGGTAAAGCCTCCCTACGTGTTTGGGCACGAATTTTCCGGAGAAGTTGCAGAAGTCGGTAGCAAGGTAACGAGTGTAGCTCCTGGTGACCATGTTTCAGCTGAAACCCACTTAGTCTGCGGGCAATGTCCGCAATGTCTGACAGGAAATGCCCATATTTGCAAAGACACGAAAATCATCGGAGTAGATACGAATGGGTGCTTTGCAGAATACGTTGCACTGCCTGCCTCTAATCTTTGGAAAAATCCGAAAGACCTTCCATGGGACGTGGCGTCGATTCAAGAACCGATGGGCAATGCGGTGCACACCGTACTGGCCGGAGACGTGGCCGGAAAATCCGTGGCGGTTATCGGATGCGGACCTATAGGAATAATGGCCGTGGGTGTGGCAAAAGCGGCAGGAGCTTCCCAGGTTATCGCTCTGGATTTGAACAGCTATCGACTGGAGCTCGCCAAAGCGATGGGGGCGACAATCACCATTCATTCAGGAGAAACCAATCCGCTAGAAAAAATCAAGGACGCAACGGATGGCAACGGAGTGGATGTGGTTTGCGAGATGTCCGGTCATCCGGTCGCTATGGATCAAGGATTTAAAATGGTTACAAATGGAGGGCGCGTGTCTATTTTAAGCCTGCCGGTACAGCCTGTTCAGATTGATGTAACAAATGATATCGTATTTAAGGGAATCACCGTACAGGGGATTACAGGCCGCAAAATGTATGAAACGTGGCAGCAGGTTTCAAGTCTTCTCAAATCAGGCCAGGTGAATGTAGAGCCACTGATCACGCATCATTTAAAGCTTGAAGAATTTGAAAGAGGATTTGATTTGATGATACAGGGAAAATGCGGAAAAGTAGTTTTGCATCCTTACTAACTTTCAGGAGGGGTATAAATGAGAGGATTTGAATATTTACAGGCAGAACTGGATGAAATGAAAAAGCAGGGAACGTTCCGAAAGCTTGTTCCTCTGGAATCCGAACAGGGATCAAAAGTTATCATCAATGGCAAAGAGGTTATTCAGCTTTCATCTAATAACTACTTGGGTCTTACTTCACATCCGCGGCTTCGTAGAGCTGCTGTGGACGCTGCACAAAAATACGGAGCAGGAACGGGTTCTGTCCGAACCATAGCCGGAACATTTTCTATGCATGAAGAGCTTGAGCAGAAGCTGGCTGCATTTAAGCATACGGAAGCGGCCCTTGTTTTTCAATCCGGATTCACGACGAATCAGGGCGTGCTTTCTTCCATTTTAACGCAGGAGGATGTCGTTATTTCAGATTCTCTGAATCACGCTTCCATCATTGATGGGATCCGTTTGACGAAGGCGGCAAGAAAAGTGTATAAGCATGTAGATATGGACGATCTGGAGCGTGCATTGAAAGAGTCAGCGGAGTACCGGGTCCGCCTCATTGTAACGGACGGTGTTTTTTCGATGGACGGAAACATCGCGCCGCTGCCGGAGATCGTGGAGCTTGCTGAAAAATACGATGCTCTGATTATGGTGGATGACGCACATGCTTCCGGTGTCCTTGGAGAAAATGGCAGGGGAAGCGTAAACCATTTTAGTCTCGATGGGCGTGTTCATATCCAGGTCGGAACTTTGAGCAAAGCAATTGGTGTGCTCGGAGGGTATGTAGCAAGCACAAAAACACTGATTGATTACCTGATTCATAAAGGCCGTCCTTTCTTGTTCAGCACCTCCCACCCCCCTGCAGTAACGGCTGCCTGCATGGAAGCAATAGATGTCCTGCTGGAAGAACCGGAACTGATTGAGAAGCTGTGGGATAACGCAAAGTTTTTTAAAGAAGGACTGGAGAAGTTAGGATTTGATACCGGCAAGAGTGAAACACCTGTAACACCGGTCATTGTTGGAGACGAAGCGAGGTGCCATCAATTTTCAGACAAGCTGCTGGAATATGGTGTGTTTGCCCAGGGCATTGCCTTCCCGACCGTTTCAAAAGGACAGGCCCGTGTCCGTACGATCGTAACAGCCCAGCATTCCCGTCAGGAACTCCAGGAAGCATTGGATCTTTTCGAAAAAGCAGGCAAGGAATTATCCATCATCTAAGCATCAGATATTGTCTGCCTGTTAAACGTGCAAAGTACGAAAAAGTGAACGGTAACCTGCAAATGCTGTTCAAAGAGAGGGCCGGACCCTCTCTTTTTTTGCGTGAAATCAAGCGGCATCTATTGTATGCCGCTCTAATAAAAGTTATACTATAAAATTGAAAACTTCTTTTATATAATCATCAGCTTAAGCTGATAAAAGAGATAAGCGGTATTTGAAAGGAGCGCTCTCCATGAACGAAAAACAGCGCAGCGAAAACAATCAGGTTCAGCCTGAATCGAAAAAAACTGAGAAAGATTACAGCAAATATTTTCAGGCTGTCTACATGCCGCCTTCTTTAAAAGATGCAAAAAAACGCGGCAAGGAAGACATTCAATATAAAAACGATTTCTCCATCTCAGAAGAGTTCCGGGGACTTGGAAACGGAAAGAAGTTTTACATTCGCACTTATGGCTGCCAAATGAACGAACACGATACTGAGGTGATGGCAGGGATCTTTACCGCCCTTGGCTTTGAAGCGACCGATACAACAGAAGATGCTGATGTCATCCTGTTAAACACGTGTGCGATCCGAGAAAATGCAGAAAATAAAGTATTTGGCGAAATCGGCCATCTTAAGCCTTTAAAACTTGAGAAGCCAGGCCTTCTTGTGGGGGTTTGCGGATGCATGTCCCAGGAAGAATCAGTCGTCAATAAAATTATGCAAAAACATCCCCATATTGATATGATTTTCGGTACACACAACATTCATCGCCTGCCTCATATCCTGAAGGATGCATACATGTCCAAGGAAATGGTGATTGAGGTTTGGTCTAAGGAAGGCGATGTCATTGAGAACCTTCCCAGAGTCCGAAAGGGAACGACTAAAGGCTGGGTGAACATCATGTACGGCTGTGATAAATTCTGTACGTACTGCATCGTTCCCTATACACGGGGTAAAGAGCGAAGCAGGCGTCCTGATGAAATCATTCAGGAGGTTCGCAAGCTTGCGGCACAGGGCTATCAGGAGATTACATTGCTCGGACAAAACGTAAATGCATACGGCAAAGATTTCAGCGATCTGGAATACGGCTTGGGGGATTTAATGGATGAACTCCGCAAAATCGATATTCCCCGTATCCGTTTCACAACCAGCCATCCGCGCGACTTTGATGATCATCTGATAGAGGTGCTGGCTAAAGGCGGCAATCTTCTGGACCATATCCACCTTCCAGTGCAATCCGGAAGCTCCGAGGTACTAAAGCTGATGGCGAGAAAATACTCACGAGAGCATTATTTGGAACTTGTGAAAAAAATCAGAACGGCGATGCCGAATGCTACCTTGACAACCGATATTATTGTTGGTTTTCCTAATGAAACTGAAGAACAGTTTGAAGAGACACTGTCTTTATACAGAGAAGTAGAATATGATAGTGCTTACACGTTCATCTATTCACCAAGAGAAGGCACACCTGCAGCCAAGATGCAGGATAACGTGCCGATGAGAGTCAAAAAAGAGCGGCTGCAGCGTCTTAACAAGCTTGTTAATGAAACTTCTGCTAAAAAAATGAAGGAATACGAGGGCAAGGTTGTCGAAGTATTAGTTGAAGGCGAGAGCAAAAACAACCCGGATGTTCTGGCCGGCTATACAGAAAAAAGCAAACTCGTAAACTTCAGGGGACCGAAGGAAGCAATCGGCAACATTGTAAAAGTAAAAGTCACGAAAGCCAAAACCTGGTCACTGGACGGGGAGATGGCAGAAGAAGCGATAGAGGTGAAGTAAATGACTCGGTATTCAAAAGATGATATTGTTGCGCGGGCGCGCGAGCTTGCTCAAATGATCTCCGAAACAGAGGAAGTGGATTTCTTTAAAAGAGCAGAGGCTCAGCTTAATGGGAACGAAAAAGTGCGCAGCATGATTGCAAGCATCAAAAGCCTCCAAAAGCAAGCTGTCAACTTTCAGCATTACGGCAAAACAGAAGCCCTTAAACAAGTGGAAGAAAAAATCGACCGCATCCAGGAAGAACTGGACCAGCTTCCAATCATCCAGGAGTTCCAGGACTCGCAGCTGGAAGTCAACGACCTTCTCCAGCTTGTTGCCAATACCATTTCAAACCAAGTTACAGACCGTATTATTGAAACGACCGGCGGCGATCTGCTTTCAGGAGAAACCGGTTCTAAAATGAAGAACAGCCCAGGAAGCTGCTGAGCGCATGACTGAATAAAAAGATAGAAGCTGACATTTAAAGGACCTCAAATCCTTTTCATGTCAGCTTTTCTTTATGCTGATTCCTGTTCCAGAACGCAGCGGGACGCAGTTCCATTAGCAGAACATCCATAAGCCGCCTCCTAAGTAGTGCATACTCAATGCTCCTCTTTTTATTTAATCTCGCTATCCAGCTCCGGGCGCCAGCCGTTCGGACGCTTCGCTCCTTCGGTCGAGGGCCCGCAGAACGCGGGTCAGTTCTGCGTTGCGGCAGGACGCCGCGTCCTTAGCAGAACATCCATAAGCCGCCTCCTAGGTGGTGCATACTCGATGCTTCTCTTTTTACTTAATCTCGCTATCCAGCTCCGGGCGCCAGCCGTTCGGACGCTTCGCTCCTTCGGTCGAGGCAAAGAGCGCCTCTCCGTCAGGAGCTCCACCGTCTCTCACGGCTGATCAAGCGCCCTCCTAAGTGCATACTCAATGCTCTTTTTTTGGACTAAGTTTCATTATCCAGCACCGGCGGCTAGCCCCTCGAGGTCATAAGCTGTTCAGCCCGGGGAAGGAAAGGGCACCTTCCCTGGTCTGCCCATCTTATGCTTGTCGGGGCTGAGCAAGCCGCCTCCGCTTTAAAAAGTAGGCACATTTTTTTGGGCTCATGCATACATATGAAATAGGAACGTCATGGACTAAGTAGACCGTGTCTGCGGGTTCGTGTAAATAAAGAACTATCAATATTAGCCCAGCATACAATGGAATGAATATTGATTGAGGAGGGTATGCTTGAATGTCTGAATACAGAGAAATTATTACGAAAGCGGTTGTAGCGAAAGGACGCAAGTTCACTCAATGCACGCACACGATCTCCCCGTCTCAAAGACCTACCAGTATTTTAGGCGGCTGGATTATCAACCATAAATATGAACCCCATAAAGTTGGTAAAACAGTCGAGGTGGAAGGAACTTATGACATTAATGTCTGGTATTCGTATGATCATAATACGAAAACAGAGGTTGTTACAGAACGGGTTAAGTACGTAGACATTGTAAAACTTAAGTACAGAGACAATCATTTCCTCGACGATGAGCATGAGGTTTGTGCAAAAGTACTCCAGCAGCCGAATTGCCTTGAAGTGACGATTTCTCCAAACGGCAATAAAATTATCGTTCAGGCAGAGCGAGAGGTGCTGGCTGAAGTGATCGGCGAAACAAAAGTATGTGTTGTCGTTCATCCTGATGGCTGCGAGGATGAAGAGTGGGAAGAGGATTTGGAAGATGAGTTCGATGATCTGGATACAGAGTTTTTAGCTGGGGAAGCCGAAGAATGATGAACCGGGAAGAAATCCTTCCTGGTTTTTTTGTGCTTCATTGGACAATCTCTGCAGTGTAGTTCCGGGTGTAAAGGTAATCGAAACATATGTTATAATTAAGGTTGTTTTTGATTAGGATAGGCAATGGGGGATAAACATGGCTACATATACGCCGATGATGCAGCAGTATTTAACAGTAAAGGCAGATTACGAGGATGCCTTTTTGTTTTTTAGATTAGGTGATTTTTATGAAATGTTTTTTGAAGATGCGATCCGCGCATCTCAAGAACTGGAAATAACATTAACGAGCCGGGACGGCGGAAGCAGTGAAAGAATACCGATGTGCGGGGTCCCTTATCATTCTGCAGCGGGCTACATAGAACAGCTGATAGGCAAAGGCTACAAGGTGGCGATCTGTGAGCAGACGGAGGATCCAAAGCAGGCGAAAGGTGTAGTGAAGAGAGAAGTTGTCCAGCTTATTACACCGGGGACCGTCATGGATGGAAAAGGCGTCTCAGAAAAAGAGAATAATTTTCTAGTCAGTGTGACTGAGCTCAAGGATGGGTTCGGATTTGCGGTTTCTGACCTCACTACCGGTGAAAACAGTGTGACAAGAGCATCCCGCTTCGATGAAGTCTTAAATGAACTTTATTCCATGGGAGCTAAAGAAGCCGTAGTTGAAGGCTCAATGCCGGAAAACTTGATCAAATCCATGAAAGACCGGTGCGGAGTCGCAGTTTCTATAGAAGCAAATGATGAGGCCGGCCAAATTCCGGACAATCTGCTGGAATCCATTCATGATAGTGAGTTAAAGAGGTCGTTTGCAAGACTCTACCTTTACTTAATCCGGACACAGAAAAGGAGTCTGGACCACCTTCAGCCTGTGCGGCACTATGAATTAAACCAGTTTCTGAAGATGGATTTGTATTCTAAGCGAAACCTTGAATTAACCGAAACGATCCGCGGAAGCGGCAGAAAAGGCTCGCTGCTCTGGCTCCTTGACGAGACTAAGACAGCAATGGGCGGGAGACTTTTAAAGCAATGGATTGACCGGCCGCTGATCCATCAGGAGAAAATTGAGCAGCGGCATGAAATGGTCCAGGTTCTGATTGATAAATTTTTCGAACGGGAAGAGATTCGCGAAAAGCTGAAAGAGGTATACGATCTTGAGCGGCTTGCCGGAAGGGTAGCATTCGGGAATGTTAACGCAAGAGATTTAATTCAGCTTAAAAAATCTCTGGAGCAGGTGCCGGTCCTTACAGATTTGGTTCACTCTCTTGATCATCCCTATTCCAGCAAGCTTGCGCAAACAATTGACCCGTGCAGTGAACTAAAGGATTTGCTGGAACAGGCACTTGTTGAACAGCCTCCGATTTCCGTAAAAGAAGGGAATATGATAAAAGAGGGGTTCAGCATTCAGCTTGACGAATACAGGGATGCCAGCAAAAACGGCAAAACGTGGATCGCAGAACTGGAAGCAAGTGAAAGACAGAGAACAGGGATCCGCTCTTTAAAGGTTGGGTTTAACCGAGTTTTTGGCTACTATATTGAGATTACGAGAGCGAACCTTCACCTGCTGCCTGAGGGCCTTTATGAGCGGAAACAAACGCTGACTAACGCAGAGCGGTTTATTACCCCTGCCTTAAAAGAAAAAGAAGCTTTGATTCTAGAAGCTGAAGAAAACATGGCGGAACTGGAATACCAGCTTTTCAATGATCTCCGCGGACAGGTCCGGATGTATATTCCGAGACTGCAGTCGCTTGCCAAGTGCATAAGCGAACTGGACGTTCTTCAATGCTTTGCATCTGTGAGTGAGAAACGAAGATACGCAAGACCGGTTTTTTCAAGCGGTGAGCTTGATATAACAGAAGGGCGCCACCCGGTAGTAGAAAAAGTTCTCCAGGCCCAGGAATATGTACCGAATGATTGCAGGATGGGAAGCGGAAGAAGCATGCTTTTAATCACCGGACCGAATATGTCCGGAAAAAGCACTTATATGAGGCAGGTAGCCTTAACGGCCATCCTCGGACAAATAGGGTGTTTTGTTCCGGCAGAAAAAGCGGTTCTTCCTGTTTTTGATCAGATTTTCACCAGAATTGGGGCAGCGGATGATTTGATATCCGGCCAAAGCACTTTTATGGTGGAAATGATGGAAGCGCGAAATGCCATCGTCCACGCGACAGAAAACAGCCTGATCCTGTTTGATGAAATCGGCCGCGGAACATCCACATATGACGGAATGGCTCTGGCTCAGGCGATGATTGAATACATTCATCATCACATCGGTGCTAAGACCCTTTTCTCCACCCATTATCATGAGCTTACGGTTCTTGATCAGCCTTTGAAGTGTCTGGCGAATGTTCATGTGCGGGCAATTGAACAGAATGGCAAGGTTGTTTTTCTTCATAAAATATCAGAAGGCGCAGCCGACCGGAGCTATGGGATTCATGTAGCAGAACTCGCTGAGCTTCCGCCTGTTCTGATTAAAAGAGCCCAGGCAATTTTGGAGGAGCTGGAAAATCAGCCGAAAGCCAATGTGCTGGAGCAGAAAACGAAAGAAACATCAGCTGCATCGGAAGAAGAAGCACAGCTGTCGTTTTTTGCGCAGGACAAGCCTGCTAAAAAGAACAAGAAAGAACCCGCAGCCGACCGATTGCTCAAAGAAGAGCTATTGAATTTGAATCTTCTTGAGATGACCCCTCTTGAAGCAATGAATAAGCTGTTTGAGCTTCAAAAAAGTGCACGATAGAGAAGAAAGGGATGGATTTATATGGGCAAGATCGTTTTGCTGGATGATCAGCTCAGCAATAAAATTGCCGCAGGGGAGGTTGTTGAACGCCCTGCCTCCGTTGTCAAAGAGCTTGTGGAAAATGCGATAGATGCGAACAGCTCCGTCATCGAAATTGAACTGGAGGAAGCCGGGATTGGCCGCATCCGCATTATTGATAACGGAGATGGAATCGAACCGGAGGATTGTCTGAATGCCTTTCACAGACACGCTACGAGTAAAATTAAAGATGAAAATGATTTGTTTCGAATCCGCTCCCTTGGCTTTAGAGGGGAAGCCCTGCCAAGCATTGCCTCCGTTTCTCATGTGGAAATGAAAACAAGCAATGGAACGGATGCAGGCACATACGTGAAGCTGACCGGGGGTGCGGTTGATACCCAAGAAGCCGCTTCAAGCAGGAAAGGAACGGACATAACCGTGTCCAATTTGTTTTTTAATACCCCTGCAAGGCTTAAATACATGAAAACCGTTCATACAGAGCTCGGCAACATTACAGACACGGTCAACCGGCTGGCAATGGCCAATGCTTCGGTATCCTTTAAGCTCATCCATAACGGCAAGACGATTCTGCATACAAATGGAAACGGGGATGTCAGACAAGTTATCTCTTCCATCTACGGATTATCCATAGCAAAAAAAATGGTTCCGGTTTCGCTGCAGTCTCTCGATTTCCAAGTGACTGGATACCTGGCTTTGCCGGAAATTACCCGGGCCTCCAGAAATTATATTTCCACGATGATCAACGGGCGGTACATTAAGAATTATGCTATTGCTAAAGCGATCATGGAAGGGTATCATACCCTGCTTCCAATTGGCCGCTTCCCGATTGCGGTTTTAGACATCACCATGGATCCCCTGCTCGTTGATGTAAATGTTCATCCTTCTAAAATGGAGGTAAGGCTTAGCAAGGAAGCGGAACTTTATGAGCTTATTTCTGAAGGTGTAAAAGACACCTTCCGCAAAAAAACGCTCATTCCCGATTCGGGCCTCCACCAACCAAAAAAGGCCATGCCTAAAGATGAACAGCAGTCCATGCTGTTCGAAGACCGCCAGGAAAAACAGGAACGTCCTTCTTATACTGCTTCTCATGAGAAGGCGGAAGAGATCAAGCTGGATGAGTTAATAGAAAAGAGTGAGCACACCGAAGCACCGCCGCAGGATCAGGAAATTTTTGTGAAAGAAAGGCCGGCTGAGCTTCCCCGTGATCAGGAGGAGACGGAATTGGGCAATCCGGATTTAAGGAAAGAGCCAAGGATTCCTCCTATGTATCCGATCGGACAGATGCACGGCACCTATATACTCGCCCAAAATGATACTGGTTTGTATATGATTGATCAGCATGCTGCCCAGGAGCGCATTAAATACGAATTTTTTCGTGAAAAAGTAGGAAGGCTGGAAAAAGAAGTACAGGAAATGCTTGTCCCCATTACCCTTCATTATTCTCATGATGAAGCCGTAAAAGTGAGTGAGTATTTAGAATCACTCGCAGAGGTCGGGGTCTTTTTGGAGCCTTTTGGAGGAAGCAGCTTCATCGTTCGCTCCCACCCCCAGTGGTTCCCGCCCGGCCGGGAGCAGTTTGTTATAGAAGAAATGATTCAGCAAGTGCTTGAACTTAGAAAACCGGATGTAAAAAAGCTGAGAGAGGAAGCGGCCATTCTCATGAGCTGCAAGGCATCCATTAAAGCGAACCGGTATTTAAGAGCGGATGAAATCACAGCGCTGCTTGAGGAGCTTCGAAGAGCGGAAGATCCGTTTACATGTCCGCATGGACGTCCGGTCATCATACAATTTACGACCTATGAGATGGAGAAAATGTTTAAAAGAATCATGTAGGGAACCGTCACCATCCCTTATCCTTCTGTGTAGTCTGCAGTATAGGAGGATAAGGGGGTTTGTTTTGTGAGGGTTTTATTTGCTCCACCGGAATTACCGTCCCACAGCCATGTATTCTTCGTTGATACCACTGCTGCAGCAGGACATACACATGTCATGGATGGTTTTACAAAGCCTGTAAACGGAAATGCCTATGACGGGCATATTCATTTTTTCAACGGCATTAGCTCATTTGAAGAGGGACACTATCATAGATTTTACGGAAAAACAGGGCCTGCTGTGCCTTTACCAGACGGAACGCATTATCACAGCATATCCGGAAGAACCTATTACAATTACAATGCACCACCTGAAGCGGCAGGGGGGGTGCAGTATGCGGAAGGCGGAATTGACCGGCATTTCCACCTGTTCAGCGGAATGACCGGAAGTCCGGTGGGGGTAGATCAGCCTGATTGGTATAGATGGCTCCCGCTCTGGCTATAATGGTTCCGTATGTGAACTGTGTGCGGAATCATGCTATACTAAGCTGGATAGCCATGAGCAGATCCTAAAGAGAGTGATAAGATTGAAAGAAAAACAGAAAGTCATTGTCATTATTGGTCCTACCGGGGTAGGAAAAACAAATTTAAGCATTGAAATCGCCAAACGGCTAAATGGGGAAATCATCAGCGGTGATTCGATGCAGATTTATAAAGGAATGGATATAGGTACCGCTAAGATACGGGTGAATGAAATGCGGGGAATTCCCCATCACCTGATCGACATTAAGGATCCTGATGAAAGTTTTTCAGCGGCTGAATTTCAGATGCTTGCGAGAGAATGCATAACGGATATCTCTTCAAGAGGGAAAACGGCCATAGTAGCCGGGGGCACAGGTCTTTATATTCAGTCACTTCTGTACGATTATCAATTTTCTGAACAGCCATCTGATCCCGGATACAGAAGGCAAATGGAAAAAACCGCTGAAGAGAAGGGGTCTGATTACGTCCACTCCTTATTAAGAGAATGCGATCCGGAGTCGGCGAGCCGGATTCATCCAAATAACGAAAGAAGGGTTATCCGGGCGCTCGAGATTTTTTACAGCAGCGGCAAAACCATGACGGAGCAGCTGAAGCACCAAAAAAGAGAGGAACATTTTCATTCTGCCATTATAGGCTTGACGATGGACCGTGAAACCTTGTACTATCGAATTAACCACCGGGTTGATTCCATGATGGAGGAAGGCCTGCTGGAAGAAGTGACCCGGCTGTACGAATCCGGATTAACATCCGGGCAGGCAGTTCAGGCAATTGGATATAAGGAGATTTACCAGTACCTAAAGGGCGGTATGACTCTGGAGGAAGCGGTGGAACAGCTGAAACAGAACTCCAGAAGGTATGCTAAACGGCAGCTTACCTGGTTTCGGAATAAGATGGATGTCGAGTGGTTTGATATGACTCCTCCAGCTGATCCACAACAGAAGCTTGACGAAATTTTTACATATATAGCAGGAAAGCTTCATCTTTAATCGAATAGTAACCTTATAGAGAAACGAGGAGGACAAATCATGAAACAAGCAATCAATATTCAGGACCAGTTTTTAAACCAGCTGCGCAAGGATGGAATCTTTGTAACAGTATTCCTCTTAAATGGATTTCAGCTCAGAGGGCTGATCAAAGGATTTGATAATTTTACTGTCCTGCTTGAAACGGAAGGCAAGCAGCAGTTAATTTATAAGCACGCGATTTCTACATTTGCTCCGCAGAAAAACATCCAGCTCGAAACGGAATAAAGATAGCTGATTTGCCGCATGCCATAATGGTATGCGGTTTTTGTTTGTACTTATTCTATGGCTTCAGACAAGTTCTCCGTGAATACACATAAAAAGATCAGCTCTTTTCCATTGCTTAAATCATCGTTTACTTTGACAGTCCGGGAGCCTCTCCTCCTGAATAAAGCTGAATCGGGTCCCGATTGCCTTGAATTCGGTTGTTGGATTGAACATAAGACTATAGGCATTTGTCACGGCCGGAACAGATGCTGCGTATAGTATGGTAGAAAGCAGAGGTGACTCTTTTGGATCAGGCTGTAACCTATAAGAATAACGGACAGATTAACATTATTCTCAATGGACAAACGAAGGCGGGAAAGGAAGCTGACTCGAAAGGATATGATCTGGTGCTTCCTAAAACCGATTATAAACATGCGATTCTCAAGCAGATTGAAGAAGAAATGGGCACCCTTGTCGGCATGGAAGAAATGAAGCGAAACATCAAGGAAATATATGCGTGGATATATGTCAGCCAAAAACGTGAAGAACAAGGGCTGAAAGCAGGCAAACAGGCGCTTCATATGATGTTTAAAGGAAATCCGGGGACAGGAAAAACGACGGTAGCGAGACTGATCGGCAAGCTGTTCTGCCAGATGAATGTTTTATCAAAGGGGCATTTGATTGAAGCGGAGCGGGCGGATCTGGTTGGAGAATACATTGGCCATACGGCTCAGAAAACGAGAGACTTAATTAAGCGCGCGCTCGGTGGGATCCTCTTTATTGATGAAGCCTACTCCCTTGCCCGGGGAGGGGAAAAGGATTTCGGCAAAGAGGCAATCGACACGCTGGTTAAGCATATGGAAGATAAGCAGCATGAATTTATCCTTATTCTTGCGGGGTATTCAAGAGAAATGGATCAATTTCTGTCGATTAATCCAGGTCTCCATTCAAGATTTCCGCTCGTCATCGACTTTCCGGATTATACGGTGGACCAGCTGATGGATATCTCGAAACGAATGATTGAGGAAAGGGAATATTCGTGGAGCCGGGAGGCGGAGTGGAAGCTTAAAGACCATCTGATGGCTGTCAAAAGCATGACGCAGCCATCTAAATTCAGCAATGGAAGGTATATAAGAAATGTCATTGAAAAATCAATCAGAGCCCAGGCAATGAGGCTGCTGATGGCGGATAAATATCACCGGGATGAACTGGTCACAATTAAGGCGCAGGATCTGATCCTTCGGGAAGAAAAACCGCAATAGCGGTTTTTTTTGATTGATGGAGCGATGTATGGCTGTACTTGGTTTTGACATGAAACGTCGAATAGGGACAAATAGTGCAGAAAAATAGGTTTTAGCGAAGTAAAATGGGGTATAAGGTACTGGGGGATATCACACCAAAATTCCGGGAACAAAATGAATTCTGAATGTTTAAAAAGTTGGGAGGGAGCCTTTTGAAGAGAAAATGGGGCATGTATGCAAAAATCATCATCCTTGCTTTTATGCTCTCGCTAGCCGGCTGCGGTCAATCAGGAGAGGGAAAAGTAAGACTGGACTTCATGTGGTTCTCTGATGGCGGAGAAGGAGAGGTCATGAAAGAAATTATCGAAAACTATGAAAAACAGCACCCTGAAGTGGATATCAATCTGGTGGAAGTTGCTTTTAAGGATGTTAAAACAAAGCTGAAAACAATGATAGCAGGGGGCAAACCCCCAGCATTGGTACGAATAAATGATACATATGAATTTGCGGATCATGCCATTGATTTAACAGAATACGTCGGGGATAAGGATAAATTCATCGGGCAGTTTGAGGATTCTATCCAGCCGTTTTATGTCATCAACGACCGGATCATCGCCGCTCCGATGGATATAACAGCGAATGGGATGTATTACAATAAAGATTTATTTAAGAAAGCCGGAGTAGAGGTGCCGGCTTCTCCGGAAGAGGTTTGGACATGGGACGAGTTCCGCACGGCTCTGCAGCAAATCAAAGCAAGCGGAGAAGCACGGTATCCGATGGTATGGGATTTTTCCGGACACCGCTGGTCCACAATGATGTACGAATATGGGGGCAGCTTATTCGATAAGGATTTGACAAAGGCTGCAGTCAACAGCCCTGAAGCAGTCAATGCCCTGGCAGAATTTAAAGACATGCATGAGGAAGGACTGATCCCCGACTCTGTATGGCTTGGCGGGGAGAATCCGAACAATCTGTTCCGTTCAGGTACTGTGGCGGTTCACTTAGCGGGCAACTGGATGATGGGCAGCTACAAAGATATCACTCATTTTGACTGGGGTGTGACGTATCTTCCGAAAGAAGAACGGCGGTCTTCAGTTCCGGGCGGCAAATATGTAATGGGACTGAAAAATACAGGGGTGGAGAAAGAAACAGCAGAATTCATTCAATATCTGTCCACAAAAGAAGTCAACGCCGAATACATTGAGAAGTCGTTGTTTCTGAGTGCGAGAAAAGATAACAAAGACCTCAGCTATCCAATGGATGACAAGCTGTTTGCTGTGTTTACGGATGAGTTTAAGAACACTTCTCCCCAAGCGGCAAAAGACTGGGGAAACCAAAAAGTTATGACAAAAAATGCCGGAGATCTGACAACAGGTATTTCGAAAGCGCTTAAAGGGGAGCTGACGCCTCAGGAAGCTCTCGACGAAGTAGCTAAAATCTTCGATGAAACGATTAAACAGAACAATAAACAGCCGTAAAGGGGGGACATTCCATGGTCGTAGAAAAATCCAAGTCCGTATCCGTACCGATGAAAAAAATGAAAGAGCAAAGCATTAAAAGCGATCAGCGAAAAAGAAAATGGGCTCCTTATTTATTCATCCTCCCGAATCTCCTGATCTTTTTAACGTTCATTATTATACCTGCACTTATGGGGTTCATTTATTCATTTACGAGTTACAACGGCGTTTCCAGTATGACGTTTATCGGTATGGAGAACTATATCCGGCTTTTTAATAATGCGGAATTCTGGAAAATTTTAATGAACACGCTCATTTACGCAGCTCTTGTTGTTCCGCTCGTTTACGCAATCTCGCTCGGAATTGCGATGCTGATGATTAAGGAAGTAAAAGCGAGAGGGTTATTCAGAGCCATCATATTCTGGCCGACTATGATTTCGTTTATTATCGTTGGGTTATCGTGGAAATGGATTTTCGGAGACAGCTTTGGAATTGTTACGTATTTGCTTGAAGCAGGGGAACTGCCTTCCATTAAATGGCTATCAGATCCTGCCATTGCAAAAATTACGATTGTGATTGCCACAGTTTGGGCTCGGGTTGGGTTCTTTATGGTAATTTTTATCGCAGGACTTCAAAGCATACCGGCTGCTCATTATGAAGCAGCCCAGATCGATGGTGCGAACAGAATCCAGCTTTTTTGGAAAATCACACTGCCGCTGCTAAAGCCCACAAGCCTTTTGGTTTTCATGCTGTTAATCGTGGAATCCGTTAAAGCGTATCCGCTGATCTTTTCTCTGACAGGCGGAGGTCCGGCGAAGGAGACAACTCTCATGGTGCAGTACATTTTTGAATTTGGATTCACAAAAAGCGAAGTAGGATATGCGAGTGCGATGTCGGTTGTGCTGTTCGTATTGATAGGTGTTTTTACAGTCATTCAATTCAAATGGGCACAAGGAGGGAAAATCAATTGACACAAAGAGCAGGCTTCTTCACTTACTTTGCCTTAATCGTATTGGCGCTCCTTTTTATTGCTCCTGTCCTATGGATCTTCCTGTCTTCCATAAAAGGCCCGATTGATTTGTATTCATGGCCGCCAAAGTTTTTGCCGGACTCGCTGTCATTCGAAAACTTTACAGCCGCCTTCAGTAAAGGAAATTTCGGATTATATTTCTTAAACAGTGCAATCGTTGCTGTATCAGCGACCGTTTTAACCCTGTTTATCAATACGATGGCGGGCTACGCTCTTTCTAAATTCCGGTTTAAAGGGGATACGTTGATTCTGTTTTTATTTCTGTCTACATTGATGATTCCGATTGAAGTCATCATGACGCCGATTTTTACAGTTATCAGCAAGCTCGGACTATACAACAATCTGCTTGGGCTTATTATTCCTCCGGCAGCTACTCCAATGGGGGTCTTCCTGATCCGCCAATACTTGCTCACGGTACCGGATGATCTATTAGAGGCGGCGAGGATGGACGGTGCAGGCGAATGGAGAATTTTCTGGACCATTATTGTTCCGATCGCCAGACCGGTCATAGCGGTTCTGACTATTTTTTCATTCATGTGGAGATGGGATGACTTTATCTGGCCGCTCATAGTGATCAGTGATCCGTCGAAATATACGATTCAGCTGGCACTGGCCAACTTCATCGGTGAATTCAGAGTGGACTGGGGAAGCCTTCTTGCGATGTCGGTGGTGACGATGATTCCAATTCTGATTGTATTTTTGATTTTCCAAAAACAGTTTATTAAAGGGATTGCTACCTCGGGGATGAAAGATTAAATATTACCTGACCGGACGTTTTGCCGTTCAATGTTCCAGGATCAAAAGGTTCAAGGAGTCAAGGCGGAGACCCGTATATTCTCCGTCTTGAAGGTATAAGAATAGGAACCGCAAGAGAAGTGATTGGGTGAAATGATGTTGTATGAGGGAAACCTGGATGAGGCCGTTCATCCTGGCCGTAAAATCATGGGGGTTCACAAAATTGCTTAGGAAAATAACAGCGAGGGGACGAGATGGTTGAAAATAGCACTTACTGCGGACTCAGAAATAAAAAAGTGGTTCGGTGTCTAATGGCGGGGCGGCAGCTAAACCTGCGGCCCTATCCATCTTTACCGAAAGTACTTGAAACTCCCTTTACTTGAAATGTTATTGCTCCAGATCGGTTTTTTGCTCTTCGTTTATCCTCCTGGCAGGAAGTCTCCAATTGAAGGTGTAGGATAAAATCCTAAGCAAGGTAATGACTGCGAACAATGTGTAGAGCTCAAGCGGTGAGGCCGCCCATCCAACACCGATGAAGAGTCCTCCGATAATCGCCCAGGCGGCGTAAATTTCTGCTCTGAGCACTAAGGGCTTTCTTCTCGCCAGCAAATCCCGCACGATCCCTCCGCCGCTTCCGGTCAAAACAGCTGCCACAATGACAGCGCTTAATGGATGCTGCATTTCTGCGGCATACAGCGCACCCTGAATGGCAAAAGCGGATAATCCAATCGCATCAGTGAAATTTCCCCAGCGATTCCAATGTTTCATCAGCATCCGGGGAAAGATGAAGACGAGCGTAATTGAAAAAAGGGCGACCTGAAAATACAAACCCTGCTCCCAAAGGGCGGAAACGGGTACGCCGATCAGCAGGTTGCGGATTGCGCCACCCCCAAAGGCTGTTACAATGCCTAGTATATATACACCAAGAATGTCATATTCTTCTTCCATCGCAACGATTGCCCCGCTTATGGCAAAGGCCGCGGTACCAATGATGCTCAGCACTTCCCACGTCATAGCATTTCTCCTTAATCAATAATGCAGCCGTATAGATTTTATCCGGAGTTTCTCTTTAAATCAATGATTTTTTTTCAAATTCATTGTAAAAATGGTATGATTAATTTTATCCTTAAGAATCAGAAAAAGGCAGGAATGCAGATTGAATGAATTATCACAAACTCAGCCCGAAAAGGCGATTATCGTTGGCTGCCACTTACCTTATGTAACAGAAGAGCACTTCCACTATTCACTGGAAGAGCTGAAATCACTCATTAAAACAGCTAAAGGCATCGCTCTTGCTTCCGTTACTCAAAAACGCGACAGGCTTCACCCTGCCACTTGTATCGGAAAAGGCAAACTCAGTGAACTGAAAGCGCTTGTTGAGGAACTCGAACCGGATGCCGTAATTTTTAATGGAGAACTTTCTCCAAGTCAAATCCGCAATCTATCCAGAGAGTTAGAAGTAAAAGTGATTGACCGGACTCAGCTGATCCTGGATATATTTGCACAGCGTGCACAGACAAGGGAAGGTAAGCTCCAGGTTGAACTCGCGCAGCTGGATTATCTTTTGCCCAGGCTTTCCGGACAGGGGATTCACTTGTCAAGGCAGGGAGGGGGCATCGGAACTAGAGGCCCAGGTGAGACGCAGCTTGAAACGGACCGAAGACATATCAGCAGGAGAATGGTTGAGATTAAACAGCAGCTGAAAACCGTTACCAGCCACCGGTCAAGGTACCGCGAGCGCCGTAAACGGAATCAGGCTTTTCAAATTGCCCTTGTAGGGTATACAAATGCCGGGAAATCGACCCTGTTTAACCGTTTGACAGAAGCAGACAGCTATGAGGAAAATCTTCTTTTTGCGACCCTTGATCCGATGACCCGGAAAATGGGTCTTCCAAGCGGTTATCAGGCCTTGCTGACTGACACGGTTGGTTTCATTCAGGATTTGCCAACCACTCTGGTTGCGGCTTTCCGTTCTACTTTGGAAGAAGCAAAGGAAGCGGATTTAATTCTTCATGTCGTGGACACATCCAGTGAAGACAGCATGAACCATGAGAAAACGGTTTTCCGTCTGCTGGATGAACTGGAAGCAAGTTCAATACCGAGGCTGACCGTCTATAACAAAAGGGATAAAGTACTCCCGGAGTTTACACCGAATACTTCAGATCCATACGTATTGATCAGCGCTCTGAATAAAGAAGATGTAAACCAATTAAAAGAAAAAATGGAAGAACAGGTTAAAAAGGAAATGGTTCCTTATTCAATGGAACTTGCAGCCGGCGAAGGAAGGCTGATCGCTCAGCTGAAACGGGACACCATAGTCCGTTCGTTCCAATTTATTGAAGAAAAAGAAGCATATGAGATTTCCGGCTATGCACGGGAAGGTGACTCCAAGCTTCCAGCTAAAGAATCAGCAGATGAGGATGAATGGTAAAATGTTTAATCGGCTAAAACATGGAGATCAGCTTGAGCCGCTGATCTCTGAGACGGAAAAAGAAATTGCTCACGTACATAAAAAGATTGATGAACGGATTGAGATCAATCAATACCGCGTGCTGGAAAGCTATCAAAAGCATAAAGTGAGTGACTCTAATTTTATGCCCTCCACCGGCTATGGCTACGATGACATTGGAAGAGATACACTGGAAAAAATCTATGCTGATGTGTTTGGAGCGGAAGCCGCCTTGGTTCGTCCGCAGATTATTTCAGGCACCCATGCAATCTCGATTGCTTTATTCGGGGTATTAAGGCCGGGGGACGAGCTCATTTACCTGACAGGAAAACCTTACGATACACTGGAGGAAATTGTCGGGATAAGGGGATCAGGCATTGGTTCTTTAAAAGAATTCGGCATTAGCTATCAGACTGTAGACCTTCTAGAAAGCGGGAAGCCGAATTTAGAAGCTGCCGCAAAGGCTATCACGGAAAAAACAAAAATGGTTGGAATACAGCGCTCAAAAGGGTATGCAAACCGTCCATCCTTCACAATTGATGAAATAAATGAAATGGCTGCCTATGTCAGATCCATCGATCCTGAAATCATCGTTTTTGTTGACAACTGCTATGGGGAATTTATTGAAGAATTGGAACCTTGCCATGCAGGGGCAGACTTAATCGCAGGCTCCCTAATAAAGAATCCCGGCGGCGGCCTTGCTAAAACGGGAGGGTACATAGCCGGAAGAAAGGATCTTGTAACAGCTTGCTCATACCGAATGACTTCTCCAGGGATCGGTGCTGAAGCGGGTGCTTCTCTTTACAGCCTCCAGGAAATGTATCAGGGTTTTTTCCTTGCTCCTCATGTAGCCGGGCAAGCGCTTAAAGGGGCTATATTCACAGCTTCCATCCTGGAAAAAGCCGGTTTGAAAACTTCTCCTTCCTGGAACGCTCCCAGAACAGACTTAATTCAGTCTGTGCAATTTGACGATCCTGACCGGATGGTTGCTTTCTGCCAGGCTATCCAATTTGCATCGCCTATTAATTCGCATGTTACTCCATATCCGAGCTATATGCCGGGCTATGAAGACGATGTGATCATGGCAGCCGGAACATTTATTCAGGGGGCAAGCATTGAACTTTCGGCAGACGGCCCGCTGAGAGCTCCTTATACGGCCTACGTTCAGGGCGGGCTCACTTATTCGCATGTCAAAATTGCTATTTGTTCAGCTCTGGATGCGCTGCTGGAAAAACGATTAATAACGATATAAAGAGCGGGCTTCCCGCTCTTTTGCTGTATAAAAAGACCTGTAATTATCCGGATTAAGGAAGAAATCCAGGTCAATCAACTTTAATGTCACATTTCCTTACATATCCTTGACACATAATATAACATTGAATATAATAGCAGTAAGATTTGATAAGGAGGAAAAGGAATGGGTGATAATGTCAGACGCTCAATGCCTTTGTTTCCAATAGGGATTGTTATGCAGCTTACGGAATTGTCTGCCAGGCAAATCCGCTACTATGAGGAGCATGATCTCGTATTTCCAGCCCGTACAGAAGGCAATCGCCGCATGTATTCGTTCAATGATGTCGATCAGCTGCTGGAAATTAAAAGTCTGATTGAAAAAGGCGTAAATCTGGCGGGAATTAAACAAATCTTTGCAAGGAAAGAATCTCCTGCTGTTCAGCATGCTGAACCTGTCAAAGCAGATAAACCGGATCTGACGGACGAGGAGCTGAGAAAGCTTTTAAAAGCCGACTTGGCCCAAGGAAGCCGTTTCAACCGGCCAACACTTAGGCAGGGAGATATGTCCCGATTCTTTCATTAATTATTCGTGAGCACCATTTAATTGTTTAAATAAAATTGTATTCGAATTGGGAGGAAATGATTATGTCAAAGTATACCAAGGAAGACATCGTAAAGTTAGTGGAGGAAAACAACGTCAAGTACATCCGCCTGCAGTTCACGGATATTCTGGGCACCATCAAGAACGTAGAGATCCCTGTAAGCCAGCTTGAAAAGGCACTGGAAAACAAAATGATGTTCGACGGGTCCTCTATTGAAGGCTTCGTACGCATTGAAGAATCTGATATGAACTTGTATCCGGATCTTGATACGTTCGTCATTTTTCCTTGGACATCTGAAAAGGGAAAAGTTGCCCGCTTCATCTGTGACATTTACAATCCGGATGGCACTCCGTTCGAAGGAGATCCGCGTGCGAATCTTAAACGCGTACTTGGAGAAATGGAAGAGCTTGGCTTTACGGATTTCAACCTTGGGCCTGAACCTGAATTTTTCCTCTTTAAGTTGGATGAGAGAGGCGAGCCGACTCTAGAATTAAACGATAAAGGCGGATACTTTGACCTTGCCCCGACAGATCTTGGTGAAAACTGCCGCCGCGACATCGTGCTTGAGCTTGAAGAGATGGGCTTTGAAATTGAAGCATCCCACCATGAAGTGGCTCCGGGCCAGCATGAAATCGATTTTAAATATGCCAGTGCGATCAGAGCCTGTGATGATATTCAGACATTTAAGCTTGTCGTTAAAACCATTGCCCGTAAGCATGGCCTGCATGCTACGTTCATGCCAAAGCCTCTGTTCGGTGTGAATGGATCCGGTATGCACTGTAACCTCTCCCTTTTCAAAGAAGGAAAAAATGCCTTTTTTGATGAAACTGGAGATCTGCAGATGAGCGATACAGCACGCCAGTTCATCGCCGGCATCATTAAGAACGCTACAGGCTTTACAGCTGTGACGAACCCTACAGTGAACTCCTATAAGCGTCTTGTGCCAGGCTATGAAGCGCCTTGCTATGTAGCATGGTCCGCCCGTAACCGCAGTCCGCTGATCCGGATCCCGGCATCCCGCGGCATCTCTACCCGTGTTGAGGTCCGCAGTGTTGACCCGGCAGCGAATCCTTACCTTGCGATGGCCGTTCTTCTGGCCGCTGGACTTGATGGAATCAAGAACGGATTGACTCCTCCTAAGCCGATCGACCGCAACATCTATGTGATGAACAAAGAAGAGCGTCTGGAAAACGGCATCGTCGATTTGCCATCCACATTGGCTGGAGCACTTGAAGCTCTCAAATCCAATGAAGTGATCGTAAAAGCGCTTGGAGAACATTTGTTCGAACACTTTATCGAAGCGAAAGAAATCGAATGGGATATGTTCCGTACGCAAGTGCACCCTTGGGAGCGCGAGCAGTACATGAGCATGTACTAAAATTCAAAAACCCTGATACCAATGGTGTCAGGGTTTTTTTGTGAAAAAGGCTTTTGTACTATTTCTGTCGAATACCTAGAAAAATGTAAAAGAAAGGACAGTAGAAAATTTTTAAAAAGTTACTTGCGGCAAGAAAATCTATAAAGAACTGAGGGGAAATCGATGTCTCAAGATGGCATTGTTCTAGTTGTAACTGTATCCATCATAAATGATGATAAAGTGTTGATCATAAGGGAGAATAAACCTGCCGCAGTCAATAAATGGACCTTTCCGGGTGGTCATGTTGAATATGGCGAGTACATTCTCTATGCTGCCCAAAGGGAAGTGAAAGAGGAAACAGGATACGACATAAAACTGATTGGGACTACTGGCGTATATAATTTTATCAGTAATACAAACAATCAAGTGATCCTGTTTCATTTTATTGGTGAAATTACTGGTGGGCGGTTAAAGCTCGAAGAAGAAGGGGTTACTGACAGCAGGTGGATTAAGGTGGCTGACTTTGCAGAATATAAAGATGAAGATTTAAGGGAACCACATTTAATAAAGCAAATAATTGATAACTTACTAAATAAAAAGATATATCCAATCAGTACTTTTAACGAAAAACTGGGCAAATGATGGTTATTAAGAATGCACTGCAGAAAGGAAAACACGAAACGAATTCGAATCATTTGACCTGTGTAACGTTTTATTATAAGATAGTTGACGAGTCAATGATTGACCTATCAACTATGTAAGATTCTATTCCAGAAAGGGAGGTTGCTATTGAAAGAATGGTGTGCAGAGGATGACGAACTATTCCACAGACTTTATGAAGTCAATAAAAGGATCGTGCCTAAATTTGAGCGCTGCACAGGCCTCAGCCAGTCCCGTCTGGAGATCCTGCATAAGCTTTATGAAAAAGAGGAAATGACCCAGCGGGAATTGCAGAAAGCTGTTCAGATCGATCATGCAGCCGTGACAAGGCATTTGAAGCAGCTCGAGGAAAGAGGAAGCGTCTCCCGCCGCAAGAATCCGGAGGATACTCGTTTCACGTATGTGAAGCTGACCGATGAAGGGCGCAGAAAAATGGATGCTTACCGCGAGGAGAAACAAAAATTTGTTTCCAATGTGTTAAAAGGTTTTACTGAAGAAGAGCGGAGCAGCTTAAGAGGAATGCTGACTAGGCTGCAGCAAAATATAGAAGACATCGAATAATGCACTTCACATCTTAGAAAAACAGAAGGAGAATGATCTATGATTACCAACGACTTTAAACAAATCATCACAGGGCGCCGCTCCATCCGAAGCTACGACCCTGCTGTAAAAATCAGCAAAGAGAAAATGACGGAGATCCTGACGGAAGCAGCGCTGGCTCCTTCATCTGTTAATATGCAGCCATGGAGATTTCTTGTCATTGATTCTGAAGAAGGAAAAGCAAAGCTTGCACCTCTTGCTAAATTCAACCAGACTCAAGTAGCCACTTCTTCAGCTGTTATTGCAGTTTTTGCAGATATGCAAAGCGATCTTTATTTAGATGAAATTTATGATACGGCTGTAGAAAAAGGCTTAATGCCTGCTGAAGTACGCGACCGTCAAGTCCCGGCCATCAAAGGATTCTTTGAGAACAGCTCATACGACCAGCTGAAAGAGATGAACCTGATTGACTCTGGGCTTGTTTCCATGCAGCTGATGCTTGCGGCACGCGCACATGGGTATGATACAAACCCGATCGGCGGCTATGAAAAAGATCAGATCGCAGAAGCTTTCGGGATGGATAAAGAACGCTATTATCCTGTAATGCTGCTGTCCATCGGAAAAGCAGCGGATCAAGGCTATCAGTCCTACCGCCTGCCAACTGAAAAAATTACCGAGTGGAAATAAGAATAGAAAAGGAGAATGAAAATGATCATTATTCATGCAGAATTTCAAGTAAAGCCAGAGAAGGAAACTGAATTTTTAACAGAAATCACAGCACTTGTATCCGCTTCAAGAGAAGAGAGCGGCAATGTTTCCTATGAATTAATGAAAAGCACTGAGCGCGATTATGTCTACACGATGGTGGAGCTATGGAGCGGTCAGGAAGAGGTTCAAAGCCATAACGAAAGCGCACATTTTCAGGCATTTGTTGAAAAAGCACCGCAATACCTTGCGGCTCCACTGACGGCAAAAGTTTTTGCAGGAGAAGAAATCAAACGATAAGATTAGAACCCCCGCTAAAATGCAGCGGGGGTTTTTTATTGCGAAAGGCCTGTTCGTTTAAGGTGAGTCCCTATTTTTTCCTGGACTGGAACAGCTATTAAGAAAACTGATGAACATCATAAAAGAAAAATATTTTACTAATGCTAAAATTTTCTGTAAAATTAACTGGGAATCTATTTATCAGGGTTAACAAGGGTACTGACTACGTTGAAAGCCGACTTA
Organism: Metabacillus sp. 113a; assembly: GCF_050107635.1. Taxonomy (NCBI): domain Bacteria; kingdom Bacillati; phylum Bacillota; class Bacilli; order Caryophanales; family Bacillaceae; genus Metabacillus; species Metabacillus sp. 113a. The sequence continues at coordinate 594,489 of NZ_JBNILJ010000001.1, read as the reverse complement.
TTTTATCGGTATAATCGTGATATCGCATGAATTCACGCAGACGAATGAGGTGTAAAGATTGCCATTACATGTAACGAACAGTCCATTCAATCAGGAGCAGGCTGATCTGCTGAACCAGCTTCTGCCATCTTTAAACCCGTCACAAAAAATGTGGCTTGCCGGGTATCTGGCTGCCATTGACCAAGATGCTTCATCTGGTACTGCTGTTACACAGCAGCAAAATGAATCTGCTCCTGTATCTAAAGAAGTCACCATCTTATATGGATCTCAGACAGGGAACGCCCAGGGACTGGCTGCAAAAAGCGGCAAAAAACTGGAGGAGAACGGATTTAAAGTAACCGTGTCCTCCATGAACGATTTTAAACCGAATTCTCTGAAAAAGCTTGAAAATCTACTCATTGCTGTAAGTACACACGGGGAAGGCGACCCGCCGGACAATGCTCTGACTTTCCATGAATTTCTGCATGGAAAGCGCGCACCGAAACTGGAAGGTTTGCGTTATTCAGTACTGTCGCTCGGAGACAGTTCGTACGAGAAATTCTGCCAGACAGGAAAAGAATTTGACTTGAGGCTGGAAGAGCTGGGAGCAAGCAGGCTTGCACCGCGCACAGACTGCGACTTGGATTATGACGAACCAGCTGCTGAGTGGCTTGACAAAGTATTGGCTGAATTGCAGGGAGCAGCCGCACAGCCTGTTTCCAATAATAAAGAAATTACCTACTCAGGCGAAAGCACGTATACGCGGACAAATCCATTTTATGCAGAAATATTAGAAAGCATCAATCTCAACGGGCGTGGCTCAGACAAGGAAACGACCCATTTGGAGCTCTCGCTTGAAGGTTCCGGCCTCTCCTATGAGCCAGGGGACAGTCTGGGAATTTACCCGGAAAACGACCCGGCTCTCGTGAACCTTATAATAGATGAAATGAAATGGGACGAAAATGAAACCGTAAAGGTCAACAAGCAGGGAGAGACTAAATCTCTTAAAGAGGCGTTGACTTCGAACTTTGAAATTACCGTCCTGACTAAACCGCTTCTTGAACAGTCATCCCAGCTGACAGACAGCAAAGAGCTGAAAGAGCTGCTGTCAGAAGGGCATGAGGAAGAGCTGAAAACCTATCTGAAAGGCCGCGATCTGCTCGACCTGCTCCGTGATTATGGACCATGGAAAGGATCGGCACAGGATTTGTTATCGATTCTCCGTAAAATTCCGGGCCGCCTTTACTCGATCGCGAGCAGTCTGGAAGCAAATCCTGAAGAAGTGCATCTTACAATTGGAGCCGTCCGCTATGAGTCATACGGCCGTTCCCGGAGCGGGGTGTGTTCCATCCTCTGTGCAGAGCGGCTTCAGCCGGGAGATAAACTACCGGTCTACGTCCAGTCCAACCAGAACTTTAAGCTCCCTGAAAACGGAGATACCCCGATCATTATGATCGGTCCCGGCACTGGTATCGCGCCTTTCCGTTCATTTATGCAGGAGCGCGAGGAAAAAGGGGCAGGCGGAAGATCGTGGCTGTTCTTCGGCGACCGCCATTTTGTCACAGATTTCCTTTACCAGACAGAGTGGCAGAAATGGATCAAAGACGGTGTCCTGACAAAAATGAATGTAGCGTTCTCAAGAGATACAGCAGAGAAGGTTTATGTACAGCACAGAATGCTCGAGAACAGTAAAGAATTATATGAATGGATTCAAAGCGGTGCCGCCGTTTACGTATGCGGGGATGAGAAGAATATGGCGCATGACGTTCATAACAGCCTTATCACCATCATTGCCAAAGAAGGCAATATGGGAAAAGAAGAGGCGGAAAAATACATCGCCGCCATGCAGCAGGAAAAACGGTACCAGCGGGACGTGTATTAAACGTCATGGAAAGGAGCTCGATCGAATATGTCTAAGCGAATCTTAACTGCCCCAGAAGGCAGCCCGAGCGATGTTGAACGCATAAAACAAGAGAGCAGGTTTTTGCGCGGGACTCTCGAGGAATCGATGCTCGAGCAAATCAGCAGCGGCATCTCAGATGATGATAACAGATTAATGAAATTTCACGGCAGCTATCTGCAGGATGACCGGGATCTCCGCATTGAGCGTCAAAAACAAAAGCTTGAACCTGCATACCAGTTTATGCTGAGGGTACGTCTTCCGGGAGGGGTGGCCACACCGGAACAATGGCTCGTCATGGATGACCTGGCAGACAGAAACGGCAATGGAACCCTGAAACTAACGACGAGAATGACCTTTCAGATGCACGGTGTTTTAAAGTGGAACATGAAGAATACGATCAAGGAAATCCATCAATCCATGATGGACACGATCGCAGCATGCGGAGACGTAAACCGGAACGTGATGTGCAATCCGAATCCTTATCAGTCAGAAATCCATCATGAAGTGTACGAATGGTCCAAAAAGCTGAGTGAGCATTTGCTCCCTAAGACGAGGGCATACCACGAAATCTGGCTGGATGAAGAAAAGGTAACAGGGGAGGAAGAGTTTTCTGAACCGATGTACGGTCCGCTTTATTTGCCGAGGAAATTTAAGATCGGCATCGCCGTTCCGCCTTCTAACGATATTGATGTCTACTCGCAGGACCTTGGTTTTATCGCGATCGTCGAGAAGGGTCTGCTGAAAGGCTTTAATGTGATGATTGGCGGAGGAATGGGGATGTCTCATGGAGATAAGGAGACCTATCCTCAAATCGGTAAAATCATCGGCTTCTGCACCCCGGATAAAATTCTGGAGCTGTCGGAAAAGATCATTACCATCCAGCGGGATTACGGCAACCGTTCTGAAAGAAAGAACGCACGTTTTAAGTATACAGTCGACCGCCTCGGCCTGGAAACCGTGAAAGAGGAGCTGGAAGAGAGGCTCGGCTGGAAGCTCGGGCAGCCTGAAGATTTTCATTTTGACCATAACGGGGACCGTTATGGCTGGGTGGAAGGAACAGAAGGCACATGGCATTATACGTTGTTTGTAGAAGGCGGCCGTGTGGCGGACTTTGAAGGTTACCAGCTTAAGACAGGCTTAAAAGAGATCGCGAGAGTGCATACCGGCGATTTCCGCCTTACTGCCAATCAAAATGTTATCATCGCGAATGTAGCTGCTGAAAAGAAGGCGGAAATTGAAGGGCTCATTCAAGCATACGGCTTAACAGACGGAGCCCATCACTCTGCACTCCGCCGGAGTTCGATGGCATGTGTAGCACTCCCGACATGCGGTCTGGCTATGGCCGAGGCGGAGCGTTACCTTCCAGAGCTGATCAGCAGGATTGAAGAAATTGTGGATATAAACGGTCTTCGGGGAGAAGAGATCACCATCCGCATGACCGGCTGTCCGAACGGATGTGCCCGCCATGCACTGGGGGAAATCGGCTTTATCGGAAAAGCTCCCGGAAAGTATAACATGTACTTGGGAGCAGCCTTTGACGGCAGCCGGCTCAGCAAAATGTACAAAGAGAACATTGGAGAAGAAGAAATTCTGAATGAGCTCGGGCAGCTTTTGCCCCGCTACGCAAAGGAAAGAGAACAAGGAGAACATTTTGGGGATTATGTCATCCGTGCCGGCATCATCGGGGCAACGACTGACGGAACCAACTTTCATGCGTTATAAAAAAGAAGATGGCTGCCAGCCATCTTCTTTTTATGCAGAAAAAAAGCCTGTCCTGACGAACAAGGCTCTCAATGCACCGTACGATATACGCCAATCACTTTTCCTAAGATTGAAACATTCCGCAGGATAATAGGCTCCATGGATGAATTTTCCGGCTGAAGCCTGATATAATCCTTTTCTCTGAAAAAGCGCTTGACGGTTGCTTCATCATCTTCCGTCATGGCGACCACGATCTCTCCATTATTAGCAGACTGCTGCTGGCGGACTATCACAAGGTCTCCGTCCAGAATTCCCGCTTCAATCATACTGTCTCCTACAACTTCAAGCATAAATACATGGTCATCAGGAGGGACCAGACGTTCGGGCAGCGGGAAATATTCTTCAATGTTTTCTACTGCTGTAATAGGAACCCCTGCTGTAACCTTCCCGATAATCGGGATGTTGACAGCGCTGCTTTTTGGAATTTCCAGTTCTTCGTTCAGTACTTCAATCGCTCTCGGCTTAGTGGGGTCTCTCCGTATCAATCCTTTATTCTCGAGCCGCGCAAGGTGGCCATGCACGGTAGAGCTTGAGGCAAGGCCTACGGCCAAGCCAATTTCACGGACGGAGGGAGGATAGCCTTTGCTTTTGACTTCCTGTTTAATAAATTCCAGAATGTCCTGTTGCCTTTTTGATAGTTTGCTCATCCTTAGCACCTCAGAGTAAGTAATTTATAGTTATTATAGCATGATTTACCTGCATATACAAACATAAGTTCGAAAACCTCTTGACTGGGAATGTTTGTTCGGATTATAATGAATTTATCAAAATACGAACAAACATTCTGGAGGGATTCAAATGTCTAAAATTACATTTGCTTACATTTCTGTTTTCGCACTTCTTGTTGGAGGAATTTTATACGCAGCCGCTGATAAAGGGAACAGCAGCCTGCTTGAAAAATATGCTAAAATAGAAATCCGTGAAGGCGATACGCTGTGGGATCTTGCGGAAGAGCTCAAAGGCAGACATGATCTTACAAGTACTGAATTCGTGGAGTGGGTCAACAAGGAGAACAGGATGACTTCCCTCGTCATTAAACCTGGCGAAGAGCTGTATATACCGGTTAAAAAAGAAGAAGTGTATAAAATAGATGCGAAGATGATAGCTTCAGAAGAGTAGGTGGTTGTTTGAAAGCGATAATTTACTGCAGGGTGAGCACAGATAAGGCAGAACAGGAGACATCGCTGCAGAGGCAAAAGGAAGAACTCTCCTCGCTTGCAGAAGAGCACGGGATGGAACCGGTGCAGACCATCATGGAGAAAGCCAGCGGCTATGAAATAGAGAGAGAGGGGATCCTTACCCTTCTTGATGCGGTGAAAAAAAGAGAAGCAGAGGCGATACTCATTCAGGATGAGACAAGGCTTGGGAGGGGCAGTGCCAGAATGGCCATCCTTCATTTTCTGTATAAAGAAAAGGCTAAAGTATTTACGATTTCACATCAGGGAGAGCACCAGCTTTCTGAAGCGGATTCAATGGTCCTTGAAATAGTGGGTATTGTAGAGGAGTACCAAAGGAAAATACATAATTTAAAGATTAAACGGGGAATGAAGCGTGCAGTAGAAAATGGCTACCGTCCCCAGGAAAACCTGACAGATCTCTCCTCAGGCGGAAGGAAAGACAAAATAGATGTTCCTATCGAGGATATTATCCGTCTTAGGGCAAGCAAACTCACCTTTGCAGAAATTGCCGCTACCCTTAGAGGATTTGGATATTCCGTTTCAAAAGCAACCGTTCATCGGCGATACCAGGAGTATACGGAAGAAACAAAGGCAGCCGAACAGGAGAACTAATCTGTTTGTTTGCCTTTTTCTCATATATTTTGTACGATGTCACTACTAACTTTAGTTTTGATGCAGGAACTTTGCTTTTGGCAGAGCCGGTTTATAAAGGAGAATCAATATGCTTTCTAAAGAAAAAATCGACAGAATCAATGCTCTTTCAAGAAAGTCCAAATCCGAGGGGCTTACGGAAAAGGAGCTTCTTGAACAAAAGAGACTCCGTGAAGAGTACCTCCGTGCTTTTAGGGGTTCTATGAAGAACACGCTGAAAAGTGTAACGGTTGTAGACCCTGAGGGAAATGATGTAACTCCACAAAAATTGAAAAATGAAAAGAATAAAAGATTGCATTAACCAGGGCCTGTTGAAATTAACAGGCCTATTGGTTGTACATTTTCTTTTCTACGGATATGATAAGAGGGTAAATTGTTCACGAAAGGATGGTTATTATGACATTATCTACTATTGATTCATTATCCATTGCTACAATTCGTACGTTATCCATTGATGCAATTGAAAAAGCAAAATCAGGGCATCCGGGAATGCCGATGGGTTCCGCTCCAATGACATATAAGCTTTGGGTAGATTTTATGAAGCAAAACCCCGGCAACCCAAATTGGTTTAACCGTGACCGGTTTGTTCTTTCAGCCGGACATGGCTCTATGCTTCTTTACAGCATGCTTCATTTATCCGGATACGATGTTTCCATGGAGGATTTAAAATCATTCCGTCAGTGGGACAGCAAAACTCCGGGACATCCTGAATTCGGGCACACTCCGGGAGTTGACGCAACGACTGGTCCGCTTGGACAGGGAATTGGAATGGCTGTCGGCATGGCAATGGCTGAACGGCACCTTGCTCATACATATAACAGAGGTTCATACAACATCGTAGACCATCATACATTTGCCGTTTGCGGAGACGGAGATTTAATGGAAGGAATCTCTTCTGAAGCTTCGTCATTTGCCGGCCACTTAAAGCTTGGCAGGTTAATTGTTCTTTATGATTCCAATGATATCTCTCTTGACGGGGATCTTGACCGCTCTTTCAGCGAAAACGTCCAGCAGCGCTTTGAGGCGATGGGCTGGCAGGTTCTGCGTGTAGAGGATGGAAATGATACGGATGAAATAGGCCGGGCTATTGAAGAAGCCAAAAAGAACGAAGATCAGCCGACTCTCATCGAAGTAAAAACGACAATCGGCTTTGGTTCTCCAAACCGTGCAGGAACATCAGGGGTACACGGTGCACCGCTCGGAGCAGAGGAAACGAAGCTTACAAAAGAAGCATACAAGTGGACTTTCGAAAAGGATTTCCATGTACCGGATGAAGTGTATGAACATTTCAGCAAAACCATTAAAGACCATGGGGCTCAGGCTGAGCAAGAGTGGAATGAACTTTTTGAGGATTATAAAAAAGAGTATCCTGAGCTTGCAGAAGAGCTGACAAGGGCCATCCACGGCGAGCTTCCTGAAGGATGGGACGCGGATATTCCTGTCTATGAGACAGGTGCAGGACTCGCTTCCAGAGCTTCTTCAGGAGAAGTGCTTAATGCGATAGCCAAAAATGTGCCTTACCTGTTTGGAGGCTCTGCTGACCTTGCAGGTTCAAATAAGACAACAATTAAAAATGTAGAGGACTTCACGGCGGATAACTACAGCGGGCGCAACATCTGGTTCGGTGTCAGGGAATTCTCAATGGGTGCTGCTCTTAATGGCATGACTCTGCATGGCGGCCTAAAGGTTTTCGGAGGAACATTCTTCGTATTCTCTGATTACCTGCGTCCGGCTATTCGTCTTGCTGCGCTTATGAACCTTCCTGTGACCTTTGTCTTTACACACGACAGCATTGCCGTTGGGGAAGACGGCCCAACGCATGAGCCGATTGAACAGCTCGCTTCTCTGCGCGCCATGCCAAACCTTGATGTTATCAGACCCGCAGATGGCAACGAAGTAGCTGCGGCCTGGAAACTGGCAGTAACATCAGAATCAAGTCCAACGGCTCTTGTCCTTTCAAGACAGGATCTTCCGACGCTGGAGCATTCTGCAGAACTTGCTGCTTCAGGAGTGGAAAAAGGAGCTTACATCGTTTCTCCTGCCGATAAAGAGCAGGCAGATGTGCTTCTGCTGGCTTCAGGATCTGAGGTTGGTCTAGCGGTAGAAGCTCAGAAAGCACTTTTGCAGGAGGGCATCCACGCTTCAGTTGTCAGCATGCCATCCTGGAAAAGGTTTGAAGAGCAATCAGAAGAATACAAACGCTCCGTTCTTCCAAAAGAAGTTAAAAAGCGTCTTGCTATCGAGGTTGCGTCTCCGCTTGGCTGGGAACGTTACACAGGAGATGAAGGGGATGTACTTGGAATCAATCGTTTTGGGGCATCAGCACCTGGCAGCACAATTATGAAAGAATTTGGATTCACCTCTGAGAATGTAGCAGCGAGAGTCAAAGCGTTACTGAATAAATAGGATTTATTGATCGAGTGTTCGTTTTCACACCTGTTGACTGGAACGGAAGGCAACCTGGGAGGAACCTTGCCGCTCGCCTTCAAGCTGTAATCAACAGTCAAGTTAACAGAGCTGATCAATTAGAGGAGAAGAGGAGCCGGCATTATACCGGCTCTTCTTTTATCTCTATTCGACATAATTAGTGGTTCCTCTCTCCGTATTAAGACACTCTTCACTCCATCCATCCCGTTATAATGAGTAAAAGGGCGGCATCGGCTTAGGAGGGATTACCATTGAGGCATTACTATGTGTATTTTATGGAAGAGGAGATTGCAAGTCATTATTTTGGCAAGGAATCAAAAATTTTTGATCTAATCCGCACGTATCATTGGACAAGCATACATGATGAGCGTTACTCATTGCTTAAACAGCAGGTTGAGTATATATCGAAGCCTATTCCTTCAAAATCGATTCATCAGCTGCTGAACGGATTTTTAATGATGAGAAAGGGGTACAGGCAGCTTGGAGACTTGCACAGAATCGTGTTAAATGGCGATCCTGGACAGGCTACCCTTCTGATTAAAGAGAGGTATCTGGAAATTGATGCCCAGGGCAGCTTTGAAGCTGAGACTATATTTTTTGAAATTCTCCGTAAAATGAATCCCTGTTTTCTCGCAATGGACTTTCAATCAAGAAGATATGGCTGGCTAAACCCGATATCGGAAAGAAAATTTGTCTAAAAAAGCAGAAATTAGGCAGGAATTATTGTATAATTGCCGAGGGTTTAGTAGACTGTAAACGAGAGAACTTGAAGGAGGAACTACCATGGCTTTATGGCTCGGCATTACACTGATTATAGTTGCTCTTTTGGGCGGCGTGGCGCTGGGTTTCTTTATCGCTCGCAGATACATGATGAGCTATTTGAAAAAGAATCCGCCAATTAATGAAAATATGCTACGGATGATGATGATGCAGATGGGAATGAAACCGTCCCAGAAGAAAATCAACCAAATGATGAAGGCGATGAACAATCAACAGTTGAAGTAGACCCTTGTGGCTGCAGGGTTTATCGCTTAACGATAGATACTCGAAGACACATTTGCAGGCTTGCTTTTACTGTGAGGTAAATTCTATATAGGAATTTATTGAAATGAATCTGTACTTTCCCGAACCACTTATTCTGTTGGCAGCTTAGCCTATGGATGGTGGTTCTTCGTCTTATACAGGAGTTTATTTTCCGCTGCGGCCGTTCGCTTATCCCTATACAGAAACAGCCACCAAGAAATGTGCATGAGTGCCTGCAGAAAGATCATTTGCTTCTTACCAAATCGGTTAACCGATCATTCTTTCAATAAACGAAATAAATGAACGATTGAATTCGTATATAATAAAAGAAATGACCGATAGTGGCCATCTCTTTTCTGACAAAATTATAAGCTGATCCGCTGTCCGTTATTGGAAGACTGAAACTGCTGGTACTCATAGAGCATTTTATCGAGTTCCTGACTGTAACGAATGGTAATCGATGAAGACATACCGTTTTTATCAGCTATTTCATTAAGTTCTACCCGTTTCTGTTCAATCTCTTTAAGTATACTTTTTTTCATCGCTGCGATAAATCCCTTCTATATGAACTGCTGCTTGCACCTGGAATTCGGTTGGAGCAGGAGATGTAATAATCTTATTAAATTATAAGGGCATTTACTGAATTCTTCTATATGCTGGATTTAACTGTAAGAAAATTGACATATCCCTGTCATAAAGTGAAACAATTATATCTTGCTGCACTTGATAAAATAGAGATAGGGAATTTTATTGCAAGGAAGGGACTGCATAAACATAAACACTTGGTCAATCAGGAAACGGAGGGGGAGAATGAATGAGTGACGTGAATGTGCTTCTTTCTTTCGGTGCGGGGTTTCTGTCGTTTATTTCACCGTGCTGCTTGCCTGTGTATCCGGCATTTTTATCATACATAACCGGGGTAACTGTATCGGATTTAAAACATCATCAGGGGATGCAGAATAGGCAGAGCCTGCTGCATACATTCTTCTTTTTACTTGGATTCTCTATTATATTTGTTGCGTTGGGGTACAGCGCTACTATTATCGGACGCTTTTTTATTGATTATCAGAATCTTTTGAGACAGCTCGGTGCTATTTTGATGATCGTAATGGGTTTTGTTACACTTGGAGTGTTTAGTCCGGCTCTGCTCTTGAAGGAGCGTAAATTTCAATTCAAAACCAGGCCGGCAGGGTACGCCGGTACTTTACTAATTGGTCTTGGTTTTGCCGCTGGCTGGTCACCGTGCATTGGACCCATTCTGACCTCAGTAATGGGACTTGCCAGTTCCCAGCCCGAATCCAGTGTTCTTTATATGGTAAGCTATGTGCTGGGATTTTCGGTTCCCTTTTTCCTAATGGCATTCTTCCTTGGAAAAATGAATTGGATAAAGCGTCACACCGGTGCCTTTATGAAAACAGGCGGGACTGTTATGCTGGGGATGGGACTTATCCTGTATTTTGACGGATTGTCCAGGATTATCATTTTTTTCACTGAGCTGACAGGTTTTTCAGGATTTTAGACCTATAAATTTATTATAAATGAGACAAATTTACTACATATTTCTTATGAATCTGTTATAATAAGGGCAGAAAAAGTGCTAAGCATGATGGGGAGGGGTAACATGGCGGGGATTTTAATCGTCGATGATGCCAAATTTATGAGAGTAACGCTGACCAGTATTTTAAATGGAGCCAACCACACGATTGCAGGAGAAGCTGAAAATGGGTTTGAAGCGGTCAGCAAATACAGGGAGCTTCTTCCCGATCTGGTTACACTTGATATTACAATGCCTGAAAAAAATGGGATTGAAGCCCTTAAAGAAATTATGAGGGAATTTCCGTCCGCCAAGGTGATTATGTGCTCTGCAATGGGACAGCAGAAGATGGTTGTGGAAGCCATTGAAGCAGGAGCAAAGGATTTTATAATTAAGCCATTTGATGCAAGCCGTGTGCTGGAAGCTGTGGATCGTGTATTAGGATAGTTCATTTGCCATTTAGAGTCTGTCTAAATGGTTTTTTTGTTCCGCAGCATGATAAAGGCGGACGAGTCATATGTTAACTTAGGCATAAATGGTTTATAATAGAAGCAATACACTGCGAGGGATGATAAAGGATGGATTTACTGATCATTTCTACTATATTGGCCGTTTTTATGGGCTGCATCGTGCTGGTAGTAAGAATGAGAGCCTCCAGGAGGCCTGCATCTGCAAAAAAAATCATCTTGCCGCCGCTTTTTATGAGTACCGGAGCTCTCATGTTCGTTTTTCCTTTTTTTCGTGTAACGTTTGCGGAATTTTCGGAAGCGATCCTGGCAGGCATGTTTTTTTCGATATTCCTCATTAAAACAAGCAAGTTTGAAATCAGGGACAATGAAATTTATTTGAAGAGATCCAAGGCCTTTGCTTTCATACTAGTGGCGCTTCTCGCACTCCGGATTGGCTTGAAGTCTGTTTTAAGTTTATCCATTGATGTGGGAGCACTGAGCGGAATGTTCTGGATTCTGGCTTTTGGGATGATTGTACCCTGGAGGATTGCCATGTATGTATCGTTTAAGAAAATACAAAACCAGCTTAATCCGCCAAACAGTCAGGCGACTTAAAAAGCTGCAGCCGGTAACCCGGATGCAGCTCTTTTCTTTCTTAAAACATTGCTTTATAGGAACGGTGATCGATATTCTTTTCTTTCAGTCTTTTTATTAAGAATTTATGATCTCTTTTAGGTGTGGCCAGAATATAGCCTCTGATTACATGATCCTGAGTGATAAAAGAAGCTTTTTCGCTTAAGGCAAGCTCACCGATTTTGCCTGCAATTTTCTCCCTTGCCACATCCCTGAACAGTTCGGGAACTGGGGCAACTAATTCCTCTAACAGCTCTTTCTGCTGCTGCTCCCACAGATGGCGCGATTGGCTTATATAATGATCCTGCCAGTCCAAATCGGATTTCCCATCTTCTTTGGGCAGTCGCTTTAAGAATTTTCTGAACATAAAGTATCCGCCGATCGAGAGCATTCCGGCGAGGAAAAACACCCAAAATACGATAAACCATTGAAACCAGCCGTCCAGCATCATCCTTCACCCCAACTGTTTCCATTTATTCTTTTATTATACATGAAACGGGCTCAGTTTAGTGGCAAGCGCTTTATTTTCTTCAATTTGTGAAAGCCGTTCCCCGGGGACAGGGAAGGACATCAATTAGAGCGGCTTTGTCTCTGGGCTGCGGCTCCTCTTAAACGGGCAGGATCTTTCATGGGCCCTGAGGGAACCTGCGGAGAAGCTGTGCCGTTCGCAGATTCGGATGACACCGATTCCATATCAGGGCTGCCTTCTGCGGTTTTCGATGCAGTTACAGGTGAAATGTTCGCCGCATTGCCGAAATGGACAATACCTCCCGAAACCTCATTAATAACCAGGTTTTTAATATATACTCCCATTTGCTATCTCTCCTCCGGCTTTTTTCCATTATATGTACAGGCTTCATTCCATGTATAAGCATTTATCCAAAAATGGAAAAAAGCAGAGACAGGTCTCTGCTAAAGCTGAATAATTATCCTATCGTTCGTCCCGGCTTTTCCGGACTGTTCTTCCTTAGGCACATGGATTTCAAGAAAGCCATCCTGAAATTTCGCATTAAGCGTTCTGCTGTCTATTTCAAATGGGAGAAAAACCAGAGATTCAAGAAGCTTTCCATCACAGCATTCACTTTGGATGGTTAAGCTGCTGTGGTCTTTACTAATAACGAGCCGCTTAGGGAAAACCGTGCACAGGTCCGCTTCAATAATGTACTGATCGCTTATTTCGTATACATCTGTTCTGAACGAATTGGCCAGTCCGTCCGCATAAGGATCTTCCAAAAACTGAGCCAGCCATTGATCCAGCCCTTCAAAATCAGAAAGAGCGGGTCGTTTAGAATCACTCATTGCTGTCATACCCTCCATAAAAACCTTTCCATTATTTTTATTCAAGTGATTGATAAAAGTGAATGGAACAGGCCTATGAGAAGGAAAAAAATGATCGTGCTTTACATATCGTGTCCGCTATTATGCTTTTGGCGGGTATGGTTTCTGTTTTTTACTTTTTTTGACCCGCTTAATGGTTCGGGCTGGCCGGGCTGATCGCCTTTAGGCGCATTCTTTCTAATGTCCTTGCCTGTATTTTTGTTCGTCATGAATCTCGCCTCCTTGTCTGATTAGTTTTAGCCTCCGGGGAAGGAGTATTCATGCATACATTTGCCGTTGGAGGAAAAGATATGAGCAGTCAAACAGGTAAAGGAGAGAATAACGATGCCCTATCACAAAAACAAACAGCAGTCGTTTCAGGCTGCGCAGCAGGAAGCTGCTGAAACCGTTCACCATTATGAGCAAATGAATCCTTCGAGTGCTGATTATGGATCTCATCTAAAGCATTTAAAAGAAGAAATTAATGAAACGAATGCCCAAATACAAAATGCTCTCGAAAATGCAACGGAACATCAGAGGTCCCAGCTCGAGAAATTTCAGCATGATATCAACCGGATTGTATCGGAAATCAATAAGTCTGAATAAATGGAATGTCTGTCCAGTAAGTTCGTTTACTGTTCAATGCTTTCCGGGCTGATAAGCCTGACCAGCCCAATTAAAAGAAAGGCTTTGTTAAAGCATGGTGTTAATTTTTCACACCTGTCCGCCCAAGCATAAGCGAACGCCTGCAGCGGAAATCAACAGCCAAGTTTAAAAGAAAAAGACTTAAACCCCCGGTATGCCCGGGGGGATTTTTTATTCCAATATTTTCTCTCAAGCGGCCTTTTTAAACAGCCTCTGTATTATTGATTCTTTTTGCGTTTTTTGTTGTTTTGTCTTTGTTCTGCAGTCAGCGGTTCATTTTGATATTCTTCATTATAGCCGGCTCCTTGGCCTTGTGCACCGGCTGCGTTCATTCCTTCAATCAGGTGATTGGCTTTTCTTTTGGCCACTTCATTCACCCCCTTATACGAAAGTGTGTCCCTGCAAGCTGATTTGATGCAGAAGGTGCAATCCAGGCAAATTTTTATATTTTAGAAAAATAAAGAATTTTCTTTTCTATAAGATATCCTTATAATCATCAATAACATCATTGATATTTACTTATGTATAAAGTTGTATTAAGATTGAATTGTGAAGTTTGCAGCGGCGGTTTTAAGCCGCTTTCGACAGTTTTCTTTAAGGGGGAGTAACACATGGCAGAACAGCAGCAATTGAATAATCAGGATGTTTTTAAAGCTCGCAAATCCTTCGATTTAAGAGGGAAAACGTATCATTACTACTCTTTGAAAGCGCTTGAAGATGCAGGGATCGGCCAGGTTACGAAATTGCCGTATTCCATTAAAGTTCTTCTTGAATCTGTTTTGAGACAGGTCGATGGACATGTAATTAAAAAAGAGCACGTTGAGAACCTTGCCAAATGGGGCACAAGTGAGCAAAAAGATATTGATGTGCCTTTTAAGCCTTCCCGTGTTATCCTTCAGGATTTTACGGGCGTTCCGGCCGTGGTGGACTTGGCTTCCTTAAGAAAAGCAATGGCTGAAATGGGTGGGGATCCGGATAAAATTAATCCGGAAATTACTGTGGACCTCGTGATCGACCACTCCGTTCAAGTGGATAAAGCGGGAACGGAAGATGCCCTGCAATTTAACATGGAACTGGAATTTCAGCGAAATGCCGAAAGATATAAATTTTTAAGCTGGGCTAAAAAAGCCTTTGACAACTACCGTGCGGTACCGCCAGCAACCGGAATCGTCCATCAGGTAAACCTTGAATATCTGGCAAATGTTGTGCATGCTGCAGAAAAGGATTCCGAAACCATTGCGTATCCGGATTCTCTGGTCGGCACAGACTCCCATACTACGATGATCAACGGAATCGGTGTTTTAGGCTGGGGTGTAGGCGGAATCGAAGCTGAAGCGGGTATGCTTGGCCAGCCTTCTTATTTTCCAGTGCCTGAGGTAATCGGGGTAAAACTTACGGGGAAATTGCCGCAAGGTACAACTGCGACTGATCTCGCCCTCAAAGTAACCCAGGTTTTGCGCCAAAAAGGCGTAGTAGGAAAATTTGTCGAGTTTTATGGCCCGGGTGTGCCTGAGCTTCCTCTGGCAGACCGTGCAACCATCGCGAACATGGCACCGGAATACGGAGCGACATGCGGATTCTTCCCTGTTGATGGCGAAACGCTGAATTATCTTCGTCTAACAGGACGGGATGAGGATCAGATTGATCTCGTAGAAGCTTATTCAAAGGAAAACGATCTTTTCTATACGCCGGACAAAGTGGATCCAATCTTTACGGATGTTGTGGAAATTGATCTGGGCAGTATTGAGGCGAACCTTTCCGGACCAAAGCGCCCGCAGGATCTGATTCCCCTTTCTGAAATGAAAGAAACGTTCCATTCCCAGCTGGCGGCTCCATTCGGAAACCAAGGCTTCGGACTGGACGCGGAGGACCTTACTAAAGAAGTTCAGGTAACCCTTGCAAGCGGCGAGGAAACTGTAATGAAAACAGGTGCGATTGCGATTGCAGCGATAACGAGCTGTACCAATACCTCTAACCCATATGTATTGATCGGTGCCGGCCTGGTGGCGAAAAAAGCTGTTGAAAAAGGCCTTCAAGTGCCGTCATATGTCAAAACATCTCTTGCACCGGGATCAAAAGTTGTTACCGGATATTTGAATAATTCAGGTCTTATGCCTTACCTTGAACAGCTTGGCTTCAATACAGTCGGCTATGGCTGTACGACATGCATTGGAAACTCCGGCCCGCTTGCTGAAGAAATTGAAAAAGCAGTAGCGGACGCTGATTTGCTTATCACTTCTGTCCTCTCCGGAAACCGGAACTTTGAAGGCCGTATCCACCCGCTCGTGAAGGGCAACTACCTGGCATCTCCTCCGCTAGTCGTCGCTTATGCACTGGCAGGAACAGTGGATGTGGACCTTAAAAAGGATTCATTCGGAAAAGACAAAGATGGCAAGGATGTATTTTTCCATGATATATGGCCTACTTCAGAAGAAATCAAAGAAGTTGTGGCCAGAACGGTTACTCCAGAGCTTTTCCGCAAAGAGTATGACCGCGTGTTTGATGACAATGCCCGCTGGAATGAAATTGAGACGACAGATGAAGCACAATACGTATGGGATGAAAATTCCACATACATTCAGGCGCCAACATTCTTTGAAGGAATGTCTCCGGAGCCGGGTACCGTCAAACCTTTGACAGGACTTCGCATAGTCGGGAAGTTTGGAGATTCTGTTACGACAGATCACATTTCACCAGCCGGTTCGATTGGAAAGGATACTCCTGCCGGACGCTATCTGCAGGAAAAAGGGGTTTCACCAAGGGACTTTAATTCCTACGGTTCCCGCCGCGGTAACCATGAGGTAATGATGCGCGGAACTTTTGCCAACATCCGGATCCGCAATCAGATTGCACCGGGCACAGAAGGCGGATTTACAACCTATTGGCCGACAGGCGAAGTTACATCCATTTATGAAGCTTGCATGAAATACAAGCAGGATGGAACAGGGCTTATGGTGATCGGCGGAAAAGATTACGGCATGGGCAGCTCCCGCGACTGGGCAGCTAAAGGAACGACTCTTCTCGGGATCAAAACCGTGATTGCTGAAAGCTACGAGCGGATCCATAGAAGCAATCTTGTTCTTATGGGTGTGCTTCCTCTCCAGTTCAAAGAAGGAGACAGTGCAGAATCTCTTGGATTGACTGGCAAGGAAGTTTTTGAAGTGGCGATTGATGAATCTGTTAAACCGCGCGATTTTGTAGAAGTCCGTGCAACAGATGAAAACGGCAGTTCCATTGAGTTTGAAGCGCTTGTTCGTTTTGACAGTGAAGTCGAAATCGATTATTACCGACATGGCGGAATCCTGCCGATGGTATTGCGTGATAAATTAAAAGCATAAACAGGGTATGAAGGGGCTGACTCTTGAGGTCGAATTTATTTCGGCCGGAGAGTCACCTCTTTTTTTATCTGCTGGTGTTGGGGCATATAATGGGGATATCCCTCAAGGCATCAATCGGCTCTCATTTCTTCTTTTTTTGGCATTCGTATTATAGGAGCGGGTCAGGCCGGTTTAAGAAGAATAAGCGTCTGCAGCTTAAGTGAGAAATCCCAGAGGGTGTCCGGAAGCTAATGCCTTCCAGGACACCCTCTTTCTTTGTCGGGTCTGTCCTTATAGATGGTTTTAAAGTAAAATTATTGCATACATATAGTACAGACTACGGGAGAAGGGAAGAGCCATAATGAAACGGATTGCAGCCATTGCTGTATTAGCGGTACTGATCATCTCTGCTGCCTGGCAGGCTTTATGGCCAAAAGAACCTGAGGTCGGGCTTGATCAAGGGAACAAAGCGCCTGAATTCAGCCTGCCTCTGATCAATGGGAACGAAACACACCTTGCCGATTATAAAGGGAAAAAAGTGATTGTTAATTTCTGGGCTACGTGGTGCCCGCCATGTAAGGAAGAAATACCTGAATTTAAAGAAATTTCCGCAAAGCATTCGGATGATCTTGTTGTTTTGGCAATCAACTACACAGGTTCTGAAGCAAGTGAAGAGGCTGTAAGAACATTTGTTGACAGCCATGCAATGAAATTTCCTGTTTTAATGGATGTGAATTCAGAAGTGCTGAGCCAGTACGAAGTATTCAGTTATCCAACAACGTATTTTCTTGACGAGGAGGGCATCATTCAAAAAATCCAGAGAGGCATGGTGGACCGCGGAACCCTGGAGGAATTCGCTGACTCTTAACGAACCATACCCGCCTTCCTATGTATAAAAATCTGCAGACAGGGCGATACTGTCGCTAATACATATGGAGGTGAAGCTTTTGAGAAAAATCAAAAAGCTGTCATTCGAAGAATTAGTTATGGAAAACAAAAAAGAATTGCTGAAGGATGAAGCCTTTTTAAGCAAGATCGAAGATAAATTAGAACAGCGTTACAGTGAAAAATAAATTCATGAAACAGCCTCCTTCGGGCAAAATAAACACCGGAAGGAGGCTGTTTTTATGACCAATTCCAATGACAAGCAAAGCCATTTTACCCCTAATCATATTGGAACAAAATCAAGGGGATTTGGCGGAAATAAAGGCAAGAAAATGCAGGATAAGTCTAACCAGCATGCACAGGTAATACAAACAAAAGGCGAATAGCCGGAAATTTTGGAGGGTGAAAGCTATGGGATATAAGTCCAACCCGGATGACCGTTCAGATAATGTGGAAAAATTGCAGGATATGGTGCAGAACACCATTCAAAACATTGAAAAGGCTCATGAGTCAATGGGACTTGCAAACGAAGAAGAACGACACAGAATTCAAGAGAAAAACAAACGCAGGGAAGATTCGATTGCTGCCATGAGATCCGAAATTCAGGATGAGGCACATGCCCGTGAAAATGGATATAAATCCGAATGAAAGTAAGCCGGCTTTTGCCGGTTTTTTTCGTTGGCTTTGTTCGTACTTGGCATGGATTCTGTTTCGATCGAGTGCTGTACATATGTTAAATAAACTATGTTCCAAATAATCACATTGAGGCTTCTGTTTTTGTATGCCATTTTAAGCCGTGATAAAATATAAAACGGAATACATAAAGAATAAAGTTAGGAGAGAAGAGATGTTTACGTCGAGAACAGCAGTGGATGTAAGATATGCAGAGACGGACCAAATGGGAATCGTTTATCATGCCAACTATTTGGTCTGGATGGAA
Organism: Metabacillus sp. 113a; assembly: GCF_050107635.1. Classification (NCBI taxonomy): domain Bacteria; kingdom Bacillati; phylum Bacillota; class Bacilli; order Caryophanales; family Bacillaceae; genus Metabacillus; species Metabacillus sp. 113a. The sequence continues at coordinate 575,847 of NZ_JBNILJ010000001.1, read as the reverse complement.
ATAGGGAGAACGAGGCTAATTGAAGATCTCGGTTTTTCCTATGCCAAAATGGAGGAGGATGGAATTCTGTCGCCAGTGGTGGATTTACAGGTTGAATATAAAAAGCCGCTGAGATATGGCCAGAAGGCAGAGATTCATACAAGGGTGAAAGAATACACTGGCATCCGGGTCAGTTATGAATATGAAATGTTCACGCCGGATGGAGAATTGGCGATTAAGGCTTCCTCTTCACATGTCTGTGTGAAAAAAGAAACTTTTAGACCCATTAATATAAAAAAACATTTCCCCGATTGGGATGCAGCATACAGAAATGCTGCCGGAAGCGGGATGTAATGGCATTCGGCATTAAAAGAGAGGACCTTCAGCAGTGGAAGAGAGCTGTTGCAAGGGGGGAAATTGCATTTCTCACCCATTTTTGGCAAGATGACCGGTTTCCTGAAGCTAAATCAGTTACAAAAGCGGGCTGCAGCGATATCCGAAAGCTTGCTGACTGGGGAAAAGGCTTTGGACTTCAGGAGCAATGGATTGACAGCCGGAGTGATTTTCCTCATTTTGACTTAATGGGAGCTAAGCAGGCCGAAGTATTGATGCACTATAAAATGTACAAGACGATGCAAAAATTTAAAATTTATACTTAATTATTCAAGCATTATTCCGATTCAAACAGGACAGACGGGCCGGGACCGCCGGAAGGGTATCCCGGCCCGCTCTATGTCCTGCAGCATTGATCATCTCAGGATGGGAGAAAATAATATGCCGCGCAGGTCAACCAGTTCCCTCTTCATAATCAAAAACAGGCTCGTTACGCTCTGTGTCAAAATCCACAATCAAATCATTCCCATCGAAATACCAAAGGTCTTGTTCATTGACGTAAAATTTAATCCCCTCAGCCTCGGTAGACACCCCGGCTTCTTCCTTTTCTTCTTTTACAATACCAAGGCTAAAGCCCTTCTGGATTTTACTTGCACCCCCATACCGCACAAAAAAGCGGACAGAGTCTCCTGTCTCCAGCCGCAATTCTTCCTGATACCATTTGGCAGCCTGATCCTTTACTTTGATTTTCATGCAAGCTCCTCCTTTATCCATTGATTCCTACATTATAATCCATGAATGGCTGCAAACGCGAATGATTAGCCGAAAACAGCGTGCCAGAAAGGGAAAAGTACGGCTAATTTGAACATAAAAGCATCTATATTTATTTGATTAAACTATGTTCTAAATAACCATACAAATACAGTAAAAAATTTGAATGTGCTGTCAGAACATGCGGACTTTTGACATAACATATAGGTATTGTATAAGATTTGTATATAAAGTGTAGATAGGAGGGCCGTTCAAGATTATCAGCTCAATCAAAATAAAATAAAGGGAGAGAATCAGGATGAAAAAATTAGCTATGCTTGCAATCGTAATGGTATTTGCATTAATGGGAACAGCTGCAATGGCGGCAGAATCAAAGGATGCTATGGTTCGAATCGTACATGCTTCACCGGATGCTCCAGCTGTTGATGTAACGGTAGATGGCAATACTGTAGTAGAAGGAGCAGAGTTTAAAGCTGCTACTGAATTCATGGCTGTACCTGCTGGGGAACATAAAGTAGAAATCTTTGCAGCAGGAACCGTTGCAGACGGAGAGCCAGTTATTTCAGCTGATTTAACAGTAGAAGCCGGCAAAATGTATACGGCTGCTGCTGTCAATACCCTTGATAATCTTGAACTGCAAGTCCTGAATGACGATACGATGGTTTCAGAAGGAAAAGCTAAAATCCGTGTAGGCCATTTCTCTCCTGATGCACCGGCGGTGGATGTAGCGGTAAAAGACGGCGATGTGCTTTTCCCGGGCGCTGAATTTAAGGGAGTTACAGAATATATGGAAGTAGACCCTGGAAGCTATGATCTCGAAGTAAGAGCTGCCGGATCAATGGATGCGGTTTTGGATCTTTCAGGAACAGAGCTTAAAGAAAACATGACGTATACCGTTTTAGCTGTAGGTTTTCTTGAAAACGATCCTGCTCTTGATGCCATCGTATTAGAGGATCCAATGATGCCATCAGAAATGCCGAAAACAGGAATGGGCGGAGCCTCTGAAAGCCAAGCGCCTTGGGCTATGTTTGCAGCAGCAGCAGCTGGACTGGGAGCTTTAGTGATTTATGGGAAAAAGAAAAGCGCTCAGTAATGTTCTGCTTCTAGGCATCCTGGCAGGGTGCAGTTCGGCTGGAGAAGGAGCGGCAGATTTGACTGCGCCAGTGATAAGCGAACCGAAACCTGCCGCTTCTTTGAAATCTGCGGCAGCTTCCGACCAGCCGTCTCAGAGTGAGCAAGAGGGAATTGTCCCGGAATCAATCGAAATACCAAAGCTTGGAATCGTTACAGCTGTAGAGAAAACCGGACTGCTTGAAGACGGCTCGATGGGTGTTCCAGAAAAGGATGAGAATACAGCTTGGTACAAGCAGGGAGCAAAGCCCGGTGATTACGGAAATGCTGTCATTGCCGGTCATGTAGACAATAAAACAGGTCCGGCAGTCTTCTTTAAATTAAACAGTTTAAAGCCTGGGGATGAAGTTCTTATAACCGATGCAAAAGGGACGAAGCTGACTTTTATCGTTGAAAAGGCAGAAGCCTATCCTTATGATGACGCGCCAATTCAACAGATTTTCGGACCATCTGATCGGAAGGGCCTTAACCTGATCACCTGTACCGGAATTTATGACCAGTCGAAGAGAACACATCTAGAACGTCTCGTTGTTTATACTGTACTGAAAGATGAGCCGGCTTAACGGATTTGAAGAAGCAGAAGCAGAGGCTCTGCTTGTAATAGACCGCCAGAAGAATAACGAATGTGAAAAGCACTCAGAGCAACCCTCTGGGTGCTTTTTTCGTTAACCGGGAACGGGTGAGTATTCATGCTTCGCGGCATGATAAATCTTTACATAACGCACTGAAACTAACATAGCTTACTTGAATGATGAAATTAAACTATGTGCTAAATAATCACTATAAACCTAAACCCGTAATAAAATAAACAATCAATAAAGTTACAAATAAGCCTCGAGACTTACTGCAAAATATGGCCGGAGCTCATTATGAGAAAAACACCGGCAAGGTAAGATAAGAACATGAAGGGAGGAGGAAATCTATGAAGAAAACAGGGTTAGTACTGGCAGGAGTGGCTGCAGCCATCATTTTACTGGCAAACACCGGACACATCATCGGCTTGGCCATAAGTGCAGTCATCCTTTATTTCGCCTTTAAAGGATTTATGAAAACCGATTCAGCAGGAAAAAAAGTTTTTTGGGCTATTGTCGGGCTCATCGCATTGAGCGCTTCCGCCGCAAATTTACCGGCAATCTTCGGTCTGGCAGCCTTATATGTTCTCATCAAAATTGTGAGAAGCTTAAAAGAAACGAAGCAGAATCCAAAAGCAAAAACGGATGATCCATTTGAAAATTTTGAACGCCAATGGGCAGACTTAACCAAATCCAAATAAGAAAGGCTTGAATGGAAAATGTCAAATTTATTTACACGAATGAAAGACAGCATTTCGGCAGATCTGCACGCCATCCTTGATCATAAAGAAGAAAAGAACCCAATTTCTATGCTGAATCAGTACTTAAGAGAATGCGAGAAAGAAACGGAAAATGTAAGATCTCTTGTGGAAAGACAGTATAAGCTTAAGGATGAATTTCAGAGGGAGCTTCAGGATGCAGGCAGGATGGCTGCTAAACGAAAGCATCAGGCAGAAGTGGCAGAACGGGCGGGGGAACGGGAACTGATGCAATTTGCTTTAAAAGAACATGAACAATATACGGAACGGGAACAGCGGCTCACTCTTGCTACCCAGGAGGCTTCAAGCCAGCTTGAAAACCTGGAGCAAAAATATGAAGAAATGAAACACAAGCTGAAGGACATGAATTTAAGAAGGCTTGAGCTGATGGGAAGAGAAAATACAGCCCGGGCTCAGGCGAAAATGAACACTGTTCTTCATTCTTCTGAGAGATCGTACGCATCCCAGGCCCGATTTGACGAAATGGAGCGCTATATTGACCGTCTCGAATATCAGGTCCAAACCAATTATTACAGAAGCACGATTGATGCCAAAACAGAGGCCCTTGAAAAAGGGTTAGAGCTGGAAAAAACCAATACTCCATCCTGAATAAACGTGGTATTCTAATTAAAAAGGCGCAGCTATGCGCCTTTTTCACAATAAGGAGGCGATTGCCATTTTCTCTAAACTGCCAACCGAAACCATCAATCTGTTCCTGCTCACCGGCATCGCCCTATTATTGCTTGAGTTCACGTTTCATGATGGGGGAACTGTCTTTTTTCTTTTACTTACAATCGGCTGCATCTATTACGGACGTAAAAATATGCTGCGCACCCGGGGCAAATTTATCTTCTGGTTTGGTGTGATCTTCTTTTCTTTCACCCTCTTAAATACGCTGGCCTTTAAATTTCTGATTTTAGCCGTTTTGGGCTATACCATTTATCAATATGTGAAAAGCCATAAAGACAAGTCTGTGATTAATCCTCAAATGAAAGTCAGGCTGGAAAAGGAAACGCCTGAAACCATTGTTGTTCATAAGCCGCTAATCGGTAATTTTCTGTTCGGCAATCAAGCAACTCCGGAAGACATTTACGAATGGCAGGACATTGCCATTCAAACCGGGATAGGGGATACAGTCATAGATTTAACCAATACTGTTTTGCCTAAAGGAGAAGCCGTTATTTTTATCCGTGGTTTTATAGGAAATGTTCAGATTTTTATTCCCTATGACATGGAAATCTCTTTAAAGCACTCCGTCGGTGCAGGGGCAGTGAACGTGCTCCATTTCAAGGAACCGAGAACGGTTAATAAAATGATCTTCATCGAGACCGAAGGCTATACAGAAGCAAAAGAAAAGGTGAAAATCTGCACCGCTCTGCTTGCAGGGGATCTTGAGGTGAAACGGAAATGAGCATTTTGGTGCGAAGTTTGTTCTCCGGGATGATTTTGGCTTTTCTTATTTTTGCCGCACTTTTCAGTGTTTGGTTTATGGCTTTCCCTCCTGCTAACTGGGCTATTTTATGGGAAAGAGAGGTTGCAGACCTGCCGTTCATTTTATTTGCCCTGCTCATATGCTTGGGACTTGGTTTGCTTTATGGACTTTTTTCAGGTGCAGGCTTTAAAAAGCAGCTTAAATTGATGGACAGCTATCTGCAGGAACTCGAGAGCGGCAAGCATTCTAATGTCCATTTCGATCTGTCTGCAGCACCCGAAGTAAAACAGATTTGGAGCCGCCTCAGCAGGCTGGGCAAAAAGCAAACGGAGCAGATCAAACTCTTTCAGAAAACAGCAAATCAAAAAGCCGAGCATTATGAAAAACAAGTACAGGCGATGGTTTCCCTCGAAAGACAGAGGCTGGCCCGTGAACTTCATGATTCAGTAAGCCAGCAGCTCTTTGCAGCTTCTATGCTGATGTCTGCAATCAACGAAGGAGATGGCGATTCTGAAACTGCAGCAAAGCAAATGAAGCTGACTGAACAAATGATCCACCAGTCCCAGCTGGAAATGAGGGCGCTGCTGCTTCACCTTCGGCCGGCTGCTCTTAAAGGCAAAACATTGAAAGAGGGCATTGAAGAACTTCTGTCTGAACTGATACATAAAGTTCCTTTGGAGGTCCATTGGAAGCTTGAGCCGTTTACAATGGCTAAGGGAGTAGAGGACCATCTGTTCCGTATCTTGCAGGAATCAGTATCCAATACCCTGAGACACGCGAAAGCAGAGCAGCTGGATGTCCTTCTTATCAAAAGAGAACAATTGGCAATCCTGCGGATAACTGATGATGGAGTCGGATTTAAGATCGATCAGACGAAAGCCGGCTCATACGGGCTGCAGAACATTAGAGAAAGGGCTGCAGAGCTTGGAGGACTTGTAAAGATCCTCAGTCTGCCTAACAGGGGGACCCGGCTTGAGGTAAGAATCCCTCTGCCTGAAATGCCTGAAGCAGAAACAGGAGGGGAAATGGAATGATACGGGTATTATTTGCAGATGATCACGAAATGGTAAGAATCGGTGTGTCATCCTATTTAAATGCACAGCCGGATATTGAAATCATCGGCGAAGCAGAGGATGGAGGCGAGGCCTGCAGCATGGCCTTGGAGTTAAAGCCTGACATCATCCTGATGGATCTTGTGATGAAGGAAATGGACGGAATTGAAGCAACACGGATGATTATTGAAAAATGGCCGGAAGCGAAAATCATTATTGTGACCAGCTTCCTTGATGACGAGAAAGTGTACCCGGCTCTTCAGGCCGGAGCATCAAGCTATATGCTGAAAACTTCAAAAGCAAGCGAAATTGCAAGAGCCATCCGGGAGACTCACAGGGGCCAGTCAGTCCTGGAACCGGAAGTGACCGGAAAAATGATGCAGAGAATGAGACAGCCTAAAGGTGTCAGACTTCACGATGAGCTGACAGCCAGAGAAATGGAAATATTGCTGTTAATGGCTCAGGGCAAATCCAATCAGGAAATGGCTGATGAGCTCTTCATTGCAATCAAGACGGTTAAAGTTCATGTCAGCAATATTTTAAGTAAGCTGGAAGTCCATGACAGAACTCAGGCTGTTATTTATGCCTTTAAAAACGAGCTGGTCCAATAAAAAATGAGCCTGGTTAAAGGGCTCATTTTTTATCTTCTGCCGGTGACAGAACATGCTCGCGGATTGATTGGTTCAGCTTCGGATCCACATCTTTCAGAATACGGACGCGGTAATCCTTTTTGTTGCGGTTTGTTACGAGAGTCGGAATAAAGTCCGGCTCTACGATGCTGACCTCTGCGGACCCGCCATCCGAATTTTTTGTAAAAGGGATCTGCACAATCCCTCCTATGTCTTTATAGTCCCTTTCCTGTCCGGAAAGAAAGTTTCCTAAAGAATAAATGACGAGGGTTTTTTCTCCTTTGCTGTTCGTGATCCACTCTATTGGCTGAAGGACATGCGGGTGATGGCCGATAATAACATCGGCTCCATCCTCTGCTAATTGAGCTGCAAGAAGTTTCTGCTCCTCATTAGGGTATCGCTGATATTCCGCTCCCCAATGCATGCTGACAATGACACAGTCAGATAAAGCCTTCATTTCCCGAATATCTTTTTGTATCTTCTCCTGTTCAATATAGTTAACTAAAAAGGGCTTTCCTTCAGGAATCTGAATGCCATTGGTCCCGTACGTGTAGGCGAGAAAGCCGAATCTGATTCCATTTTTGTTCAGAACCCGGTGGGTTTCTGAATCCTTTTCGTTCTTGTAGGCCCCCACGTAGGGCAAATTGTTTTCTTCATAGTAACCAATGGCGCTGTAAATGGCTTTTTCACCTCTGTCGAGTGTATGATTGTTGGCCATGCTCACAATATCAATTCCAGCTTCAATCAGTGCATCGCCTGCTTCCTGAGGTGTATTAAAAGAGGGATAGGAGGAGAGCCCGATTGACGAACCTCCTAAAATCGACTCCTGATTAATGAACGCCAGGTCTGCGCTTTCAAAATACGGGCGGACTTCCTCAAGCATCGGCCGGAAATCATATTGGTCTTTTCCGGTTTCGGCATCCTTATATACAGGTCCATGAATTAGAAAGTCTCCCGCTGCGGATAAGGTTACGGAGGATTGAAAGGGCTTATGAATGGGGGAATATCCGCTTAGCGGCATATCTTGGATGGAGTAATCAGGGTCCTGCTGATCAGGTCTAAGCACGATGGGGCTGACAGCAGCCAGAATAAGTAAAAGAATGATGCCGGTTATGATTGATTTTTTCATGATACCGATCCTTATCTAATGTCATATTTTGCATGTATGTATGCTTCTCTATCATATCGGAAAGCAGCGGAAATTAAAAGACAGAAAAAAGCTGCCTCCATAGTTGGCTAAGGCAGCATCTTTGACTTCTCATAACGGTGTTAAACGGCTTTTTTGCCAAAACGGACCTTAGGTTCTGTCCCGTTTTTAATCCTGCTGATATTGGCTCTGTGGCGGTAAATAACAAATCCGGTAAGCACACAGGTTACTGCTATAAGCCATACATCCCCCAGAATGACGGAAAATACTACCGCATACAATCCAGAGAGCATGGAAGAAAGAGATACATATTTGGTTACAAGCAGCAAAATAAAGAAAAACGCCAGCATGGTGATAAAAAGGACAGGTGCGTAAAACAGCAGGACACCGCCTGAGGTTGCTACAGCTTTTCCGCCTTTAAACCTGGCAAAGACTGGATACATATGTCCGATGACGGCAAAAATTCCGGCGAGGAGCGGGTGGAAATCACTTCCGAACCAGAGAGGGACGGAGGCGGCGGCGGTTCCTTTTAAAATATCAGAAATCGTGACAATCAATCCGGCCTTCACGCCAAGGGTCCTGAAGGTATTGGTTCCTCCCAGATTCCCGCTTCCATGTTCCCGTATATCAATTCCGTAGCCTGCTTTGCCGACAATGAGGCCGGAGGGAATGGAACCAAGCAAATATGCAATAATAATAATGGCAGCTATAATCATGAACGTCCGTACTCCTTTAAATGCAGCTAAGATTATGTATAGTTTATCATGATACGTCCTGTACCACTAGCTGACATGAAAAATCTTTTAGACTCTGAATTTGCTTTCATCCTCTGTTCGTCTATACAATAAAGAAAAGGGGTGAGGTTAAATGATTAAGAATCCTTCAAGAGATGAAATCGGACGTATACTAAAAGAGAACAAGAGAATCGCTGTAGTAGGATTATCAGCCGATCCTGACCGCACTTCCTATATGGTCAGCAAGGCTATGCAGGAAGCAGGGTATGAGATTATCCCTGTTAATCCAATGATTGAAGAGGCGCTGGGAGTGAAGGCAGTGCCAGATCTGATGAGCATACAAGGACCTGTGGATATCGTGAATGTTTTCAGAAGATCCGAGTTCCTGCCGGAAATTGCGGAAGACTTCCTTAAGACGGATGCCAAGATTTTTTGGTCGCAGCTGGGCGTTGTCCATGAAGACACATTCGAGATGCTAAAAGAAAAAGGCTGCACGGTCATAATGGACCGATGCATAAAAGTAGAGCATGCCATAACGAAGTAGAGAGGAGAGGGCTCTCTCCATTATGATGAGCGGGCCCTCTGCCATTTCTCCTCTTGAGTCCCCACCTGAAACCCTCAAATGAAAGGATTTAAGCCGCTTTTTATAGAAAATTCGAGCCTCCTTACAAATTTAGGTTTGCGAAATACAGCGGAAAAGATAAAATAGTGCTTGGACACATTCCTTTTCATGAAAAATTTTCTAGTTTGAAAAGGAGTGAAAGGAGCGTTTGTTCGCCTTCATTCAGGGTGCGCCTTGTATTTTGGTGAATTCATGCGGTACAATACAGAAACACACGTTCTCATTCGGGATATTGGAAGCGGATGGCTGAAAGGAGTACAAGTCTTTGGTAAAGCAGCAATTTGATTACAACGATGATGCCATACAAGTGCTGGAGGGACTGGAGGCAGTCAGAAAAAGACCGGGGATGTATATCGGCAGCACAGACAGCAGGGGACTGCATCATTTGGTCTATGAAATCGTAGATAACTCAGTGGATGAGGCATTGGCAGGTTTCGGTGATGAAATCATAGTGACCATTCACAAAGATAATAGCATTTCTGTTAAAGATAAGGGGCGTGGAATGCCTACAGGGATGCATAAAATGGGCAAACCAACGCCTGAGATAATATTGACGGTTCTTCACGCCGGAGGAAAATTCGGCCAGGGGGGATATAAGACGAGCGGAGGCCTTCATGGAGTTGGGGCGTCTGTTGTGAATGCCCTCTCAGAATGGCTCGTCGTATCCATCTGCCGGGATGGGACGATTTATGAGCAGCGCTTTGAAAATGGGGGAAAACCTGTCACGACACTTGAACGGAAGGGCAAAACGAACAGAACCGGAACGACCATTCATTTTAAGCCGGACCCGGTTATTTTCAGCGCCACCGTTTACAACTTTGAAACACTTAGTGAGAGGCTGAGGGAATCTGCATTCCTGCTCAAGGGCTTTAAAATCAGGCTAAAAGATGAGAGGGATCAGCTTGAAGAAACCTACTACTATGAAACCGGAATCGAGGCGTTTGTAGAATATCTGAATGAAGAGAAAGATTCCCTGAATCCGGTTGTTTCTTTTGAAGGCATACAGAATGGCATTCACGCCGAATTTGCTTTTCAGTTTAATGACGGCTATTCGGAAAACATTCTTTCTTTTGTAAACAATGTCCGTACAAAAGACGGCGGCACCCACGAGGCTGGAGCAAAAACAGCCATGACCAGAGCTTTCAATGAGTACGCGAGAAAAGCCGGACTTCTTAAGGAAAAGGATAAGAACCTTGAAGGCTCGGACATACGCGAAGGCCTATCTGCAATCGTTTCCGTACGCATCCCTGAGGAACTCCTTCAATTTGAAGGACAGACAAAAGGAAAGCTTGGAACGAGTGAAGCAAGATCTGCGGTAGATGCCATCATTTCTGAGAATCTTTCCTATTTCCTTGAAGAAAATCCGGACATCAGCACCTTGCTTGTGAGAAAGTCCATTAAGGCGTATCAGGCCAGGGAAGCAGCCCGGAAAGCACGTGAAGAGGCAAGGAGCGGCAAAAAAAGAAAGCGTTCGGAAACCTCTCTCAGCGGAAAACTGACCCCTGCCCAATCCCGGAACCCGCAGCGTAATGAGCTGTATTTGGTGGAGGGGGATTCTGCCGGCGGTTCTGCCAAACAGGGCCGGGACCGAAAATTCCAGGCTGTGCTTCCCTTGAGGGGAAAGGTCATTAATACGGAAAAGGCGAAGCTTCAGGATATTTTTAAAAATGAAGAAATCAATACCATCATCCACGCCATCGGGGGCGGAGTCGGGGCGGAGTTCCTCGTTGAAGATATCAACTATGATAAAGTCGTCATCATGACAGATGCCGATACGGATGGTGCCCATATCCAGGTGCTGATCCTTACCTTCTTTTACCGGTACATGAAGCCGCTAATAGAGGCGGGCAAGGTTTTTATCGCTCTTCCTCCACTCTATAAAGTGAGCAAAGGAACCGGCAAAAAAGAAGTGGCGGAATATGCCTGGTCAGATGAAGAGCTCAAAACGGTTCAGAAGCGGGTCGGAAGAGGGACCATTATTCAGCGCTATAAGGGACTTGGTGAAATGAATGCAGATCAGCTCTGGGAGACGACCATGAATCCGGAAACGCGCACGCTGATCCGGGTGAGGATTGATGATGCAGCGAGGGCTGAGCGCAGGGTTACCACCCTTATGGGAGATAAAGTAGAACCGCGGAGAAAATGGATTGAGCGGAATGTCGCATTTGGCCTTGACGATGAAAGCAACATTCTGGAAAACGAAAACTTGTCGGTCGCAGAGGAGGATTAATCTATGGCGCTTACAGAAAAATTTCATGATTTGCCATTAGAAGAAGTATTAGGCGACCGTTTCGGACGTTACAGCAAATACATTATACAGGACCGAGCGCTTCCTGATGTCAGGGACGGTTTGAAGCCGGTTCAAAGACGAATCCTTTATGCCATGTATGCAGAGGGAAACACCCAGGATAAAGGATTCAGAAAATCAGCCAAAACGGTCGGAAATGTCATCGGGAATTATCATCCTCACGGAGATTCGTCTGTGTATGAAGCGATGGTAAGGATGAGCCAGGACTGGAAGGTGCGGAATCTGCTGGTGGAAATGCACGGCAACAACGGCAGCGTAGACGGAGACCCCCCTGCTGCCATGCGGTATACAGAAGCCCGCCTTTCCGCAATCGCTTCAGAACTGCTTCGGGATATTGACAAAGAAACCGTAGAATTTATTCCAAACTTTGATGACACAAGTGCAGAACCGGTTGTACTGCCCGCCAAATACCCGAACCTGCTCGTTAATGGTTCCACCGGCATCTCAGCGGGGTATGCAACGGATATCCCGCCTCATCATCTTGGAGAGGTCATTGACGCTGTAATTAAACGCATCGATGATCCTGAATGTACTGTAGAGGATCTGATGGAGGTCATTAAAGGACCTGATTTTCCGACAGGCGGAATCATCCAAGGGTTAGAGGGCATTAAAAAAGCGTATGAAACAGGAAGAGGAAAAATCATTATCCGCGGAAAAGCCGGTATTGAAACCGTAAAAGGCGGAAGACAGCAAATTGTGATTACAGAAATCCCATTTGAAGTCAACAAAGCAAACCTTGTGAAAAAGATGGATGAGTTCAGGATTGAACGCAAGGTTGAAGGAATATCAGAGGTGCGGGATGAAACAGACCGTACCGGACTCCGCATCGTCATTGAATTGAAAAAAGACGCTAATGCGGAAGGCGTTCTGCATTACCTTTACAAAAACAGCGATCTTCAAATTCCATATAATTTTAACATGGTCGCAATCGCTGGCCGCAGACCTACCCTGATGACGCTCACTGGAATTTTGGATGCTTATATTACGCATCAGCGGGAAGTTATTACAAACCGTTCCATATATGAGCTTCGCAAGGCAAAAGAGCGCCAGCACATCGTTGAAGGCCTTATCAAGGCACTTTCGATCCTGGATGAGGTGATCGCCGTTATCCGCAGCTCATCGGATAAACGAAATGCGAAGGAAAACCTTATTTCATCCTTTGATTTTACAGAACCCCAGGCTGAAGCCATTGTTACGTTGCAGCTTTACCGGCTCACCAATACGGATATCACAGCGCTCAGGCAAGAGGCTGAAGAGCTGGATAAAAAAATAATGGAACTCGAAGCTATTTTGAATGACGAAAAGACGCTGTTTAGAGTCATTAAAACAGATTTGAAGAAATTAAAGAAAACCTACTTAGATGACCGGCGTTCTTTGATAGAGGCCGAGATTGAGGAAATAAAAATCAACCTTGAAGTAATGGTCGCTTCAGAAGATGTAATCGTCACCGTCACAAAGGATGGGTATATTAAGAGGACGAGCCAGCGGTCGTTTTCCGCTTCGAGCGGGCAGGAATTCGGCATGAAGGAAAAAGACCGCCTGATCACACAGCTTGAGATGAACACAAAGGATGTTTTGCTTCTGTTTACGAATAAAGGAAGCTACTTGTACTGTCCTGTTCACACACTTCCTGATATACGATGGAAGGATCTTGGACAGCATATTGCCAACATCATCCCAATTGAACGAGATGAAACCATTATTAAAGCCATTCCCGTGAAAGAGTTTACGGAGCACCATTATTTGCTGTTCATTACGAAAAACGGGATGGTGAAGCGGACTGAGCTTACCGCTTATAAAGCACAGCGGTATTCCAAGCCGCTTGTAGCCCTGAACCTGAAAAATGATGACGAATTAGTGGATCTGCATCTGACAGACGGCCAAGCCGACCTTTTTCTTACGACCCATCTCGGATACGGATTATGGTTCGGTGAAGAGGAAGCCGGGCTTGTTGGAGCGAGAGCAGCAGGAGTTAAGGGAATCGGCCTGAAACCTGGTGATCATGTCATCAGCGGCCAGGTATTTGCTAAAAACACTGCCCCGTCTCTGCTCATTGTTACCCATCGGGGAGCCGTTAAACGAATGGATTTAACTGCTGAGTTCGACCGCTCCTCCAGAGCAAAGCGGGGCCTGATCATGCTCAGGGAACTAAAGAAAAACCCTCACCGCCTGACTGCGGCGTTCGTAACAGCTAAGGATGTAATGGTGTGTATCAAGACAGCAAAAGGCCAGATCGAAATGGTCCGATCCAGTTCCTATCGAAATAATGACCGCTACAGCAATGGCTCCTTTGCAGTAGATGAGCAGGAAGCTGGCAGTGTATCAGAAGTCTGGACAAATGACTGGATTTCTGAGAATTGAGTAAAAAGCCTGGATTTTTCAGGCTTTTCTTTCTTTGTTAATGTTTTTACAAAAAGCTGGTGCCTAGAAAAGCAGACAGTTTGGATGAGGGGTAAGGAGCACTTTAGCCCGAAAACCGGATCGTTTTTTTAAAGTAAGCGTTTCCCTTCTTTCCGTATAGGGAATAAATGGGGAAAGGCTTTTGAGAGGAGGGAAACTGTGAATCGGATCCATGCCTGTGATAAAAACAAAAGAAATTGTGTTTCTACGTTTAACAAAGAAAAACCTCAGCACATTAAGCCAGTGAGCTATTCTGAAGAAGAGCAGACCGCCATGCACCTTATGAAGGAACTGCTGCAATCGATGAAAAGGGTTACTGTTAAGGAAGAAGATTCGGTCTTTATCCGCTGCGTTTTTGTTTCAAAATGGTTTAAGTTCAAAGACGATGTTGAAATCTGGTTTGATTCTGAAAATAAGAAGATTCATATAAAATCTTCTTCCCGGACCGGGTATTCGGATTTTGGAGTAAACAAACGAAGAGCGGAGCACATTCTGCAAAGCTATGTAAAAAAAGAAGAACAGCACAATTCGCGCGCTGTCCCTCAGTAGTTTCTATTTATCTGAGAAATAATCCACAAACGCATGGAAGATTTCGGTTCCATGATAATACATCAGGGTCACAGCTGAAAGTGAAAAACCGGAAATCATGATTGCTCTTAACCAGGACATACGGTACGCCCCCTTTGCATAAACTAAAGCCTAAATTTGAAGGGTTCGTGTTCGAATGCTCGAAAATAAGAGGAATGGTAAAAAACAGCCAAAAGGAAGACCTTCAGCAAACCTCTTCGTCTAAACTCAATCACACCTGCGCTTATAATGATTAGGATGAGGAATTTTACCGGGAGGTGTGCCAGGGTATGTACGGGTGCAGCTTCCAGTCATCCAGTCCGTTTGATGGATGCCATTCAGTTCCATGAACAGCCGGCTCTTCAATCATTTCGGACGAAGCAGGATCACAGTAATGGCCGTGATTGTTTGCAGTAAGAACCACGTAGAGGGAAAGCCAAAGAATTGCCGTTACATACCTGAACATATCCGACACCTCCTGTATCCTTAGTTTAGCAAGGGTACCAGGAGGTGAAAAGAAAATAATTTATACAAAAAGCATTCTTTTGGTATAATATATAAGTCTCATGATAGGTTTCCTTACATGGGGATTACATTTTGGAGGGTTACTATGGAGTTTATTAATACGTTATTTTATGGATATTATGATCTGCTTTGGGGAAATCTCCTAATCTACATGCTTATCGGGTTAGGTTTGTTTTTTACCATTCGTTCAAGGTTTATTCAGGTTCGTTTTTTTGGAGAAATGATCCGTTTGCTCGGAGATAAAAATATGCTTTCCGGTGAAGGGGGAAAAGGGGTTTCTTCTCTTCAGGCATTTTTTATCAGTGCCGCTTCCCGAGTCGGAACAGGTAATATTGCAGGTGTAGCCATCGCCATTGCAGCGGGAGGTCCCGGTGCGGTTTTTTGGATGTGGGTGATTGCCCTGATCGGAATGGCGACCGCTTTTGTAGAAAGTACACTTGCTCAAGTTTATAAAGTAAAGGACGGCGATCAATTCCGCGGCGGCCCGGCCTATTATATGGAAAAAGCACTCGGACAGCGCTGGATGGGAATCCTATTTGCCATTCTAATCACGCTATGCTTCGGTTTGATCTTCAATGCGGTTCAGGCTAACACCATCGCGCTCGCTTTTGAAGAAGCTTTTGCTTTTAACAAGTTCTTAATGGCCGGTATTTTGGTAATCCTTACCGCCCTCGTTATATTCGGCGGACTAAAGCGGATTGTCGCAGCAACACAGCTGATTGTACCTGTCATGGCCGGATTGTATATTTTAGTAGCCTTGTTTGTTGTCATTATGAACATTACGCAAATTCCTGCCATTTTCAGTTCAATTGTAGCCTCTGCGTTCGGTCTTCAGGCAGCTGCCGGAGGAGCTGTCGGGGCTGCTTTAATGAACGGGATCAAGCGGGGACTGTTTTCCAATGAGGCGGGAATGGGGAGTGCACCGAACGCGGCTGCTACGGCTCATGTTTCCCATCCTGCAAAACAGGGTTTTATCCAGTCACTCGGGGTGTTTTTTGATACGATCCTAGTATGCAGCGCAACAGCATTCTTGATTTTGCTGTATGATTTGACACCAAATGCTGAATTAGAAGGCATCCAGCTCACTCAGGCAGCTCTTAGTGAACACATTGGGAGCTGGGCTCAGGTTTTCCTTGCTGTATGTATCTTCCTATTTGCTTACAGCTCTATTATCGGGAATTATTATTATGGGGAAACGAACATTGAATTCCTTAACCGCGGCAAAGTATGGCTTTATGTGTACCGCTTTGCTGTTCTGATCATGGTTGTATTCGGCTCTGTCTCCGGTTTTCAGCTCGTATGGGATCTGGCGGATGTTTTCATGGGAACGATGGCGATCGTCAACCTCGTGGCCATTGCTCTGCTTTCAGGAATCGCCATGAAAGTATTGGCTGATTATAACAAGCAAAGGAAAGAAGGACTGGACCCTGTTTTTACAAAGCAATCGGTACCGGGCTTGAAAAATATTGAATCGTGGGATGAAACCGCATCTCCAAAAAAATAATGCAAAAAATGCGCTGTTTCTTTTATGAGACAGCGCATTTCTGTTTATAAAAGCCGGAATCGTGGAAAAATGCTTTAGAATAAATTGGTTTTACCTTTAGAAAGCAGGTTTTCGCATGTTTAAAATTACGAATCTCACATTTAAAGATATACTGCGTATTGAACAAATGGCAATTGAAAAAGGAAAGGTCACCAGCATTATTGGTGAGAGCGGAGCAGGTAAATCCACGCTGCTGAAAATGCTGAATCTCCTTCTTTCCCCTGATAGTGGCTCCATTACTTATGAAGGTCAGGAACTGACAGCGCGCAGCCCCATCACCCACAGAAGGGAAGTGGTTATGCTCGGCCAGCAGCCTGTCATTTTTGAGGGATCCATTAAAGACAACCTTGAAATTGGCAGAAAGTTTTCCGGAAAAGACCCGTCAGATGAGGATACACTGAAAGAGGCACTGGCCTTCGTGAAGCTTGATAAGGAGCTGGATCAGTCTGCAGAGGAATTGTCTGGCGGTGAAAAGCAAAGACTTGCTCTGGCAAGAGTTTATTTAATGGAGCCTGAATGCTTTTTGCTGGATGAACCGACATCCTCACTCGATGACGGGACTGAAGATGAAATCATTAACCGGTTTATAGAGATGGTTAAAGGCAAAACGGTCATTATGGTCACACATTCTAATGATATAGCTGAACGATACAGCGATCAGGTCATAACGTTAAGAAAACAAAAGAAGGGTACACACGATGAAGGATAACATGATCAACATTGACTTATGGAGGCTGATTGCTGCCTATTCATTTATTGTCCTGCTCCTTTTCATTGTAAAGCGAAGGGGGATTAGGCGGGAGTGGAAGATACTCTTTGCCACTGCAAGAATGACCGTTCAGCTCGTTTTAGTCGGTTATCTGTTAACATACATATTTGAACGGCCAAACCCTTTTATCTCCATTCTCATAGTCTTAATCATGGAGACGTTTGCGGTGATAAACATCTTTCGGCAGGTGGGAGAGAAGCTATCCAGCAAGCTGAAACTCTCGATTGCTGTCTCCATGCTGGCTGGATCGATCGCCAGTCTGCTTTTCTTCAACTTTATCGTCGTTCATTTTGAACCATGGTATGAACCGCGGTATTTTATTCCGATTGCCGGAATGATTATTGGCAATTCGATGACAGGATTGACGCTTGGCGTGAAAAACATGACCGAGGGAATGAAGAAACAGAAACACGTTGTAGAAGGGGCACTGATGCTTGGAGCAAAGCCTGAAGAAGCCTCCAGGACTATTGTAAATTCCGCCTTCGATTCTGCAATATTGCCTACATTAAACAATATGCTCGGGATGGGAATTGTCTTTCTTCCAGGCATGATGACAGGTCAGATTCTCGCAGGCGCAAGCCCCTTAGTAGCCATTGAGTATCAGATTGTCGTTTTGCTGAGCATTACGGGGAGTACAGCTTTATGTGTGCTGTTATTTATTCGTCTCGGTACGAAGCTTTTTTTCAATAAATGGGCACAGCTTGTTATTGATCAGGAATAGCTTATAACCCCCGGACTATGGTTCGGGGTTGTTATAAATAAGGAATAGCAAGGTTAATATCCATATCAAGAACCCTAAATTGAAACATAATTGAAACATAGCAGTATGAAAACGCGGAAAAAATCAAACGAGCTGTTGAAGGAAAGAAGAGAATGAAAAAACATCTCAAAGTTACTATAAATAAGAAGCATTACGATTAGTAACAAGGTAAGGTACTGCAGGTGCATAGTAAATTGTATATTGACTTATGAACATGAAAAACAAGAGAATAAATAACTGATGCACAGTGTTAAGACTCCAAGCCCGATTCGCGAACGTTCGGAAAGCTTGAGAATCCTGCTAAAAAAAGCTTAGAAACAATTTATAAGAAATATAAACAAATGAATAAAAGCAGAACCATTTATTCTGTCTCATTATCATAAGTATACTCAGATTGTGAGACTAATTTCATTTCATTTTAATTACTAACTAGAATATATATTATGTTAACTAATAAAAAGAGTAAACGGTCATTCCTATTCTGCACCCATGGTTTAGAGTCCCTCCGTGCCTGCCGGAAAAAACTCAATATTCTTTTCACATAGCCAATCCAATGCCTTTATTCATGAATACTTTGTATGTTCTAATAAAAGCTATCCTTGCTGGTGCTTAAAACAAGGATAGCCGCTATTTACTTCTATTTTCGCTAATTGCGAATGAGAGCCTGACTGTGAGCAGATCATCTATCTCAATTCCATCTGTCATGCTGCAATTTCAATGCACCTTGGTCAGTTCCCTTCCATCACCGCGAAATAATTATCTTCAAAATCTGCAAAGTTGAATACTTTAATCCCGCCCATGTCCATTATTTCGCCAGTTTTGATTCCTTTACTAATAAGTGTACGGTGAAGTTCTTCCAGATTATCAGTAAAAAACATTAGGGACGGTGTGCCTAAATTAAGCTCGGGGGACATTTCAGCAACCCACTTTTTGTTTTGAAGAATGATGCTTGTTTGAGCATTGGGTTCTGCTGCAAGCTGGATCCATCGCATTCCATTGTCATGGCTTTCTTCAGCCTTGACATGAAACCCGACCGCTTCTGTCCAAAATTCAACTGCCTTATCCTGGTCTTCAACATACAGCATTACTTCAGCAAGTTTCGTGATCATGATTTTTCAGCTCCTTTATTAAAATTCTAAACACTTAAGAATTCTCTATAAAACGCTGAGCTCCTCTTTCTTTTTAACGATTCGCTCTATTAAACTGTGCTGTTGATTGCAGCTGGCAGGCGGTCGCTTTCCGATCCAATCAAAAGGTGGTAACATCACCACCATAAAACTTTTTGCAACAGCTTTACGTGCCTTGCTTCACCGCTGCCATGTATGTTTACGCTAGCTTTCAAACTGCGTTAAATACAAAAAAACAGCAGTCCAGAATTGGGCTGCTGTTGTAATGCGATGCAAGATAACCGATCATGCAAATATACTGATAAGATTTCCGTCCGGATCCTCGACTACAGCATAGCGCTGTCCCCAGAACGCATCCCAAGGCTCCTTATGTCCACTGTAGCCTCGTTCCATTAACCGGCTGAACGTTTCATCTACACCTTGCCGGCTGGTACATAAAAAAGCAAGTTCGATCCGATGGCCGGCTGGCTTTTCCCAGCTCACGTATATGTCTCTTATCATCTCCTGAGTGTCGAAGGCGAGCCGGAAGCCATTTTGAGAAACCTCCACATGTGACTCCTGATTTGCCTGCTCTGGTATTGCCAGTCCAAGAACCCGGTAAAAATCCAGTGCTTTCTTCATGTCTTTTACTACAATGCCAACCATATCCAATTTTATTTTCATGATGAATTTACTCGCCTTCTTTTCTAATTATCCATCTAAACTTCTTTTTCTGCTTTTGTACCTTTGCCTGGCAGCAATGACAGCGGCAATAATAAATCCGATCGTCAGGATGGAAAAGAACCCGGTACCGGTGGAGGTAATTTCATTTATATAGGGCTTTACTTGGTCTCCAAGGAAAAATATCGCCGCAGCAAGCGGAAGAAACCGGATGATTCTCCCTATAATGGTGCCGATTAAAAACAACTTTAAAGGAACTTGCAAAATGCCGCCAAGAATGGCAAAAACCTTGAATGGGATCGGCGTTATCCCTACTACAACTAAAGCCATGATGCCGTATTTTTTATAGAGCTCTTCTGCCCTTGCGATCATTTTATCAGAAGCCATTCTCTTTAATATCGGAGGACCGATCTTTTTCCCGAGCCAGTAACCGAATAGCGCACCCAGAATGGAACTGAAAATCGTAACTGCTCCAAACCATAGAGCCAGATGCGGGCTGTTCGTTGACATGGGAAGTAAAAGAACATCAGGAGGGATAATGAATATAGAAGCCTCTGTGAACGAGACTGCAATTAACCCGAATATTCCCCAATCCTCGACTAATTGAAGTATTTTGTCCAAAATAATATATCCTTCCCTGTACTGAATTCTTAAAAACCTTTTGCTGAACGGCTCTTGCCATTCAAATCATCAAAATATGATTTAAACCGCCATTTTTCGATTTAATCTAATTATAAAGGGATGTCCATATTTTTGATACCCTGAGTATGGGAAAGATTCCAATTTGCAACCTAATGCCAGTAGGAGAAAGCAAAAAAACGGGATGAGAGTTTCATCCGGGCTGAACGTTTTATTCTGGGCAGTTTTTTTATCCCCTTCAAAAGGTTTACGTCATCATATCCTTCAGGATACATGTCCTTACCAAGAGAGCCGTCTGTCATTCACCTTCAGCATGGAGCCTTATGAAGAAAGCTGTCACTTTATTAGACGTATCCCATTCTTCACAGACATTTCCTGTTTCATTTTCAATCAATAATTTTACACGGTTCCCCCTTGCTGAAATCAATACGGCTAACCGTTTCTTCCAGATTTGGAGCAGCGATTTTATTTTTGTCCTTCCTTCCCCCTTTCATCCGGTATTCATATCTTTCATATATGCCTCAGCTCTTTGTAAAACTTAAAACTGCGTGATTTTGTCTGCCTCTTCCATTGACACCCCGGCTTTCTTCCTGTATTTTGTTCAAGTATGTATTTTAAAAACCAGGAGGTACATCTTGAATAATCAGAACGTACAGCATGTGAAAATTACGACAGCCGATCCTTCGGCAATCGGCCTTTTTGGTCTGGCGATGGTTACATTTGTCGCATCTTCCCAAAAACTTGGCTTAACAGAAGGTCTTGCCTTCATTCTTCCCTGGGCGATCTTCCTTGGCGGCTTCGCGCAATTGTTTGCGAGTATACAGGATGCAAAGCATAATAACACCTTTGGCTCCACAGCATTTGGCGCCTTCGGTCTATTTTGGCTGGGAGTAGGCGCTTCATGGCTGATCCAGCTTGGCGTTTTCGGTGAACAGCTCGCAGCAGACGCAGATTCAAGGCAGCTCGGCATTGCTTTCACTGGGTATTTAATCTTTAGTCTTTTTATGACGATTGGTGCGATGGAGACCCATAAAGTGCTTTTTGCTATTTTCGTCCTTATTGATTTCTTATTTATTGGTCTTTCATTAAGTTCATTCGGCATTATGCACGAAGCGACCCACATGCTGGCTGCTGTTTCAGAAATGCTGATTGCGCTTCTCTCCTTTTACGGATCCGCTGCAGCTGTGCTGAATGGCCACTTTGGACGCGAGTTTCTGCCGGTCGGAAAACCTTTTGGTGTATTTAAAAAGTAACTGAAAAAAATCCTTGTCTGCGCAGACAAGGATTTTTTTTGCTTTTTTTTATATTTCCTGCTGTCCTTCTTTACCGTTAATGGAGTAGCTCACGCTGAGGTCGGCATTGAGGGAATGGGAGACTGAACAATATTTATCCTTTGAAAGCTTAATGGCTTTCGCGACTTTTTCATCCGGGAGCTCCCCTTCCAGCACATAGTGAATATGAAGACGGGTGAACCGCTTCGGATGGTCCTCTGCTCTTTCCCCTTCTATTTCCATTCGGAAATCCTGTGGTTCCAAGCGCATTTTCTTTAAAATCAGAACGATATCAATCCCTGTGCATCCAGCTACAGCATGCAGCAGCAATTCTGTCGGCCGTGGACCGCTGTTGACGCCCCCGGCTTCCTGTCCTGCATCCATTTTGATTTCATGACCGGACGGGGACAATCCGTCAAAAGCCAGATTTCCTGCCCAGGTTACGGTGGACTTCATCATTCGTATAGCCTCCCTTTACGCGTTTACACGTATTATAGCTCTGTCCGTTAAAAATTAAAAATATCAAGCCAAATTTTTACCGCAGTTGCTGAGATGAGAAGCGCAAGGATAATCTGCAAATACTTTGTATTCATTTTCTTTCCGGCCACAGCGCCTAGCGGAGCAGCTATTAAGCTTGCAATCACCATGATGGCAGCAGGGTAATAATCAATCTGTCCTGTTGATATTTTTCCTGCCGTTGCTCCGATTGATGAAATAAAGGTAATCGCCAGGGAAGAAGCAATGGTCATTCGTGTCGGGATCTTTAGGACAACAAGCATAATCGGAACGAGCAGAAACGCTCCTGCCGCCCCGACAATCCCGCTCCCAATTCCTACAATAAAGGATAAAATCATGGCAATCCATTTATTGAACGTCACCTGGTCTAGCGGAATGTCATCGATTCCTTTTTTCGGGATAAACATCATAACCGCTGCCGTCAAAGCAAGCACCCCGTAAATAATGTTGATCCCTTCCTCTGACATTGCCCTGGAACCAAAACCTCCAATGAAGCTCCCGGCTAAAATGCTGACTCCCATATAAAGGATGAGCCCCTTGTTTAAATAATTTCCTTTCCGATAGGCCCATACACCGCCAATTGTTGCAAAGAATACCTGTATGGCACTTATTCCGGATACTTCATGCGCGCTGAATGCAGCGAGACCGAATAGCGGAGGAATATACAGCAGCATAGGATACTTGATGATCGAGCCGCCAATTCCAAGCATGCCGGAAATGTATGAGCCGACAAAACCGATTAAAAATATAACAAGGATAAATCCTATATCCATTTAAGCTGCCTCCTTTTAAAAAAGGGAACCACTACCGGTTCCCTATTATTATTATCCTTTTTTTATCCAGAACTTAAGGACGCCGCCCTCTTCTTCTGTTTGCAGCAATTCATGTCCTCCTGATTTTGACCAAGCGGCAATGTCCGCTTTAGCTCCCTTATCTGTCGCATGCATTTCCAGGATTTCACCTGTCTGCAACTCATTCATAGCTTTCTTTGTTTTTACGATAGGCATCGGGCAAGCAAGTCCTTTAGCGTCTAATACTTTTTGTACATTCATTTTTCCAGTCTCCTTTAATATAAGTTTTAATTTATCTGACAGCGCATCGGTTTGGACCGATTTCCATCTCACGCTGTTTTTCTGAATCCGGGCTGATTTTCCCCATATTTGTTTCACGGATTTCCTGATAAGCATTTGGCTGCGGAGGCAGATTGCCTGTTACTAACTCTCTAAATTCACTTTCGTCGGCAATGTTCATTCCATGGTTCTCTGCAATCAATGTTCCGAGCTTTTTACCCACTGTTCCATTGCTGTTCATTTCGCTCACCATCATAAAATGGGCTGGAAGAACAAACAAGTCCTCTGAAAGCTCTCTATAGCGGATGTAAAGGGATTCACGCAAATCGCCAACCCAATCTTCTGCAAGCCCTGCAAGGTCCGGTCTTCCAATTGAGTCAACAAACAGGATGTCACCGGATAGCAGGTAGCTCTCATCCACTATGAATGAAGTGGAGCCGATTGTGTGTCCAGGTGAATACAGAGCTTGAATATCAATGGACGTTCCCCCGATTTTCAGTTCTGTTCCATCTTCGAGTGGTTCGTAGGAAAACGTTACTTCTTCAGCATCCTTAGGAGGCAGCCAGTAGGAAGCCCCGGTTTGTTCAGCGATTGTTCTTCCGCCGGAAATGTGATCCGCATGCAAATGGGTATCGAATACATGTTTGATCACTGCGCCTTTTTGTTCAGCAAATTCAGTAAACACATCTGTCATCCTAGTAGCATCGATAACGGCTGCCTCACCGCCGGAGATGACCATATAGGAAAGGCACCCTTTTCCAATTCGGACAAACTGGTATAGCTCTCCTCCGTCTTTTAAATCTCCTGCTTTAACGGGCTCAAGATGCTCGCTCCAGCCTTTCATGCCTCCTGCAAGGTAATATACGTCCCTGCCTGCTTCGGAAAGCATTTCCGCCACCATTATGGACGAACCTTCCTTAGCACAGACGACCAGTATTTGGCGGTCTTCAGGAATGTCCGGAAGAATTTCCTCTACACCATCAAGGAGATCGAAGTATGGTACGTTTTTATGCTGAAATTCCAAGCCTTCTATTTTCCAATCTTCAACATCGCTTTGATTGCGTACATCCAGAATAAAAAGTGGTTCTTTATTAATGATTTTTTGAGTCACTTCTTTAGCTGTCATTGGTTGGTAAGACAT
Source organism: Metabacillus sp. 113a (assembly GCF_050107635.1). Taxonomy (NCBI): domain Bacteria; kingdom Bacillati; phylum Bacillota; class Bacilli; order Caryophanales; family Bacillaceae; genus Metabacillus; species Metabacillus sp. 113a. Next base: position 551,391 of record NZ_JBNILJ010000001.1, on the reverse strand, counting down.
CATTTTATACCCCCTATAGTATAAAGTTAATTAAAAAAATTTATTTGACGCTTGTTGTTTCACCAGTCCAGCTGCTCATGCCCGGAACTACATTGGTTACTTTCTCAAATCCTTCCGATTGCAGCTGCTGAGCGGCCAAATCGCTTCTGCTCCCAGTCCGGCAGACAACATGGATACCAGCGGATTTGTCCAGTTCTCCAAGGCGGTTCTTTAACTCGCCAAGCGGGATGGATACAGCTCCAGGTATATGGCTGAATGCGTATTCTGCTTCCTCTCGTACATCAAGGACAACAGTATTTGAATCCTCTTTAAGGATTTTTTCTAACTCCTCATTGGTTAAAACATGAGGAAACGACTTTTCTGCAGCTTCCTCACTTGAAGACTTTCTCAGATAATGTTTGAGGACTTCTCCCTCTTCAATCGTACCGATGTATTGATGCCCTGTACTCTCAGCCCATGCCTTTAAGTCAGCCTTTGATCCTTTATCCGTTGCCTGAACCTCGATTACCTGACCTGGCTCAAGCCCGTTAATCGCCTTTTTTGTTTTAACAATCGGCATTGGGCAAGCTAATCCTTTAGCGTCTAATGTTACATCAGATTTAATTTGGTTCATTTTCATTCCTCCTCGTTGGTTTAGATGAACAAGTTTACATTGCCGTTCTCTGCATCAGCTAAATACGCTGCAACACCACCATATTCAATCTTATCGAGCAGCTCTTTTTGCTGCAGTCCGAGAAGATCCATGGTCATCGTGCATGCAACTAGCTTAATATCTTGCTCCTGTGCCATATCGATTAGCTGCGGCAAGCTCATCACATTGTGCTTTTTCATGACGTTCTTGATCATTTTAGGCCCCATACCTGCAAAATTCATTTTAGAAAGTCCCATTCTATCCGCACCGCGCGGCATCATTTTCCCAAACATCTTTTCAATGAATCCTTTCTTCACAGTCAGCGGTTCATCTTTTCGAAGCGCGTTCAATCCCCAGAATGTATGAAAGATTGTTACCTCGTGATCGTATGCTGCAGCTCCGTTCGCGATGATGTATGCAGCGATTGCTTTATCGTAATCACCGCTGAATAAAATAATGTTGGTTGTTTTCTTCTGTTCTGACATGTATATTCCTCCAATTAATTACCCTGAGGGGTATAATTATTGACAAAAAATTTTGTTTCTCAGATTTTACCCTTAGGGGTATATAAAGTAACAAAAAAACTCAGGTAAATTACCCCTGTGGGTATAACAATACTAAATGGTTCCGATACTGTCAACCCAAAAGTTTTTTACCTGCTTTTTACAAGAAGCTCTACAGCCTGTTTTACTAAATGATCGGTTCCCTCGCCATTTGCAATGTTTTCTCTGACACACTCTTCAAGGTTTTGACTGACAATGACCCCCATTGTCCTGTCGATTGCGTTGCGTGCAGCAGAAAGCTGAGTCACAATTTCCCTGCAGTCCTTCCCCTGTTCCATCATTCCGATTACACCTTTAACTTGTCCTTCAATCCGCTTTAGACGGTTCACAATATTTTTATCGTACTCCATCCTGTTCACCTCATTTCATGTAACAATCATGCAGGCATGCCTGCAGAATCAGTATGATTATCATATACCCGCTCAGGTACTAAATTCAAGTATTTACTTTCAAACCTTTTGTCCCATTTAAATCCAGTGAGTTTTCCTGTATGCAGCCGGGGACATTTTCATTCTTTTCTTAAAAACCCTGCTCAAGTAGAAACCGTTGTTAAATCCGCATTCCTTAGCAATGGCATCTAACGTTTTATCCGTTTCAAGCAGCATTTCCCTAGCCTGTCTGATCCGTATTGATGTTACATAGTCGTTCGGAGTCATACCGGTGCTCCGTGAGAACCTCCTTGTAAATTGGACAGGACTGAGCCCGATTTCCTGAGCAACCTGATTTAACGCGATCTGCTCAAATGCATGCTCGCGTATATAGAGAAGGGCCTTATAGATCAGCCTGTCCTGAAATGGAACACTGGTCGGTTCCATCATTCCTTTTTCAGCTTCTATACTGTACAGAAAAAACAAGTCCAGCAGATAATGCTCTTTGATTCTGCGCGCATGGTCATCCTGCTCGAAGGCGTAACGCTTTAAATAGTTAAAATTGGATTGGAGCCTTTCTTTATCCTTGATTGTAAACTTCCCGGACAGCCATTCTCCATGCTCCTCCTCCCATTCAAACTGAAAAAAATGAAAATCCAATGAAGTTAAAGCCTCTCTTTTTAATGGAAGTCCAGGCGGACAAAGGAGGAAATCTCCTGGCTCCCCGGTACCGGATTCCTCAAGGACACGATATCCAAGTTTTCCTTTTTCAATAATAAAGATGCTCCAGTGCGGATAGGTATCCTGTTCGAGCAGAAACTGGTCCAGGGATTGCCAGTAGGTGTGCTGATGGATCTTAAGCTTTCCGATTGAACGCATGGTGGAATACCTGCCCCCTATATGAAAAAAAGTATATAAAAAAGAGAATATCATCCATGTTTTAATTTTCCTTATGTTCCTACAATAAGAGGTAAACTTTTATTTTTCAAGCTTAATTTGAAAATAGAGCACGCTGCATAAACGATTCGATAATGATGATCCGGAAATCTGCTTTTTGAAATTATGTGCATTATATGTTTTATTGAGCAGAAAGCGGGGAAAGAAAAAATGGTTTGTTCGTTCAGATTGGTTTAAACGCTTTTCTTCTATGCGCATGCTGCCCACTATACTATATCCCGGCACAAGGCTCTTTTATCACATATTTCCATTCGTCCGGGCAAAAGATATACAGATTGATTACAGATGAACTTAAGGTGTCCACCCATTATGGAGCTTAGAATACAGCCGGGATTCATAAAAGAGGCATAAGCGCTGAACAGCCATTATTGGACAGAGCTTGTTTTAGGCAAATAAAAAATAGTCATTGGAGGAATCATCGTGAAAATTACAGGAATTGAAATCAAACACTATTTACTCCCTCTCGACCCCCCTTTTAAGGCAGCGTGGGATCCGGCACCAAGAAAGCAGTTCGCTTCCACCCTTGTTTATGTACATACGGATGAAGGCATCACCGGGGTAGGCTCCGGCGACTTAATGACCGGATTTGAAGGCCATGAGCATTTGTTTATCGGCCAGGATCCGTTTGATGTGGAACGGCATGCCAAAGTGCTGGATAACATCGATTTTCACTACGGCCGCCCTTGGCCTCTCGACCTCGCTCTATGGGATATTATCGGAAAAGCATCCGGCCAGCCTGTATACAAGCTTCTTGGCGGCAAACAGGATAAAGTGCTTGCCTATGCCTCGACTGGCGAGCTTGTGACGAAGGAAGAACGTGCACAGCGTGCTCTGAAACTGGCTGATCAGGGGTTTAAAGCGATGAAAATCCGTTTTCACCACAGCAACATAAAAGATGATATAGCGGTTGTGGAAGAAGTAAGAAAAGCAATCGGCGATAAAATGGAAATTATGGTGGATGCCAACCAGGGCTGGAAAATGCCTTGGGATACAGATCGGACATGGGATTTGAAAACGGCTGCCAATGTAGCGAAGGAACTTGAGAAATATAACGTATTCTGGCTGGAGGAACCTCTTCCCCACGATGATGCCGAAAATATGGCACGGCTCCGTCAAATGACAAGCGTCCGGATCGCAGGAGGCGAAATGAACCGCCGTTTCCACGAGTTCAGAGATTTATCTGATAAGGGATCTCTCGACGTTTATCAGCCTGACGTTGCTTTATGCGGAGGAATCACGTACGGAAGGAAGATCGCGGACTATGTACAGGCTAAAGGCAGCATTTACAGCCCGCATACATGGACAAATGGAATTGGCGTCATCGCAAACCTCCATATTGTGCTCGGCATAAGCAACAGTCCCTTTATCGAATTTCCATATGATCCGCCAGCCTGGTCCATTGAGCGCCGCGATTATATACAGACTCCGGATACAATGCTCAAAGTCGACAGCGAAGGCTACTTGCGCGCTTCCGGCAAGCCGGGTCTCGGATTTGATCTAGATGAAGAAGCTCTTAAACAGTACGAAATTAACTATACGTACGTTGGCGAAAAAGAAGAGTAAAGGAGGAGGAGAAGAAAATGAACAGCTATCAGGCATTTATTAACGGAACATTTACAGACAGCTCTAACGGACAGACAATGGAAGCCCGAACGCCTTCTACAGATGAAGTATTTGCAGAGTTTCCGGCTTGCACCGAAGAGGATGTAGCCAAAGCCATCCAGGCAGCAAATGACGCTTACAGAGAGTGGAAAAAGCTCCCTTCCATCGAGAGAAGCGGGTATGTTCGAAAGCTTGCGGACCTATTAAAAGAAGAAAGCGCCCAGCAAAAGATCGGGGAAGCCATTTCAAAAGAAATGGGGAAACCGCTCTCGGCAGCCAAAGGAGAGGTCGGAGGTGCTGCTGAGCTTGCAGAGTACCATTCACAATGGGCCCGCCGCATCGAAGGCTCTGTCGTAGACGCAGATTCGAGCAATGAACGTATTTTAATTTACAAGGAATCTCTTGGTGTTGTCGTATGCATCGTGCCATGGAACTTTCCAATCTATGTGCTGATGAGAAAGCTTGCCCCTGCTCTGATTGCAGGAAATACAGTCATTGCTAAACCAAGCTATAAATCTGCTGTTTCCGCTTTGGAATTTGCGAAAATAGTGGAAAAGGCTGGTTTTCCGCCGGGTGTCATCAACGTTGTGACAGGTGAGGATGAAGTGGTTGGTGACTCCTTAACAGGGTCTCATCAAATTAATATGATCACCTTTACCGGCAGCACGAAGGTTGGGAAAAAAATTGCGGAGCGGGCATCTCAAAACATGGTTCGGACCTCCCTTGAGCTTGGCGGAAAAGCCCCCGCTATTGTGATGGAGGACGCTGATCTGGATGCAGCTGCAAAAGGAATCGCCGGAGGACGGCTGGCAAACAGCGGCCAGGTATGCAGCAACACCGAAAGAGTTTATGTTCATGAAAGTGTGAAAGATGCCCTGATCGAAAAGCTTAAATCCGAATTTGAATCATGCAGCATCGGGGATGGATATGAAAATCCGGATGTTCAAATGGGCTGTATGGTCCACCGCAACGAAGCAAAGCGCGTTCATCAGTTGGTTGAAGAGGCTAAAGCACAGGGAGCGGAAGTCATTACAGGCGGGCATTTTCTTGAAGGGTTCAGTGAAGCGTTCTACCCCCCTACCCTGCTGGACAATTGCATCCAGAACATGACGATTGTAAAAGAGGAAGTCTTTGGACCTGTTCTTCCGATTGTAACTTTTAGCACGATTGAAGAAGCCATCGGCTATGCGAATGATTCCATTTACGGGCTGACTTCAAATGTTTATACAAACAACTTCCAATATGTCATGAAGCTCACAACGGAAATTGAAGCGGGCGAAGTTTATGTCAATCGCCAGCAAGGAGAAGCCTTTCAAGGGTACCATGCCGGCTGGAAGCAATCCGGCATTGGAGGAGACGACGGGAAATACGGGTTTGAAGAATTTTTGCAGAAAAAAACGGTTTACCTTGACTTTTAATTTTCACATCTTCAGTAAAAGAGAAACAAACTTTTCCGTTACAAGAAGGAGAGTGATGAACGATGAATGAATTTCAATATTTTTTAAAAACACGTGTCCAGTACGGTGAAAACAAGTCACTGGAGCTTGCAGGACCCATTCAAGAGTTTTCCGGTAAAAACAAAGCCGTTATTATTACAGATCATGCACTCGTAAGCTTGGGATTCATTCAGCCAATTATTGATTCCCTCGCTGCAAGCGGCATAGAATGCAAAGTCTACAGCGAAGTAAAGAGCAATCCAACCTTTCAGAATATAGATGAGGCAGCTGCACTGATTCGGGAATTTGACAGTGATGCCGTCATTGCAGTCGGCGGCGGTTCCCCGCTCGATACCGCGAAAACAGCGGCCCTTGTTGCTGGAGGAGATCATGGCGCCGAGCATTACGCATTAATGGCGAACCCTTTTCCCCCTAAAAAGGTGCTGATGATTGCCGTTCCGACAACAGCTGGTACAGGAGCTGAGGTAACAAGCACAACTGTATACTCAGATGCTCATCACCGGAAGCTATGGGCTTGGGATCAGAACATGCAGCCGGATCTGGCTGTTCTTGACCCCGTGCTGACAATCAACCTGCCGGATTTTTTAACGGCTGCTACGGGGATTGATGCACTTGTTCATGCGCTCGAGGCTATTACCGGACAGTCCTCAAATCCGATCATTGAAGCTTCCGGCCTGCATGCTATCCGCCTCGTTTCGGAGAATCTTCCGCTTGTTATGAGGGAAAAAGAAAACCTGGATGCCCGAGGAAATCTCCTAATTGCTTCGATGCTCGCGGGAATCGCCATTGAATATGGCGGTACGGGGATCGCTCACAATATAGGCCACGCTTTGAGCACCACGGGAGGTCTACACCATGGAAGAGCTGTTGCGATCGCCCTTTATCATTCTTATGAGTGGAACCTGGATCGTTCCCAAATCGCTGTTTTCGCTAAAGCTGCACGTGCGTTTGGTGTTACGGATTCCTATGATTCAGACAGAGAACTCGCTCATGCCGGTGCAGTTCGCTGCAGGAAACTGATTGAGAGCTTGCCTATTGACCTTGAAGTAACTGCAGACGGGCTTACAGCTGAAGACCTTCCTCATCTGCTGGCAGCATGTCTGGCAGAGGAAAATCAGCCTATGAGACGAAACAACTGCCGCTATGCGGCAGATGAAGATCTCGAAAGATTTGCTAAGCAAATCATTGCATTTCAGCAAGGTGGAAAAACACAGCCGCTATCCCCTGCTTGACGAGCGGGATTGGGCCGTTTATCAGGAAAATCAGCAATAGATAAGTGAGTGGCTAAAACAGGGGCAGAAAAGCCTCTGTTTTAGTTTTTCAGAAACGTAACTTTCCATTGTATAACTGCAGTTTCCATGATAAAATTTTTTTCGTCTTCATTTTTTAAAATGGCTGCTGGATCAGCAGATACTATGTGGATTTGGTAAATTTTTTTTGGATATTTTTGTGATATTCTTCACAAAATAATTTATTGGAGATTGGATAGGGGGGTTTTTCGTGCAGAACCAATTGAAGAAAGAGATTGGGTTTTTTGCCGCTTTAACAACAGTAGTCGGAACAGTCATTGGAGCTGGAGTATTTTTTAAACCGACAGCTGTATATGATTCTACAGGTTCAGCGAGTCTCGGATTGCTCGCATGGCTGATTGGCGGGATTCTGACCATAATAGCCGGGTTAACCGCTGCCGAGCTTTCCGCTGCGATTCCGCAAACGGGCGGGATGATGGCTTACTTAAAAAGAACATACGGGAATCTGACTGCCTTTTTGCTCGGCTGGGCTCAGACAGTCATTTATTTCCCTGCCAACATTGCCGCCTTGGCCATCATTTTTGGAACACAAACCGCAAGTCTATTCGGCTACAGTGCAGATGATAACAAAATGCTGATCGTCGTGATTGCGGCAGCCACTGCAATTTTTTTAACACTGTTAAATTTCCTTGGGGCGAAAGCAGCTGGCGGGATCCAAACCATAGCCACAATCTGCAAACTCATTCCACTTGCCCTGATTATTCTTTTCGGCCTGCTTCACGACAGCAATGTCCCTTTTCAGCTGTTTCCTGTTGAGGCAGGACCGGAACGGACCTTCCTGACAGCACTGGGGTCAGGTTTGCTTGCTACGATGTTTGCTTATGACGGCTGGATACTGGTGGGAAATATCGCCGGCGAAATGAAAAACCCGAAAAAGGATTTGCCTAAAGCCATTATCCTTGGCCTTTCAGCTGTCATGGCCGTTTACTTACTAATCAATGTCGCTTTTTTAACCGTTATGACAGCAGGATCCCTTGCAGGCACGAACACTCCGGCCTCCGATGCAGCTGAGCTTATATTTGGTTCAATGGGAGGAAAGCTTGTAAGCATTGGAATTTTAATTTCTGTCTTTGGAAGCATCAACGGGTATGTGATGACAGGCATGAGAGTACCTTATGCAATGGCCATGGAGAATAAGCTTCCATACAGCCGCTGGTTTGCAAAATTGTCTCCCCGAAGCCGTGTTCCGTACAATTCAGGCCTCTTTATTTTAGCCATTGCGATCATTATGATGTTTATTGGCGGATTTAATACTTTAACAGATATGCTCGTTTTTGTTATTTGGATTTTCTACACGATGACGTTTGCAGCAGTCATGATTTTGCGGAAGAGAGAACCTGAACTGGTGCGTCCATATAAGGTTCCACTCTATCCGATTCTCCCGATTATCGCGATTGCAGGCGGTTTGTTTATCGTCATCAACACCCTCTTTACCCAGCCCGTCCTCGCGATGTGGGGTCTGGGTATGACAGCATTGGGTCTGCCAGTTTACTTCGGCATGAGAAAAAAACACATTCATTGATCAAAAGCGGATTCGTTCGGGAATCCGCTTTTATCGATAAATAAACCTCATAGCAGCATGCGCAGCGAGTCTGCTCGTCATGTCCCTGAAGTCTTTTGAAGGGTCAATTTCAACAATATCCAGCGCTATGACCTTTTCGCATGCAGACACTGCTGAAACAGCAGCCATCAGCTCCCTGTCTGTCAATCCCCCCGGTCCGATTGCCGGACAGCCTGGAGCAAAAGCCTGGTCTACTGCGTCCATATCCAGGGATACATAAATAAAGTCCGTTTCTTCCGCCAGCCGGTTCAGTTCACTCAAAAGAATCGGGACAATACCGGCTGTCTCTATGTTGGCCATTGTATATACAGCCGTGTTTTTTCCTTTCAAATAATTCGAGTATACCTCTGCATTGGAAAAATCCCGGATTCCAATCTGTACGAGATGGTGTCCGTGAATGATTCCCTCTTCCAGAAGGCTTCTAAATGGCGTTCCATTTGTTTTTCCTCCGTCCTCAAAGTTGCGCACATCATGATGGGCATCAAATTGAATGACTCCGGCCGTCCCAAAGCATTCTTTAAAAGCCCGGATTGAAGGATAAGAAACACCGTGATCGCCCCCCAAAATAAGAAACCGATCGCACGATCCCGTTAGAATCATTTCCTTTACACTGATATGCATCCTGTCCAGAGACTCTGTGACATCGGTTGGATGAACCCGGACATCGCCGAAATCAAGGATGGTCTGATTCCGGTAATCCTTGTTTCGTTCACTTGAAAAAGTAGTATATGCGTTAAGGCAGGTGCGGATTGTCTGAGGAGCTTCAGCGGCCTCGGAATAGGAAATCGATGATTTTGAATAGGGAAGTCCGATAAGTGCTGTGGAACCCTTTCTCCCTTTTTCGTAGGGGATGACGGTCTCAGCCGCTTTTACCGTATACCGGTCTTTAAACTCTGCCCTGCAGCCCGGCTTAAGGAAGCTGAATGGTTCCATACTTTCCCCTCTCCCATCTTTTAATCCCCGCACTGTAAACACTCTCAGCATGGTTGACACCAAAATGATAGGGCACGTAATGATAATTTGGAGCATCCCAGACGACAAAGTCTGCCCGGCACCCATTTTCAAGTGTTCCCGCCTCATCCCCCATCCCGATGGCATGAGCCGCATTTACCGTCACTGCATTCCAGATCTCTTCTGCTGTCATTTTAAGCTTCAGGGCAGCTAAAGACATGATGAGCTGAAGATTTTCAGTAACCGAGCTTCCCGGATTAAAATCCGTTGCTAAAGCTACGGCGGCACCTGAATCGATCATCACTCGGGCCTTTGCATACATGTCTTTTCCTAAATAAAAGGTCGTGCCCGGAAGAAGAACAGCGACTGTATCACTCTCAGAAAGCCTTTTTATTCCTTCTTCAGTCGCCGCTACGAGGTGATCTGCGCTTACAGCTCCGAGAGAAACCGCAAGCTCGGCGCCTCCAAGCGGGTCAATTTCGTCTGCATGAATCTTTATTCCGAACCCTTTCTCTTGAGCTTTTTTTAAAAAATGCCGAGATTGAGCGATTGAAAATACCCCTGTTTCGCAAAAAATATCTGCAAACTGTGCTAAGTTTTGCTGCTTAATTTCTTCAAGCAGCAAAATCATTCCCTCTAAGAATTCCAGCTCCATGCCCTTATGTGAAGGAGGAATGGCATGGGGACCGAGAAAAGTCGCAGCCATGCGGACCGGGTATTGGTCCTGAAGCCTCTTAACCGCTGTCAGCTGTTTAAGCTCAGTTTCCCGGTCCAGTCCATACCCGCTTTTAACTTCCAAAGACGTCACACCATGTGAGATCATCCGTTCCAGGTGAAAGGAAGCTTTCTGGACCAATTCTCTCAGGGAAGTTTGACGGGTTGCCTCAACCGTTGACAGGATGCCTCCTCCGCCCGCTAATATTTCCAAATATGGGATTCCGGCTTGTTTCAGTGCCATTTCGTTTTCTCTGCTTCCTCCGAATACAAGATGGGTATGCGGGTCGACAAGTCCCGGAGTAACCAGCCTGCCCTTTGCATTCCGCTTTATTTTTGCGAGATGCCCTTCTGCTTCTTCCGTAGAACCGGTCCAGGATACACAGCCGCCCATGACGGCCATTGCAGCGTTTTTTAAAACCCTCAGGTTGTTCATTTCCTTTCCTTTAAGCGGTTTTTCCGATGCTGCCGGCAAAATCAGCTGTCCAATGTTATAGAGCAGGAAATCATGCACCATCCCCATTCCATCCTTTCTTTTGCATGGGAATCCGGATTCCGTGTATAGCTGCTGACGTAACGGCTTTTTCATAGCCTGCATCGGCATGCCGGACAATTCCCATTCCGGGATCGGAGGCAAGCACCCTCCCAAGGCGTTCCTTTGCCAGTTCGCTTCCATCCGCTACCACTGCCATGCCTGCGTGAAGAGAGTATCCCATTCCTACCCCTCCCCCATGGTGGAGAGAAATCCATGAACCTCCGGCCGCGGTATTAATCAAAGCATTTAATACAGCCCAGTCCCCTATAACGTCACTTCCATCCTTCATGGCCTCCGTTTCTCTGTTTGGGGAGGCGACGGAACCGCAATCCAAATGATCCCTCCCAATGACAACAGGAGCCTTTAATTCCCCCCGCCTGACCAAATCATTGATCGAGAGCCCCATCCTGGCTCTCTCCCCATAGCCGAGCCAGCAGATTCTAGACGGAAGTCCCTGAAATGATACTTTCTCCTGAGCCATAGTGATCCAGCGCAGGAGCGGCTGATTAGACGGGAACAACTCCTTTACTAAAGCGTCCGTACGGTAAATGTCCTCCGGGTCTCCCGACAGAGCAACCCAGCGAAAAGGACCTTTTCCTTCACAGAACAATGGCCGGATGTAGGCAGGCACAAATCCGGGGATGCTGAATGCATCTTCTACTCCTTGATCTTTAGCTGCCTGACGGATGTTGTTTCCATAGTCAAAGACGACTGCACCCCGCCGTTTATATTCGAGCATCGCCTCAACATGGGTCGCCATAGATTGAGAAGCTTTCTTTACATATTTTTTCTCGTCACTCCCCCTGAGAGCATTTGCTTCCTGTAAGGTCATGCCAGACGGGATGTAGCCGTTTAGGGGGTCATGAGCAGAGGTCTGATCTGTCACTAAATCGATCTTTATATCCCGTGCCAGCAGCTCTCTATAAAGATCTGCTGCATTGCCCTGAATAGCAATGGAAACCGCCGTACCCTCCCGTTTAGCTTCAATGGCCCATTCAATCGCTTCATTCAGACTAGTTGCCCATTTATCACAGTATTTCGTATCCAGCCTCTTTTGGATGCGGTCCGGATCCATTTCCACCGCGAGACAAACTCCCCCGTTCATCGTAACAGCAAGAGGCTGGGCTCCGCCCATTCCTCCCAGTCCGGCGGTCAGGGTTACCTTTCCTTTCAGTGTGCCTCCAAAATGCTGGCGGGCCGCTTCAGCGAACGTTTCATAAGTTCCTTGCAAAATGCCCTGAGTTCCAATATAGATCCAGCTGCCCGCTGTCATTTGCCCGTACATCATAAGCCCTTTTCGGTCGAGCTCATGGAACTGCTCCCAATTGGCCCATTTTGGGACGAGAACAGAGTTGGAAAGCAATACCCTTGGAGCATGTGGATGGGTTTTAAAAACAGCGACAGGTTTCCCCGATTGCACGAGCATCGTTTCATCCGCTTCCAATGTACGCAGTGTCCGTACGATCGCATCAAACGCTTTCCAGTTTCTAGCCGCTTTTCCAATTCCCCCGTACACGATGAGCTCCTCCGGTTTCTCTGCTACTTCCGGATCGAGATTGTTGCAAAGCATCCTTAAAACCGCTTCCTGCTCCCATCCCTTGCACTCCAGTTCACGTCCTCGTTTAGCCCGGATTATGCGTCCCTTTTCCATTTCGCCATCTCCCCTCCCCGTTTACTGGCTGTCCACAGCTCTAGCTTTTTTTTAAGCCACTCCGTCATGTTTTCAATATCACCAGAAAAGATCCTGTCAACTGTAATGGGTGGAACAATTTTCCTTGCTTGTTCGTAAAAATCACGGGTCGCCGGCGCCATTTTTTCAATTCCCCGGTATTGAACAGCCTGAAGGGCGCAAATGCATTCTATGGCCAGTACCTTCCTCGTATTCTGAATAATGTCATAGCAGTGTCTTGCCGCAATGGTTCCCATGCTGACGTGATCCTCCTGGTTCGCAGAAGAAGGAATGGAATCCACGGTTGCCGGATGGGCCAATGTCTTATTCTCTGATACAAGCGAGGCTGCGCAATACTGCATGATCATTGCCCCCGATTGAAGCCCTGGCTGCGGACTCAAAAACGGTGGCAGGTCGCTTAGCTGCGGATTGACAAGCCGTTCAATTCTCCGTTCTGATATACTGGCAAACTCCGCCATTGCAATTTTCATCAAGTCCATCGAAATTGCGATGGGCTGGCCATGAAAATTCCCTCCCGATACAACCGTCTTGCCTGCGTCAAAAAGAAGCGGATTATCGGTTGCTGCGTTCATCTCAATTTCCAGTTTTTCTTTAACGTAATCCAGTGCCTGCCATGATGCGCCATGGACCTGTGGGATACACCTCAGGGAATACGCATCCTGAACGCGTTTTTCCCCCTGTTTAGTCACGAGCCTGCTGCCGGTTAAAATGGTGCGCATTCGCTCGGCAACAGCTGTTTGCTGCGGGTAGCCTCTCGCTTCGTGGATCGCAGGATGAAACGCATCCATGATTCCCTCAAGTCCCTCCATTGTCAACGAAGCGATGAGCTCACTCTGAAAACCGAGTTTACGTGCCTCCAGATAGGCAATGACCCCTGCAGCCGTCATTGCCTGTGTGCCGTTGATCAAGGCAAGCCCCTCTTTTGCCTCAAGAGTTAGAGGCTCCAGTCCAGCCTTTTTCAATCCTTCCTTTGAACAGGTGATTTTCCCGGAATCAAATACAAGCCCTTCCCCGATTAGGACGAGGGCAAGATGGGAAAGAGGCGCAAGATCCCCTGAAGCACCAAGTGACCCCTGCTGGGGAATGACTGGGTGTATGCCTTTATTTAAGAGGGCGGCGAGAAGCTCGGCCACCTCTGTACGGATACCTGAAAACCCTTTTAATAAAGCATTTAACCGTAAAAGCACCATCGCCCTCGAAACAGATTCAGGAAAGGGATCACCCGTTCCGCAAGCATGTGAACGAATAAGGTTCAGCTGGAGCCGGGTCACATCCTCCTCTTTAATGCGCACGTCACTGAACTTGCCAAACCCCGTATTGATTCCATAAACCGTCCTTTTCTCGCGGACTATGCTCAGCACAGCCTCTCTGCTTTTCTCTACTTTACGCAAAGCATCCCGGCTCAGAACAACATGTTCACCCATCAGGCAAATTTTTTCTGCTTCATCTAGAGTCAGAGACTCTCCAGTAAGGACTGCCATGTTTATCCCACCTTTGTATTTTGGATAAAGGCTTTGTTCATGTATGATGTTGATTTATTAACCCTTGTTGATTGGAGTGGAAGGCATGAAACTCCGTGCTAAGAGCAGCGGGAAAGGTAAGACCCCGCAGGCGCAAAGCGGCAAGGGGGCTCACCGCCCTTGGATCAGCGAATGCCTGCTACCTGCAATCTGCAGACGAGTTTCACTGAGCTAAAATAAAAAGGAGCCGACAATGGCATACGAAAATACCATCATCGCCTCCTTCTTGCTACTAACAAACTAGGCAATGGCTTTATATATGATTGATTCCGAGCCCTGACGTTTCATGCTCCAGGCCTTTAACCGGAGCTCCGATCGTACCGTAAAAAGCAACAGCGAGCCACTCGCCTTCCGCTTGTTCTTCATAAGGCCATCCCCGCACAACGGAAAACCGAAGACCAACCGTCCTGCTCATCTCACCAATGGCCGTCTGTCCGCGGGTAACTCCCTCGATTGCTTCAAGAACCGCGTGGTATAGGGCATGGTTCTCCCTGTAGCAGCCTTCATTAATCATTCCGTTCCGCTTAGCAGCCGTTTCAACTGCCGCAATGACCTTTTGCAAATTCATTGAGCCAATTCTTCCTTGGCAATACACAGTATCCGGAAAGGAAAGATTCATCTGGACTAACTCCTCTTCTGTAAGTGCCGCCAAAAGGAGAGCCTGTTTTCCGATTAATGTTTTTATGGTCATATGCGGTCCTCATTTTTTGAAATTTCAGCTAATTACTTATATCTAACTTCATTCTATGGGTGGACCAAGGACGGTGTCAATCGGTTATGGGAAATTTTAGTTTGCTATCATAGCGCCGTATTAGCCGGGAAAAGGAGGATCTCTGTATATAATTGGAAAAAGAAACCTGTTAAGGCCGGTTTTGCTGGTCAATCGGCATCTTCGTGCGGCTGGCAAGAGGCGTGGTTGCACCAGACAGCTTACTTTTGCTATTATTTGCTTCGAACCAGGAAAACCAGCGTAATTTACGCTGGTTAAGAGACATTGTAAGCTATACCTGAAGACGAAAGAGTAGGATATCGGTCTAATTTTCAGGATATCGACCTATTCCGGTGATATATCGACCGGTTCTTTTCATATATCGACCGAAATTTTATTAAATCGGCCATTAATTACTTATATCGACTTTCCGACAAAAATCGCACTATTTCCTGACTGATTCTCATACTCAAAGCAGTCCTCGTTAATGCCTGAACATGTACACCTGCCGCTGGATAATTCAAATCCCGTTTATGTGTATGGGTGAAGTCTGATTCATGATAATAAAGCATTGAATGAAGCAAAGCTTTGCGCTTACTGCATCCGAAAAAAACCCGTGCAGAACCCTCTCCAAGGAGCACAAAAGCTCAGAGCATGGCTCTAAGCTTTTTTGCTTTTTCATACAAGAGCTTTTAAGCTCCTTTTGTTTCATATTTAAGCGGGGTTCGTTTTTTAAAAATTAAGCTCTGGGAGCATCGTGTAAATTTAATACATCAAGTATTGCTCCCGTATTTCCATAAACTGTTTCCGTTCTTTTTCGTATCTTTTCTCGATCTCTTCTACAGAAGCACCATTTATGAGCATTTCCTTCACCCAGCTGTTTCCGAGCAGCAGGTTAAAATGATTGGATGCTAAAAACTGAAAGTCATTCGGATACATGTCTTTGACGGTTTTCACGATGGAAAGACCCGTTTTAACTGCTTTAAACTTCTTCCGGTCTGTTACATAAACCTGAACCCCATGGGAGAGTTTTCCGCTGTGCTTGGAAAAGGTCGGGGTAAAGGAGGCTGCTCTGAATGATACGCCCGGCAGCTTCAAGCGGTTCAGTTTCTCAGCCAAATCCGAGCTGTTGATAAAGGGCGCTCCAATTAGTTCAAAGGGCTTGGTTGTTCCTCGTCCTTCAGAGAGATTCGTTCCCTCAATCATTCCAGTCGCCGGATAAACAAAGGCAGTTTCAATCGTCGGCATATTCGGTGAAGGCATAACGAATGGAAGGCTCGTTTCGTCAAAGTCCATATTCCGCTTCCAGCCCTTCATCTTAATTACTTTTAAATCCGCATCAATGCCAAATTCATTGTTAAACAGTGTGGCAAGCTCGACGACGGTCATCCCGTGTCTGAGCGGGATCGGGTATCTGCCGACAAAAGATGAAAATTCTGGTTCCAGAACCGGTCCATCTGTTTGAATGCCGCCGAGCGGATTGGGCCGGTCCAGTACAATGATCGGGATCCCCTTCTCTTTTGCCGCTTCCATCGCATAGGCCATTGTGTAAATATACGTGTAGTAGCGAGTCCCCACATCCTGGATGTCAAACAGCAGAACATCGACATTTTTCAGCATTTCCGGAGTCGGTTTTTTTGTCTGGCCATATAAACTGTATACAGGAACCCCTGTTTTTTCGTCGATATAGTATTCTACATACTGACCTGCCTGCGCATCTCCTCTTACCCCATGCTCCGGACCAAATAAAGCCGTAAGTTCTGTATCTTTGCTTCCAGCAGCAATGTCAACGATGCTCTTCAAATTCCGGTCAACGCCCGTAGGATTTGTAATCAGGCCGATCCGCTTGCCTTTAATGAGTTTTTGATGCTGCTTAAAAAGCATCTCAGCTCCAGTCACCACTTTTTTCGCTTTTTCCTTTTTAAACCAGGATGCATCAGCGGACGTTGCCATTCCAATGGCAAGCACTCCTGCCATTAGTGCCATCATCCATTTTTTCATAAGCTTTTCCTCTCCCATCTGCTTAAAAAGTTCTCTATTAGATTAAGTCTGTTAACATGCTTCTTGATTGGAAAATAGCACCTGCGGAGGGTTCCGGTATTCCGCAGGATGCTTATTCCCTGTTTCTTTTTCCTATTTAAGAGGTTTTCCGTTAAAGTTTAATCCGTAGCCATAGTCGTATAAAAGCTCTCCAGGATCAGTGACGGATGGGATCTCAACAGGCAGTTTTCCTTTAGGCTGCGATAACCCGAAAATGGTCTCGATCCCCGCTGGAATATTTGGCTGGCGGAACCGTCCATTAGAATAGCCTTTAAAACCATAGACAGCAATGACGGCCTTAGCTTCTTCAAAATTAGCCGTGTCATAAGGGTTCCTGAGGCTCATCAGTACAAATTTTTTATCCTGTTTCTGAGAATAATTCATGGCTGCACGCGGGAACACAGTGGCCCATTTGCTGGAGTCTGTTATAGTATCATCGATCACTCCGTCATTGACGGCCGGGTCATTTTTGACAACATATGAACCGGTGATGACATAATCAGCCTGATCAATTTCTTTGGCAATGGCCTTGTCGAATACCTTTCCGGAAAAACTAAGACTCTCAATCTTCACACGATTGATTCGCTGCTTGGAATAAAGCTCTGTGATCGTTCTTCTCATCGCCTCTGCCTGATCCTCAAATGGGGCAAGAATTAATACTTTTTCATTTTTCTTTGGCTTAAAGGGGAGGGTCCGGTTTTCGTTTTTAAGAAGAGTCACGGCATCCAGCGCCATTTTCTTCTCCATGTGGTAATGCTTCATGCTGCCTACTGTCTTTTTGGCCTTGCTGATTTTATCATCAATGGACGACTGGGAATCCGCTGCGCCCGGATCATAAATGCCCCGCTTCATTTTTAATTCCAGAATTTTTTCAACAGAATCATCGATTTCGCTCATCGGGATCTCTCCGGATTTCACCGCTTCCATTACGCCGTTATACACTTCTGCCAGATTTTTTTCAGTTTCCAGAGAAGTGACAGGTGCGGGCATAAGTGCGATATCAACCCCGGCATTAATCGCCATAATAACTGCCTCTGTCTGCCCAAAGTTTTCGGCAATGGCTTTCATATTGAGGGCATCGGTGACAACGACTCCTTCAAAGCCCATCTCGTCTTTCAGGAGGTCCGTTAGAACCTTACGGGAAAGTGTAGCAGGCACCATAATTTGCTGGCCGTCCTTTTTGCTCGTATACGTCGTGTCATCGATCGCCGGAAATTGAACGTGCGCCGTCATAATCATATCGACATCCTGTTCGATGGCTTTTTGAAAAGGGTACAACTCAACTTTCTTTAATCGTTCTTTATTATGGGTAACCATCGGAAGTCCGTAATGGGAGTCAACAGCCGTATCCCCGTGCCCGGGGAAATGCTTAGCAGTGGTTGCGATGTTTTGATCCTGTAGTCCCTTAATGGTCTGTACTCCGAGTGAGGCCACAAGTTCCGGGTTGCTGCTGAATGAACGGACCCCAATCACAGGATTAGCCGGGTTATTGTTTACATCCAAGGAGGGAGCGAAGTTGACATTGATTCCTAGAGAATCAAGTTCTTTTCCTGTAATCGAACCTGCGTTATAGGCGTTTTTTTTGCTGCGCCCCGCCCCGAGCGCCATATTTCCTGGCAGGTTCGTCCCGGATTGGAGACGCGTTACAATCCCGCCCTCCTGATCAATTGTGACAAAGAGCGGGATGTTTTCACTGGCTTTCTGAAGACCGTCAGCGAGGCGGACCGTCTGCTCTGTATCTACAACATTTTCGGCAAAAAGGATAACCCCGCCAAGATGGTATTTTTTAATGATGCCTCCGACTTCCTGGTTCATTTCTGTGAAGCCCGTCGCCTTTTCCTCTCCTTGCTTTTTCCAGTTCCTGAAATCAGGCATCAGCATCTGGCCTACCTTTTCTTCAAGTGTCATACTGTCAGCTGCACGCTCGGCCGCTTCTGCCAGCCTGCTCCCGGATTCTTCAGCCTGCACGGCCGGTTTTAAGCCTGTAAACGCCGAAAGGACGAGAGCCGAAACCAAACCATATGTTAATAGATGTGTTTTTTTCATATAATCCTCCTATAAGGGGTTAGTATTTACACAAAAAACGCTAAGTAAGCGCTTTCTGTAATTTCCATTTGAATCTGCTTAATATCTCAGCATGGCTTCATAGACAGCTGTTACGACACTGCCATATTTACCTGTTTGAAATTGATCCCCTTCAAATGTGTTCGAATCAGCAGCAGCATTGACTAATGGAGAATGTTTTTTATTTGTCAGCAGCACGATGCCAAGATCATATTTAGGATCGAGAATTGTTACGGTCCCTGTCCATCCAGTATGCCCGAATGCTCTCTTGCTTGCATGAGGCCCAAACATCCACTCCATGCTCTCATTCCCATTCAGCCTCCAGCCTAGCCCATAGGTAGGATTCAGAGAGGAAGGCTTTACAAATTCCTTAGCTGTCCGTTTGCTGAAAAGCTCGGTTTTTCCGTAGGTTCCCCCATTCAGCATCGTTTGCAGAAGGACAGCCATATCCTGAGTATTTGAGAATAAGCCGGCATGGCCAGAAACCCCGCCCATAGAATAATAAGCCTTCTCATCATGCACTTCTCCCTGCAGGGTATAAGTGCGAATATTCGGAAAATCAATTACACCATCTCGGGTATTGCCCATCAATTCCGTGGCAGCAGCATCCTTCGGTTTGAATCCCTTTTGAAGGGGATTAAAAACAGTGTGTTCCAGTCCAAGCGGTCTGTATAATTGTTTTTCCGCATACTCATCAAGCGGTTTTCCTGTTACCCGTTCAACGATGGTCCCGAGGAGCATGTAATCCACATCACTGTAGATGTTTTTTGTACCCGGCTCATAGGCAAGCGGGGTTTTTGAAATGTTCGCTATGGTAAGTTCGCGGTTTTGCGAATAAAGCTCCTTTGAAACTCTCGGGTTGTGATACTGGGGATCCGGCGGGAACCCGGCGGTATGATGAAGAACATCCACTATTTTAAGAGTATCTTTTCCTTTAATCCTATCAGTCTCCTGATCCCGGAATTCCGGAATGTAGGTCCTGACCTTATCTTCAAGCTTTATTTTCCCCTCCGTAACAAGCTTTTGGAGGGCAAAATTGGCAGCATACATTTTGGTGTTCGAGGCTAAGTCAAACAACGTATCTTTTTTTACCTTTTCAGGATTTTTGAGGATGGCCAGTCCATTGTACTTTTTTTTGTACCCGTATGTTTTGTTCTTGACTATTTTGCCGTCCTTGATGACTATAAGGGCTGCACCTGGAAATCCTTTTTGTATCTCGTCTTCAATCAGCTTGTCCACCCGTTTAAGTCCAAAGGAAGAAAATCCAGCGTCCTCCGGTTTTTTTACTTCCTTCAGTACGGTGCCCCCTTTTTTATGCTCGCCCTGCAATTGCTCAGCTTGAACAGAAGCGCTAACAGGTTCTGCCTGTAAGGCTGCAGGTGCCATCAGCGCCAAGGTAATCAGTGAAGCCAGACTTTTTCCTTTCATTTTCGGCTCATCCCCTTATCTATTCATCTCGTATCCTCTCAATCAAAAGCGAATGATCAGACTGTATTAAATCAAGGACCCGCATATCATCCATTTCAATGGTTCCTACTACATTTACTCTTTTATCCTCAGGCAAATCTCTTTTCACAATCTGTATTTCTCCCCGGTATCTACCGTAAAGGTCATTGTCCATAGTAATCGAACCCTTCCTCCGCTCCTTTGAGGCGAGGGGCAGCACAGGGTTTTTAGACCGGGTATCAAGCAAACGGATGACATCCCTGGAAAGATCCGGCCTTACACGATAAAAGCCTTCTGCAGAATGATCGCATCTGGCTTTAAGTTTAATCGTCTTTTCCTTCGAATAGGTTACTAAATCAGCCAACAGCTCCCCGGTAAAGTCTGGGTCACCTATAAAAATGTTGTCTGTCCCCAGTGTCTCGAGCTCAACTGCAGAGTGAAGCGGATTGCCATTCCGGTGCTTTTCAAGCGTAGGCAGGCCTTCTCTCAAAGGGCCGCGCTTCCTGCCCGTTCCCGGAATAAAAGCAGCGGTTTGGATTCCATAAAGGGCAAAAACACGGTTTTGATTTGCAAAAAAAACGTCATCCAGACCCGTTTCCCTGCGCGGATAAAAATTATGCCAGGCAATGATCTTTTCTGGCTCGATCCCGGCAGACAATAATTCTTTTAGATCCTTTTCAAATACTGTGCTTGCGTTAACCGCGATGGAAAACATCCGGCTGAGTCCTGCCATCTCCTCAAGCGAGAACCCATCATCGAGGCGCAAGCCTGTTATGCCAAGTGAAGGTAAATCATTCATACTGTTAAGGTTCAGCCTGGAAGGAGTTTCTGCGGACACATCAGCATATACCTGGATCCCCTCTTGTCTTGCAGCTTCAAGAAGGCTCTTAGCTTCTGCTGCAAGATCCCCCTTATCTTCCGGGATATGAAGGGAGGTAAAGGCTTTCTTTACCCCCATTTTCCCTGCCTCCCGAATCTTTTCAGCAGCGAGTGGATCATTCAAGTAGAAGGAAATGCAGATCATGTAAATTCACTGGCCATTTCATCCTTAAAGCCAAATAGATACGTGAAGAGAAATCCAGCTCCATAAGAAATGAGCAGTCCGAGCAAATACAGCACAATTTCATTGGCGTGGACGAGGAAGAGGAGCGGAATTCCAGATACGCCAATCGATGTTGTCGCAATGCTGAAATATGCCTGAAAAGCTCCTCCGACTCCGGCTCCCAGGCAAGCAGTCAGGAACGGACGGCCCAGGGGCAAAGTTACGCCGAAAATAAGCGGTTCTCCAATCCCGAGCATTCCTGCAGGAAGCCCTCCTCCAACAGCTCTTTTTAACCTTTTTTTCTTTGTTTTCGCAAAAATGGCAAAAGCGGCTCCAACCTGACCTGCTCCCCCCATCGCCAGAATTGGCAGCAGCGGATCGTCACCGATCGAATTGATCAGCTCCAGGTGAACCGGGGTTAAGCCTTGGTGGAGCCCTGTTACTACAAGAGGAAGGAAGGTGGCTCCCAATACAAATCCAGCACCGGGTCCTCCAACATCCAATACAGCCAGCAAACCGCCGGTAATCCCTTCTGAAATCCAGCCTCCTACCGGCATAAAGAGAACATACGTACATAAACCGGTAACGAGAAGCGCAATGGTCGGAGTCAGAATAATATCTAATGATTTAGGGATAAACGTCCGGACCCGCTTTGCAACCACCGCCATAAAGATGGCAGCAAATAAAACGCCAACAAGTCCCCCGCGGCCGGGAAGCAGATTTTCGCCAAACAGTGAAATATCCGCTATCGCAGGGTTGATTATCAGGATTCCCGCAAGAGCTCCAAGTGCCGGAGATCCTCCAAACTCCTTCGCTGCGTTAAATCCGACCAAAATTCCAAGGTAGGCAAATAATCCTCCGCCGATTGCTGTTAAAATGAGTGCGGTTTGCGAGTCGGCGGCGAGCCACTCTGCCTGAATAACGGCCTTTGTAATCCCTGTTATAAGCCCGGATGCCACCAGCGCAGGAATCAGCGGGATAAAGATGTTTGCAATTCTTCTTAAAAATTGCTTAAAGGGTGTGGCGTTCTTTTTGTTCACTTCAGCTTTATTTGAAGCGGCTGCCTGCTTTAAATCAAAATCTTCTGTTTCTCCCGTGAGCCTCCCAAACTCATCTGCCACTTGATTCACTGTCCCTGGCCCTACAATGATCTGGAACGTGTCTTCCTCTACGACCCCGAATACCCCCTCAATCCGTTTAAGGCCATCCCTGTCGACGAGCGACTCATCCTTCACCTTTACTCTAAGTCTTGTCATGCAATTCGCGTATGAAGCGACATTCCCCTTGCCGCCGAGTTTTTCGGCGATTTCTGCCGCAAGTTTGTAAGATTCATCTCTTTTTCCCATCAAAAACCCTCCCCCAATGAAGTCGATTCTATTTTTCTTTCTTGGTAATCGAGTGGATTGCTTCTCTCGTATTGTCAATGTACTGAACGGTCTCACTGTATTGCAGCGCTGCCATCCCAAGAAACAGAACGTCAATCATATACAGCTGCGACAGACGCGAGGAAGTGGCTGCGCTTCTAAAAGGCGCTTCACTCGAGCTTGATGTATAAAGGCATACATCACACAGTGCGGTCATTGCGGATTGGCCGAAGTGGGTCAGGCCAATTGTTTTCACCCCCTTTTCTTTCGCAAGCTTCAGGATTTTAATAATTTCCGGCGTTTCCCCGGAATAGGATACAGCAAACAGCACATCCCTTTCTTCCGCATTGGCAATTAGCGTAGCCACTAAATGCAGATCGCTGAAGGAGGTGGCATTTTTGCTGATCCTCAGCAATTTTTGCTGGGCATCGGCTGCTACAATCCCTGAAGCCCCTACTCCGAAAAAGTGGACCGTTTTTGCCTCATTCAATAGCTGGACTGCTATCTCGAGCTGAGTGAAATCAATAATTTCAGAGGTGTCTGTAATTGCCTGAACACTGTTGCTTGCTGTTTTCATCGCTGTGGAATACAAGGATTCCCCCGGGGCAATGTCGCGGTAGCCATGTTCAGCCGGTTTAAGCAAATCCCCGGCAATCCGAAGCTTTAAGTCCTGAAACCCCTTTAAACCAAGTGATTTGCACAGCCGCACGACCGCTGCCCCGCTCGTGCCGGATGAAACGCTTATTTGGCTGACGGTTGAATTTACGGCCTCATGCGGATGATCCAGTATGTACTGCGCTATTTTCCTTTCCGATCCTGGAAGCCTCCCGATGGTTTGCTGTATAATGGCCAGCCCCCCTTTTGTCACAGCGGCAAGTTCTTTCCGGATTGTGAAGCAATCGCACTTCTCGCATTTCCATTGTGTTCGTCCAGGAGCTTTTGAGCAGCGGCAGCATCCGTGCCGGTTTGAATCATGACAATCGCTTTTTTGACCTGCAGCCCGGACTGCTCAAGAATTTCTTCCGCTTTTTCATTTGTTACGCCTGTTATCGTTTCAATAATGGAAATCGCTCTTTCCTTGAGCTTATGGTTGCTGACATGGACATCAATCATCAGGTTTTCATACACTTTTCCGGCTTTCACCATTGCTGCTGTAGAAATCATGTTCAAAATCATTTTGTGAGCTGTAGCGGCCTTGAGTCTTGTAGAGCCGGTCAATACTTCCGGTCCGGTAATGACCTCAATCCGGTGCTGGGCAAAAGTGCTAATGTAAGCGCCTTCATTACTGGATAGCGCTACGGTTGCTGCTCCTATTTCCCCCGCATACTCAAGCCCGCCTGCTACATAAGGAGTTCTCCCGCTCGCTGCGATTCCGATAACTGTATCTTTGCTGGAAAGGCCGATGGCCATCAAGTCTTTTTTCCCTTGTGCGGCAGAATCTTCAGCCCCTTCTGCGGCTTTTAAAAATGCTCCTTCTCCACCCGCCATAACGGCCACAACCTGATCAGGAGCTGTTCCAAAGGTCGGAGGACATTCAACCGCATCCAATATCCCCAGCCTGCCGCTCGTCCCTGCTCCCATATAAATCAGCCTGCCGCCTCTTAATAACGAGGCGGCAGCACAATCTGCCGCTTTGCTGGCTAGAGGCAGCACTTTTTCGACTGCCAAAGCCACCTGCTGATCTTCCGCATTCATCATTGATAAAATATCTAAAGTATCAGCCTGGTCCATATTCATTGACTTTTTGTTTCGCTGCTCTGTCGTAAGCTTCCTCAGCTGCTTTTCCATTAACGTCTGCTACCTCCCGGCTCTCCTGCCAAATATTCTGAAAACTGATTGCTTACTATGATTATACGTTAATTTGAATATTTATTTCAATAATATTTTTAAAAAATTGAAATTATGTTTTAGTGTTAGGAATTATTATATACCTTTTTAAAGCAAAAGCCTTTGGGCTGTGGCACCTTCACACGTTTGAGGAGGGAGACTTCTTTCGGGGCCATTTAAAATTTATCTAATGTTAGATCCATGTTTATACTTGAAGCCGCCTTATTGCCGTCGCCTGCAGCTATGATCAAAGAAGAGGGTCCTGCCTTTTCAGTTTCACCTGCAATATATATCCCATTTGCTGTTGTTCGTCCAGCACCGTCGGTGATAATTCCTCCGTTTTCATCAACTTGGCAGTTTAATTGTTCAGCAAATTTATTTGGGCGATAAAAACTTGGGACTGCGAAGCCGCCACTTCTTAGAATGTTCGCACCTGATTCTAATTCAATACTTTCTAAGTTTCCATCATCTCCATGTAAGTTTTTAATAACTTCTGTATAGACCTTAATCTTTTTATTTTCAAAATCATTTCGCACTTTATTTGATAGTTGATGACCATTAGTAAAAACGATTAAATCATTTGACCAATTAAAAACCAATTTAGTCATATGAATAATGTGATCATCCTTTACTGCAATTATTGCTAACGGCTTATCTCTAAGCTCCCAGCCATCACAATATGGACAGCTGAACAAACTTTTACCGTAATATTGCCTAATCTGTGATAAGGGGAATTCTTCTTGTATACCGGTAGCTAACAGGATTTTTTCTGTTAAATAACTATTATTGTTCGATGTATTGACTAAAAACAAGTTTTTTTGAACATCTTTATTTACCTCAATAACTGTCTCATTTGAGATGGACACAGAAGGATAAGATTCTAATTCTTTCATTGCTATATTTTTAAATTCTTGTGGTTTAATTCCATCTCTTGTTAAAAACCCATGTGACTCTTGTGTTACACGATTTCGATTTGTTCCATTATCAAATATGGCAACCCCTCTGCGCGCTCTCCCTAAAGTTAGGGCTGCACTTAATCCAGCTGGTCCTGCACCAATTACAATACAATCATGTATATTCATCAATTATTTTCCTCCCTGTCTATAATGTATATTATAGAGTCTTAATATCTACAATTTGAATAAAAGAAATCCTGATTTATATAGATTTCTCATTCATTTTGTTAGCCAGTTCAGCTATTCGCGTTTGATTCAATTCATTTAAAAGCTTTTCCTCGGCTGATTCGATTGCTTTCTGAATTAAGCAATCAGGATTGTGGCTGAGACAATACTCAAAAATAGGCGTCAAACCTTCAACAGCTTTTATTACATCGAGTAATGAAAGTTCTTCCCAGCCCGGTTTTAATTTATAGCCGCCATTTGCACCTGAGACAGATTCAATCATACCCGACTTTACTAATTTTGTTAGGATCTTAGATAAATAGGTCGTTGAAACCTCTTGGCGTTCGGCTAATTTTGCCACACCAATATGCTCATCGGGGGGATTAACAGCTAAAAATAACATGGTGTGGAGAGCATAGTTAGTTGCTTTTGTTAACTTCATATTATCCATCCTATTGTAGACTTAATATATCTATAATATCCAGTAGAGTTTTTCATGTCAAATCCTGCGTGTAATCAACAGGCCGGAGCTTTTCCGGAGTAAAGAAAAAAGTCCATTTTTATATTGAAAAATTAAACAGTTATTGCCCTTGGGCCGCCGGGCAATCGAAATGCATCTCCCCCTTACCGTTGGTGCGGTCGCACTTTCACACGTGTGAAGAGGGAGACTGCTATTGGAAATACGTTACATTCCACACGATTATATACAGACCACGATCTCCCGCTTAAACCTGCTTTTTACAGCAAATCCCCTGTCAATAACTTTAAATCCTGCATTAGTGAGCTCCCGGTCAATCGGATCAATGGTTACGAAGACACAGCGATCAGCAATCCGTCTTGCACTTTGGATAATTGATTCCTGTTCTTCATGTGTGATATGGGTATATAGATTGTAGGGCAGGTCAATCACTGCTGTATCATAACGGGCCGTTACCTCTTCGATTGGCCCGACTGCAACCTCCCCGATTAATCCGAAATAGGCAATGTTTTCTCTTGCTCCAGTTACGGCCAGCGGATTGATGTCACGTCCACTAATCTGAACCCCCATAGATAGTGCCTCCACAAGGATGTTGCCAATTCCGCAGCAAGGGTCGATTACAGACACTCCTTTCGGATCGGGTACGGCTATGTTGACGACTGCCCTTGCAAGCCTTGTGCTGAGAGCCGTGGAATATTGACGGGGTTTTTTTATATGCTGCAGCCAAACCGCTTCGCTACGGTCATAACTCCCGAAATACCACTTGCCGTTCAGTGCAGCAATTCCATACATTCTGTCTGGGTGATGAACGTCCGCCTCTCCTTCAATATACTGGCCGAGCTCGCGTTCGATCAAGCGTCTTTCCTTGTAATCAATCGCGCCCCCTTCCGGCAATTCGCTGCTTTTCAGGCAAATGATTTTAAATGTCTCATTTCCGAGCTTCAATTGCCCAAGCTGAGCCGAAATCTCTGTAAGGGTTTCTGCTTCAAAGAAGACTCCTACCTTTTCTCTTATAAATGGGCTCCTTCCGGCAGGAATATCCTTTCCACTTAAAAAAAGCCCTTCCGGAACTTCCTCTCCGAACAGGGACCTTAATTCCAGCATGCAAAGGGAATGCTCCTCTTTACTGTATGTATAGGCGTAAACAAAAGACTCTGATGATCTCATTTCCATCCATCCCTTATACGATAAGCTTTTCTATGTTTTATTTTCGTTACAAGCGTAGCAATGGACATTATAAAAGAAAAGAGGGGAGCCCCCTCTTTTAGATATAGACTATTCAATTTGGCTTTCAAACGCTGATGTCACTTCTTCGAACTCTTCATCGCTCTCTATCTCAGCGAGCTCTCCATCCTCTTCCACTCTTAAGAAGAAAAGTTCAATTTCTTCTGCAGTCTCTTGCTGAATGTCTTCCGAAAATCCTACAGCCGCATATTGACGGCCTTGAATATCTGCTGTACCAAGAACTTCAAGCTCCTGCTCCTTGCCGTCCTCGTCCTCAATGATAAACACGTCTCCAACCTCTACACGATCCATGCGGATTCCTCCTTAACAAGCGGATTTATTTAAAGAAAACCTTATCAATATTATATTTTGCCTTACGCATGTTGATGGCATACGTCTCATATATCTCGCGTTCCATAGGATCCTCTACGACACATACCTCTATGGTGCTGATCTCATCTCTATTGTCCTTTACAGGAGAAACGGTATCTTCGAAATGCTTCTTAATTCTCTGTCTGAGTTTTCTTGCCTTCCCGACGAACAGCAATTCATCGTGAAGGTTATAAAACATAAAAATTCCGCCCTTGTCTCTTGGAATTTTCATGTACTCTGTGAAACCATATTTGTCGCTGATGTCAATTGTACCCTGGGTTCTCTGCTGCTCATTCCTTCTAATAACCAAATCTGGTGAAGGCATGGTGATTTTAATCATGAAAGCTCACATCCTGCTTCTGCTTAATTGTATGTTTCTGAACCTGTGTATTATCTCATAAGATGCCCCTGATTGCCAATTCTGCCATAATCAACTGGAATATGGCTATTTTCTCGAGCTGTGGAAGGATACAGCAGCAAGCATAATAAATGAAAGGGCAACAATGGTGAGGACCCACATCCAGGCAAGCTCCATATCCCCGGATTCAATGGCCATATAAATGGCTGTAGGAACCGTTTGTGTCTTACCCGGGATATTGCCTGCAAACATCAGGGTGGCTCCGAATTCGCCAAGCGCTCTTGCAAAGCTTAAAATGAGCCCGGTTAAAATGGAGCTTAATGCAAGCGGGAGAGAAATGTGCCATATTACCTTTCCGGCTCCAGCTCCGTCAACCTTTGCTGCGTCCTCAATGTCACAATCGATTGCCTGCAAGCCTGTTTTAACTGCCTGATACATGAGCGGAAAAGCCACTACGGAAGATGCGATCACACCTGCCCACCAGGTGAACATGACGGGGGAACCGAAAATAGTAAGG
Organism: Metabacillus sp. 113a; assembly: GCF_050107635.1. NCBI lineage: Bacteria > Bacillati > Bacillota > Bacilli > Caryophanales > Bacillaceae > Metabacillus > Metabacillus sp. 113a. The sequence continues at coordinate 522,970 of NZ_JBNILJ010000001.1, read as the reverse complement.
ATTAATTGTCCTGCCGGGCTCCGGGTTCCGAAAACAACAATTAGCAAAAAACCTGTCACAGAGGGGGGGAAAACCAATGGCAGCAAAAGGAACGTTTCCAGGAGCACTTTCCCTTTAAACGATCTTTTGGCCATGAAAACAGCGGCGCTTATCCCTGCCAGCGCTACAATCATGGTCGACACAACGGCGATTTGAGCGGAAAGGAGGACTGGGCTCCAAAATGAGGCAGCCATTATTCCCCATTCACTCTGGAGAATCCGTATTTTTCGAAAACCTCCGCAGCTTTCTCTCCTCTTAAAAATTCATAAAAGGCTTTCGCTTCCTGAGGATGGGAGGTTTGCTTCAGGATTCCGAGGGGGTAAACAATCGGCGAATAAGAGCCGGCCGGCGGCGCTGCAATAAACTTTACGTCTCCAGAAGAAGCAGCATCTGTCCGGTAGACAATTCCCGCCTGGGCGTTTCCTGTGCTGACATAGGTTAAAACTTGTCTTACATCCTTTCCGTATACAATCCCGCTGCTGACCTTCTCCCATAGCTTGAGGTTTTTTAGCGCTTCTTTTGCGTATTTTCCGGCAGGGACCGACTCAGGAGTCCCGATGGAAAATGGGCCTTTCATGTTCGGCAAGTCCTGGAATGACTGAATATCCTGATCGTCTTTAGCTGTTATAAGAACCATTTCATTTCCTGCAAGATTGCCAGAATGCGATTCATCTACAAGCCCTTCCTTTTTCAGCTCTTCAAAATGATCCTCAGCAGCGGAGAAAAACAAATCGGCTGGAGCACCCTGTAAAATCTGCCGGCGAAGGGTACCTGAGCCGCCAAAGTTAAAGGATACACGGATATTGGGATTAGCCTGCTGGAAATCATCGTTTATATCTTGCAGTACTTCCTTCAGACTGGCTGCAGCAGATACAGTAATTTCTGTTTTACTAGGTTCTGCTCCTGAGCAGCCGCCTATCATCAATAGGGTAAAAAGGGCGATTATGTATTTCATTCAAATTCATCCTTAAACATAATAATCACAAATCCGTTATCCCCCGCTGACAGGCGGAATGAAAGCGACGGTATCTCCCGCTTTTACTAATGCTTCATCCGGGACAAAACTTTCATCGATCGCGGCCATAGAATGTTTGAAGGCAGAACCTGGGTACAGCAATTCCAGCTGTTCTTTAAGCTGCCGTACTGAGCTTCCTGCTGCTTCCAATTCAATTTTATCCGTTCCAGCGGATTCACGATTGGCTGCAAATAGCAAAATGGTAATCATGTTCTCATGCCTCCCTCTGGCGGTTTCCCTTCAGGATATGCCTTTTTTTCAAGCTGATCACCGATCCACTTTGTCCCGTCCTCCCAAAACTCTTTCTTCCAAATAGGAACGATCTGCTTAATCCGCTCGATGGCATACTCGTTTGCTTCATAAGCTGTTTTCCTGTGCGGGGATGAGACTGCAATGACGACCGCAATATCAGATATCTCAAGCCGGCCTGTCCGGTGGGTTATGGCGGTCACAGCGTCGGGCCACTGATGGCTGATTTCTTCTCCAATTTGAGCGAGCATTTTTTCAGCCATCGGCTTATATGCCTCGTACTCTAAATGAAGAGTCTTTTTGCCATCTGTAAGCTCCCGGACGGTCCCGATAAAGACTGTGATCGCGCCCGCTTCTCTTCTTTCCACCTTTTGAATGACCCCCTCAGCGGAGATCTGCTCCTCAGTCAGGCAAAATATCTTCTCTGTCAATCTGTTTCACCGCCTTCTTTATCATAAAATCAATAGAGTGTGCCACTTGCTGTTTCGTAAAGAATTCAATACCCGGCAAAGGGGGAACCGTCAAATCTGTGATGACGCAAATAATGCCGGTTAACTGGTCAAGCAAAGAAAGATCCTCTTCCTTTTCGATGAGCACCGCTTTTGGGTACCGGGCGTGCTTATACCCTTCAATAAAGAGGACATCCAGGTTGAAATGCGAATAAATTTGTATAAGATCATCCAGAGCAGACCCTTCCAGCCTAGCAGAAAGCTGGAGCACTCCGGCACCTTCAGCTGCTGAAACTGCTGCTCCAGCTTCAAAATGTCTGGAGCTGTCTTTTCCATGCAGATCCGGAGCACCTCCGTGTCCATGATGCTTAAGTGATCCGACATTCAGGCCCAAACCGGACGCACGGGCTATTAAGTTTTCCATTAGTCTTGTTTTCCCGCTGTTCTGGTAGCCTACGACCTGTAGGATGGCACAATGTTTTCCCATGGCCACTCACTTCCCAAACCGCCGCTCAGCAAAAGTGCATCAACGGACATTCCTTTTTCATACCCTCTTGTTCCTCCAGGAAGAACAATAAAAGCATCAGCATCTGCAAGCGATGAGACCGCACTGGACTTATCGAATCCTGAAGAAGTGACCGACACCTTTCCTCCCTCTGAAAATTCCATTCGCGCCCTGACAAACCTCATAAACGGATTAGGTTTTTTAAAATCCGCTCCTAATACCGCTTTAACCTTTTTTAAATGAGGATATGCACTTCCCTGGCTCACGCGGATTACAGGCCTCACAAACAATTCAAAACCTACATAACAGGCGGACGGATTTCCTGAAAGTCCGAATAGCAGCTTTCCGTTAAGTTCAGCGGCGGACGTCACGCTTCCCGGACGCATCGCAACTTTATTGAAAAGGACAGAGGCGTTCAGCTTTTCGTACACTGCAGGTATGTAGTCATAGTCCCCTACTGAGACCCCTCCAGTGGTGATAAGAAAGTCAACTTTCTCGAGAGCTGACCGAACGGTAGTAAAACACTGGTCCAGATCATCCGGCAGCTTCCCGAGATACAGAGGATCTGCCCCGGCTCTTTTGATTTGAGAGAGGACCATGTAAGCATTGCTGTTCCTGATCTTCCCGGGCTTAATAGGCTCACCTGGTTCTAAAAGCTCGCTGCCTGTGGCAAGCACACCAACTACAGGTTGTTTAGCAACAGGCACGCTCTCATAGCCAAACGTTGCCAGAAGAGCGGAAATCCCGGGGTTGATGATTGTTCCTCTTTCTGAAAGGACTGAACCTTCAAGGGTATCTTCACCTTTAAAGGAGATATTGTCTCCCTTTTTATATGTACGGCTGATCTCAATCAGCTTTCTTCCTTGCACGGATTTCTCTTTCACAAGCTCAAGCATGACCACTGCATTAAATCCTGCCGGCAATGCCGCTCCGGTCATAATACGGACAGCATGGCCTTTTTCAGCAGCTTTTGTATATAACGAGCCCGCTCCGATTTCGCCTGTCACTTCGAAAACAGCTGGATTTTCAGCGGAAGCAGCTATCGTATCCTCTGCTCTGATAGCAAATCCATCATAAGGGGACCTGTCGAATGCAGGAACATCATGATCTGCTATAAGATCCTCCGCCAAAAAACGTCCGTATGCTTCTTCAAGTGGAACCCTTTCAACGTCTCCAGGCTCAAGCAAACCCATGACTTTCCTGACTGCCTCGCTGACGGAAATCGGAGACCGTTTTTCAACCATTATCCTCACTCCTGCCTGCGGTTCTATTTGTATCCATTACCTGTTTTGAAATATAGCCCATACCATGGAAAGGGGAAATAACGTATTGAATAGAGACTGGTTTCGGTGCACAGGGTTCATTTTCCTGGATGCCATATGACCGGGCAGGCAAACGAATTTTTTTGAGCGTCCGGAAACCGGCCCCCCACCCGGGCAATCCATATTTAACTTTATCAAAAACTTAAGATAAATGCTGATAAAATTATACGCGCGAATACCTTGCTGCGGAGAAAAAAAAACCTGCAGTTGGATCAGGAAACCTTCCTTGACTGGACCGCCTTTTTTTCCGTTTTCTTTGCATAAGTGATAAAGTATGCCATTCCAACGAAAATGGCTCCTCCAGCAATGTTGCCAAGCAAAGTTGGAACAAAGTTGGATAAATAATCGAACCACGTAAAGTAGCCTGCAAAAATAGCTGCCGGGATTAAAAACATGTTAGCGACAACATGCTGGAAGCCGATGGCAACAAAAGCCATGATCGGAAACCAGATTCCGAGTATTTTTCCGCCTGCATCTTCCGACCCGGTTGCGAGCCAAATCGCCAGACAGACGAGCCAGTTGCATCCGATTGCTGAAACAAAGGTCTGGAGGAATGTCTCATCAAGTTTAGCACCGGCCATGGACACGGTGGTATCCAGAAACGGCCCCGTTTCTGTAAGTCCGACGACATGCCCGAAAAAATAGGCTACAAACAAAGCACCTGCAAAATTAGTCAGCAGTACATAAAGCCAGTTTATTCCGAGGTCTTTAATCGAAATCTTTTTCGCGTAAACGGCCATGGACACCGCCATGATGTTCCCGGTTAATAACTCCCCGCCGGCAAGCACAATCAGCACGAGCCCTACAGGAAATACGGCCCCGCCCAAAAGAGAGGCAAAGCTGCCCCATTCCTCCGGCAGATTACCCACAACCCTTATATCCAGCAAAAACCCCAGTGAAATGAAGGCCCCTCCAAGAAATCCTAAAATGAGTATCGCAGGGAAAGTCAGTTTTGTTTTGCTTACACCCGCTTCAATCGTTTTCTCCGCAATCTGCTGCGGTTTAAGAAACGCCATTCGTCTCTCCTCCGATCTGTTTTTTAAGTAATGACACCTTCTCCGTTTGCGGGGCCTCATCTGTCTCACCAGAACCTTTCGGCTTCCCCCTCTGGCCTACAGAGGATCAGCCATCTGCACATTGCCTATACACAGCATAACTTCCAGCCTGCCTGTTAGTAGGTTCAGTCAGGAGAATCGACAGATCGTTTTACAGACGAATATGGTAAATAGGGCTGAATGGCACGTGGGTCAGCCCCCGATATGAGACATTTCAACTTTCGAACCGTTTGTCATTCCTTCTCTTCTTTCGTCTGAATATCGGTCGGTTCTCCGGTTCCATAAGGAAGAGATGACTTCAGCGAGCTCACTATCTGTTTTTCCTTCTCTCAGCAGTTCTCTTAAGTCGAATCCGCTGCCTGCAAAAAGACAGGTATACAGCTTTCCTTCAGCTGAAATTCTTGCTCTTGAACACGTGGAACAAAAAGAATCCGTAACAGAGGAGATAATGCCTATTTCGCCTTCATTATCTGTATACCTGTACCTGGAAGCAACTTCGCCTAGGTAATTCGGGGCTATCGGTTCAAGAGGCATACTCTCTGATATTCTGCTGATTATTTCTTGTTTAGAAACAACTTCTTCCATTTTCCAGCCATTCGTATTTCCGACATCCATGTATTCAATAAAGCGGAGGATGTGCCCCTTTTCTTTAAAGTAGCGGGCCATTGGGATAAGATCCTGTTCGTTTTTTCCTTTCTGGACAACCATATTAATTTTAACCGAAAGCCCCGCTTCAGACGCGGCTTCAATCCCTTCTATCACTCTTTTCACAGTGCTTTTATTCCCGTTCATGCTGTTAAACCGGCCTTCATCCAATGAATCGAGACTGATTGTAACCCGGTCCAATCCTGATTTTTTCAGCTCATGGGCCTGTTTCTTTAATAAAGATCCATTTGTAGTGATGGCAATGTCGCGAATCCCTTCAATGTGAGCAAGCCTTTGAATAAGCTGCGGAAGGTCTTTGCGCAGGAGCGGCTCCCCGCCCGTTATTCGGATTTTTTCGACTCCCAGTGCGGCAAATATTTTCGCCAGCCGTTCCACTTCTTCAAAGGATAAAATGGATTGTGCGTTTAAAAATGGGTAATCCGGGCCGAAAATCTCTTCAGGCATACAGTATCTGCACCTGAAATTGCAGCGGTCAGTCACTGAAATTCGCAAATCGCGGAGCGGACGCTGAAGTCGATCAAAAATTTCCGGATTCATCGCTGATCCTCTCCTTCCGTGTTAATCTTCATCCAGGATAATTCGTTCAGGACAAGTGTAAATGTTCATGGATTCATTTCGTATAAACCCGGCCGCCGTAATTCCAAGCTGATCTGCCAGGGTCAGAGCAAGCTCAGTCGGAGCTGATTTGGACAAGACGATTTCACAGCCGATTTTCGCAACCTTTAGAAGAATTTCTGAAGAAATCCGGCCGCTGAATACAATGACTTTATCTCCAATGGAAATCCCGTGCTTTAGGCAATGGCCGTAAATTTTATCAAGAGCATTATGCCTGCCGATATCCATCCTGCTTAAAATCAGTCCGTCCGCATTACAGAGGGCAGCGTTGTGAACCCCTCCTGTCTGCTGAAAGGTAAAGGCTGACTGCTGCATTTCACCCATCAGCCTGAAGCAGTCAGCTGCCGTCATCCTGATCCGGATGCCTTCCATTTTCTTCGCGGTGAGCGCATCGTTGGCAAACACAAAACCCGGTCTGCTCATCCCGCAGCATGATGTAACGTAGCGCTTGCTCTGGAAATTGTGAAAATAGGGGTTCATTTTGCTTAGCTTCACATGCGCATACCCTTCTCTTTCCTGAATCCATATGTCCTGAATATCCTCGTATTTTTTTATAACGCCCTCTGATGCCAAAAAGCCTGTGACCATATCCTCGATGTACTCAGGAGTGCACACCATCGTTACAAATTCCTGCCCATTGACCTTAACGGTTATAGGGAATTCCGTTACAACAAGGTCCTCTGTATGCTCGGCACAGCCGTTTTTCACCCTGATGATTTTTCTATTTTCTTCAGCCGGTTTCATGCAGCGACCCCCAAACATGAATAATCCTGATTGAACCAATGAGAGAAACGGCTATATTCTCCTCCATTAGAAAATATCGGCAGAAATTCCAACCCATTAGTCCTTCCTTACCCTCCATAGGACTACCTGAACACACTTTCTGTATCCTTTTTGCTGGAAAGGCAAGGTTCATCTCATTTTCCGTTCTCATTCAAGAGTATCATACCGGCAGCTAATGGCCCTAAAGTCAATGGCGAAACCAAGCGCAGAATGACATTTGACTTACTCCTATTGCCTCTATTAATCAAACTAAATTGCGAATTGATCGTACAGCTGAAAAAAATTACTTAATGAGGCTCCTGTTGTTTAATCATTTAAATAAAAGCTCTGTTTCTATTTATAATAATGCTCTGTTAAACTTGGCTGCTGATTGCAGCCAGCAGGCATTCGCTTATCCAAGAGCGGTGAGCCTCCCCCTGGCCTCCCCTGTCCCGCTGCTCTTAAGCTTGAAGTGTCACATCTTCCGCTCTAATCAACAGGTATTATCAATACCCACATTAACTAAGCCTAAAATGAAAAAGCTGCCCTAAAAGAAACGAATTTCTTTTGGGGCAGCCATTATTCTATTCCAGTCCTTCAAGTTTTCCGGGCATGACTGCGTAAGATCATGTGCCTATGGCTGTTCAGCCTGCGATTATTTAACTTCTACCACAAAAGGAAATAGGTGCACCTTTCCTTTCATTTTAAACTCAGCCCAGATCTTGTACAGGCCGGGCTTCTCAAATTCGGTTTCGAACTTTGTTTCCTTCTTGGAGACTGGATGAACATGAATGTGTTTTTCAGCCTGTCATCCAGGATTACAACGTGGCCTGAAGCTCCGAGATATGGCTCGGGGGTTCTTTTATTGAAAGAAAAGCTTAATACAACAAGGACGCCGCTGCTTAATTTTTTAGGATTAAGCTCAACCGTAAATTCTCCTGACGATTGTTTGCTATCGGTATCTGACTTTAAAGCAGGGGGGTACTTTTTCGCCTTGTTTCCCGCTTGCAGCACATCCGGCTTTACCTCATAGCGTCCATTTTCAGGCTTAAGGTCATCAAATGCTTTATAGGTTCCTGGTTTAAGAGCTTTCTTGATTTCATAGGTTCTTTTTCCTGTTCTGATTGGGTGAATATGATCGTATTCCGCTAAATCTTCACTTACAATCATTACATGCATCCGTTTTTGATGATGAATAAGCAGATGATCATAAGATTTTCCTTCCTCATTTTTCACCTATACTTGAATATTTCCATTCGCATATTCCGTTTCCGTCAAGATGCGGCTGTTAATGATCAGCGCTCGCCTTCATCCCTTCATGTTTGTGAATCTTATTGTCTGCTGCTTCCGGGCTGCTGTTTAGCTGAACGATGATATATACACCTGTTATTGCTCCTGTCACCAGGATAGCGGCTAACACCCATTTCCACAGGATAGACATTCGAAAACTCTCCTCTTTTTTAAAGTTTAACTCTTTGAAGTCTGAGCGCGTTCAGTACAACAGAGACAGAGCTGAATGCCATTGCGGCACCGGCAAGCCAAGGAGCAAGAAAGCCGGCTGCTGCTATCGGAATTCCTAGAACGTTATAGCCCAGCGCCCAGAAAAGATTTTGTTTAATATTCCAAATGGTTCTTTTGCTCATCAGCAGTGCATCGGCAATAAGTGTTAAATCACCTCTGATGAGCGTAATGTCCGCAGCCTCCATAGCAATATCCGTTCCTGTACCGATGGCGATCCCTGTATTGGCTGCCGCAAGGGCAGGAGCGTCATTGATTCCGTCGCCGGCCATGGCCACTTTCCTGCCCTGCTGCTGCAGTTTTTTAACAGCTGCTGCTTTTTGTTCGGGCAATACCTCTGAGATCACCTCTGAGATACCAGCCTCGCGGGCTATGGCTCTTGCTGTTCTCTCATTGTCGCCGGTAATCATTATGACCTGAATGTTCAATTCCTTAAGCCGTTTGATTGCCTGGGCTGATGTATCCCGAATCGTATCGGCAACTGCCATCAGTCCGGAATAAACCCCATCTATACTGACAAGCATAACGGTCTTTCCTTCTGATTCCATCGCCTCCATATCCGGATACGCCTCTGACACATCGATGGCAAATTTCTTCATTAGCTTACGAGTGCCTGCAAGCAGGACCTTCCCTTCCACAGCAGCACGGATTCCATATCCCGGGATTGCTTCAAACTTCTCTACGGCAGCCAGCGGGATCCCTTTCCTTTGAATTCCCTCAGCCACAGCTTTCGCGAGCGGATGCTCCGATTGGTTCTCTGCGGAAGCAATGATGGATAGCACTTGCTGTTTTTCTTCATGGAATATCCGGATATCCGTAAGCTCTGGGGTTCCGTAAGTTACAGTTCCGGTTTTATCCAGCAAGACAGTGTCGATCTTATGGGCATTTTCAATATGCTCCCCGCCTTTGAATAAAATACCGAATTCCGCCGCCCTCCCCGATCCTGCCATGATCGATGTCGGGGTTGCAAGCCCGAGTGCACATGGACAGGCTATGACGAGCACTGCAATAAATTTTTCCAGCGCTGAAGAAAGATCACCGGGATTAAGCCATACTATCCAAACAAAGAAGGTCAGAAGAGCCACCCCAAGGACAGCTGGCACGAAGACACCTGAAATTTGATCTGCAAGACGCTGAATCGGTGCCTTTGAACCTTGGGCATCCTCTACTGCTTTAATAATTTGGGCGAGTGCTGTTTCTTTTCCGACCTTACTTACCCTGAATGTCAGAAAGCCGTTTTTGTTCATAGTTGATCCATAAACCAAATCTCCTGATTTTTTATCGACTGGAATGCTTTCTCCTGTCAGCATCGATTCATCCACTGCTGCAGTCCCTTCAACAATCTCCCCATCCACCGGTATTTTTTCACCCGGACGCACAACAACTATATCTCCGAATGTCACTTCATCAAGCGGCAAAACGGTTTCTTTCCCATTGCGGATAACTGAAGCAGATTTTGCCTGGAGTCCCATCAGCTTTTTTATCGCCTCTGAGGATCTGCCCTTTGCCCTTGCTTCCAGCAATTTCCCAAGCAAAATCAAAGTAATCAGAATGGCGCTCGTTTCAAAGTAAAGTTCCGTCATTTGAGTATTAGCCAGAAGATGCGATTGGGCTGTCAAATATACACTGTAAAAATAGGCGGCCGATGTCCCCAGCGCTACCAGAACATCCATATTGGCTCCTCTATTTCTCAAAGCATGGAATGCCCCAATGTAAAATTGCCTTCCCGCTATGAATTGCACCGGGGTGGCAAATGCCAGCTGAACCCAAGGATTCATGAGCATTTCCGGCAGAAAAATGAAAGAGGTGAAGGAAAAATGGCTCACCATCGCCCATAGCAGCGGAAAAGAGAGGATGGCAGCAAACAAAAACCTTCCCTGCTGATTTTGAAGGAGCTTCTGACGCTCCTCATCCGTTTTTCCACTACCGTTAACGCCGCTAACTGCTGCTTCGTACCCCAGTTTTTCAATCCGTTTGACCAAATCATCAGGCGTTAACTCAGAGGGCTGATATTCTACTGACGCGCTTTCCGTCGTCAGATTGACAGAAGCATGTATAACTCCATCCATTTTATTTAGCCCTTTCTCAATCCGGCTTGAACAAGCCGCACATGTCATACCCGTGATGGAAAGCGCCGTTTTTTCACCACCAGTCTCATACCCGAGATCCTTCACCTTTTTATGAATGTCCGAGATGGAGATGGTGTCCGGATGGTAGATCACCTTTGATTTTTCTAACGCAAGATTGACATTAGCCTGCTCCACTCCGTCCATTTTCCCGAGTCCCTTTTCTATACGTGAAGCGCAGGCTGCACATGTCATACCGCTGATAGGTATGGTAGTTTCCTTAAATGAACGGCTCATTTTCTCATCTCCTATACCTTTAGGGGGTATATTTTCTTAAAAATGAAACGTGCCATGTAACCCGGCACGCTGCCACTTCCCTAGTCTTTTACATCATAGCCCTGATCGTCAATCGTTTCCTTGATTTTCTCTAACGTGACTTTTTCAGGCTGAAAGCGCACTTCCACTTTGCCTTGCTGTAAGGATACTTTTACAGATTCTACACCTGCTAGTTCACCTACACTGCCTTCAACTGCTTTTACACAGTGCTCGCAGCTCATTCCGTCAACTGTAAGCGTTGTATTCAACGTCAATTCCTCCTATCCCTTTTTCATTAATTTGCTGATTGTCAGCAGCACTTCATCGAGGACTTCCGAATCTCCAGCCTGAATCCGCTCTGCTACACAGGTTTTCATATGCCCTTCAAGCAATAGTCTTCCAACACTGTTTAATGCAGCCTGAGTAGCGGCAATCTGCGTAATCACGTCATCACAGTATGTGTCTTGCTCAATCAGTCTTTTGATGCCCCTTATTTGGCCTTCAATGCGGTTAAGACGGGAGGTAAGATTCTTTTTGGTTAATTCTGAATGATGGCTTTTTCTTTCGGAGCTTGCGCAATGCTCAGCTTCCTGTTTTCCAAGTTGTATTTGCTCTTCTTCCATCTTTCCACCCCCTTACGCTTCTTATAATATACCATACCCCTATTAGGTATGCTAACAAACCGCTTCTTTCCCCCTTCCCTTTAGCTTTGGGCAGGAAGGCTGATAATGATATAATACATACAGATTTGAAGGAACTGAAAAAGGATGCGGATCATGGAAACAATTATTGTAATCGGGGCAGGTATCGCAGGGGCTTCAACTGCCTATCATCTTTCTAAATATGGAGCGGACGTCATCCTGGCAGACAGGGAAGAGCCCGGTCAGGCCACAGGTGCTGCAGCGGGAATCGTGTGCCCATGGCTCTCTCAGAGAAGAAATAAAGCTTGGTATCTGCTTGCTAAAAACGGTGCCCGCTATTACCCTGAATTGATTTCACAGCTCGAAGCGGATGGCGAGACGGAAACCGGCTACGCAAAAACAGGGGCCATCAGTCTCCATTCTGAAGAAAAAAAGATTATGAAGATGGAGGAAATGGCAATCAAAAGAAAAGCAGATGCCCCGGAAATCGGAGAAATCTCGCGGCTTTCTCCTTTTGAGACGTCAGCGCTCTTCCCTGGTCTATCTGATCATTTTTACGGCTTACACGTTACTGGGGGAGCGAAAGTCGACGGAGGGAAAATCTGCAGCGCCCTTATCCAGGCAGCGGTAAGAAATGGAGCATCTTATCTGACCGGTGATGCCCGGCTGCTCTTTACGGATCACCAAGTTACAGGGGCTGTAATTGGAGGGGAAACCATTCGGGCAGAAAAAGTAATCGTTTGTGCAGGTGCATGGGCCTCCCAGCTGCTGGCTCCGCTCGGAATCCGCTTTAACGTTACCTTTCAGAAAGCGCAAATTGTCCATCTTGAGCATACAGAGAAAAAAACGGACAACTGGCCTGTTCTTCTGCCGCCGGGCACTCAATATTTAGTTCCTTTTTCAAATGGAAGGATCGCTGCAGGCACTACTCATGAAGATACCCTATCCTTCGAACCTGGTCCAACAGCAGCGGGGATCCACGAGGTACTCGGCAAGGTGATGGAAACGGCTCCCGGTTTGAAAAACAGCCAGTTTGCAGAAGCAAAATACGGCTACCGGCCATTTACAGAAGGATTTTTGCCGGTATTTGGAGCACTGCCTGGCTGGAGGGGCTTGTTTGCCGTTAACGGACTAGGTTCTTCCGGTCTGACAATGGGTCCGTATATCGGGGCTGAGCTCGCTAAGCTTACTCTTGGAATGGACTCTGACCTTGACTTAGGTCCGTATAGCCCTGCTATAACCATTGAATCTTACTAGGAAGTGAATTGATGAACAGCAAAGAAGTAGAAAACCAAATCATCCAAAACTATCAAAAGGATGAGAAAATGATGATTCTCGTTTTTGCCCAATGGTGTATCAATCATGGCTTGGATCCAGAGTCACTCTATCAATCTGCCTATCCGGGCCAGCAAAAGAACCAGGTCCTCCGGGAAGCACTGGAACTTACCGTTTCAAAAGAGGAAGCAGGTCCGATTGCAGATGATACCTTGCTTGGTGTTCTATCATTGTTTGGCAACGAAGACCTTGCATTTGCCGTCACGGAGGAAATAGAGAAAAAGAGAAAACGAATAAAATAACCTTGCAGAAATGAATTTCAGCAATCATTCATTCTTAAAGACTGTATTTGTCCTGCGTTTTTGATAAAGTGTAAGTAAAGCATCCATTTAAAGGAGAGTGCTGATCCAGCGTGCATAAGCATGACCAGACAATTGCGGTTGATGCAGCCGTATTAACAGTCAGTGATTCGAGAACAAAAGAGAATGATGCGAGCGGATCGCTCATTCAAAATCTTTTAACCAAGCATGGCCACAGCACGATAGCATACAGCATTATGAAAGATGAACAGAGCCTCATATCCCGGACGGTTACCGGCTGGTGTGAAAACCGTTCGATCCAGGCCATCATTGTTACAGGCGGAACTGGCTTCAGTCCGAGAGATATAACCTATGAAGCGGTATCCCGGCTCTTTGATAAAGAAATGAACGGCTTTGGAGAGCTGTTCCGCAGTTTAAGCTACGATGAAATCGGCCCTAAAGCCATGTTCAGCAGAGCGGCGGCGGGAAGCCTGGATGGGCGCGCCATCTACCTTCTCCCGGGGTCCGAAAATGCTGTGAAACTAGGGATGGAGAAGCTGATTCTTCCAACCATCCAGCATTTCATTGAGGAGTTAAACCGCTTATGAAAACAGCAGGAGTCGTGCTCGCCGGAGGAAGATCTTCAAGATTCGGCAAGCCTAAGATGTTTGAGATACATAATGGCAAGACGTTTTATGAACACAGTTTGGACGCTCTTAAGAACAACGGACTTTCTCCGCTGATCATTTCGACAAACAAAGATCTTTCAGCCCAGTTCAAACGGGAGGACATACGCCTCATAGTTGAAGAGGAAAAATTATCCTACCAAGGTCCACTGTTTGCCATTCACAATGTCATGAGCAGGGTTGATGACCCGGAATGGTTTTTCATCCTTTCTTGTGACATTCCATTTGTTACAAATGAGTTCGTTAATGAAATGCTCGAGTTTGCAGAGGAATCTGATGCGGATGCTGTGGTCCCTGTTCAAGGAGGACGTATCCAGCCATTAATGGCGCTCTACCACAGAAGGACGATGCAGCATCTCGAGAAGATGCTGGAAGCGGAAGAACATAAGCTTTCCCAGCTTTTAAATGACCTGCATGTCTTAACCATCCCTTTTTCAGAGGATGATCCTGCTTTTATCAACATCAATCATGCGAAAGACTGGAGTAAAGATTACTAGGGGGAATGGGAATGGAGTTTACCCATTGGAACGAATCAGGCCGACCGAGGATGGTGGACATATCCGATAAAGCAGACTCGGACAGAACCGCAGCAGCGCAGTCTATTGTCTCGATCTCAAATAAGCTTTACGCGGCAATTCAGGAAGGCGTAATTAAAAAAGGCGACCCCCTGCAGGTTGCTCAAATCGCAGGGATCATGGGCGCAAAAAAAACGGCGGAACTGATTCCCATGTGCCACCCCATTCAGCTTCAGGGGACCGATTTTGAGTTCCGGTACATCCAGACGGTAGAGGGCTATGATCTCGTCATTACGGCTGCTGTCAAATGCGACGGGAAAACAGGCGTGGAAATGGAAGCCCTGACCGCTGCGTCCATTGCCGCATTAACGTTCTATGACATGTGCAAGGCAGTGGACAAAAGCATGGTCATCAAAGAGACCTGTCTTTTAAAGAAAACAGGCGGCAGGAGCGGCGACTATAAGAAGAATTCCAATCATGAACCCAAGAATGCGGAATGAGCATTCCTGGGTATTTATTTTGCCCCGGAACTTTCCCTTCACATTTGGGCTTTTGATTCTATGAACCGGCTGTCAGAGGACTTTTCCTTAAAGATGAGCCAAAGGAGCACACTCATCCCTGCCGCAATACCTTCCAGTGAAAGGATGTACCATGGATAAGGACCAAGCAGATCCAGCAGACTTCCGCTTGACGGCTTATGATCCAAAAACATATAGTTTCCACCTGTTTGGCTGTTAACAAACAAAACCACAGGCAAAATCAGATTCAAAAATAAAATCGTTTTTACTACTGAAAAAATTGTTGGTCTATACCCTTTTGTCCATGTGTAATAAAGCGGCACGGCCATAATCCAGATGTGAGTATAGAAAAAGTGAAAAAAGCGGAAATGCGGAAAGCCTATATCAAGGACAGGCGTTAATACAGCCTGAGAGGCACCCATCAGACCTATAAATAGCAAAATTTCATAAAACACTCTTTTTCCTGTCAGGAGAAGCAGGAAGGTCATGATAAAACTGATGTTGCAAAGCTCCAGCGGGAGGGCATGCCGGAGCTCCCAATTATCATGAATGAGCAGCCAAACATGATAGAGAAGCTCGAACGCGATTAAGCTGATGGCAAGCATCCTTTCATACCGCTTCATATTCATCTTTTGCAATACCGCTCTACAAGCATACAGCGCCCACACTAAAAGCAGCAGAACTCCCAGTGCCGCTATGTGAGTGTCTCCATACATCGCGAATGGAAAGTCTTCATGGCTCCCGGTAAATACATTCATTAAGTGAATCTCCAATCAATACGGCGTCCCTATTAGTCTATCATGGCACTAAAATGCTTATCACCTCTTTTCTTGATAAATAGTAAAATGAACGACTAATGCAAACATTTTTTCAACAGCCGCCTATTGAGCTAAAATAAAGTCATCTGCAAGAAAGAAAGAAGGAATACGATGAAGCTTAGTATTTTAGATCAATCACCCAGATCAGCTGAAAAAACACCTAAAGATGCACTTGATACTTCGCTCCGGTTAGCTATAGCTGGTGAAAAGCTTGGATATCACCGCTATTGGATCGCGGAACATCATGATTTTCCCGGTTTAACAAGCTCAGCCCCTGAGGTCATCATCAGCTGGATCGGAGCAAGGACGAAAACAATCAGACTTGGGGCGGGAGCCATTCTGCTGCCTCATTATAAACCCTACAAAGTAGCTGAAACGTTTAATCTCCTCTCTACTCTATTCCCTGGCCGGATCGACTTGGGAATCGGCCGTTCTCCTGGAGGATCTGCTGAGGCCTCCATGGCTCTTTCCGGAAATTTTCTTGAAAATGTAAAAAACCTGCCTTCCTCACTGGAAGAGCTCTTACACTTTTTAAGAGATGATTTCCCAGAGGACCATCCATTCAGAGCACTGAACCCCTCACCTGTTCCGGCATCTTCTCCGCGTCCCTTTGTTTTAGGGACAAGCAGAAAAAGTGCGAAACTTGCTGCAGAGAATGGAACAGGCTATGCGTTTGGTCAATTTATGGGAAGTCATGATCCAGATATAATTAAGGATTACAAAAAATATTTTGCTGCAAGCAATGGCATGGATGCACCTGAGGCCATTTTGGCCGTCCCGGTTATTTGTGCGGAAACAGAGGAGCTCGCTGAGAGAATCGCAATCCCCTCTCTCGTTTGGCAGCTGATGATTGAGAAAGGAGAAGGAGCACAAGGTGTGCCTTCCTTTGATGAGGCAAAAGCCTATCTTAAAACGGATGAAGATTTGGAAAGACTGGATAAATTGAAAGCTTCAATGGCAATCGGCTCACCTAAAACCATCAAAGCAAAGCTCGAGGGATTAATCGCTGAATATGGAGCAGATGAAGTAATGATGGTTACAATCACGCACTTAGAGCACGAAAAAATCCGATCCTATGAGCTCATTGCACATGAATGTTTTTCAAACGGTTAAATATGAAAGAGGCCTTGGAGTGGAGGTCTTTTTTTTGGTAGTCCGAGCTGGGTGAACGGCAGAGGCGGTGGCGAATTGTGTCGAAAAGTCTTTATATTTAGAGTACGGACAATATATTGTGAGTACGGACAATAAAACGGAAGTACGGACAATATATTTAGAATACGGACATTAAAACGGAAGTACGGACAATAAATTAGAATAACAGTCTAAAAATGACCAAAATCAGCTTCTATCTGAAACATACAGGCACTTGTGAAGCCTAGAATATCGCATCTATCAGGCTATCGGAGGTCATCCTTGAACGAATGGTGTTACATTCCTGACGAAATCCATAATAATTTTGCGGATGGAAGCCCTCATTTAAAAATATCGGAACAGTTCAAGATGATAGCTTAAATTAAAAGGCCGGAATCATTCTCCGGCCTTTTTCTCAATCAATTGAATGTGGTAATCTGCTATTGCATTTTCCTCATACAAATTCACAGCCGAGGTGGAATATTGCTGGATTACGGCTTGGAAAGACAATCCTTCCTCAGGAACTTGTATGTGAAAATCGTTCTTATACAGGAGCGTTGTGACTTCATGGTATTCTTGTCCGCTTCTGACTTTAAAGTTAAAGGTAATCTGATGCAATCCGCCAGCACGGTCATGTACAAAGCCGGTTCCTTCGAAACGCCTCTCATTTATTAAAATTTCCATGAATGATGCTCCCCTTCCCGAGTACTTTTCTAACGCTTTTTCGTAAAGCCCATAAAGAAAGCGCCCCCCGCTTACCGGAGCGGCGCATCATGAGATTAATGATGGTTATGCCAGCCCTTGCGTTTGTTAATAATTTCAAATCTTTCTTGCGGTACGAAAAAGAATTGAATCCAGACGCCGTCCAAAAACTCTTCTCTGCTGTCCATTAAGATGTCTATCCCCTTGTCAGTATGGACAATTTCATCGTGCTCTGCAGGTGTATCAAGCCTCACATCATAATGGGCATGATCTCCGTGCATTTCGGTTATGAATACGCGGATCATTTTTCCTTGTCCTTCTTCACTTTCAAGCATTTGCTTTAGCTTTTTTGCCGCATTGCGGTTTATTTTACATTCCATCATCATTTCTCCTTCAGTTGTTCTTTGCCACTTGGGATGTTAATTCATAGGATTTTAATCTTGCCTGATGGTCAAAGATGTTTGCGGTGATCATAATTTCGTCCGCCTGTGTTTCATCGATAAATTTCTGCATCTTATCTTTTACCTGCTCAGGGCTTCCGATAGCTGATGCTCTTAATGTTTGCTGAATAGAAGCTTTTTCATATTCATTCCATAGAGCGTCCATATCATCTACTGGCGGATTCAGCTGGCCTGGACGCCCTCTTACCAGATTAAGGAACTGCTGCTTCATGGATGTGGATAAATAGCGGGCCTGTTCCTCTGTTTCAGCTGCCACAGCATTCATCCCTACCATTGCATAAGGCTTGTCCAGCAAGTCAGAAGGCCGGAAATGCTTCCGGTAAATATTGAGAGCTGAAGTGGTGTGATCCGGTGAAAAATGGCTTGCAAAGGCAAATGGCAGACCCAGCTGTCCGGCAAGCTGGGCACTGAAGCCGCTTGATCCGAGGAGCCAAACCGGGATGTCGAGCCCTTCACCCGGTACTGCCTTGACGTGGCTATATTCTGAAGGCTTAAAGTAAGCCCTCAGTTCTTCTACCTGCTCGGGGAAATCTTCACCTGTGCTCAATTCTCTCCTTAGCGCTTGAGCTGTGAGCTGATCTGTTCCAGGCGCTCGTCCGAGACCAAGATCAATCCTTCCCGGAAAAAGAGATTCCAATGTTCCGAATTGCTCTGCGATAACAAGGGGTGCATGGTTTGGCAGCATGATTCCGCCGGAACCTACCCTGATTGTGGAAGTGCCATTGGCAATATGGCCAATGACCACGGAGGTAGCTGAGCTGGCGATTCCCCTCATATTATGATGCTCTGCAAGCCAATAACGGTTGTATCCCCATTTTTCAGCATGCCGGGCAAGGTCCAAAGAATTGGCAAGCGCCTCGCCTGCATGGCTGCCTGATACGATCGGGGCCAAGTCTAATACAGAAAGTTTTATTTCATGAAGCTGTTTATTGTCTGGGTCGGCATAATTCCGTTCAAACACATCTATTCCTCCATTGCATGTAGAATTTATCAAAACAAATCATTAAATGATCAAATCATAAGGACAACTTTACTATATGTCCCGCTAAATTTCGAATCATCTGCACCACCAGGCTAAACCTTCCTGAATAGGTATGAATGGATCTTTTTCTGACAACACTGAAGAAAAAGGAGTGAATAGCGTGAATCAGCTTGCTGTTATAAGTGTTAAATTTATTATCGCTGCGGCCGCCTTCGCCATTGGCCTTGATTTATTCTTTGAAGCCGGAGTGCCGGATATTCTTTCCTTTAGTCTATTTGCCGCGTTGGCTACTTATTTGCTGGGAGACCGGGTCATTTTTCCTGCCCTTGGAAGCCGGGCCGCTGTTATTACGGAATTTTTTACTGTTTATCTAGGTGTATGGATTTTCGGGTCGGTGCTATATGAAAACTATTTGCAAATCGCATGGGGGAGCATTATTTCGGCTGTGATTTTTACTGCGGGTGAGATACTTGTTCATTTATTTTTGCTTGACCGGGCAGCCTTCGCTCCCAGTTCTCCTGTCCGTGCCAGCCGGCCTGCTTTTGGGTCAGAATTCTCAAAAGAACTTGATCCCAGAGATAAAAATAATAAATAAACGTTCGTCAATTTTTCCTTTCAACTTTCAAAAAATGACCGGATTTGCCTATCAAAAACATACAAATCCCCCCTTCCATCTTCATATAAAAGCGGCAATTGAGGATCTTTTCGAATATTTTCCAGAAAGTAATCAGAATTCGCGGAGCGCTCAAATGTTTTATCCCGCGAAAAAGACGGTATTAGATAGGTAACAATCTCAAATTAAGGGGGGAGCATCGTGGTAATTAGAGCAGGAAGCTGGAAAATGCTCTCGGCAAAAGAAAAGCTGTTCATCTTAAAAGCCGTTAGCCATTTATATAAATCTAAAGCGTAATATCCTCTTGAATCTTCCTATAATCGGCAACCCATTCTTCTGTCCAGTGCATCTATTATTCCGGATAAGCAGAGCGCCTCACTCCATGCAGGCTGAACCAATGAATGTATAGACGCTCCTTCCAGTCCCTGATCCCGCAATTATCAATCCCATTAAATTAGCGGCCCGGCTTGTGCGGACCGCTTTTATTCATTGCCGTTCAAGAGGACAGTTCCTTAAGACTAATCTTATAAAGCTTATCATCATCCGCCTTTGGGTTTCCCCTGCCATCCGTATTATTCGTAATAAAGTAGAGATGATCTCCCTCCAGTAAAACGTCCCGTATTCTTCCATAGCCGCTAAGGACTTTTTCCACTTTTTCTGAACCTGTTTGAAACTTATAGATCCCCTGTCCTCCCAGCCCTCCATAATAGAGGGTTTCTCCACTTATTGCAGAGCCTGATGGTGCCCAGGAATAATTACCGGAATGGGCAATGGGTGTTTTCATGTTCTCTTTTTTTTCATCACCGGTTATTGCGGGCCATCCATAATTTCCACCTGGTTCAATCCTGTTGATTTCATCATATCCACTTGGTCCATGCTCTGTACTGTACATCACTTCATCCGCTGTCCAGGAGATCCCTTGCGGATTACGGTGTCCGTAAGAAAACACATATGAATGTTCAAATGGATTATCTTCAGGAATGGTTCCATCCAGATTCATCCTCAGGATTTTTCCTCCGAATTGCTCCGGATCCTGGGCGATTTGATCTTCTGAAGCATCTCCAGCTGTGGCATAAAGCTTTTGGTCGGGTCCGATTTCAATTCTCCCGCCTTGATGTACAGGACCGCCCGGTATTTTATCCAAAAGCGTTTTCCTTTCCTTCCATGTGTCTTTATCCAGCTGAAGCTCGATCAGACGGTTATAGGCCTTTCCATCGTTATCGTAAGTATAGTAGGCGAAAGCCTTCCTGTTTTCTAAGAAATCAGGGTGTAAGGCAAGCCCCAGCAGCCCGGCTTCTGCCGCATCAGCAAATGGCTTCTCCAGCTCGGTTTTCATCCTCGTTTTCTTCTCTCCTTCTACCTTAACAATTGAACCTGTCCTCTCGGAAAGATAGAGTACACCGCTGCTGAAGTTAAGGGACCATGGAATGTCGAGCTGATCGGCGATTATTTCTGCTCTCTTATTTTCTCCAGCTGCAGTTTCCCTGGCATCCTCTTGGGCTTCATCCTGGACAGAGCATCCAGCTGCGGCTGTGAAGGCAAGAAACAATAGCATGAATTTTTTCACGATTGCACCTCCTGTTTTTAAAGGGATTAACCATAAAAACGGCCTGAGTGCACAGGCCGTTCCGAATTATGATAAAAATTCAGCAGGATTCAGTCCCAGCTCTTGGCAGATGTCTGCCACTGCCTGCTTTTCTGAAGGATCGAAATTTCCGTCTGCAAATCCAATGGCCAC
This sequence comes from Metabacillus sp. 113a, assembly GCF_050107635.1. Lineage (NCBI taxonomy): Bacteria > Bacillati > Bacillota > Bacilli > Caryophanales > Bacillaceae > Metabacillus > Metabacillus sp. 113a. The sequence goes on along the minus strand of NZ_JBNILJ010000001.1, from coordinate 502,015 downwards.
ACAATAGCGGACGACAAGTCTCCCAATCTCAGGCTTTGAGCGGACATTCCCAAGCGCTCTCATTGCCTCTGCCCTTCCAGACATCCAGTCTCTTTCTAAGGACATGACAAACTGATTGAACTTTTGATTCACTTTTGCTGTATCAAAGACACGAAGCTCCTGGCTGCTGCTGAAAAATTCATTTACTTTTTGTCTTTCTGTGTCGGATATGTGTCCATCAGCAAGACTGACGAGAGCACAGCCTGCAACGATTGCATCCATTACATCCTGGCTTTTAAAGCGCTGCAGCAGTTCCTGGGCATTCCGTCTTTGTTCATTGGCCCAAGCGGCAAAATCCTTTTGATCAGGAGACCATTTATGAGAACATTGATTGCAGTTGAATTGAACTTTATTTCCGCCTATAAATCCACCAAGCAAGCCTACCGGCCCAAGTACCAGTCCTCCTAAAGCTGCTTTCCCGATGCCAAACCCTTTCTTGCCTGCCCGGACATTTTGAGAATGGCATCTGGGACAGGAAGCTGTGCCGCTGCCCGCATTCGTCTGAACGACGCCGCTTCTATAGGATGGCTGAGCATTTTGATTGCTGCCGGGGTAAGGCTGGACTGTTCCATGATTTTGCTGATATGGATTAGAGCTGATTCCCTGACCTCCCTGGTATGCACCTTGAGAAAAGCCCTGCTGATTTTGCTGATAGCTCTGCTGACTGTTCTGGAAGCCCTGCTGATTTTGCTGATAATTCTGCTGGCCTGGCTGTATGTATCCCGACTGCGATTGCGCCGGCTGCTGCGGTGTAAAGGAAGGGGGAGTCTGGTGGCTGAACGAAGGTGCAGCTGCAGGTTCGTCGTCTACGGTTACACCAAAGTTCCGGCAGAGTGCAGCCAGGCCGCCTCCGAACCCGCTGCCAATCGCATTAAATTTCCACTCAGCCTGGTGGCGGTAAAGCTCTGCAGCAACAATCGCCGTTTCTACAGAAAATTCATGCCCAAGCTCGTAACGGATGTACTCCATCCCATTGTCCTCATTGTAGATCCGGACATAAGCATTGGAAATCTGCCCAAAATTCTGTCTTTTTTCCACCGCATCATGGATGGTGATGGTAAAAGCTATTTTTTGAAATTTCGGGGGTACCCTGCTTAGATCTATTTTAATGAGTTCATCATCCTGAAAACCAGCTCCGGTCCGGTTGTCTCCGCAGTACAGCACAGAGCCCGCTGCACCATTGGGGTTATTATAAAAAATAAAATCGCTGTCCGAGGGAACTTTACCATTCTCCCCCAACAGGAATACCGATGCATCCAGGTCATAGGATGCTCCGCCCATCGAATTCACATCCCAGCCTAATCCCACTGCTATTTTGGATAGTCCCGGATTTGTTTTCGTTAAATCTACCTTTTGCCCTTTACGCAATGTGACACCCACAGATTCATCTCCCTCTCTGTCAAATAAGGAATTTAGTCTCTATTATTCTACCATCAATTCTGAACTTCCCCAAATTATTACATATTAAAGGACCAGCAAAAAATTTGCCGGTCCATAACATTTCGTAACTACAGGAAATGCGGTCTGCATTTATGCTTGAGCATTATGATGATAGCAGAATGTACTTATGCATGGCACTGATAAAACTGATCATTTTACTCTTAAGCTGGACTGGCTAACATTGAGACTTGCGTCAATTGATATCATAAATCCATATCACTGGAACCAATACTTATTTTTCATTTAGGTAATCTTTATTTCTACTTCATTCTTATACTAAATAACTGACCACCTCTGGTTGCAATTACAATACTCTGGTCAATTACAATGGGAGAAGCCTCTATATTAGTGCCTAGATTTATTTTATCAGCAATGTTGCCATTATGATTGAGAAGATATAAATTTCCGGCAGAGTCCCCTTGAACTAAGTAGGCTTTGTCGTTTTCGGTATAAACAGCCACTGTGGAAGACCAGCTGTAATCATCCATTTCCCAGCGCCATTTTTCTTCCCCTGTTTTAGTATCAAAACTAATTAAAAGTCCCCCATTAAATGATTTGTATCTGGATATATTGTAAATAACCTGCCCTTCCAGCGCCCCTTCCCCTACTACTGGGGTTCCAAGCACGCCGCCATTTACTGGCCTTTCACCCAGTAAGGAGAAGCCAGGTAATTTCTTTTCCCACTCTATCTTCCCGTTTAAACCATTAATTTTCTGGATTCTGGCATACCCCGCTGCCCCTTGCTTGTCAATTTGTGAACCCGTATAAAGAAACGGTGTGTTTTCCTCATTGCTTACAACGAGCGTGGCATCCGTATCATCATAGGGGGCATTGGCCCATACCGGTTCATTCTTAATTAGATCGATAGCTTGTATACCTCCGCCATTATCTGCAAAATAGGCAAGGTTTTTGTAAACAGCTATTGAGTTTTCTACTCCCTGATAGTCGTTCCCCTCCTGTTTATACCGATACTTAGAAATTGCAGGATTAATCGATATTTTGCCTTCAGAGGGTATATATTCGGTATTTAATTTTATAGAATAAACAATCCCGTTTTCCCCTGCAATAATCATTGCATCCTCTTCTTTATGGATGAGTGGAGAGCCATCGAAGGCCCCCCATTTTCTATAGGCGTAGGGATCTTCACCCGGTATGAAGGACAGAAGCGACCCATCTATCAAACTGTAAATCCTATAGCCTATTTCTCCAGTATGAGGAACCCCCTGCCCCACATACAGCAGTGGATACCCCCGAGGATCCAGAGCCACACTTCCTTTGATGGGATTTTTTATATGAATGGGTTTTCTGGTCGCTTTGCCGGTTTCCAAGTCAAGAAAATATACCCTTCCATCAAGGGATGCAAAAACGACTTCTCTAAAATTTTTTTTACTTTTATATTCAGGATATAAATTCATTATTTCTTTTTCTTTTGCCTTCCAGGCTATAACACTAGGCTGTCCAACCCAGCCTCCCCCTCCTCCCCACTTAGGAGAAGAAGAAGTTTGAAAAGCCCAATTATTCATCAGGCTCTCCTCTTTTATAATCGTGGAGCCGGTGTAAGCATTGTTTCGGAAGGGACCTGCTCTAAACGTGAGAATTCCATTAATATCCTGGTATTTCCTTGGGAACGGGGCCGTAAAACTCTCATTTGATTTGCTTAATTCATATGTAATAGCAGATGCGCTTGGTTGCTTTATCGCATCAATTTTCATCCATTCCTCTTTGGATTGAGTTGTTATTTGTTCCTTTGCTGCAGCAGAAACTTCTTTGCCAGCATGCTCTTTCATACTTCTGTCAGTATGCTGCTGCATGCATCCTGCAAGAATAAAAACTGTAACTATGGAAAATAGTATCCTGATTATATAATTCAATAATTCCCCTCCTGGCATGGCCTTCATGTGTTTTTTTATTCGCCACCCCTTCTTTCTAATATCCTGCAGATCCTATTTTCGAAAAGTTTATAGGTTTATTCAGCTTATAGCCAAACCTTTTTTAGAACGTGGCTTAAAGCAGACAAATTCCCCTGCCATGACGGTGTACAGGTTCCTTCGATTAGCATTCAGAGTTTATCTGTCCATTCTTCGCTTATTATACCATATTATTACATTAATAAAGGACCAGCAAAAAATTTGCCGGCCCTTACCTTCTTCTATTTATGCGAAAACGGACATTTTCCTTTGATGGGTTCCACATCATCCCCGATAAAATATTGTTTCCATTCGTTATGGTTCACGTCACCATAGTGGCTGATATCCGGATGAGTAGGGAGCTGATCCCATTTTTCCACCCGCTCCCGTACTTTTTCACGGGACATGATGCCGCCTTTTTCTGTCCCCTCCAGCCCTTCAAAAATCATTCTTGGCTGAAATCCAAGAACCAGGCTGTTTCCAAGGTCTCTTGTTTTCCTTTGCTTATATGCGGGGGCATTTCCGAAAATGAAAAATGGTTCCCCTGCAAAATGAAAGTCCCACAGGTGATGCTCCGGATCCTTAGGTGCATCCTTCGGCCACGGTTTTGGATCGTGCTCGTGAAGATACTGCAGAATATCCCAAAAGCGTTTGCGGTACAATTCAAGCTCCCCTTCTTCTTCTTCAGGCTCCATAAAGACAAAAAGCCCATGCCGTGTATAGGGAGGATCTTTAAATAATTCCAAAAACTGACCGACCGCTTTTGGAAGATTGGACCAATCCTCTCTCGTTATGTATGCATAACGCAGCTCCCCCTTCTTTTCAGCCTTCATGCCAAAATAGCAGGGAAACGTTGCATCTGTCACAACACCATGAAAATTCTGATATTCTTTCAAAAGCCAATCTGGTACAAGATCCGGATTTGTCATATCCTCTTTAGTGAGTAGAGAAGAAAAAGCGGTTTGCATAGTGAACCTCCTTTAAATGAACTGTTTTTTCTTTTCCCTGTTTGACGGTTTGAAAAACTAAAGAGCGTGCTCCTTGCTTTAAGCCTTGCCGCTGTGGCATTCTAACAGAAAAAGCCTGCAGGAAGGATTTTTTAGATGAAATTAAGTATATTGGATCAGGTTCCTGTCTCTAAAAACACCTCTGTTACGGAAGCGCTCAGCGGTACGCTCAAGCTGGCCCGGCATGCAGAAGAAATGGGCTACAGCAGATATTGGTTTGCAGAACATCACGGCACTAGGGGAATGGGCAGCACTTCCCCTGAAATTCTAATGTCCTATATTGCTTCCAATACAAAATCAATCAGAGTCGGTTCAGGGGGTGTCCTTCTTCCCCAATACAGCCCCTATAAAGTAGCTGAGAATTTCCGTCAGCTCGAGGCACTTTTTCCTGGAAGAATAGACCTGGGAGTAGGGCGTTCGCCGGGGGGCACAAGAAAAATCCGCAATGCCCTTCTGGACGGATCCGCCAAAAGCATCGAAGAATTTCCAAGGCAGCTGAATGACTTGATTTATTATATAACCGATTCGATTCCTTCAGACCATCCTTACCACGGAATTAAGGCGGCACCTTTCACCAAAACCGTCCCGCCCATTTGGGTGCTGGGACTTGGAGAGAACAGCGCTGAATTGACTGGAGGTCTTGGCCTGAATTATGTTTTTGGGCATTTTATTAATCCGTCACGCGGCAAAGAGGCTTTTACGGCCTATAGAAAATCCTTTGAACCCTCCCTTTTTTCGCCAGCCCCGGGATCGCTATCCGCTGTATTCGTAATTTGCGGAAAGAACGATGAAGAGGCAGAAGAAAGGGCGCTCAGCCAGGACTTATGGCTGTTAAGAGTGGAAAAGGGCCTGGATAGCAGAGTGCCAAGTATTGAAGAAGCGAAAGCGGCCTCCTATTCTGAATCAGACCGGACCGTCGTATTACGCAACCGTAAAAGAATGATCATCGGCGGTCCGGAAAAAGTAAAAAATGAATTGGCCGAGTTATCAGAGCGCTACGAAACAGAAGAATTTATGGTTTTGACCAATCTGCATTCGTTCGAGCACAAAGTACAGTCTTTTGAAAGGCTCGCTGAACTCTATTTATAACTTTGCCGAGTTGCGGCATACTACCCGTTAAAAGGATTTGCACAGCTGCTGCGGGGAGTTTGAAAAGGATGCTAAAAAAATTGCTGCTGACGGGGGCTCTCACGGCCATCACGCTATTTGGAATCGGATACCATGCTCTCCGGGACATTCGCTCTCAAGCTGAGGTTTACAGCGGGCAGCATCCACTTGCTGCCTCAAAGGTGTCCTATGGGGATGCTGATTTGCTTACAGACGGAAATCAGCTGCTCCATTCGCTATTTAACGACATCCATCAAGCTGAACACTATATATACATTCATTTCTTTATAATCCGCAACGATGGGATCAGCAGAAAATTTTTAAATTTATTAGAAGATAAAGCGGAAGAAGGGATTGAGGTAAAGCTGTCTGTTGATGCCATTGGAGGAAACGAAATCACAGACAGCCTGATTTCGAAACTTGAAAAAAGCGGGGTTCAGTTCACGAAAAGCCGGCCAATCTCTGCCGAACATTTCTTCTACCGTCTAAACCATAGAAATCACCGCAAGCTTGCGGTGATGGATGGAACCGTTTCCTATATTGGCGGGTTTAACGTAGGAGAAGAATACATTGGAAAGGATCCCTCATTCGGCTACTGGAGGGATTATCATGTCCGGCTTACAGGACCCGGTTCACATTCCATCGCAGAACAATTTTTAAAAGACTGGGAGGAGGACACGGGTATAAGACTTTCGGTACCTGTCTCGCGGGCAAAAGCTGAACCTGGGTCTGAGAGGTATCAGCTCCTTTATTCCACTGGACCAGATCTTGAAAAGAAAATGATTGAACTGATTGGCAAGGCTAAGATAAGCATCATGATCGCAACTCCTTATTTCATCCCAACCGACGCACTGATGGACGCACTGCTTTCTTCTATCCGACGGGGAGTGAAGGTTGAGCTGTTAATCCCGGATAAACCCGATTATTGGTACACGAAACCGCCGAGTTATCCCCGCACCAGAAAACTCCTTAAAGAAGGAGCAGACGTTTACCTGTACCAGAAAGGATTTTTCCATGGAAAAGTCTTCGTGATAGACGACACGGTTGCCGATATCGGAACGGCAAACTGGGATAAAAGAAGTCTCTTTTTAAATGATGAAGCGAACTGTCTTTTTTACTCCCAGCCGTTTATTTCCAAAATAAAAAAGGAGCTGCAGAAAGATATTTCCTCCAGCCGCAGCCTTACGGAAGATATGTACGAAGAGCTTCCCTACTGGGAAAAAGCATTGGAGCATACTCCTTCTTGGATTTATGAGCTGTTTTAATCCAATGCATGCTTGAGATTAACGTACTTCCGAAAGAAGTCTCCCTCTTCATACAGGTGAAGGTGCAACAGCATGAGCGGTAAGGGTTTCGGTTAGGCGACGGGCTAAAGACTTTTGCTTTATGCATACTGGTATTTCAGTGAAATTAGATAGTAATAACCATTCAGTGTTCTGGATGTATGATCATCTTGTTTTGGCCGTGAAATATAGAAGGAATGTTATGGATGATGCCCATTTCAGACTATGCCAAAGATAAATTTATCCCATTGGCCGAACATCACACTATAACATTGTTCGAGTGAAACCATGAGATGGACCATGCTCACATCTTGTTCAAAGCTCAGCCTGATTCGGAATTGTCAAAGTTCATCAATGCTTATAAAAGTGCTAGTTCAAGCCGCTATGCGGACAAGAACTTCATCTGGCTTAATGACCGGGTCCGGGATCTCTTTATATGGTAAAAAGCCGGGTCCACCGAATGATCAAAAGCTAAAGCTTTCATTTTCTCTCTCCCTGCTTGCTGTTTTCTCTTATTACGATACTGCCGTTCAGTCCGGTAATCACCACATGCGGATGTTGAAGAAACAGCCCGTGGTCTACGATTCCGGAAAGCTGCTTCAGTTCAGCTGCAAGTCTGTGAGGATCCTCAATGCGTTTCAGATGGAGATCATAAATCACATTTCCGCTATCCGTCAAAAACGGTTTGCCTGCTGTGTTTTTTCTCAAAATGGGATGTAATCCTTGTTTTTCAAGCTTTTTCTCAATGTGGGCTGAACCAAATGCCACTGCCTCAACTGGCAGGGGAAATTTACCGAGATGCTGAACGAGTTTTTCATGGCTTGCAACCCATACAATTTTTCTTGAAGCGTTTGCGACTAGTTTTTCTCTCAGCAGTGCTCCGCCTCCCCCTTTTATCCCATTAAACTGGGGGTCAATTTCATCCGCTCCATCAATTGTCACATCAATTCGCTGAACATCATTCAAATCTATTAAAGGGATGTTCAGGCTTTTCGCATGAAGGGCTGTTTTCTCTGAGGTCGCTACACCCTTCACACTCATGCCCTGCTTTACGAGCTCTCCGAGTTTCTCTATTGTAAAAAAGACCGTGCTGCCTGTACCCAGCCCTACGGTCATGCCGTCTTTTATGTATGAGGCTGCATATTCTCCTGCCTGTTTTTTTTCATTCATTTTTCTCCCTCCTATGTAGAAGAAACGGCCGGGGAATTTGTCCGGCCGCCATTTTTTATTAACGAGTGATTTGTTTGAGCTGTTTTAGAATTTCCTGCGGCTCAACACGGTCCTTGTAATCGGCTTTCGTATATTCGTAGACAATGTTTCCACTTTGATCGGCAATATAGGTAGCTGATACAGGCAAAGTCCACGATTCATCCCCGTTGTGTCCTGGAACATCCAGCCCTTTTTCTTTATAAATATCAATCAGGTACTGAGGCATCTCATAAACAAGGTTAAAGTCACGTGCTGTTTTATTCCCTTGATCACTAAGTACATGAAAGGCGAGATCGTTTTTTTCCTTCGTGCTTAATGAAGCATCTGGATTTTCAGGACTGATGGCAATTAATTCAGCACCAGCATCGTGAATTTCATGGAGAATATCCTGGTAAGCCTTCAGCTCCATATTGCAATATGGGCACCAGCCGCCTCTATAAAACGTAATGACTGCAGGCCCTTTTTTTAAAACATTGGCGATACTGACTTCATTTCCCTGTGCATCCGGCAGGATAAAGTCCGGCACCTGATCTCCAACCTTCAAGCCTTTGCCTTCTTCGGATTCTTCAAGCTCACGAATTGCTTTTTCCATATCTTCCTGGGTTTTGGCCGATGCATTTTTTTTGAATTTTTCTAAGTACTGTTGGAATTGACCGCCTAAGGATTGCTGAGTCATCAATAAAACCTCCTGTTATGATATGAATTGTACGAACCCATCGTAACAAGTTTTGTCCTTAAACGCTTCCGATATGCTTACTCGAATGGGAAAAGGGCTGTTTCATGACCGAAGAGCCGCTTAATTACTCCCTCCAAATCGGTTGACCCAAGAAAAAAATCGGAATGATACAGCCTTGTTCTTAGACGGAAGCCATCCAGAATCAGCATGAATAGCTCCGCAGCCTTGTAAGGATCCGTATTCCGCGGGATCGTTCCGTTCTGCTGACCGGATCTGATCCATAAAACGGCAAATTGGAACAGGCTTTCATAAAACTCATCCATCGCATCCTTAGCTGTTTGATGTTCGGACCTTGACACGAGATAAACAAAAATTTTCCCGATTATTTGATCAGGGTCCTCTATGGCTTTAAGCTGCCGGGCTAAAACATCGGCCGGGTTTAGCAGTGTTTTTTCGCCTGCTGACAGCTGATAAAATAGCTGTTCATTCTTTTCAAGCGTTAAATTCTGCAACAGTTTGGCCATTAAATCGTCTTTCCCGGTTACGTAGTGATAAATCGCTCCTTTTGAAAGTCCTGTTGCTTTCATCAGTTCAGCGAACGTCGTCTTTTCACAGCCTTTTTCTGCAATCAGCTGTCTAGCAGATTCCAAAATCATATGTTCGGATCGCAGTCTTTTTTTTACCTGTTTCACGACATCCCTCCCGCCCTAATTATAAAAACCGACCGGCGGTCTGTAAATAGCGACAAAAAAATACCCGACTCTTTGACAGAATCGGATAGAGATTACATCATTCGTCTTCGTTCACAAATCTTTTTAATGTCAGCGGTTTTGCCAATACTTTTTTAGCTGCTGCAAAGAACGTTTGAAAATGTTCAGATTGATTGTGGAAATCGATTGATTGCTGATCTTTCCATTGCTCAAGCATAACGAAATGATTAGGATTGTTTACTTCTTCATATAACCTGTAGCTGATGTTTCCTTCCTCGTTAGACGATTGCTCCACAACATGCATAACCTTATCAAGAAATTCTTCCCGGTATTCAGGCTTCACATTCATATAAGCTTCTAGACTGATCATCATCCATTCTCCTTCCGAAACAGGTCCTTTACAAAATATTTTCGCGTAAAAAACATAGCATTTTTTTCCCTTTAAATCAAAAACTATGTTAATCCTTACAGAAGTCCGCCGCTGGAGGCGCATTGCCGCATGATGTGTTTACCCGATGTTTCCGGCAGCAGCGCAAAGCCTTTCCTGCCTGTCTGGCCAAAGTCATATCAATAAGAAGGCCTCTTTACAAACTGTTAGCGTATGTCACAAAATATTCATTTTCACAAAATGATCTTTCCTGTTATTCTTAAGCCGAAACCTTCTTAAAAAACTGAAACCTTCAAATGTTTTTCTGCGTATATAAGGTAATCGAAATAAGTTGGAGAGGTTGACATGATGCTACTTAGAAAATGGATGTCCCGTTTAGGAATCGGAGCTGCAAGAATTGATCTCGTTTTAGACCAGGAACAGTACAAAGTAGGACAAGTAATCAATGGAAGATACGATATTTATGGGGGAACAATCGAGCAAAAGCTAAAGAGAATTGAGTCCGATCTTGTTCAAACCCACAGGGGTCAGGATTCTCTCATCTTGAATCGATGCATCTATACTGCTTCTACAGTCCTGGCTGAGGAGAATCGGGCTATTTCATTTACGTGCCGGCTGCCGGAAGAGCTCCCGCTTTCAGATTCGGATACCTCTTATAAATTTGTAACGAAGCTTGTGTTCGATAACGGCACAGACAGTATGGACCATGACGAAATATATGTAGTTGCGCGATAAATGAAACGGGAAGCCCATCTTCAGGGCATCCCGTTTTTTTATTTTACTGAGAAGCTCTTCCTGCCGCTTCCAGCCACGTTTTCGCAAGCAGCATATTACCTGAAGAAGTCATGTGCACCCCATCTGTAGTTAACTGATACTCGCTGAACTGTTCAATAAATTCCCGGAATACTTGATGGACGGGTATCAATAGTGCGTCATATTGTTCCGCAAGCTCCCGGATGATGTGTACGTAAGGAATAAGCCTTGAATTTCCTTCAGAATGCAAATCTTCTTCTATGACAGTTGGTTCCATCAGGATAATCCGGGCATTGGTTCCTGCTGTTGTTTCGGCTAAAAGCGTTTTGTAGATTTCTCTGAATTCATTCGGCGTGACTTGCTTCTCCTCAGGCTGGTCCAGCTGTCTCCACACATCATTGATTCCTATCGAAATTGACAGATAGTCCGGTTTCTCTTCCATCACATCCTTCATCCAGCGGTCTGCAAGATCCGTTATCCGGTCACCATTTACACCCCGGTTAAGGATACGGACTTCTGCCCCTTTTCCCTCTGAAATATAAATGTCACGGATGGTCCTGACATACCCGAATCCAAGCTCATCTCGATCCTTTTGCCTGCCGGAAGCTGTTATACTGTCTCCGATGAAAACAATCTTTCCTGCCGGAAGCTGTTTATGGGTAAACACTGGCATCCGCTCCTTCTTCTGCGATATAGTAGAATCAATTGATATTTTGCTATTTTACCATACTTGATAGGAGGAAGCCCCTTGAAAACCTATATCGTGACAGGCACTTCCAGAGGTCTCGGAGCAGCAATGGCAGAGCAGCTGATCCATCCGGAGCATCATATAATTTGCATCTCCAGGAAAAAGAATAAGGAACTTTGCCGTAAAGCAAAAGAAAAGCACACTGCTTTATTTGAAATCGAGGCGGATCTGACCGTGCATGCACAGATTCCGGCTGTAATGGAAACGGTTTTCAATCAGCTGCCTCTCCCTGATTTACATTCTTTTTTTTTAATCAACAATGCCGGAATGGTTCATCCTGTTGATTTTATTGAGAAAGCCAGTGCATCTGATATGGCGCAGAATATCTCGTTAAACTTGCTTGCACCGATGATTCTCACGTCAGAGTTCATTAAAAGATCTGCCGCTCTAAAACTGGAAAAGAGGATCATGAATATTTCTTCAGGAGCTGCAAGGAAGCCATATGAAGCTTGGAGCAGCTATTGTGCCTCTAAGGCGGGACTGGACCATTTCACCCGCTGCACCGCTGAAGAACAGAAACAAAGGGAAGATGGAGTTAAATGCGTTTCAATCGCGCCAGGAGTCATTGATACCGGGATGCAGAACCATATCCGAGGACTGGAAGAGGGCCGATTCCCTGAACAAAGCCGGTTCATTCGTTTAAAGGAAGAAGGGAAGCTCTATTCAGCATCCTTAGCAGCAGAAAAACTCCTTGAAGTTTTGCATTCTGAAACGTTCGGGCAGGAAGTATTAATGGACATCAGAAATGTATAAAAAAGGGCTGCCTGAAATCTAATTTTTCCGTTCGAAAAAATGCCCGCCTGCATGCTGCAGGCGGGCATTTTTATTTTTAACTTTTTGCGGGCTCATTGGCACTCAATACCTGTATCGTAATAGAGCCTTTAACGTCATCTACAGCAGAGCGGATCAGCACAGGGAAATCATTGGTATTTTCAAACTTAAAATCAGGACCGCCCCAGGATACCGTTGCATCCTTGTCTTTCGGCACATACCCCACCTGCTTTGAATGATGATGCAGTTCTATGATCCCCAGTCCAGCTTCATCTACTGCATTATACAAAGTGGAGGAAGTTTGGCATATCCCTCCGCCTATCCCTTCGACCAATTCTTTATTAACAATTTCCATAGCTTTTTGATAGCCTCTGGCTTCTGTTCTTTCTCCAAGAATCAAATTGTAGTAAAAGCGGTCTCCGGGTCCAAGCAGGACATTGTTTATAGCGTTCGAGGATAGTTTGATATTATGGACTCTCCCTTTTACGGACGGATCAAAAACAGTCTTGAACTCTCCAATAACATGATTTGTGATCCCTGAAATATCCTCCGGCTTTACATTTGGAGCGCTCTCAACGATTGGCAATGCAATGGTCCGGTCAAACGCCCGAATATTTTCAAGCATCTCTGCTGTTTGATCCTCGTCCAGAATCACCCGCTTCTGACCTTCTGAATACTGCCCATCCTCCGTGATTTTTGCGGGAACCATAGGCTGATCAAGATCCGCTGCCAAGGCGTCCGCCACTTCAGCTCCGTTAATTTCACCTGATCCTGTCTCGTGTTTATACAGGACCTCATTCGTCCTCTTATCAATGAATTCAACTTCCCTGCTAAAGCTTTTCATTTCAAGGCTCGTCTGTTTATTAATCAAGTCTTCAGGCTTTATGTCCTTTGCTGTTTCACCCGCTGAGGCTGTACATCCGCCGGCGATTATCAGTCCTAATACCATGGCAGTTCTTTTAAGCAATTGCTCTCTCTCCCAATCCACAATTTATTTCTTTCTCCCTATATAACGAAATTCCGGCAGCATTTGTTTCATTTTTTTAACAAAATCTGCAAAAATTTATGAATAGCCACAAAAGATTCACAAATTTTCACTCTCCATCCTGCGCGAAGCCTGTTTAGCGGCCACAGTGGAGGAGTTTTGTTCCCCAAACCCCAAACCTGCCTATAAGAAAATTTTGGAACGGGCACCAGTAAATTCTATCACGAATAATAAAGACAGCATGTGTATATCGAACTATTTTTCAAGAATACCTTTTAAACCTTTGCACATTCATACCTGTATGTTCCAGCATTCTATAAAAAAGCAGAGAATTCCAATGGGATCCTCTGCTTTTTCATGATTTGATTATTCGAACCGCGGTTCTTCATATCTCCCAAACCATTTAATTCTGCTTGAGGAGACCTTAGAATAGATGATTTCTGCCACGGGCATAACAAAGGGAATGAACATCATGTAGCCAAATACCTTTGTAAGAGGCAGAGAAAGGAAGATTTTCCTGATCGTTTTCGCTCCAGAATACAGTTCTCCCTCGTCTGTTATCATATGAATTTTTTCCAAGAGGGGCCTGTTTCTTAAAAACGCATAAGGGGTTTCTTCGATTGTCTGAACCGAGGACCAGCGGATCTTTTCCTTCCAATCCAATAAAGACAGCGTTTTTTTCAAGTAAAAGCATAATGGGCATTGTGCGTCATAAAAAACTACGTGCTTCAAGCGATCTCTCCTCTCTTATATTCTTTTATACCACCAATAGAGCCCTGTTAAAACGGCTCTTGTCTGGAAGAGCGATACAGCTCCAGATTCCCATAGACGATTTTAAGGCAGGGTACCGGTATCTTTTGATTCTCAGACAACCTCAGCAAGTATCCGTGCAAATGCTCTCCCTCTGTAGGACTGGCATTTTCCATATCCCGCTGCAATGAAGACTTCATCGTGCGGTCCAATCCATCTATGGCAGTCATATGCCGATCTGCAATATCCGCAGACAATGGATAGCCGGAAGCAATCATTACAGCCTCCATCTCCTTCAAAAAAATTCCAGAGAAATTCCCTTGATTCCCTGAGCTCTCTGATTGGACCAATCGGCTGCCTGAACAAAGCAGTAACACCTGACATGACTGAAATAAACAAGTACTTTTCCCACATGTCCCGTTCAATGGAATCACTCGCAGCGGCTTCTAAGCTGCTTCCTCTGAAGGCCTTTTCAATTGATTGAATTCTTTCACTGAAATGACCATTCCATTCACCAAAAATAATCCTGTGCGCCTGGCTTGTCTGATGAATCACGCCATCACCGGTTATGTGGGATTCTATAAAGCATAAACCTCCTGCTAGCTGATGTTCCTGAAAATGCTGTTTTAACTTATGTATGTGAATCATCCCATTCAGCAGCGGAATGATTACTGTCTGATCATGGACAAATGGCTTAATGTCTAATACTGCCTGCTCAAAATGATAGGCTTTTACAGCGATCAGAATCACATCAAATGTTCCTGTGTCCCCTTTAGTGATCGTTAGCGGCTGACAGTGGTAATCTCCATGGATGCTCTTAATTACAAGACCTGACTCGCTTAGCTGCTGCCTGCGTTTTTCCCTGACTAAAAAGGTAACATCCTGTCCGTTTTCTGAGAGCCTTCCACCAAAATATCCCCCTACTGCACCAGCTCCGGTAACTAAAAATCTCATTTTTCATCCCCCTTTGTAAAAAAAGTATACAGGAGACAGATAATGACAGGGAATCAATCAGCTTGTGCACAGGTTCACAGCCCGCTGTCTGAACTTTTTTTTAGATTCATCATATAAACTCCGGACAGGATAAGGATGCCTCCTGCCACAGCGGGAAAAGTAATGGGCTCTTTTAACATATAGGCTCCTGCGGCAAGCGTAAACAGCGGTTCAGTATACAGAAAAGATGCCGTACTGGAAGAACTCAGCCTGGAGAGCGCTTTTCCCCAGAACCAGTATGCTGCGGCTGTAACAAAGATACTCAGAAAAAGCAGATGCCCCCATTGAGCAGCAGGCAGGAATAAAAGCTGGCTCCACCCGGTGCTTCTGATCATATACGGGACCATAGCCATTGAGCCTAAGAGGCTTGTATAAAAAGCAACCACAACTGCGGGATAAGGAAGATGGAGCTTTTTCAGCAGCATGGAATAAACAGACCAGTTTAGAGTGCTTGCAATCATCAGTGCAATTCCTGTAACAGAGGATGAGGTAAAACCTTCACTTGACGCGACGAGTACGATCCCTGTTAAGGCTGCCGTCATCCCTGAACCGTTTTCTCTGCTCAATGGCTTTTTATAAAAAGCAGCTGTCAAAAGAACCGTAAAAACCGGAGAGCATGCAACAAGCCAGCCCGCCGAGACAGCGTCGATGTGCTGAAGTGCGGAAACCTGCAGCCATTGATGAATAAAAACTCCAGTGCTGGCAAGCAAGACAAAAGCCGCCGCATCCCTTAAGCGGATTGCAATAGAAATCCGGAATAAAAAACAGATGCCTCCCAGTAGAACGGCAGCCAGTCCGAATCTTGATGCCACAATGGTGTAAGGCTCCAAGTTCTGAAGCAGTGCTTTACTGGAAACGAATGAAATGCCCCACAAAGCTACAGCGGCAAGCGCCAAAAGCTGAAATGGCAGTCGGCGGTTATTTTGCGGCATGTGAACCTCCCGATCATAAAAGACTTGTCCACATTTTATGCCGATGATTGCAAAAACATCACTAATGCTACGCACTTTCCGGCTAGTTCTGTTCTCCTTCATTAAATTTCAGGGTCTCTATGTCTCCAAGAACATACGTGTAAAAAAATAAACCAACAGCGAGCACCACCGCTGCAATGATAAAGGATAAAGTAAACGAACCTGTGACATCCACAATCCAGCCCGTTAAAGCAGCGGCTATTATTCCGCCGAACAGATTATTGGAGAAGTTCACGATGGAACTGGTTTGTGCCTGCGCACCCGGAGGAGAAATTTTTGAAGCAATTGTCCAGCCAATCGGTGCAGTAGCCGAAATCCCTGCAAGACCTGCTGATATGTATACCATGGATAGGATCGGATTAGCGGTAAACACGGCTCCCAAAAATGAAAATCCGGTAAGCATCCCGATTGTGATGACTCCTTTGTAAACCCTGTCAGGTTTATAGCCTTTTCTGATCAAAGCATCCACCAGCCACCCGCCGACTGCTACACCGGTTATTGAAGCAATCAGCCATGGAATAGCAGTTAAAAGAGAAGAAGAAAGCAAATCCATTTGAAATTCGTTTTTAAAAAATGTCGGGAGCCAGAGGAGAAGAAGGTTAAAAGTATACCCATATCCTGTGAATCCAATGGTGACACCCCAAACCTTTCTGCTTGTAAAAAGCTTTTTCCATATATATTTAGCCCTGTATACCGGAATGTCTGAAGAATTGGCTCCATACTTTTGAATATAATTGATTTCTTCGTCCGATATTTTTTTGTGACGTCCCGGCTCATCATAATACCTCCAAAAAATCACGGTAAAAAGCACATTAATCAGGCCGATTACAAGAAAGGCCGTACGCCAGTCAAAAAAAGTGATAAGCAGCGCTACGAGAGGTCCGCCAATCACATTTGAAAATTTGGCTGCAGAATCAAATAGAGAATTAGCTAACCCTCTTTCATGATAAGGGAACCAGTTGGCAGTCGCTTTAGAAGCAGCCGGAAAGGCGGAAGCGCTCATAATCCCTGTTAAAAACCGCAAACTATACAATAAAAGCTTCCCGGATATAAAGGCAATGAGAATGGTCAAAACACTCCAGACCGTCATCCCGATTCTTGTTACCCATGATACACCCCACTTGTCAAGCATGGATCCAATCGGAAGCTGCATCAAGGTGTAGGCATAATTATAAATCGAAAAAACGAGTCCGATTTCGGTTGCAGATAAATTAAATCCAGCTTGAAGTTCAGGAGCCGCCACTGCAATTGCAACCCTGTCAAAATAATTTAAAATAATGATGCTGCAAAGCAGCGCGGATATAGACCAGCGTGTGTTTTTACCGCTCGGTCTCTGTATAGCCTGATCTGACATTTTACGCCCTCCCCTGGGCTTAGAGTAGCTTCTCTTAAGCTTCCCATCTTGCTTAGAGGCTAGCCGGTGATTTTACTGTTCGAAATAGGTTTTTAATTGTCTTTTTAGGGAAGGTACCAATATATCTTCACATAGCTGAAAAATTTCTTTTCATGAAAGGGTAAACGTACTATAATTTCCTTATTGTTTAGCTTTGTTAAACGAAATGCTTCTCTATGAAATGGGGTTTTACTTTGCTGTTACAGCCAATGCTTATTTTTGTTCTGCAAATTATGTACGTTCCGATTCTTACACTTCGGACGATTTTTTTAGTTAAAAACCAAACCCGCGCCGCAGCAGGAGTCGGACTGCTTGAAGCTGCTATTTATATAGTAGCTCTTGGCATCGTCTTCCAGGATTTGTCCAACATTTATAATATTATTGCCTATGTTCTCGGTTTTAGTGTCGGGCTTTATCTGGGAGGACTGCTTGAAAGAAGACTGGCAATCGGATATGTGACCCACCACGTCAATCTGTCTGAGCGGTCTGATGAGCTGGTAATTGCCCTTAGAAATGCAGGCTTTGGAGTAACGGTATTTACCGGACAGGGCTTAAACTCTATGCGCTACCGCCTTGACATTGTGGCAAAACGTTCCCGTGAGCAGGAGCTTATGGATATCGTCCAGGAAATTGAGCCTAAGGCGTTTATGACCTCCTATGAACTGCGATCGTTTAAAGGCGGGTATATGGTTAATTCCATGAAAAAAAGAGCCAAAAAAATTCAGGAACAAAAGCAAAAAGACGATTCCCTGTGAATCGTCTTTTTAAATCAGTTAAAAATTATCTTTTATCGCTTTGTCAATCAGCCCCTGACACCGCTCCAGTTCCACTTTCAGCTGCTTTTTGTAAAGCATGGCTGCCTCGTAATCCTTAAATTCATAAAAAACAACCTCCTGAAGCTTCATTCCCTCTTTCTTCTTCTTGACTTGTCTAAGGACTCCATCATCAATCAATTCATGAAGCGCTTTATATACCTCTGAATGATTCGGCTTGTAGCCAAACCGTCTGAATTCATCCCTCATCGTATCAAGCAATTTAAGCCCGTAGAGCCTTTTCTGATCGGTTAACGTAATCATATACAATTTCAAGAATGCCCTCTGCTTAAGCAGAAACCCGCTGCTGTTCCTGGATTCACGCATCAAATCAGCTCCTTTATCCATACGATACTACACCATTCGCTAATAGAACATCATTTCCTTTTAACAGTCTGAAAAATGATTCTTTTTTCATTTTGTTACGTTTTTTTATACTATATGTTTATTTAGAACATAGTTTGCTTAGAAAGGTATGAATGTATTTGCTTTTGGATTTTAATAAGCAGGTGAATGCTGCACGTCTTATTTGCTGTTTATCTAGGGACTTTTACTGATTAATGGCGTTTTCATTATTGCCTTGTATAGATTTGTTTAGTGAGGCTAATATCTCAATCTGCCAATACAGCAGCCGTTCTAATTCTCCAAGTGTACCCCTGACCTTATCCTGCTTGCATTTCACCATAAATATATATTGTTTATTTAGAACATACTTTTATTAGATTAAATTTGTTCTCATACTATTATTTATTGAAAAGGGTTTTAATTAATTTCTATCACGTTATTCTGCTCTAAATTTTGCCGGTGGTTCAGGGGCTGTTTAGCAAGTACGTTCCATACTATCTCTGTTTTAAATCTGGTTAACTGACTTAATTTAAACAGAATGTTTTTGACACAGAAAACCCCCGGTTTCCAGCCGGGGGTTTTCTGTTCCGCTATTTCGCTCAGTACTATTCCGCTTTAATTCCAGCCTGTTCAAATGTAGCCATTTCACGGATCATGCATGCAGCAGACTGCAAGAGCGGATAAGCAAGCGCCGCTCCGCTTCCTTCTCCCAGTCTCAGCCCCATCTGAAGAAGCGGCTCGAGGCCGAGCCAGTTTAGCGCCGCTCTGTGTCCCGGTTCCTCGGAAAGATGACCTGCGATGAGATACTCCTTTACATTAGGGTTGATCAGCACTGCAAGACATGCTGAGGTTGTACAAATTAAACCGTCCAGCAGAACAGGAATGCGATGTTCTGCTGCTGAAAGAATAGCACCGCACATTCCGGCAATCTCAAAACCGCCAAGAGCTGAAAGGAGATCCATCGCATCTTTTGAGTCAGGCTGGTGCAAGGCGAGGCTTTGTTCGATTAAGCTGATTTTTCGCTGCTTCTCTGCCTCATTGATGCCGGTGCCATAGCCTGTAATGGACTGAATGCTCTGACCGGATAGAGCTGCCAGAAGCGCGGTGGAGGATGTAGTATTGCCGATGCCCATCTCGCCCGGGATGAGGCATTTGACGCCGGACTGAAACATTTCCTCCGCTTGTCTTCTGCCGGAAGCAACGGCTGCAGACGCTTCGCTTTTTGACATGGCTCTCCCTTTCAAAAAGTTCGAGGTTCCTTCCCGGATTTTGCATGCTTCAATTCCCGGGATGGATTCGGTCCCTTTAATCCCGATGTCAATAACCTTAAGCTGGGCTTCTATCAGACGGGCAAAAACATTAATGGCAGCTCCTCCGCTGCTGAAGTTTTTAGCCATCTGAGCCGTGACTTCAGAAGGAAAAGCAGAAACGCCTTCCTCAGCAATTCCGTGATCTGCCGCAAAAACGATCACGCCAGGCGGTGTTATTTCTGGAAAAGGCTGCCCAGTAATTTCTGCCAGGCGGACGGCCAGAGTTTCCAGCTTTCCAAGGCTTCCCTGCGGCTTAGTTAATTGATTGATATGGTGTTTAGCCTGCTCTCCGCTTGTTCTGTCGCAAGGTTTTATTACACATTCTTTATGCATAATCGGGATTCCTCAATTAATGATCGATTCAAGGGCGTGAGCCACGCCATCGTCATCATTCTTAAGGGTTTCCTCATCGCACAGCTCTTTTACAGCCGGATCTGCATTCCCCATGGCAATAGAGAGACCAGCGGCTTCCATCATGGGAACATCGTTGAAATTATCCCCAATTGCAACTGTGTCTTCCATTTTTATGCCCAGCTGTTCAGCCATTATTTGAAGCCCGCGACCTTTATGCCCCTCGGGGTTCATGATTTCCAGGTTGTTTGGTCCTGATGAAGTGGGAGCAATGCCTTCAAGCTGGGAAAGCAAAGGCAGCAGCTCCTGCTTAATGGCCGGGTCAGGAGTTAAGATAAAGAATTTTTGAATGGATAATCCTTCTTTATTCAATAAATCATCGATCTGATTAAAAAGTTTAATCGCTCCGTCTGCTTTAGGCTGTTCTGTGATTCTTCTGTATTCGCTCTCAGAAATGGAGCCCTTGCCATCCCAGGCCTCAAGAGCCGCCTTCGTCCGCTCTGACCAGCTGTTTAACACGAAAATTCCTTCGTTTGTATAGATCTTGTATGGTACGTTTCTTCTGTCCAGTAACTCAGCTGCTTTCCTGGCTGCTTTTTCTTCAATCGAAACCCTTGATAGAAGTACTCCATTTGAATAGACGACTGTCCCGTTGCTTCCTGCCAAATCACAATTCAAATCGAATTCTTTTAATACAGCCTGAATATCCTCCGGTGCTCTGCCGGAACAAATCATGATATGATGCTTTTCCTGCGCTTTTAAAATGGCATTCCGGTTTGCACCTGAGATCTTTAGTTTAGACGAAAGCAATGTTCCGTCCAGATCGATTGCAATCAGTTTCATATGTATGTCTCCTTTGCTTCTATAGATCATTCACCTTCTTTATCTTACACGTATTCCCCTCTTTCGTCATGGTTTCCCCTAAAATAGAGGATCGATTATATGCGTTTTAAAAAAAGCCGGCTCCGTTTAGAGCCGGCTCTGACAGGTCATCTGATTTGGCCATTCCCTTTCAGCTTTAACTTGGTGGTCGTTAAAGCCGGCAGGCCCATCGGACCCCTTGCATGAAGTTTTTGGGTGGAAATCCCAATCTCCGCTCCAAATCCCAATGCGCTGCCATCCGTAAATCTTGTGGATGCATTATGGTAGACGGCAGCTGCATCTACTTCATTCAGGAATTGATCTGCAGTTTCTGAATGCTCTGTAATAATCGCTTCAGAATGCTTCGTTCCATATTTGTCTATGTGACGGACTGCTTCTTCTAGATTTGCTGCGGTTTTTACTGCAATATCCAGACTAAGATACTCTTCAGCCCAATCGCTTTCTGACGCAGGAAATGCTCCATCGATATACTTGAGGGCCGCATCATCCCCATAAGCCTGGATATGATGCTGCTTCAAGGCGGCATTCAGCTTGTCATGGTGCTCTGCCATCCAGTTTTCATGAATGATTAATGTTTCTGCCGCATTACAAACAGCAGGACGGTCTGTCTTTGCATTCACGGCAATGGATAATGCCTTATCCGGATCTGCAAATTCGTCTATATAAATGTGACAGTTCCCTACTCCTGTTTCTAAAACCGGCACAGTAGCATTTTCCACTACTGCATTGATCAGTGCACCGCCTCCGCGGGGAATCAGCACATCAATGTGTTCTTTCATTGTAAACAGCTCCTGTGCTGCTTTACGGTCTGTACTTGAGATAAATTGTATAGCATCCTCTGGTATGGAGGTTTTTGCTAGCCCCCCGTGAAGGACTTTCACAATCGCCTGATTGGAATGGAGGGCAGAAGAGCCTCCTTTTAATACAATGGCGTTTCCGGATTTTAGTGCGAGTCCGGCTGCATCCGCGGTCACATTGGGCCTCGCTTCATAAATCATACCGATTACACCCAGCGGCACAGCCACCTTCTCCGCCTGAAGGCCGTTTTCAAGCTCCCAGCTTTCAAGTATCGTTCCGGATGGGTCTTCGAGGCCGACAAGGTTTCGCAAACCATCTGCAAAGTCCTTAATCCTGTCTTCTGTCAGTGTAAGCCTGTCCATATAGGCTTTGTCGTACCCTTTTTCTTTTCCCTTTTCAAGGTCCTTTTTGTTTTCCTCCAAAATGAAAGAGATATGATCATCTAATTCATCCGCGAGGATAATAAGAGCATCGTTTTTATCTTTAGTCGGCAGCATTTTCAATGTTTTGGCTGCTTCCTTTGCGTTAATAGCCTGCTGTTCAACTGTTTGACTCTCCATTAATAAAGTCATCCAATTCCTCCTTCGTTTATACGCTTGCCGGTATCGGAAGATCCAGACGGCAAACCAATCCTTCGCTGTCAACAACGGCCAATTCATCTTCATCTATTTGGAAATCCGTATTTTGCAATCTCGAAAGCTGGTCAGACGAATAATTGATAATACCAAGACCTATTTCTTCCCCGTCCAAATCCTTTAACCTGACGACAGCTCCGTTTTTAAACTTTCCGGAAACATTCAGCACATGCTGCGCATGTAGTTCACCGCTGTTTTCTACAATAGCTGATTTTGCTTTTTCATTAACCGTTACGATGCCCTCCGGACCTGAATTAAAGGCAATCCATTGCTTCCGGTGATCGAGACTGCCGTTATCCGCACTTGGATTAAAATATGTGCCCTTGGCGGTTCCATCTACCGCATCTTTAATGAGGCCTCTTACACCTGATTTTCCCAGGAAAGCCGGAATGCCCGATGCCATGGTCATCTTGAAGGCATCGATCTTGGATTTCATTCCTCCAGTGCCTACATCGCTGCCAGGTTCGCCGGCAGAGTCTTCAATTTCCTGAGTGATTTCCTGCACATTCGAAAGCAGCCTGGCTTCAGGATTGCCGCGGGGATCACTGTCATAAAGTCCATCAATATCAGAAAGAATAATCAGCTGCTCTGCATCAACCAGGCCTGCCACTTTGGCAGAAAGGGTATCATTGTCCCCGAATTTAAGGCGGTCAATGGTTACGGTATCGTTTTCGTTAACAATAGGTACGATTCCGCGGTCAAGGAGAATTTTGAGTGTATTCCGGGCATTCATATACCGTTTTTCATCTGAAAAATCACTTCTTGTAATCAAAATCTGAGAAGCTACATATCCGTGTGAAAGGAAGTATTCAGAGTATGCTTCCATAAGAAGCCCCTGCCCGATTGAAGCAGCTGCCTGTTTTTCTGTCAAAGCAGTGGGACGCTCAATGCAGCCAAGCTTTCTGTAGCCTGCCGCCACTGCACCAGAGGATACAAGAAGCACTTCATGGCCCTCTTCCTTCAGCTCGACGACTTCCTCAACAATTCTTTTCAGCTTTCGTCTGCTGATTTCTCCATGCAAGCTGGTTAAAGAACTGCTTCCGATTTTTATGACAATCCGTTTTTTGTTAGTCATCTGCAATCACTCCTATATTTACTGCCATTATGATTTCACCAAATTCGCTTCCTGGATTTGTTCGCTCATTTCTTTGCTTCGTTCTGCTGCAGACAGTACTGCTTGCGCGATTGCATTTCCGCCTCCATTAAACCGCAGCGCTTCGAGACCGGCTGCTGTTGTACCATTCGGAGAAGTTACATTTTCCCTTAACTGGGCAGGTGATTCTTCCTGGCTCATCATCATTTTGGCTGCCCCAAGAATGGTCTGCGCTCCTGCTTTTCTGGCAATGCCGGGATCCATTCCGTTTTCCTCGGCTGTTAGTTCAATACTCTCCATTAAATAGTAAAAGTAGGCTGGGCCGCTTCCTGCTATTCCAGTAAATATATCCATTTGTTCTTCCTTAATGAGAAAAACGGATCCTATTGAAGCCATCAGTTCTTCAGCCATCCACACGTTTTCCATTGAAGTTGAAGGGCTTGGTGACAGCGCTGTAGCTGATTCCTTAATCATGCTCGATGTATTGGGCATCGCCCGGATGATCTGCTGTCCGCCATGAAGATTCATTTCCATAAACTTCGTTGAAATACCGGCCATTACTGAAACAACCGCTTGATTCCTAGTGATATTTCCTTTAAGCGCATTCAGAGCCTTCTCGGCATCTTTAGGTTTCATCGCTAAGATGAACGCATCCATTTCTTCATATGGAAGGTCCTTTAAGCTGACCGCATTAATTTGGTATTTCCGGTTAAGTTCAGCAAGTCTTAAAGAATTGCTCCGGTTTGCTGCAAAAATGTTCTCTTTTCTTACTGTTCCTGAGCTTGCCATCCCGGATATCATCGCTTCCGCCATAGAGCCTGCTCCAATAAATGCTACTTTCCATTCCTTCAATGTAAGGACCCCCTTTAAAATTAGCTGACATTAACAATCCATGTGGGTGCGGATAGCCAATCTTTTCATATGCAGCTTAGTTTAAAAGCTGTTATTCCGCATTTTTTCTGTTCGCATTGTTGTTCGTGTTTTCTTTAACGTTATTTATCGTAACATGACCGAAAATGGTGTCAAGCTGGGAAAAAACCGTAAAAAAGCGGGTTATGCGCGCAACGAAAGAGAGTAAGCGCTCTCATTTTAAAGTTTAATTCTAAATGTTCAGATATTTATCATAGGGTAAGCAGGAACAGGAGCACCCCTCATTCTACAATTGAAAGGAACAATGTAAATGTTAAGGAATAATTTTTTATTCTTTTATTTTCCTCTCCCCGCCTCAGATGAACAGAGGAATAACAAATAGAGCTTGCCAGTTTATCATTTTTCTCCAAAAAAAATAAGCAGCCTATTCAGGCCGCTTATTGATGTCTTAAAAGGATGAGCATGGATTATCGACTACTTGAAGCTCTTTAGTCTGGGTAGCCATTGGGCTTTTGCAAATCGGGCATTGAGGCTCATCACTGCTTTTAAAATTATCCCGAACCCAGCAATTGCAATGGTCAGCTGTACAAGTCCAGATTTTCGTATCTTTTGTAATAATTTCCTCAACCGGTTTTTTATTATACAAGATCAAAACCCTCCTTTTATACCTCTAACTAAAAAGCTACCCAAATAAGGCAGCTTTTATTACTCGCAATTTCCGCAATACGTGAGATTATGAAGCGGCTTCTTTAGACTGGAGAATAAATCTCCAAAAACCAAAACAACGAAAGCCCTGCCTCTCTTTCATCCTTACGGCTCCTAGGCCGTGCCAGTATGAATCAGTTGTTTGGATAAACCAAATAATTCGTTTTGAAAAAGGTTTCTTGTTAAGCAGATAAACTGAAGATATGCTCCTGGAGGGTAAGAATGCGGTGAAAAGTATGTTTCTTCGTTTATTTCCCATATATAACTTAACGTACTCTCAAGTCTAGTTTCGAGTCGATCAAAAATAATTATATAACTTTTAAATGAACATGTCAATAGGAAAGGAGAAGGAATCGGGTTAATCCGCCTGCTTTTCTGTCCCGGATTTTTTGTTTACAGTAGTAACAGCATCTTTAATCATGGATACGAATCCCCGTTCCTGCAAGAGCTCCAGTCCTTCCGCTGTAGAGCCTCCCGGAGTTGTGACCTGTTCTCTCAGCGATGCCGGATTTCCGGTATTCTTAAGCATCGCAGAGGATCCTGATACCATGCTGCTTACAAGCAGCTCCGCCTTCGATTCGGAAATGCCGTATTCCACCGCCTTCTCAATCAATACCTCAGCAAATAGATAGATAAAAGCAGGTGCGCTTCCTGTAATAGCTGTAAGCATTCCGATTTCTTCTTCCGTACATTCTTCAGAATCCCCAATTGCATCCAGCAGGAGCTCCAGACTGTGTCTTTGCAGGACTGAGAGCGGTGTCCCCCCTGTGCAGTATAAAGAGATGCTCTGTCCAACCTGAGCTGCTGTATTCGGCATGATCCAGGCAGCGGCGGTCCCGGACAGAGCCTTCTCCAGCTTAGAGGGACCGATTCCCGCTGCAATCGTGACAGTTAGCTGATCGCTTATTAAATTCTTTAATTTGGGCAGCACGTCTTTATGCTCTTCCGGCGGAACAGCGAGGACAATCACATCTGCTTCCTGCACTTTTTCCTGCCAATTCAGGGCCGTCTCTGCCTCATATTGTCTTTTTAAACGATCCAGCCTTAAAATATTGGATTGATTCGATACGATTATTTTGCTGATCTCACCGGACTTTTTTGCTGTCAATCCCGCAATCATAGCTTCTGCCATTCTTCCTGCACCTATAAATAAGATAACTGGCTTTTTCATGCCGCTCCCACTTTCCGGTTCACTTATTGTTTAAAAATTATAGCATAAACATTTTAATTCGTCTGCACCATCGGGCAATTGATACAGTTTTTAATTATTAGTGAAACAGATTTGCGCTGTATGATTAGTTGTTTCATATTTCTTTAAACAGTCTGATGGCCCTGATCTATAAGTTCTTTATATCGAACCTTTTTCCACAGCCTGCCGGGAGTTGTTCACAGCCTGACCATTGATAAATATATTTATTAATAAAAACTGCTCTTTTTTGTCCGTCAGTCAAGGCTCACAATTCCATAAAAAAAGCCCTGCGAAGGGCTTAGTCTGATACAGGAATTTCTTTAACGCTTTCTCTGCTGACTATATAATATCCTGACACCATTTTTGGAGGTACTTTTTTTCCTTCCAGAAGACAGACGATGGACCAGGCTGCATTCATCCCTACATCAAAGTAGTGAAAGCTGACGGTAGTCAATCCGGGATGGACCATTTCAGAGATTCGGTATCCGCCAAATCCCGCGACAGAAATATCATCCGGCACAGAATATCCTTTTTCCTGAATAGCTTTCATAGCCCCGAGTGCCATATTGTCAGTTGCGCAAACTATGATATCCGGATGGTGCTTGCTTAAAGCTGTTTCTGCTGCCTTTTTTGCTTTTTCCATAGAAAAGTCAGCTTCTACTACTTGGACCGTACAGGAGCTGCGCTGCTTTAGTGCATCGAGGAAGCCGCGTTTCCGGGCTACACCAACCGCTTTATCTTTTTCACTAACCCCGATATACATTACATTTCGGTGACCTTTCCCATCAATAAATTTGCCTAAATCATATCCTGCATGGTAATCATCATGAATAATAAAGTGGTACCTGTCATTTTCCTGTCCGATAATTAATACCGGCATATCCGCGCTTTTTAATGCTTCGTCATGCTGATCAGTTAATTCTGCTGCCATAAGAATAATTCCGGCAACTTTTTGCCTTGTAAAAGCATAAATGTTTTCGATTTCCCTATCAAGCCGCTGATCGGTATTCGCCACGAGCATTTGAAAGCCCAGTTCTTTTAACCTCTCGTCAATCCCCATCAGCATTTTTGTCATCGTAAAAGAATCAAGTCTTGGTATAATGACTCCAATAAAATTGGTTCGTTTCTGCTTTAGACTTTGCGCGAAGGAGTTCGGTTCAAATTTTGTTTCAGCTACTGCTTTTTGTATTTTTTCAGAGGTTACAGCACTAACATAGCCGCCGTTTAAATACCTGGATACTGTACTTTTAGAAACTCCAGCCATTGCCGCAATATCGGATATCGTAGTTTTCATGTACATCCCTCCTGCATCGAAAGACCGCCCTCGTTTATAATCCATTATTGTATTACAGCTGCAAGGAAAAAAACAAGCGCGTTGTGCCCTTGTTTATTTGTTTACATAATTATATTATAATCACTTATTTTCATCCGGGTTATGACTTTACAAGACTGTACCCGAGCTTATTCCAAATGTATTGGATCCCTTGCTTAAAAGAGGAGAATGCTTGAAGCGATAAGCCGTATCCTCTGCTGATCATCTGCCGGGCCATCTGCGGCCGCAGCCCTACACATATGGTTTCCACACCCATCAGGGCCAGCGCTTTAACAAGCTGTTCAAGTTTTTCTACAACCGCCTCTTCTGGAACCGAATACATTTCGGAAAAATCAAGCAGGATAAAGCGGGCTTGATTTTTACCGGCAAACGATAAAATCTTAGTGGTCATGTGCTCCATTCGCGGCTCAGATAAAAAGCCTGTAATCGCCACTAAAAAAGTATGATCCAGCATGGTTCCTATAATGGGCGTATACAGTTCTTCCATCATCTTACGGCCGGAAAGCAGCTCATTTTCATAATGAGTTACATCCTTCCAGGTAAGAATGTACCCACGCGCTTCAGGAAGCCGGTCTACAACGATATGGGCTGAATAGGTCCGGAAAAGCTGGATGGAAGCGGAGAAAGGAAGCGGGCCGTTCTCGATTTTATGTATGTGTTCTTCCCTGTGAAACGTTTTTAGATTCATGCCAGTAAAAGATGCAGCGTCAGGCAGGTTCATATGGGGGGCCACTGTGTTCAGCAGTTTCTCTGCACTATCATTAAACCAAACAATGTTCAGCTCGCCATCTGTGAGAATGAGAGACTCCCCAACACAATTCAGCAGGCCGACCGGGTTAACGCCTTGCAGCAATTCCTTCGGTTTTTCCAACAGCTCAAGACCTCGCTTTCGTATGTTATAGCCTCCTTTTGCCTGTATAATTTTTATGCATCTTGAAAGTAATGTTTATAAAAACCGCTGATTTTCCCTGAGTTGTCGGCTACAAAATAAAACTCGTCCGTTTCATTTTTCACCTCATACGCTGCACCTTTCGTCAGCTTGCGGTTCACAATATATTTCTCTGCATCTGTGTGTACACAAGTGACCGTTTTAATGGTTTCTTTATCCTGCCAATTTAAATGATTCATTGGTTTAGTACCCCTTTACTGGAATTTATTTTTAAAATTTGCGCTGGTTCTCCTCATTTAGACGGGCTTCTTATGCTTTTCAATCTTGGCATACTTTTGCAGCGCCACAAGGGAACTACCCATATTTTATTCTTATTTTACCGTAAACAGTTGAGGAACAAAAGCCTTAGGGCTGTCGCCCAACCGAAATTCATCTCCGCCTTACCGTTGGTGCTGTCGCACCTTCACACGCTTGAAGAGGGAGACTTCTTCAATTTTTTCGCAAATTGACGAGCATCATCGCTCAATGATGATTCCCGTCATGTCGTCATGTCTGTGACCCAGCGTATGTTCTTTGTATCTGAGGGCTTCAGCATAGTTTTCCAGCCCATACATAAATGCCTCTTTGCATACTTCCTCCAGGCTCCATTCAGGGTGAAAAAGTCCATCACTCATTAGAAAAATACGGGTAACGGAAGTCAGATCTATTTCCCCGGTCTGAATGTATTCCCTGAATTCCTTGTCTCCGTTTGCTACAGAATATCCTTCAGGGCGGTTAGCCAATGACCTGTGACTTTTCATGCGTTCCACAGGATTTTCATCATAAAAGCTTTCCGGGGGCACGGCTGCCCCCAGATTTCTGGCCTTTTCACGATAAAGCCGTGCCCGGTCCGAAATCCCCTTCACAGAGTCCTCTGTCAGGATCCGAACATTGCCGTCACGGTTTTCTGCTGCAATCATACAGTCCCCGCATTGGACAAATTCCAGCCGATTCCCTGTTATCCGGATCACAGCTGCACAGGATGCCCACCTTAGATGCCGGTCATCCACGGATATTCCGGCTTCATTCATAACCCTCATTAATGAGTCATTCGCACTAATGAGCCACTCTGCTAAATTCTCCCCATCCTCTGCAGATTCCAAAGTGCCTGCCAGATGATGCGATGCGAGATAAGCTCCATTATGGCCACCTTTAAACAGATCAGGAGTCAGTGGTGTCACTCCATCAAAAACACCAAATGTCTTTTGATTCGGAGATACATAAAAGGCATCTTCAATTTCATTTTTTTCCGGACTTTTATGGCTGAGCAAGGAAATCTTCAATGGCAAACGCCCCTTTCTAACGATTTAGCTCCTTCCTGAGTTTAGCGTACATTGGAAAATCAGAATCGTCGGCCTATCCACTGAATAAATATAAGGGGATCATACAGCTGTTCCTAATGGAGGGATCTATGTTTTGGAAGCAGTTAATCCTTACATCATTGCGATTCAGACCTGGTGCAGGCAAATCGGCTCTTCCTGGGCGGGTATAAGAGCATTCGCTTTGCAGGGAGTCCATCTTGATGAAATACTGGATTGGGAAATGCGCTTTAGTCAGCTCCGGCTTCAAAGCGAAGCACGGATGCCTGAAGTATCCGTTTCCAGGCTGTACGAAGAAGCCAATGAACTTTTTTTCCTGCTGGAAAGATTTACTCAGGAAGCAGAAGAAATCACGCAATTTGGGAATCCGCTTCAATCCCGGTCCCAGGGAGTCCCTGCAGGCGGACACCAGCTTCCTCCTCTCCCTTATGCCTATAATGCCCTTGAGCCCTATATACCGGAAGAGATTATGAGACTTCACCATCTTAAGCATCATCAAAGCTACGTTGATGGACTGAATAAAGCTGAACTGGAAATGAAGCGTGCAAGAGAGACGAATGATTTTTCCTTGATTAAACATTGGGAACGGGAAGCTGCTTTCCATGGCGCAGGGCATTATCTTCATACTCTATTCTGGACGATCATGTCTCCTGCCGGCTGCGGCGAACCAAAAGGACCCCTGCTGGATGCCATTACCAGTTATTTTGGAAGCTTTGATGCTTTTAAACGACACTTCTCAAGTGCGGCAGTGAATGTGGAAGGATCAGGATGGGCTCTGCTTGTCTGGTCCCCCAGAGCGGGAAGACTGGAAATTCTAAACGCTGAAAAGCATCAAAATTTAAGCCAATGGGAGGCCATCCCGATTCTCGTCCTCGATATGTGGGAGCATGCCTATTATTTAAAGTATAAAAATGACCGCAGCACCTATGTATCAAATTGGTGGAACACTGTGAATTGGCAGGAAGCATCGAAGCGGTATATGGAAGCAAGAAAACTAAGATGGACTCCTTATTGACCTTACCCACCGGCTTATGGGTTCCTGGATTCAGCAGCTCTATGGGAAATGAGATTAATAACGGCATCCATCCACTCATTTAATGTTTTGAAAAAAATCGGCAGATCCAGTTCCTCAGTGGAGCCGTCGACCATCGTCTCTGCAATGGCATTTCGAAAGGACTGAAGAGCCATATTCAAGAAAACCGGCGGCCAGTTTTCTTTTAAAAGCCTCACCAGCTGCTCATCCAGCTGTTCAGTCCTTTTGCTCTGAAAATCAGTAAAATAGTGAAAAACTGCTTGAAAAAGCTGATCCAGCTCACCAGTCCGTGCTAAAAATGGCAGGAACTCAGCCTCTCCTCTTCGATTCAGGTCAGCCTTCCATTTATCAAATATCCCGTCTTTCTGTCTCAATGCCTCACTAATCATAAGCTGAATCATATACTGTCCCTCCGCTTCGTGCATTTCTTGTTCAGCCCTATTCGTCTGTTTGCGGCCTAATTACTCTTAATATAGCAT
Source organism: Metabacillus sp. 113a (assembly GCF_050107635.1). Classification (NCBI taxonomy): domain Bacteria; kingdom Bacillati; phylum Bacillota; class Bacilli; order Caryophanales; family Bacillaceae; genus Metabacillus; species Metabacillus sp. 113a. The sequence continues at coordinate 470,803 of NZ_JBNILJ010000001.1, read as the reverse complement.
CAAAAAAAGCATCAGCCAATGGATTCAGCCATTTCGTATAAAAGCTAAAATACAAGATTCTATGAATACGAACCCCGGGTATTTTTCTTACGGAAAGCGAACACCTGCAAAAAGACCCATTCCGGACGGAATGGGTCTTTCTCCGGTGCTATCAGCCTTCAAGAAGCAAAGACTCTGGATCTTCAAGAAGCTCTTTCACCGCGGCAAGGAAGCTTACCGCTTCTTTGCCGTCAACAATTCTGTGATCATATGAAAGGGCAATGTACATCATCGGGCGGTTTTCCATTCTTTCCTGATCAAGGGCAATCGGACGCCATTGAATCTTATGCATTCCCAGTATGCCTACCTGCGGAGCATTAAGGATTGGCGTGGAAAGAAGAGAGCCGAAAACCCCTCCGTTTGTAATGGTGAACGTTCCGCCTTGCAGCTCGTTTAACGCAAGCTTGTTATCTTTTGCTTTCTTGGCAAGATTGGAGATCTCTCCTTCAATTCCTGCAAAGGACAAGCGGTCCGCATCCCTGACCACCGGGACTACAAGTCCATCCGGAGCAGCAACGGCGATCCCGATGTCATAAAATTTCTTAAGGACCAGCTCAGTCCCTTGAATCTCAGCATTTAACAGCGGGAATTGCTTAAGGGCAGCTACAACTGCTTTTGTGAAAAAGGACATAAAGCCAAGGCGCACGTCGTGCTGCTCGAAGAACTTATCCTTCCGTCGTTTTCTAACATCCATAACGGCTGTCATATCGACTTCGTTAAATGTAGTAAGCATGGCAGCTGTTTGCTGAACTTCAACGAGCCGGTTAGCAATCGTCTGTCTTCGTCTGGACATTTTGACGCGTTCCACAGGCTTTGCAGGATTATCTGCCTGCTGCTGAGGTGCTTTTTCTGTCTGCTTAGCAGGAGCAGATGGCTGCTGGACGTTCTGATGGTTCTCAATATCATGCTTGCGTACCCGTCCAAGCGGATCAGAAGTGCTGACTGAACTTAAATCAATGCCTTTTTCTCTGGCAAGCTTTCTCGCTGCCGGGGAGGCAATGGTCCGGTTTCTGGAGTCCTGCTGAACCGGTGTTTCATTTTCTCTGGAAGGAATATGATCCGTTTTTGGTTCTTCTTTTTTGGACTCTTCTTTCACAGGCTTGGCTTCAGCCGTTTCCTGCTTTTGCTCTTCTTTGTTTTCCCCGCCGCCCGCTTCATTTTTTTCATCGATTGTTCCGATGATTTCACCTACTGTAACGGTATCCCCGGCTTCCTTGAGCACTTCCTTTAAAACCCCGGATTCCTCGGCTGTTAATTCAACATTTACTTTGTCTGTCTCAAGCTCCAGCAAATACTCTCCCTGTTCTACAAAATCCCCCGGCTGCTTCAGCCATTGAGCAATTGTTCCTTCCGAGATTGATTCTGCCAGTTCCGGTACTTTGATTTCAGCCATGATTATTTCCCCCTTAGTTTCGTGTAATCGCCTGCATGATAATGCGTTCCTGATCTTTTTTATGGACGGTCGGATCTCCTTCAGCCGTACTGGATCTCCTGTCTCTTCCAATATATGATACTTCTGCTCCGGCTGGTGCTGATTTGCGCAGCCTCGGCTCGATATAAGTCCAAGCCCCCATATTCTCCGGCTCTTCCTGAACCCAGATAACTTCCTGCAGGTTTTCATATCTCGAAAAAATCGAGTCGATTTCATTTTGAGGGTAAGGGTACAATTCCTCCACCCGCAGGATATGAAGCCAATCTGAGTTCTCTTCTGATTGACGGATTTTATCTGAAAGATCGATTGCGAGTTTACCGCTGCAGAGAACAACCCTGCTTACCATGCTTCGGTCTCCGCCCATACCAGATTGCTCCAGTACCTTTTTGAAGGATCCGCTGCTTAGCTCCTGTACATCAGAAACCGTGTTTGGATTTCGCAGAAGACTCTTAGGAGTCATGATAACGAGCGGCCGCACTTCTTCCATCTGAAGAATCTTCGCCTGCCTTCTTAAAATATGGAAGTACTGGGCTGCACTTGTAAGGTTCGCAACTGTCCAGTTGTTTTCCGCTGCAAGCTGAAGGTAACGCTCTAATCTTCCGCTGGAATGTTCAGGCCCCTGACCCTCATAGCCATGAGGCAGAAGCATCACCAGTCCGGATTTTTGGCCCCATTTTGCCCGTCCGGCTGAGATAAACTGATCAAAAAATACTTGAGCTGCATTGGCAAAATCACCGTATTGAGCTTCCCATAACACGAGCGTTTCTGGAGAAAACACATTATAGCCATACTCAAACCCGATTACTGAGCCTTCAGAGAGCGGGCTGTTATGAACAGCAAAGGAAGCCTTTGCCTGCTCAAGCCTGTGAAGCGGAGAGTAGATCGCCCCATTTTCGCTGTCATGCAGAATTAGATTCCGCTGAGCAAACGTTCCCCGTTCAGAATCCTGTCCGCTCAGACGGATCGGAGTCCCATCAAGAAGAATGGATCCAAAAGCAAGAGCTTCAGCAAGCCCCCACTCGACCTTGTGGTCCTCTTCCAATACACTTGAGCGGCGTTCAAGAATTCTTTGCAGTTTTCCAAACACATTAAAGTTTTCCGGCCATTCAACCAACGCGCGGTTTATAGCGTGGATATTGCTGATATCGACGGCTGTGTCTATGGAAGGGATTCCATGGGAAATCGTTTCCGGAAGCTGGATTTCATGCACCTGGGCAACTTTCTTATCCGGTACCTTTTTGTAGGCTGTTTCAAATCTGTTTTGCACTTCATTTTCAAGAGCTTCTATCTCTTCAGCTGTCAAAACCTCTTCTTCTTTTAGTGCTTTGGAATAAAGCGTTTTGACTGTATCATGTGCTTTGATTTTTGTGTACAGCTGAGGCTGTGTTGTCATCGGCTCATCCATTTCATTGTGTCCGAAACGGCGGTAGCCGATCAGATCGATAAGGAAGTCCTTTTTAAACAGCCTTCTGTATTCAGATGCAAGATACGCTGCAGCCAGGCAGGCTTCCGGGTCATCCGCATTTACATGGAGGATGGGAATTTCATATCCTTTAGCCAGATCGCTCGCATAGCGGGTTGATCTTGAATCTGTACTTTCAGTCGTGAAACCAATCATATTGTTCGCTATGATATGGATGGTTCCGCCAGTCTGATAGCCCTTAAGCTGGCTGAGGTTCAGCGTTTCTGCAACAATTCCCTCTCCAGGAAAAGCAGCATCGCCGTGAATAAGAACAGCCATAGACTTGCTTGTATCCAGTTCAGGGAAGCCGCTCACGTTTCTGTCTTCCTGCGCAGCGCGTGTATAGCCTTCTACAATTGGATCAATATATTCCAGGTGGCTCGGGTTGTTTGCAAGAGTAATGCGGGCCCGCACCATGTTTTCATCTTTAATTTGTCTGTCCGCTCCCAAATGGTATTTAACATCGCCGCTCCAGCCGTAATTGATTCCTGTGGATCCTTCAGAAGGAACTAGATCCTTGTTCGGTGCATGCTGGAATTCGGAAAAGATGATTTCATATGGCTTTCCGAGAACGTGGGCGAGAACATTCAGCCGGCCGCGGTGGGCCATTCCGATGTTAATCGTTTTCGTCCCATACTCTACAGCGCTCTGCACCATTTCATCCAGTATTGGGACAAGCATATCAAGACCTTCAATGGAAAATCTTTTTTGGCCGACAAACGTTTTATGAAGATATTTTTCAAAGCCTTCTACTTCAAAAAGCCTTTTCAGAAGAGCTTTTCTCTTCTCTTTAGTATGCGGTTTAAATAAATCGCCAGTTTCCACCATCCGTTTCAGCCAGTTCTTTTCCTCAAAGCGATGAACATGGTCAAATTCAAATGACAGGGATTTTTTATAGCTTTCTTTTAAGTGCATAATGGCATCATATCCATTTTTTACGCTGGATGGAGCGTCCTCGCACAGGACAGCAGAAGGAATTTCCTTTAAATCCTCTTCAGAAAGCCCGTATGCCTCAATGCTAAGCAAATCCTGACTGTCGCCCATCCCCTCAATCGGGAAAATGGATGCATTTAAATGTCCGTACGTACGAATATCTTCAGCCAATTTGACAGCTGAAGCTACTTTAACAATTTTTTCAGGACCGAAATCCGCTCTCGTCTGATTGGATTCAGGTGCAGCAGCAGCGGATGTGGAGCCATTATCCGGCGGATGCCCCAATTGATGAAACAGCTCCTGTAGCTCAGGCTCAACTGATTCGGGATTTTCCGTAAATTGATCATACAGGTCCATGACATAGCCAAGGTTAGGACCATGGAAATCTTCCCATGTAACATTGACCTTTGACTTTGTTTGCGGCATTTCACATTACCCCCAACTAATAATTACCAAATGTAAGTAATAGGATATTATTCTGGAATAAATTTCAGCTGACTGCGTCTAATGAAAAACTGTTTAAAACGCTTCCATAGATATTTTAACACTACCATTTCGTGTTTCCAACAATAATCTATCGAAAATTGTAAATAATATTGAAAAACAAAAAATTGTATCGAAATAGGCGGAAAAAACAGGAGAACCCGGAGCCTCTTTCCGGATTTCTCCGACTTTTTCTGCAGTCTGCACTTCTTTTATCCCCCCTGGATGCTTTTCTTTAAAAGCTTTCTTAGAAGAGGAAAAAGCACATCAGGCAAATCACTTACTTTATGAACGATGATGCTGAACTTTCCGTATATGTCCTGGATGGTATTGCGCTGGCTTTCTTCAATTTCCCCATTAGCAAGAAAAATATTGATCACTTCTATTCCTCTTTTACGCGCTTCAATTACCGCTTCATGCGTATCCACAATCCCTTTTTGCTCATAGTTCATAGCTGCCGGCTCCCCATCAGAAAAGACAATAAGGAACTTTTGTTTTTCAGGTCTGATCACGAGCTCCTGCGTCATATGCCTGATTGCGTACCCGTCCCTGTTGTCTTCTTCAGGATTGAGCTGCATAATCTCCGGACCGGTGCTTTGGTTGAGCGATGTCTTGAATGGGACAACCCTGTGAAAGTAATTGGGCATTCGCACTTCAGTGGCTTCGTTTGTATCTTCCCAGAATCCCGTAATCTGATGGACGACCCCTACCGATTTCAGCGCCTCGTGAAACAGCGTAATGCCAAGCTTTGTGTCATCCATCTTATCGTACATGGACGCCGAGCAGTCAACGAGAAGTGTAAAGACGGCATCGATTTGAATAGAGGGCTCCTCTTTTTTGTAAAAAAGTCTTGGATTGTCATCTGTAACCCACCGCAAAAGGTTTTTCCCGAGCCGGCCCGTATGGAGATTAGTCCGGGGATTGGTTTTCTTATGCTCGAGCGTCTTCCTGATCATCTGTTTAAGCTTTTTCTGATAATGGGACACTGCCGCTTTATTTTCGCTGTAGCTTATCTTATCCTGATCATTTGGTTTGACAGGTTCCAGATTTTCAGCAAAAGCAAACTTATTTTCTTTGCCGAATGTGAATTCATCCCCGGTCCTGTCTCCGTCCTGGCGGTTCTCCAAAACTTCAGACTGATCGTACTTATTTTGTTTTGATACTTTAGATGAGCCCTGTACAGTCCCCATCGCCTGATCACCGTCTTCTCCTTCACGGAGCCCGTTCCCCATTAAATCTGTTTTGGACCCATGCTCCAGGTCATACTGCAGAAAACTGTCTGTTGCTTTGCTTGTCTCCCTGTGCCAGGTCGGCATTTCCTGATCATGTACATCACGCTCTTCTTTACGGTCCAGTTCCAGCGTGTCATCATTATCCAGCTCATTCATTCGTTTTAAGTCTTTAAATGAAAGACCGCTGTTCTCCGCGTATCCTTGTTCCGGAAGAAAGAAATACGTATTCAGCATATCCTTTTCAAGGAATTCTTCAGCTGCTTCACTGATTCGGTATGCGATCCCTGCTGTTTCTGCAGTGCTTCGGCTTTCATAGGCCTGCTCAAGCTCTCTTTGAAAAAAAGGCAGCATTCTTTCAAAATCTTCATTAAGGGCAGGGATTGTCTCAAGCGGGGATTGAGCAGTGAGCTTTAAATATAAAGCATTAAACAAAGCATCTGCAGCAATGTTTCTCTCAAGATGAATCGTTAGCTGGGAACGGAAATGCCTTCTATACATTTCTGTTCTCCTGGCAAAGTATTTTTTGGTGCCGGGCCGCTCTTTTTTAATGATTTCTTCCATTCTGACCGATTCCAGAATGATGAAAAGCTGTTTGGCAAACTCTTTTACAGACAGTTGCTGCACCTTTAAGATAAAATTTTGCGTTTCTTCCATGCCGGTGTGAAACACACTTCCGGCAGCATGCAGATAAACGTCGCTTTTCAGACCGCTGATTTGGTCGGCTGCCGGCCGGTGATCCCAAAAATGGGTGAGGTAGATTTTGTTTTCGGCCGGATTTAAATAGGAGTAGGGCGCATATTCCATTTCCAGGTCCGGATTTTTGGAGAGAGTTTTGGCGAGATCAGCCAGCTCCATGTATAGAAATGAATCGATTTGACTGTCGTTAAATTTAATAAATCTCATCGCCCGTCACTCAAACAGCGTTTCCGCAATATTTCGTATAGCAGCCTTTTCCCGGTCATCCTCCACCTTCTCCGTAATCCCCCGCTCAATCGCTCTTAAAGGAGGGATAAATGCAGCCAGATCACACGTATCCAGCAGAGCTCTGATGGAAGCCGCTTCTTCAGAGACTTGTCCATTTCGAACCTGGACAATCAAATCAGCAGAAAACTGAATAAACGACTGGATTAACCTTTCATCCTTTAAGCCGGATTGGCTTTTGATAATCTGCTCAAGCTCCGCTCCCTGAATGTACGGGACATCAATAATCATAAACCTGTTTTTCAATGCTTCATTTAATGGAACCGTCCCGACATACCCTTCATTTATGGCCGCTATGACACCGAACGCTTCTGTCCCTCTTACCACATCACCCGTAAAGGGATTTGTAATCATTTTGCGGTAATCGAGCACCCCGTTTAAAATCGGCAGTGTTTCAGGCTTTGCCATATTAATCTCGTCTATGTATAAAAAGTGTCCTTTCTCCATGGCCTTTATGACCGGACCCGGAACAAATTCAATCGATGTATTATTTCCTGAAGAATGAATGGTTTTATAGCCAAGCAGAGCTTCCGCATCAAGGTCCACCGAACAGTTGATGCTGTGCATCGAGCGGCCGAATATGGAGGAAATGGTCTCGGCGAGCTTCGTTTTCCCTGCACCTGTAGGGCCTTTGAGCAGCACATTTTTGCCCAGAGCCAAAGCAATTACCGCGTCCTCCACAATGGAGAGATCTCCGGTTATAAAGCCCCCCTTGCCTATTAAAGTTAAATCTCTTTCCGAAGCATTAGATGTTCTTTCCATAATAGCCCGAATTTCAGCAGGCAGGTTTATCGTTAATTCTTGCATTTCAGTCAGCCTCTTTTCAACAAATCTTTTTCTTTCATCAGTATACAGAAAAAAAAACTTCCCGACAAAAAATCCTTTCCGTATGGTGAAGGGCGGATGCCAGTGCAGCAATATAATGCCCTTTATCTAAACGATTAGACTCTTTCCCCTCGTGATGGCAAATCCGCTCCCTGAATTTCCAGAAAAAAAAGAAGAGCATATAGCTCTCCTTAACTGTTAGAAGTATCGTTTTGCTCCCAGGTAGTGAGATTTCCAATAGGAATTGGACAGATTGGAAATCGTCACTCCCTGTGAACTGCTGGCATGGATAAAGTCCCCGTTTCCAAGGTAGATCCCCATATGGGAAGGTCCTGGCTTATAGGTCTCGAAATAAACAAAATCTCCTCTTTGCGGCTGGGATACCGGCTTCATTATGCTGGAGTAGCCAGCTGCACTAAGCCTGGAAACAGAAGTCACTTTATTCATTGTATAGTAGATAAAACCGCTGCAATCGAAACCCGAAGGTGTATTCCCGGCCCATTTATACGGAACACCCATATGGCGTTTCGCTTCTGCAATCATGCCTTCAATCTTGCTGCTTTCACTATAATCGTTCCCATTATTTCCTGTGTCCGGCTTTGTTTCAGGTTTTACGGAGCCTGAAAGCTTCAGCACCTGATTTACATAGATTACATTACTTGTTAGATTGTTCGCTGTCTTTATTTCTGCAATCGTAAGGTCAAATTTATTGGCCACTTTCCATAGTGAATCGCCGGGCTGGACTTTGTATGTGCCCTGTCCGTTTGAGCCGCCGCTGTTCTGTGCAGGAGGGTTTGGCTGAGGGGAAGCGGACGTGCTTCCGGATTTCAGCTTTAACACTTGCCCGATGTAAATGGTATCGCCTTTCAAGCTGTTAATGGATTTTAGTTCACTAACAGACATTCCGTTTTTTCTGGCAATCACCCAAAGGGAATCGCCGCTTTCTACTTTATATGTACTGGTTTGAGATTGAGAATCAGCTGATTGCGGCTTCTCACTTGGGGCGCCCGGGATATGAAGAACCTGTCCAATGTAAATGGTGTTGTGCGTCAATTTGTTTACATCCTTTAGCTTCGCTACGGATGTGCCGTATTTGTTCGCAATCTCCCAAAGCGAATCGCCGCTTTTTACTTTGACACTCTCTGCAGAAGCTGCGGTTGCAAAAAATGAAGCTCCCGCTACTGCTGTAACAGTCAAACCGAGAATTTTATGGTTCATTCTGTATGCCTCCTCTAATTTCTACATTTATTTTACTAGACAACCGTCTCTTAAACTACTGTTTTGTGGAAAAATAGCGAAAAGAGTCTATTATTTACCATCTGATCCCAGCTTCCTTTCAAATCAGCGGTTAAAGGCCTGTTAAAAATTGATTTTTGTTTTCATTTAGCAGGAGTTCAGTTTAATGAGGATATTGAAAGAGGGGATAAAAGGGGATTTGAGGATCCCGGCGATAAGCGGTACATGTAGAGCAATAAAAAGAGAGCACCCTTTATTTAGGATACTCTCTTCTAAGAGTATAGCATGTCATAGAATGGGAAGTTCAAGCATGCCTTGATCAGCTGCTTGCTTTTTCAGGCTCCGGTACAGAAACAGCTCCTCCCCTGTCTTTCGGGTTTTTAAGCTGTCTCCCCCCATACCCAATCACAAGGGCAAGGGATCCCGCTCCAAACACCAGAACCATATATTGCAGGCCGATCGTATCCAGGAGGAGGCCCGTTCCAAGGAGAACGACTTGAAACATGATGCGGTCTAGCATATTGCGGAATGAAAAAAAGCGGCCATGATATTCCTTTGCGATCCTTGTCTGAAAGATTGTGGAGGCTACCGGAAAGAAGCATCCCACACTCAGGCCGAACAATCCGAATGATATAAGCGACATGGTAAAATGGTCGCTGAAGAACAATGACAAATGCGCAATAGATGTAATAAAAGAGAACATAATCATCAGAAAAACATGATTAAAGCGGTCAGTAAGCTTTTTGACCAGAAAAGCGCCCAGCATAAAGCTTAACCCTTCTACTGTGTATAGCAGGCTTTTAATCTCTGTGCTTTGCTGAAGCTCGCTTATATTAATGACCATAAGGTTAAAACCGCCTATAAACAGCATCGGTATCACTGTGAGAATCAGGGCTGTTAAAGCGACCGGAGCTCCTTTTAAAATAGGCATAACTTCCAGAAACCCGCCGCTATTTCCTTTGCTTGCCTGCCCTCCATCATCCTTGATCTGCAGAAAGAAGGTTGAAAAAAGCAGAAGGATATATGCAGCGGTAGACAATGCATACAGCGCGGTCAAACTCATATAAACGAGGAAGATTCCCGCAAGCGCCGTTCCGGCTATCCTCGCAAGAGTCGCAACATTCATATGGATCCCGTTCATTTGGATCAGATGTTCATCCTTAACTATAAGAGGGATGATTGCCTGAAGTGCCGGAAAATAGAATGCAGCTGAAATCTGAATGCCGATTAAAAATAACAGCATAAGCCAGACCGAACCATAGGAGATGGCTGCAAACATAAAAACTACACTGAGGATCCGGCCGATTCCGGATACGATAAGCACGTTCTTTTTCGAATGGCTGTCGATTACTCTTCCTGCCGCCGGTCCCACTGCAACTCCCGCAAGTAAGCCCGCAATCAGGAGCAGCGATTTCATGAAATCCGATGGGATATAAGCCTGCATGAATTCCAGGTTCCCAATAATGCCCATCCACAATCCAAGACCCGCAATAAACTCCCCCGATAGCAGAATCCAAACATTTTTATTTTTCCACATATGCATTCTCCAATTTTGTAAGATGCCTTAACTATAGCACCGGGGAAGATATTTCGCCACCCGAAATTTCCTGCAAAAAAAGACAGGGGCTGCGCCCTGCCTTATTAGCCTATCAGGAAGAAATTGACAATAAAAGCCGCTGAAATCACATACATGAGCCAATGAAGCTCATCAGCACGGCCTGTAAACAATTTGATTAATGTGTAGGAAAGAAAGCCAAAGGCTACTCCCTCTGCAATCGAATAAGTGAGCGGCATCATGATCAGAGCGAGAAAGGCTGGAATGAGTTCCGTTAAATCATCAAAATCAACTTCCTTTAGCTCAGTAAGCATAAATGCCCCAATAATAATCAGAGCAGGTGCTGTAGCAACAGCCGGGATGAATTGAATAAAGGGGGCGAACAGAAGCGTCAAAAGGAAGAGGATCGAAGCAAATATAGCTTTTAATCCTGTCCTTGCCCCTGCTGCAATTCCTGTAGCGTTTTCCACATATGTATTCATCGCCGTGCTTCCAAGAGCACTGCTGACCATCGTTCCGAAAGCACCTGTTGTTAAAGCGCGATTCATATTGGGAACATTTCCGTTCTCATCTGTAAGGTCCGCCTTCTTCGTCAGGCCGATCAGAGTGGCAAGGGTATCAAAAAGCTCTACAATTGTAAATGAGAAAATAATTGATAAGATTCCGTAGCCGACGGCTGCTTTTAAATCCATTGCCAGAAATGTCGGTTCAATGGAAGGGATTTGGAAGGAGAGAAAGTCCGATATCCCCTTAGGTGACGGAGAATTCCCCAGTAAGATGGAAGCCGCCGAAATGACCAGAATAGATAGAATGATTCCGCCTCTTACATTTAGAGCAGATAAAACCGCTGTGAGAACGATTCCTGCAAGGGCGAGGATGGTGCCGATGTTCGACATATCTCCTAAAGCCACAAAAGTTGCTTCATCCGGTACTACGATTCCGCCGTTTTTCAAGCCGATAAAGGCTATAAACAAACCAATACCTGCTGTAATCGAAGCTTTTAATGTTTTGGGAATGGCCTTTACTACCTTTTCGCTGATTCCAAATACGGACAAAAGGAAAAAAACCAAACCGGAAATAAAAACCGCACCGAGTGCCGTTTCCCAAGACAGTCCTTGTTTTAATACAACGGTGTATGTAAAAAAAGCATTGAGTCCCATTCCGGGGCCTATTACAATTGGGAGATTTGCCCAAAATCCCATGATCAAGCTTGTTATGACAATTCCGAATATGGTGGCGGCAAGGGCAGCCTCTTTTGGTATACCTGCTTCAGATAAAATAACGGGATTAACTAGGATAATATAGCTGACGGTTACAAATGTAGTAAGGGCAGCAAGAAACTCCTGCCTGATTGAGGTTTTGCGCTCTGTTAATTTAAAGTATTGATCGATGATCCTGCTCACCTTCAAACCTCCTTTTTTCAAACATATCCGACATTATATCTTACAATTCGCAGGGAAGAAAGAACTTTATTCAACGGTAAAATTTAAAGATTATTTGTACTAATCGGATAAATGGTGCCGTCCTTCGCAAACGACATTTTTCCTGTTTCTTCAGATACGATCAGGACAACGGCATCCGTTTTTTCAGTAAGTCCCATGGCGGCTCTATGCCGGGTGCCCAATTTGCTCCCGTCTGAGGAAGCATCCGACAGCGGCAGGACATTGGAGGCAGAAAGAATTTTATCTCCTTTTACAAGCATCGCCCCATCGTGCAGCGGATTGCCGGGATAAAAAATACTCTCTGCAAGGGAAGCAGATAGATCCGCTCCGACCTGGATTCCATTTTTAATGAAGGGGGCGACCTCCTGCTCTCTTTCAACAATAATCAGACCGCCATGCTGCTTCTGGGAGAGATTCTGCATAGCAGAAGCAAGAGCGTGAAAACTTTCCGTATAGGCGGACAAGTACGCCTGCAAGTAAAAGGTAGAAGCTGCTGATTGTATGACTTTAAACCTCCCATTTATTTCGTCCAGTTCACAAAGGAGGCACATCTCACTTTCACCGAGTTCGTTTAATATCCTGGTTGAGCTGTTGATGATGTCCTGGAGATTTCGCTGGATGCTGCCCTTTATTTGGTGCAGTACAAATTGGTCCTCTGGTATGCTCATTTTAATTCGCTCCTTTTGTTTAGGTTTTGCAGATCCGGTGTGATCAAAACGGGAATTGATTGGAAAATGGTGGTACATACTATAGATAGACGTTTCGTAAAGGAGGTGCAGCTTCATTGACCGCTGCCAAAATCTTTCAATATTTGTTTTCCATCTCCGGCACCGTTATCCTCGGATGCTTCTATTACCGCATGTTTAGAAAAAATCCTGACAAAGTCCAGAAGCAAAAGCCGTAATACTCTCTTCAATTCGTGATATAATTCAAGATTATGTCATGAATAGAAGAGGTTGGAATGATGCATCAGACAAACACTTATAAGGAAAAAATCAAACTGTTCACCGTGATACTTTTTCCCATCCTGGTTACCCAGCTTGGGCTTTACTCCATGTCCTTCCTCGATACGGCCATGTCCGGCCAGGTGAGCCCTGAGGATCTTGCAGGGGTAGCGGTCGGTTCAAGCATATGGGTCCCGGTTTATACCGGATTAAGCGGAATCTTTATGGCCGTTACTCCGATGGTGGCGCAGCTTGCAGGAGCTAAAAAAACAGACGGTGTTCCATTTATCGTCATTCAAGGGCTGTATTTATCCGTTGCCATGACGATCGTTGTCCTGCTCACAGGGTTTCTGGCCCTAGAACCGGTACTTTCGCTTCTGCCCCTTGAGAACGAGGTGGAGACGATTGCAAAGGATTATCTGATTGCCCTTTCCTTCGGCATATTGCCGCTGTTCATTTATGGAGTTTTAAGAAGTTTTATTGATTCATTGGGTATGACAAGAATTACGATGCTAATTACGCTTCTTACCCTGCCTGTCAATTTTATTTTGAATTATTTATTGATCTTCGGAAAATTCGGTTTTCCTGCTCTCGGCGGAGCAGGGGCAGGAGCAGCAACGAGCTTAACCTACTGGGCTGCTGCAGGCATAACGTTGATCCTGCTGAAAAAGCATGCTCCTCTTGCTTCCTTTTCTCTTTTTGAACAATTTTATAAAGTCTCTCTGCAAAAGTGGAAAGAAATATTATCGATCGGGATTCCGATCGGAATGGCGATCTTTTTTGAAACAAGCATTTTTGCTGCGGTCACATTGTTTATGAGCGAATACAGCACGGTGACCATTGCCTCTCACCAGGCAGCGCTGAACTTTGCGTCATTTCTATACATGATTCCACTGGCCATTTCAATGGCATTAACGATCGTTGTCGGCTTTGAATCAGGGGCTAAAAGGTGGCAGGACGCCAAGCAATACAGCTATTTAGGCATTCTGACGGGCGTCATCCTGTCTTTGATCACAGCAGCGGTTATCCTCATGTTCCGAGGTCAAATCGCTTCTATTTATACAGAGGATGCCGAGGTTCTGAATCTGACGAAAACTTTTTTAATCTATGCGGTCTTTTTCCAGATTTCCGATGCAGTGGCTGCTCCGATTCAAGGTGCACTGCGGGGCTACAAGGATGTTCGTTTTACCTTTTATGCAGCTCTCGTGTCGTACTGGGCAATCGGCCTGCCGGTCGGATTCTGCCTCGCTCAATACACAGGTCTTGAGGCGTTCGGATACTGGATTGGTTTAATTGCCGGGCTCGCAGCCGGTGCTGGTGGATTATCGCTGCGGCTTGTAAAAATCCAAAAAACGGTTGGGCTCCCTGTTCAACAGAAGCAGTAAATTTTCCAGCGTTATGTCTGCATCCATGATCACGCTTACCGAATTGTAAAAAACCCGGGCAGCCCCCTTGAGCTTCCCGGGTTTATTCTTTATCTTCAAATCTTTATAAGCCACTGCCTGTTTGAGTGCCTATGCTTCAGCATCCCATTTATAATGATAGTAGCTTTCGGATTCGAAAAAATTCATCAGCTGAGGCCCGCCTTTTTTAAAGCTCTCCTCCAGCTGCTTCATTAACCCTTCTGTCTGGGAACGATGTGCTTTTAGGGCCTGTAACTTAATTTCTGCAGCTTCCCTGATATCAAGAACGACATCCGGCTGTCCGAGGACCTCTTCTCTGTTTTTTGTAATAGCGATGCAATAAGTAACAGGTCTTTGATCAGCAGGTATCCTTCTAAGGGCATGAATGACCGCTCTGCCTGTCGCATCATGATCGGGATGGACCCCATGATCCGGGTAAAAGGTTACGACAAGTGTAGGCTTTACCTCGTCTATAATGCTCTCAATCCGATCGGCAAATTCTTCAATATCTTCGAATTCGAGGGTCTTGTCCCGGAGACCGAGCATTCTAAGGTCTGTTACATCCATTGCTTTACACGCATCCTCGAGCTCTCTCTTCCTGATCAGCGGAAGCACTTCCCGGTTAGCAAACAGAGGACTGCCCATATTCCTTCCCATTTCTCCAAGCGTCCCGCATGCGTATGTAACCGGAATCCCTGCTTTTCTTTTTAAGGCAATCAGGCCAGCAACTCCATAGGATTCGTCATCCGGATGCGGCAATACAACTAATACATGTTCATTCATTATTAATTCTCCTTTTCTCATGATGGAAATGGTTTTGTACTGATCTGCAGGGCGATGGCCAGTTTTCCATCAGGATGATGTCCGGCAATCAGCAAGCGGCCTTGTTCATCCTCCGTAAAATCCGTTAAGCCCTCTGCGTAGGTCCATCCTTCTTCCATCTTTAAGCCGACACGGTAGGGGCCGAAGCCGGTAATTTTTGCAAGGGAGTACTTCAATTTAGCATTTCTGATAAAGGCTACGACTGTCATGCTGTTCTCATTTTGATGCGCGTTGTAAGCACCTGTTGTTGTTTCAAGATGAATATATACATCCTGATTCGTGTGCCTGTCCAGAAATTCCTGTATTTCAGTAGGTACAATTGGTTTCATGCTGAGGCTCCTTTATTCAATGATTCAATAAGCGGTTCATAACCGTATTATATCTAATGATCAGCTCGTTCTTTTCCTCTTTCTGCAGAAGGGAATCCTGTACCCGGCTGACAGAAAGCGCGTACTTATCAGTGATGCTTTTCCGGACCCTGGGATGTGTTCCTTCATCCAGAAGATCCCTCATCAAAGCGTCCTCCAATGCTTCTTCAGGCGGCAGGCGTGAATCAAGCCTCCGGTTATGCCATATCCTGCGGTAGCATTCGAGAAGATGCTGTCCGTCCATTGACCACCACTCCCGGATTTAAAATTGGGGATTTTAGCTTTTAGATTTGGATGAAGCGCTGTCTCAGTAAGGCAAACCCTTTATATACGAGCTGACTTATTTTTTTTTCTCCGACCGGATGGTAATCCGGCTGCTTTAGTGCCCGAAAAGGTAAATATAAGCAGTGCAGACCAAATAAAGGTGAATGTAATCATATCAACCGCTGTAAATGCTTCTCCGAATAGCACAAGACCTGCAATAAGGGTAAGGGTCGGTGCAATATATTGCAAAATCCCCGTCAAATATAAAGGAATTCGCTTCGCTCCTCCTGCAAAAAGAAGGAGCGGGACAGCGGTTACTGCTCCGGCCCCCGCCAGGAGCAAATCAAGACCGGCATCTCCAGATAGAAAAGCAGCATCTCCCTCTAGATGAAGCATTCCGAGATAGGCCGCTGCTGCGGGCAGAACTGCCAGTGTTTCAAAAGTAAGTCCTGCTGCCGGATCGAGCCTTGTCAGTTTTTTCGTTAGTCCATATAGTCCAAAGCTCAGGGCCAGAATGACGGATACCCACGGAAAGCTTCCAAAATGAACGCTTGAGATCAGGACACCGATTAAAGCAAGCCCAAAAGAAAGCTTCTGCCAGCCATTTAAATTCTCTTTAAGAAACAGGACACCGAGCATGACACTGATTAGCGGGTTAATGTAATACCCAAGACTTGCTTCCACAATATGGTGGTTGTTAACCGCCCATATATATACAAACCAGTTGGCGCTGATCAATACAGAAGATAAAATCAAACTCAAAATAACGATAGGATGTCTCTTCATCTCAGAAAGGGCTGTTTTCAATACATTCCATTTTCCTGCTGCTGTAATGACGGCCAGCATAAAGATAAACGACCAGACAATCCTGTGAGCTAAAATTTCCTCCGACTGGACTTCATCGATCATCTTCCAGTACAAGGGAAGAATTCCCCATAAAAAATAAGAACCGGCGGTGAGCATCATACCGGTTTTATCGTACCTGCCATGTTCGTGATGCATTCATCCACTCTCCCTGCTTCTCCATGCACATTATACTCTTCCCGGCTAAAGCTTAACAAGCAAAAGGAATTCCCACGGCATATAATGGACTGCAGCCCGCATTTAAAGGATAATCCGGTTTTCTAGACGTATCTTATTGTGCATCAGCTTCATTAAAAATAGTTGTGAGAGGATGATTGAATGTTTCCATGGAATAAGCAGTATCCGTTCAATCAGCAAAAAATGCCTGATTTTTTCAAGAAAATGAATCCGAATCAAGTGGAAAACTATGTACAGCAGGTGATGGGCCAGGTGTTTGGTCAAGACCAGCAAGGCGGATTTCCTTATCAATTTTCCCAACAGGGACACGAAGAAAAAAATGAAGCTCCACGAGAAAGCTGGTATGAAGCTACTGACAAAGTTTATTTTAAACTTCACATTCCTGCGAGCCTTGCAAAAAATATTAAAATCCAGCATAACAGTCATCAGGTCACAATCGTAAACTTTCCTGAAAAGGGAGAAAGCAAAACGTTCAGCATCCCTCACCCGGTTCGCAGAAAAGGAACGAAAGCTTCTTACCAGAATGAGAATCTTGAGCTTTCTTTCCTGAAAAATGAGGATGTTCATGTAACTGAGATTTCCTTGCCTGAAATCAGCAATGAGAGCTGATGATGCCGGCTCTTTTTTTCGGGCTGCTTCATCATCCTTTTCCCGGAGAACCCCGAATGTTCCCGGCTCGACATGAAACGCCGCCCTTTGAATAAAGGCGGCGTTTCATATTTATCCGGCAGTTGTTAGTATGTTCCGGGGTAGCCGGGAACTCCGCCTCCGGGGTAGCCCCCCTGAAATCCTCCTGGAAATCCTCCTCCATAGGGAGGGTAATAAGGATAGGGGGCGTAGCCGTAAAAAGGCGGTCTAAACAAACTTGCTCCGATCGCACCACCAAAGAGCCCGCCAATCAGACCTCCGACAAACGGGAAGCCTAATGGGAAAAAACGCTGGTAAGGAGCGCCTGGAACACTGCGCATCATGTATGGGTACAAGGTATTTCCTCCTCTTCGTTAGCCTGCACTTATAGGTTATTCACCTGGCATGGACAACGAATGGGCCCTTGCCCGGCCGCTCCCATTAATTAATGGTCTGATCCTCAGAGCCGTCCTGTTTGAAGACGGAGATTGAAATGTTTTTCTCCTCAGCCAATTTTCTCGCTTTTGTTAAAGCTTCTTTTTTTGTATGAAACGAAAAGCTTGCTCGCTCGGCGGAATCCTTTTCGATGATCCACTTTTCATCTCTTTTATGGAGCTTATAGGCTTCCTTAGCACCTTCGTCCTGCGCCCATTTTTCAGCCTGGGCCGTCGCGATTGCAATCGCCCTGCCCTCTTCGTACTTTTCATCCAGCAAAGCATTGGCTATTTCTATCGCTTTTTTTCTTGTCTTTCCAGGGAGGTTTTTCATTGATTCCGGATAATTCCTGCTGTTCCATGGCATTAAAATTCCTCCTTTTAATGTTCGTAGATCATTTTTCTGGTCATCCCGCCATCAATTACAAGATTTGCGCCATTTACAAAACTATTCGAGGATTGAGTCAGGTAAAGGCAGGCACCGGCGACATCCGATGGTTCACCCACTCTTCCGGATAAATGCTGAGCGTGATCGATCTCCCTTAGTTCTTCCAGTTTCCCTGTGTGGATCCAACCAGGGGATATGGCGTTCACTGTAATCGAATAATCTGCAAAGGATGCAGCCAGGGCATGAGTTAAGGCTGCTATTCCCCCTTTGGATGCGGCATAAGCCTCTGAGTGGGGCTCAGACATTTGCGACCTGGTGGATGCGATATTCACGATTGAGCCTCCAGTCCGGTCTTTCATGTGCTTGGCCGCCTCTTTTGAGAACAAAAATGCACTGCGCAGATTAACTGAAAGGATATCATCCCATTCTTCAACGGAGAGCTCCAGCGGGTCCTTGAACGTGGAAACGCCGGCATTGTTGATTAATATATCAACCCCTCCGAATGTTCTTACCGCTTCTTCCATGCACGCAGTAATTTCAGCAGGATTTCTGACATCTGTTTTGATGAACAATACCCGGTCGTGCTGCTTTAAAAGCTGCTCCTCCAGCTGTTTGCCCTTTTCTGCATCCTTATCAGCAAGCACAACACTGTAGCCTTCCTTGCAGTAAGCCGCTGCAACCCCTTCCCCTATTCCGTTTGACGCTCCGGTAACAATGACTGTTTTAGAATCCATTTATCTTTTCCTCCTAGCAATATCGGTTGCCCCAAATTTGGATTTCTTTCATGACGTTCTTTAATGCCATACCCTTTTCGGTCAGCTGATAAATCACTTTTACAGGAGTTTCAGGATAGACAATGCGCTCAACCATTTCTGTATTTTCCAATTCTTTTAAACGTTCGGCAAGCATCTTTTGACTAATACTAGGGATGATTTCACTTAAATCTTTAAATCGCTTTGGACCATCCATCAAGACATGAACGATCATTCCGTTCCACCGTTTACCAAGGAGTTTAAATGCAAATTCTACGTGCGGACAATTCGGGAATTTCATACCATCTCCACCTTTTCAAGCCTCATTCTTGACAATTAATTGAACAGCGTTTTATCATAGACAAGGTTCGACAAGCTTACTATAAGTGAGCGCGTTACTTTTTGTCTATTATATCCATTATGCCATTATTTTACTAAGGGGGAGTTTTTCCATGACAACTATTGCAGAAGATTTGCTGACTTTAATGGAGGACCGCACTTCCATCCGCCATTATGATCCATCCGAAGCCATTTCCAAAGCTGAGCTCACATCCATCCTGGAATCAGCTGTTAAAGCTCCATCCGCCTGGAACCTCCAGCACTGGAACTTCATGGTATTCCACAGCGATGAAGCGAAGGAAAGATTGCATCCAATCGCTTACAGTCAAAACCAGATTATAGAATCCTCAGCGGTTATTGCCATTCTTGGCGATCTGGAAGCGAATAAAAATGTGGAACAGGTTTACAGCCCGCTGGTTGAGGCTGGACATATGTCTAAAGAAATTAAAGAAACCCTTGCCGGCCAGATTCATGGTGCTTATGAAAATCCAGTCTACGCAAGAGATGCCGCATACTCCAATGCTTCTCTCGCAGCCATGCAGCTTATGCTTGCCGCTAAAGCAAAAGGATTTGATACATGTGCAATCGGCGGATTTAACGGTGAAGCCTTTATTAAAGAATTTAAAGTAGCCGGACGGTATGTACCGGTTATGCTCATTTCCGTAGGGAAAGCAGCCAAACCTGCACATAAAAGTGAAAGAATTTCGCTCGATCAAGTAGCAGAATGGCTTTAATAAAAACAGGATGAAAAGCGGGAACCTCACCCGCTTTTTCCTTTTGCCCGTTACGTTTTAAAACAGTAATTATTGGATATACAATACTTTTGCAGGGTTTGAGGAAAGCTAGTACATAAATTGATACAAGGAGACTCAGGACATGTTCAGTATAGTACTCGGATTAATTTTACTTATGGTCCTTGCCTATTTTGGCTGGTCAATCATTTGGATCGCGCCGCTGATATCCCTTCTCGTCGCAGGGATTGAAGGAATGGACCTCCTTCCGTCCTATACGGAAACGTATATGCAGGGCTTTGTTGGCTTTACAAAAAAATGGTTTCCTGTCTTTCTTTTGGGAGCCATTTTCGGAAAGCTGATGGAAGAAACAGGAATGGCACAGGCGGTTGCTTATAAAATCACGGATTTTATCGGCAAAGAGCGGGCGGTTCTCGGTGTTCTCATCGGGGCGGCTGTGCTCACCTACGGCGGAGTCAGCCTGTTCGTCGTTGTGTTTGCGTTATACCCCCTTACCATTGCCCTTTTTAAGGCGGCTGATTTATCAAGAAAGCTGATACCGGCTACACTCGTATTAGGAGCTTTCACCTTCACGATGACTGCTCTGCCGGGTACGCCGCAGATTCAGAATATTATCCCTACGGATTACTTTAATACCACTCCATTAGCGGGACCTGTAACCGGGATAGCCGCAGGACTGATTATGGCAGTGGGAGGATACCTGTATCTGGCATGGCGCGGCAGAAAGCTAAAGGAAAAAGGGGAAGGATATACAGATCCAAAGGGTGGTAGCGAAGTGAAGCAAATTGATCCTTCTGCCCTTCCGAACCCTTATGTTTCCATCATTCCGCTTATTGTCGTCGTGGTAACACTCAATGTCATTAATCTCGACATCCTGCCTTCCCTTTTAATTGGAATCATTGTGATTATGGTCTTGAGCATTAAAAAGTTTAAACTGTTTATAAGTGCAATCAATGGCGGGGCCAGCGGATCGGTTATGGCCATCATTAACACAAGTGCAGCCGTCGGATTCGGAGCTGTCGTAACCGCCGTACCCAGTTTTTCAAACATCACGGATATGATTATGGGAATCGGCGGAAATCCGCTCATTTCAGAGGCACTTGCCGTCCAGCTGCTTGCAAGTATTACAGGTTCCGCTTCTGGTGGAATGGGCATTGCCTTACAGGCACTGGGAGATCAATATTATCAGCTTTCGCAGTCAAGCGGCATATCTCCGGATGCATTCCACAGAATAGCAGCAGTTGCTTCAGGTGCATCCATTCTGCCTCATAACGGGGCACTGCTGACACTTTTAACCGTGACCGGATTAAAGCATAAGGATTCTTATATGGATGTTGCAGTCGTTGGGCTGATTCTCCCGACAATCTCACTGATCGTCGCTCTCCTGCTGGCATCAGCAGGGATTTATTAATAAATAAAATTAGATATTACACTTTGTAAGCTCTAATTTTAAATAAAATTTTTCTTAGTGGAAGGAGATCATTATGGTACAGAATAAAGTTGTATTTATTACGGGTGCTGCACAGGGCATCGGGTATGAAATCGGGGAAAAATTTGCTCAGGAAGGGGCAAAGGTTGTTCTCACTGATTTGAATGAAGAAGGTGTGAAAAAGGCTGCGGATACACTGGCAGAAAGCGGCCATCAGACTCTCGGAATTAAATGTGATGTAACCAATGAGGAAGAGCTGATCCAGGCAATCGATGAAGCTGTTTCCCATTTTGGCAGCCTCGACATATTAATCAACAATGCAGGCATGCAGCACGTTTCCCCGATTGAGGAATTCAGCACACAAAGATATGAGCTATTAGTCAAAATCATGCTGACAGCCCCATTCATGGCGATCAAACATGTTTTCCCTAAAATGAAAGAGCAGGGATTCGGCCGCATTATCAACATGTCATCGATTAATGGAGTCATCGGATTTGCTGGAAAAGCTGGATACAACAGTGCGAAGCATGGTGTAATCGGCTTGACAAAAGTTGCAGCACTTGAAGGCGCAGAGCATGGGATTACAGTAAATGCACTTTGCCCGGGATATGTGGATACCCCACTCGTACGCAATCAAATGCAGGACCTGGCTACAACTCGAAACGTACCACTCGAAAAAGTGCTCGAGGATGTTCTTTATCCGCTCATCCCGCAAAAACGCCTGCTTACAGTTGAAGAAATTGCAGATTATGCCATCTTCCTCTCAAGCGATAAAGCTCGCGGTGTTACAGGGCAGGCTGTCGTATTGGACGGCGGATATACAGCTCAATAAAGTTTACAAAAAACCCTTTGCGGAAAGATCCGCAAAGGGTTTTCAGTTCTTGCTATACCAGTTTGCCGCAGCCCGCACTTCCGGTTCCGTCAGCTGATGCCCGTTGCGCTCCCAGTGAAGTTTTACACTTGCGCCAGCCTGCTCCAATGCAGCTGCAAGTTCCTTTGACTCGCCAGGTGTGCAAATTGGATCATTCTCCCCTGCTCCGATAAAGACAGCTACTCCGTTTAAATCCTGAAGCGAACGATTCCTGAGCGGAACCATCGGATGGTGCAGAATCGCAGATTTAAACGCATCCGAGAAGTGGTAAAGCATACTGGCCGCAATGTTTGCTCCATTTGAATAGCCTAAAGCAATCACTTCTGAACGGTCAAACCCATATTCCACTGATGCGTCTGAGAGAAACTGATAAAGTTCTTTCGTGCGTTCAACTAAATCCTCTTCATCGAAAACACCTTCTGACAGACGTTTAAAAAATCTCGGCATTCCATTTTCAGACACATTGCCGCGAACGGACAATAAGCCGGCTTCCGGTTCAATCATTGGTCCGAGAGGAAGCAAATCATGCTCACTTCCGTGTTCCGTGTAATAGCAGGATGGTTTTTTTAGAGGTTCCTTTTTTATAAATGTGCTTCATTAACTGTTCAGTCCTCCAATAGTCCGGCCGTGTAAAAGGATAACTTTCGCTTTCGGTCCGTCCCAATCCGTTTCAGCATGGAAATAGCTTCAGGAATAAACGGCCCCTTATTGAGCATCGTGCAGGCTGTCTGATGAGAAAGGTAGGCATCGATGATTTCAGGCCGCTTCGGCATTCCTGTTTTGGCAAGTGTGCTCAATACTTCTGTGGCATAAATGAGCGGTGTTTGTGAGTGATGGCATACATTCATGATTTCCTCCTGGAGTCTTCCAAGACTTTCAAACCCAGCTTCAACAGCCAAATCTCCCCGTGCAGCCATTATGCCGAAGCCTTTATGCTTTAATCCTTCTGAAATGATGGCCGGCAGATTTTTGATCGCATACTCTGTTTCGATCTTGGCTGTCACCGGCAGCACCTTTCCTGTTTTCTGAAGCATCAGATTCTTTAAGGCCCTCAGATCCCCGGCTGAATGGACAAATGAAAGACCCACAATATCCGCATGTTTAAATGTAAATGCACTTTCTTTGATATCTTGCTCAGACATTGCCGGGAGTGACAAAAACGTCAGCGAATCCGGCAAATTGATTCCGTCATTTACTTTAATTGAAAAACTTTCCTTATGACCTTTTACCAGTTCCGCTATGACCATTTCCTTCTCTATATAAATAATGGCTGCTTGAATCGTTCCATCATTAATTAGAAGCCGGTCTCCTTTTTTGGCATTTTGAAAAGCTTTTGGCATGTTTGTTATAAAAGAATCTGCCATATGCGATTGATTCAGAGCAATGCGAATCGTCTGGCCCTTGTGGATTTTCATTTGCTGAAGCCCGTTCGGCAGGCCTATAATTCTGATTTTCGGCCCGCTTAAATCCATATAGATTTTACACGTATGAATGTTTGTCATTTCAGCCGCTCTTTTTAAACGGCTGATGATCTCTTTCCACTCCTTCACCCCATCATGACCGCAATTGATCCGGGCGGCTGTCATCCCGCTTACAAGCAATTTGGCTATATAGGACTCTTGCATGCTTTTGTCCATTGTTGCCATGACGGCATGCCCATCATGCTGAAGAAGCGCTTTTGCTCTTTTGCTTTTAAGCTTAGTTTTGACTATTTCATCCGATTCCGCAATGGAATATTTCTGCTTTTTTCCTTCCGGGTTCTGAATTTCTTTACGCTCGGTTGTCCTGGTCATCAAGTATTCCCGCAAGGATGCAAGACTGAAGATCCGTTCTTTTTGAATATCAAAATCCACATAGACCACTCCATTTAAATGCCTCCTCCTATTGTATGAGGCTGGAGGGTTTACATGATTAAAGGGGCTCTAAAAGCCCCCTTTACCGTTATAGTCCGCTTTTAATGGCCGCAGCTACCATTGCGGTCCGCTTAGCCTGATGTTTGACAGCTTCCTGAATATCTTCCTGCATTACTCCATCCTGTCCGACCGTTACACTGTTTCCATATGGATTGCCGCCTGAAGTGAAAGCTGATTGGTCTGTATATCCCGGAGCAGCTACAATCGCACCCCAATGATACATCGTGGCATAAAGGCTAAGGATTGTCTGCTCCTGTCCGCCATGAGGATTGCTGGCTGAAGACATGGCGCTTACAACCTTATTCGCAAGCTTTCCCTGGAACCATAATCCTCCAGTCGTATCCAAAAACTGCTTCATTTGTGAAGGGACATTCCCAAAACGAGTAGGAGCACTGAAGATGATGGCATCCGCCCATTCTAAATCTCCAAGTGAAGCTTCAGGGACATGTGCCGCAGCCTCAATGTGCGCTTTCCAGGCAGGGTTCGATTCAATTGCTTCTTGTGGTGCGAGCTCCTTTACTTTTAGAACTTTGACATCTGCTCCGAATGATCGGGCTCCCTCTTCTGCCCATTTTGCCATTTGATAATTGGTGCCAGTAGAACTGTAATAAATGATCGCTACATTAAGATTAGCCATGTGAATCTCTCCTTTTAGCATGTTTAGGCCCACAAAATTCCTT
This sequence comes from Metabacillus sp. 113a, assembly GCF_050107635.1. NCBI lineage: Bacteria > Bacillati > Bacillota > Bacilli > Caryophanales > Bacillaceae > Metabacillus > Metabacillus sp. 113a. The sequence continues at coordinate 446,156 of NZ_JBNILJ010000001.1, read as the reverse complement.
CAGCATCAAACATCTCAAATTCAAATTAATTATAAATGGCTAATAGGAAGCGGTCAAATTATAACTATTTTTAATCCTAAAAAACCCAAAACCGCTTATACGGTCTTGGGTTATAAACTCAAATCAATTGCTCCAGGAATTTGTATGAGAGCTTATTTTAAAGACTCTGCCGCTTCTTTAAGCTGGGTATCATTTTTTCTAATAAGCTCCTGTAAAGATGTGAGCATAGACATAGCCGTGTCTTCATCAATCATACCGGTTTGCTTCAAATCATGATCTTCCTGGTAATTTTTCACCGATTTTTCCATCTCTGAATCGAATACTCCGGACTTTTCTTTGCCGTAGCCGAGAGCACTCAGAAATTCCTGAGCGGTTTTCACCTCTTTGGAAGCATCTCCGGATTTTAATGTTTTGGATGGATCCAAATAAGGCAGCTTTGAGTAGTCTGGCAGTGAGACCTTTTTTTCCGGCTTTATTCCATTTTCATGAACCCACGTTCCGCCAGGTGTCAGCCATTTAGCGATCGTGTATTTAATGGATGAGCCATCATTAAATTGGGCGGATGTCTGGATGGTTCCTTTTCCAAACGTTTTTTCCCCAAACAAAGGGATGCCGGCCGATTCATTTAATGCAGCCGCCATAATTTCTCCGGCACTTGCCGTCCCTTCATCAATGACGACAGCGGTTGGGATGTCGACCGGATCATCATTTCTGGATGCATGCACTTCTTTCGTTCCGTCTTTATTCTCCACCTGCATAACGTTTTTTCCTTTAGGTATAAACAGTTCACTCATCAAAATTGCCTCTTGCATAAGTCCGCCCGGATTTTGACGGAGGTCAATCACGATTCCCTTGACATTTTTCCTTTCAAGCTCATCTACAGCTTTACGGAAATCCGTGGCTGTGTCATTCGAAAAGGTTGTAACCTGTATTTTTCCAATCCCGTCTTCCACGTCTGTATAGACGGTTTCAATGGGTATCTCATCTCTAACGATAGAAAATTCAAGCTGCTGGGAACCTTCCCGCTCAACACCAATCTTGACAGAGGTGCCTTTTTCCCCTCTGATTAGCCCTACTGTGTCGTTGACACTCTTCCCCTTTATACTTTTGCCGTTCACTTTTAGTATTTTATCTTTTGGTTTTAACCCGGCTTTTTCAGCAGGAGAGCCTTTAATCGGGGAGACAATCATGACTTGTCCTTCCACTTCCTGCAGTTCTGCTCCAATTCCTTCAAAAGAGGAAGAGATCGTTTCATTAAAGCTTTTGGAATCTTCAGCATTCATATAGGAACTGTAAGGATCCCCCAATGCCTCAACCATTCCGTTTATTGCTCCGTCCACCATCTTTTCCTTACTTGTATTCTGATAATATTCCTGTTCCAATTTTTCGTATGTATCATACAATTTAGCAAAGTCCGGATTTTGTTCTGCTTCCTTTTCCATTACGACTTTTTCCGGTTTGATCAGTGTCATTGTCAGACCTGAACTTATGATAGCTGTTAATAAAACGATTAATAACAGCTTTACATTTTTATTCACTTTATCATCACCTCATTATGAATTTCATTATGTCCGAGTCCTGTTAAAACGTCAACTAATACTGCCTTTGCAGGATTTTGTCCAATAAATTTTTTTAAAATTTTCGACACTTTTCTCATGAAATTTATGTAAACTCTGTGTAAATTTTATTACAAAAAAAGAAAAAGGAGGATGCATGATGCTTCTTCGTGATTATGTAATGGATATAGACAGGGAAATGATCAGCTTTTCATTTTCATTGCTGGAGGAAGTGGATGAGAAAATCCAAAAAAAAATTCTTTTCTATGAAAATCAGGTAACAACTTATGTACAAAACAAAATCTCAATCTTCATTACATCACTTAACTTAAGCAGTTCGATGAAAATAGTCTGCAAATCTGAAGTCACATCCCTGATCCGGTCCAGGCTGAAAGCGATTATGGCCCGGTACTGCCTGTTCAGAAGCTGTTAAACCAATTCAGTCTTATTTGCATATTGTGTAAATGCAGAGCAACAGCTAATGTGCAAAGGAGACGATTTTTTGCCGGACTATTTAAATATGATTGCTGCGCTGGGAATAGCAGGAGCCCATCCAGGAGGATTGCAGCTAACAAAGCAGTTCCTGCCGGCTATGGACCTCCCCTTCCCTTGCCGCATACTAGATGCTGGATGCGGCACAGGCCAAACGCTTTCCTATCTTTCCGCATTGGGGTATAGCCCATCCGGGATCGACTCAGATCAGCGGATGGTCAGAAAAGCCAGGGAGAGGCTTGGGGAATCGGCTGCCGTTCAGCAGGGAAAGCTTGAACAAATGCCCTATCCCGGGTCCCACTTTGATGCGGTGTTCAGTGAATCCGTGCTCTCCTTTACGGACACTTCTGCCGCATTAAAGGAATGCCGCAGAGTACTTGTCCCGGGAGGAAAACTCGGAGCGGTTGAAGTGATTCTTGAGCAGCCACTTCATTCAGCAAGCCGGAATGAAATCATGGATTTTTACGGTTTTAAGGCGCTATTGTCTGAAAAAGAATGGCAGAACCTGTTCGGCTCGTGTGGATATTGTGAGGTGCGCAGCTTGAAAGCAGAAGAATTTTCCTTTACGTATGACGATGAACAGCCGGATCATGAACTGATGATGGATGAAAGCGTTCCTCCCGAGGTATTCGATGTTTATCAAGCGCATCAGCTTATCCTGCAAAAATACAGCGGTTACTTAAGCTACCGCGCGTTTATAGCCGCCCGCTGCTGACCGTCAAGCCATCATGAAGAAGCGCTTCAGAAGTTCTTCAGCATTTTATTCCTTATACCCCGGTTTCCAAGGGAAAGTTCAAACAGCAGAAAAAAGGTCTAAGCAATACTCTTTAGCCGTTTTATTAACGCTTTTCTGCTTCGCCGTTCTTTTGCTCAGGTGAGGCGCAGGGCCAAGACTCCTTTAGAGCGGCATTAAGGCAGTTCTTGAACTTCTTCCGTCAGCTGCGGAAATCCAGCCGGCAAAAACAGACTCATAAAATACCCTAAACCGGGATATACGTACAAACCTGCCTTTCCCTCCTTTCATATCGTACAAGGTAAGGATAAAATTGGAGGGATCAGGTTTGAGCCAAAACTATTATCAAATGTGCAGCCAGCACCGGGGCAAGCATGCCCGCATAACTGACCGTTTTGGGAATGTGCATTCCGGCAGAATCGTCAATGTAACAAGAAGCCGGGTATACATCCAGCCAAATGGCCCCCGGCCGAGAGGCGCTTTTGGGATGGGATTTTACGGACGGGGATATGGTTATTACCCATACTATCCTGCTTACGGAATCGGACTTGGGTTTATTACCGGTTTAGCAATCGGAGGATTGTTTTTCTTTTAATCCTAAAGAAGCAAAAAGGAACCGGTCCTCTGATCAGTTCCTTTTTGCTGTACAAATTGCGAGTTCTTTATAGATCGCTGATATTTCTGCGGTTGTCATTCTGACAAGTCCGCTTGAAGATGGTGCAGCGAACTCTTCTACGCCCTCGATCAGGGGTTCAGCCTGAAACCCCCACGGTGCTTTCTCTATCCCTTTGTATTGCAAGTAAACCCCTTTTCCGACAAAGCATACAATGCCCGGTTTATATTTCCTGATTTTATCGGTCAATTCAATTCGTCCTGCGGCATATTCCTGCTTAGTTATTTCAGATGCATCCTTAGTCGGTCTGTGCACGATATTTGTAAAACCGTAACCGTCAGCAAGCAGGGTCCTATCCTCTTCAGGCCTTACCAGCCTTTTCGTCAGTCCGGATTGAAAGAGGATCTTCCAGAAACGGTTCGTCGGATTGGCGTAATGATGACCCGTCTGACCTGAGATGACACTTGGATTAAACCCTGTGAATAGGATCGTCATCCCATAATCCAGCAAATCCATCGGTCTTTTCAAAATAATCACCCGCTATATCTTTTTTACCTGCTCAAAGTACTCTTCCAGTGTCAGGTTTTTCTCATGCAGCACTTTCGCCGTTTTTTCCCCGACATATCTTAAGTGCCATGGTTCATATTGATATTCAGTGACCTCAGCTTTATCTTCAGGGTAGCGGATAATGTAGCCGTATTTATAAGCATTTTCCTTCACCCACTTGCCTTCTTTTGTCTCGCCGAATTTTTTAGAAATTTCAAGATCTGCACTTCTGCTGGAAATATCCATAGCAAGACCGGTTTGATGCTCACTCTGACCGGGATGTGCAACCGCTTGCTCTGCCTTTGCTTCGCCTTTAGACGTAATTTCCTGATCCAATATGTTTTCCTGCCGGTCATATGAACGGAACCCCGAAACGGCAAACAGTTCAATGCTGTTCTTTTTCGCGCCATCAAAAAGCTTCTCCAGAGCGGCTGCTGCTTCTTTTCTTATGTATTTTTGCGGTACATCGGCTTCTCCGAATGAAAAAGGTACATTTGGAACAGTTAGATCTTTTGGTTTGTAGTCAGCAGGAAGTGTGTATTCCTTATTAACCAAAACTAATATATTTTCGGGATTTGTAATAACATCTTCCCCCTCAACCGTTTCCAGTGCGTTGAAGTATTCGTTTTCCAATACAAGCTGATTTTCCTGTACGCTGCCAATTTCTTTTTCTTCCGTTTGTTTCTGACCGTCATTGGACGAAAGATTTTCTTCCATCTCCACGGAGCAGGCAGCTGTGAAAAGCATGAACGGGACTACTGAACAGGCAAACATTTTTTTCATATCAAACCGACCACCTAAATCGTAAAGTATCTGTTTTCAGCAAATTCAATTGTACCATTATGGCCATAAAAGAAAAAAACTATATTTACCATTCCTTTAAAGAAAGGATGATAAAAAAACAGGAGGCAGCCAACCTTAAAGTCTCTGGAACTTGCTGATCGGCAGCGAATACTTCCGGATTTCCAGGGAACGGGTCCTAACAGTAAAAGATGCCCGGTTCAGGCATCTTTTACTAAATCATTTCTGTATTGCTGCATCCAGTGCAACTTCGATCATTTCATTGAACGTTGTCTGGCGTTCTTCAGAGGTTGTTTCTTCTCCGGTCAGGAGGTGGTCGCTGACTGTCAGTACTGACAAAGCCTTGCGTCCGAATTTCGCTGCTAATGTGTAGAGCGCGGAAGATTCCATTTCAATCGCCAGGATCCCGTAGCGCGCCCACTTTTCCCAGTCTGCGTTTTCGTTATAGAACATATCTGCTGTAAATACGCTGCCTGCTCTTAAATGCAAGCCTTTTTCGGTTCCGGCATCGTAAGCTCGTTTCAGCAAATCAAAATCTGCAGTCGGGGCATAATCGATTCCACCGAATGTCATGCGATTCATTTGAGAATCTGTTGAGGCACTCATGGCGAGAATCACATCTCTCACCTTAACGTCCTTTTGAATGGCTCCGCATGTTCCCACACGGATCAGCTGCTGAACATTGTAGCTTTGAATGAGTTCGTTTACATAAATTGAAATGGATGGAACCCCCATGCCTGTTCCCTGAACAGATATGCGTTCTCCTTTATATGTTCCTGTAAATCCGAGCATGCCCCGCACTTCATTGTAGCACTCAGGATTTTCAAGGAATGTATCGGCAATGTATTTTGCCCTAAGCGGATCTCCCGGAAGCAGAATCGTTTCTGCTATCTGGCCTTCTTTCGCTCCAATATGTACACTCATCAAACCGTCCTCCTATTATTCCTTCTGCTAAGCATCAGATGCTATACTTTTATTGTACTTTGATTGCGCGCACTATGGAAGCTGTTTTCTGGAAAGGTACTTCGGCTTGATTACGAGGACGTTTCCTTCTGCATAGTATTTTTTCATACTCTTCAAGTACTTTTCAAACAGCCAGGCAGCTCCTAAATAAAAAGGGAAGTACAGAAGGGAAATTTTAATCATTTCGATGAAATACATGGAGAATCCGTTAAAATCGTGAAACTTACTGAAGAATACAATTTCCGAAAAGCTAATGAGCAGACTAACGAAGTAAAGGTTAAGCAAATGAAAGAAAAAACGGCTTTTTCCTTTATAAAAAAGCTTTTCAAGTTCTCTTTTTACAAGCAGAGCCGAAATTGTAGAGATTGCACCCAGGATGCAAATAATCATTAGAAGCATAACCATATCCCCTTTATGTGGAGGTAGTCAAATGGGCAAAAAACATAGGAACCGCGTGAACGCTCCGAAGAAAAACAACCATATACCGCCTGAAGCGATCGTGGCTGAAGAAAACGCCCATGGAAAAGAACAGAGTGCCGGAAAACGAAAAAACGGACCGGGCTATCAACTATAATGTGTACAAGCAGCGGATGAACCATTCGCTGCTTGTTTTTTTATCTCACATGTATGCGATTAATTTTTTTCCAGCCGCCTGAGTGAAGCCTGTAATATGCCACTCCTCTTTTTTCTTCTTCAATGCTTACGATATCGCCGGTGCGAATAAATCTTGCTTCATAATCTTCTGGAACCGTATCCTGAACATTAAATGTTTTAAACGTTTTCTCGAGGGCATCTGTTTGGTCCTTAGCAGGGATTGTGCAGCTATATACTTTTTGATACCCTTTCGTATGGCCGAATTCGGGTGTCTGGAAGATGGTGATTTCCATTATGCGCAGTCTTCTCTTCAATATCATAAGCTGTTGCCTCATCTGAACCCCTCCGCATCATTTTCCTATACATTGGCTACGGTGTGCACGAAATCCTCCTTCGAATTGCAGCTAGTTTTGTCGAAATTTAACAGCAGTGCGCTTGTACCCTATTTTTATAAGGATAGACCAGATCAGTCCTGCACAAATTCCCGCGGTTATGTCTGTAACAAAGTGAACCCCCAGGTACACCCTGCTCAGCGCAATGCTTGCGATGATTAAACCCATTGCCCCCGCAATCGGGAAACGGCATCCTGGAAAATAGCGGATCAGCAAATAGCCCGTAAACGAAAAAAATGCGGCCGAATTCATGGCGTGGCCGCTTGGGAAGCTGTACGAATTTTCATCCGTTAACGGGTTAAAAGATGGGCGCTCTCTTTCAAATCCGTTTTTCAGAAGCCAATTAAAAAGTCTGGAACCAAAAAAACAGCAAAATAAAAATAAAGCTTCCATCGCCCTTCTTTTAAACGATAGAAGGATAGCAGCAACTAGCAAAAGCGGGAAAAGGGTTCTTCCGGACCCAAATTCGGTAAAGAAAATAAAATACTCTGTCACCATAGGTGAACGGTACTGTTCAAAATAGAGGACTATGTTCTGATCAGCTTGATTGTACCAGTCTGATTCATACATGATTGATACCCCTGTAAAAATTACAAGCAGCAACGCAATATTCCTGATGTCTTTCATCATCCAGCGACCTTTCAAGTGGTATGGTCCTAAAATACCCATAATCTATTTTCACTAAAACAGAAAAGCCTATTTCCACAGCTGTTTAACGGGAAGTAGGCTTTTGATTCTATTGGAATTATTCAGGAAAACCGCTGGATGGTCTGCGTTAACATCGTTTTAACATTTGGAAAATCCTGCGAGGTAACGGCTAGCCTGACAGACGTTTCATCCGTTTCAAGCATTTCGGAAAAGAGTCCGGAAAGCCCTCTGGCTTTTCTGTCAATTTCCATAACCATTTCTGCCCGGTTCTCGGCTACATCTGTAAAGACAATTTCCAGCTCATCTAATTTACCTCTGAAAGGTCCGGAATATGGATAAAATTCAAATTCCTGTACAAAAGGCAGTCTTCTGCGCAGTCTGGCGGGGGCCGCCTCATTTTGTGCTTTTCTCAGCTGGAAACCAAGTGCCCCCAGCTCATCAAGCAGTTTCTGCTGAATGGGATTCGGATGCACATGGATAGCATCCTGGTCTGTTGGATCTACCGCGTTCTTTATATCAAGGCCTGTATGAATCCATATTTTGGACTGGCCGTATGTAATGGGCGTGTCGTAAGGAAGCTTAAAACGAAACGGGATTTCCTTGTGCTCATTCGCCATAATCACAAAGGGTTCATTAATTTTCACCTTGGTGACCGCAGAAGATTGAGTGTATTTTCTGTCGTCTGCCTCCTTTATGTATTCCGTCATCACAGATAAATAAATTTCAGCAATTTCCTGGTCTGTTTTGCCTCCACTTACAGCAACAATTCCCTGGACCTCTTCACCTGCCCTAACGTTCACATCGTGAAGCCGTGTATCCACCTTTGCTGCGCCAATTCCAACGCTTGCAAATACTTTATTAAAAAAAGACATGCCGATTCCTCCTAATTTCCCCATTTTATAAGATCGTTTTGCAGTTCTTCCATTTTGTCATACGGTTCGTCCAGCTGAAGCAGTTTTCTGGTGATTTTTCTTGTGGCGGGTGAAATACACAATTCTTCCTCCCACGGTCTTTCTTTTTCCTCATGCTCCGGATAGCTTGAATACAGCAGAAAAAGCAATAAATGGCCAAGGGCATAAAAATCACTTTTAAATGAAAATTCTCTAAATCTTTTCCTGTTTCGGGATAGCCGGAAGATTGCTTTTTCATTTACACTTCCCGCCAGTCCAAAGTCGATGATTGAAACATCACCTTTGTACAATAAAATATTGGGTATGCGCAGGTCTCTGTGAACAATGCCATGACTATGAATGGGAGCAAGTTCTTCAATAATCCTGTTCAGCAGGACAATGGATTCAGATTCCGTATACATACAGCCATCTTCAAAAATCAAATCCTCGAATGTACTCCCCTTTTTGTATTCTATGACCAGGCAGCAAGCATCCTCTTCGTTTATAAATTCATAAAGCCCGGGTGCACCTTTATTTTCCAGAAGTGATAGAATCCTTGATTCTCTTTCAAAGGATTTCCTTGTTTTTCGCCCTATTTTTTTCGCGATCTTAACTAATACAACCTGCTGATCTTCAAGTCTTCTTGCAAGATAAGCACAGCTATATCCGCCTTCCCCTGCTTTTGACAGGATGACATATTTTCCGCAAAGCAGCTCTCCGGCAGTGAGCTCATTTTTCCTGCCAATCATCTTCAGCTGCTGTAAGATCTGCTTGAGCGATGTTTTTTCTTATAGTAGCTGTGCCCGTATTTAGATGGATGCTGTCCGAATCTCCCCCGCTTATACCCGCTGCCTGAACCATGGTTCTGTTTCTTTCTTTGGGATAAAAGAGATTTCAATACTTTTTTCAGCATGACGTTTCTCCTTTCTAAACAATTATACGCAGCTGAGTGAACCAGAGTTTCACAATTATCATACATTATTTTAGATGGTGGAGTACGGACGGGAGGTTAAATTGATTTGATTAGCATGGCTAGAATATTAAAACGGAACAGTATGGAAGAACTTTCCAGACCGGGAATACCAGCTCTTTATGAAGAGATCATGCAGGCATACCATACTGAAAAACTGCCGTTTATTGCAGCTGGGGAAGAAAAAGACCTCATCCATTCAATTCAATCCAGGGTTAATGAAAAAAACGGAAGCAATATTTTACGTACTGAAGGCTATCACCGTTTTCATTCCCGTTTTCCTGAGGTCCATTGGGCACTGCTTGCCCATCTTGTTTCCAGAAATGGCGGATACAGCATGACCGATCTGAAATCTTCTTATATTGGTCCCCTTCTAAACGAAAAGGAAAAAACCCTTTTTTTTCAGCTTCTGGAACGCATCAATGCGTCCATTTTTTTAGATGCCTACCCTCAGCTGCTTCTTTATGAGGAAAGCAGGAAAAGGGACAGGAGCTTATTTCATCTGCTGCCCGCATTCCGTGTATCGGCATTTATGGGTCCTGTCTGGAACTATTTTTTTCATTCAGGTGATTCAAAATTGCTGACCATGGCTCTTATTACAAACGAACAGTCTCTGATTGAGGAAAACATATTATCCAAACCAGCTTCAGCAGCTGTTCTTGATACCTTTAAATTTATGATGCAGGAAAAATGGGGCCTGACCAGCATTCTTTTCCCTTTCAAAAAAAGGAAATATCAAAAGCACTATTCTGTGACCGGATTAACAGTCTCCGGCTTTCAGTCTTTGCAGGAACGGATTAGAACCGGAAAAAAACTATATCATTTGCTGTACAGCAGCCGCCTCGTACATGAATCGATCCTTGCTTTTTGCAGCATGCATCACCATACCGCTTCAAGGAGTGATTATTGGCCCCATCTCTATTCCGCTTCAGACCATGCATTTAAACTTGTGAGCCCCGTGTTAGAGGACTCTTGGCCGGTAATCCCGCAGCCCAAGCCGTATTTAAGCGACTGGTTCCTAAAAAACGGCCTCCCAAAAGGCTTTGAGCTTCCTGAGCAGGCAAAGATGCAGGAGCTGACGGACAAAATCCTGTCGGACGCGTTAAAACTTGCTCCAATTTCCGCAGTTGGCAAAAAACTGTTCAGGGTTTAAAAGAGTTGTGGTCATCATCAAAGTTTTCATCAATGATGCACTTGGCAAGCAGATAATCAAACATAATATCAGCAAGGACATCCAATTCACCGGGCTCCGGTATGTACCCTCTTCTCATTAATTCTAAAAAGAAAAATTCAGAAATTTCCTCTGTATCAATGACTACTTCAATCTCTCTCACTGTCCCGCCCCCTTTATTACTTTTTATGAAAAAAGGAGCCGGCTTATGTATACAAGATTTATGGCATATACATTGAAGCGCCTGCATATCTTCTTCTCAAAGGACAAGCTTACAGGGGGATCAGGAATGAACGATATCTTAAAATGGTTCGACAGCCCAAAATTTGATGAGCTGCTGCTTACCGGCTCGAAGCGGCTATTCTGGCTTGCCGCGCTTGGCTGTCTGCCTTATATATTATGGAACATGGTTATGTGGCTGATATAGAGGCTATTCATTTGTGCCGAATCTTTTTAGACTTGCAAGCACCATCTGCATCATTTCATTGTATTCATCATCCCCAAATCGGATATAGAGCTCACGGTAGTCGTTATATATATCAAGAAGATCATTGATGAGCTGCCCAGGTTCACGCTCCTTTTCCGGTTTTTCAAGGGAATAGGAGACTCCGGTCAGTGCTGTACCGGAAGTCTCTTCCCTTGCACCTTCTTCTGCCCCTTCTTTATTGAGCATCAGCATAATCTGATGAAGAGATTTTTCTGTTTCGTTATTGCTCATGACCAGCAGCAATTCCTCTTCCGCTGCTTCAAGCCATTCCCCGTCAGCGACTCTCATCAGTTCATAAACCATGTCTTCCCATCCGTCTTCCATGTATCTCCAAATTTCCGTCCTCAACCCGACAATTTTAAACAAGTCGCTTCCATACCCTTTCACTTGCACAAGGTCACCGATTGCAAACTGGTATTCAACTTCAATCCGTTCAATTTCAAATATCTTGCCTTCATACTCTTTATAAAATGAGAGGGCGCTTTCATAAAACAGGACATCCCCGTGATTGACCTCGTAAAGAAAGGACTGGTTTAGCTTATATACATTCGTAACGGTACCCACCGTTCCGTACAGAACGATTACAACGACTTCTCCCATCTTAAACTTTGGATATTTAGAGGCCATTTCATGCTCACTCCCGCACTCTGAAAAGTTAAGATAGTATATGCGGAGGTTTCCTATTCGCATGGGCCTTCACACATGCAATGAGCGTTTACTTTCAGCATCCGGTTCCGAAATTAACCAGCATTTCCAACAGCCGGAACCATTAAGCAATCCGCCCGGTTTCAGCCAGCAAAAAAAGACCGCAAAGGCCGCGGTCTTTCGCTATCGATTGGTCACTGTTTCTGCTTGATAAAGCTCCCATGCTTCATCAAAAACGGCCATTGATGTTAAATAGTCTGCACTAAGCTCCAGGTAATCCGATATCTCATGATAGGCGTTTGATGATTTCGGAAAACTGTGGTCATTATACGCGTAATTGGCAAAGCGGCTGATCTCATCCTTCGGTTTTGGATGTCTGTATTTCATCAGATAATGATAGAATGACTTCATGGCAATTCCCCCGCTGATTAGGCTGATTGGATTTTATTATAGCCTGTTCAGAGAGAGAGTCAAACCTTCTGTTCCTGTTACGAAAAATCAAAATAGTTTTTTTTCAATATTCTTGGTTCAGCCATCAGCTGATCATAGCGGATGGTATCCCCGATATTAGAGGTTTTAATCAAATACAGCTGGTTTTCTATTTTCTTACTAATCTCTTCCTCCTGATAGACCATAAAACAGGATAAGCACTCGATTGAAGGAGCCGATGTGATTTCAATGGCCCTTGTTCCATCCGGAAGCTCCCAGTACACTGCTGTCTCTGCAGGCCTCGTTTTTTCTGAACTGCACCATTCACACGTCATCAGCTTCCCCGCTTTTTGCTCTGTCTTTTTGCTGCTGAGACTGATATTTCTTTTCTTTCAGCACATCCCGTTTTTCCCGCTTATCTTTCAAAGTCTGATGGGATGGATTGCTGCTGTATTGGTTTCGTCTTTCCAGCCTCTTTAATTCTGACGGTACGAGGGTCAGACGGACATCTTCATTGATACCCGCAATTCCTGTAAGCGATTTTTTCCCATCCATATCCCCATAGATTGATTCAAAATAGGCATCTGCCGTACCCGCTACATAATTTTCAGGCTCCGGATAGGATGTGATCACCCCTTCAAAATTGCGGAGCACCGTCTTGGAAGGGCTTTGGGAAATAAGATAATTGGGCTGAAGCGTAATTTTACCTCCTCCACCTGGTGCATCTACGACAAAAGCCGGCACGGCATACCCGCTCGTATGACCTCTAAGTCCTTCAATTATTTCAAGACCCTTTGATACAGGTGCTCTAAAATGACCGATTCCTTCAGAAAGATCGCATTGGTAAATGTAGTAAGGGCGGACGCGGATCATTACGAGATCATGCATCAGCTTTTTCATGATGGAGACGCTGTCATTGATTCCCGCGAGAATGACCGCCTGATTACCGACCGGAACCCCTGCATCTGCAAGCATTTCACAAGCTTTTTTGGATTCAGCAGTAATTTCAATAGAGGTATTAAAGTGGGTGTTCAGCCAGACCGGATGGTATTTTTTCAAAATGCTGCAGAGATTTTCGGTGATCCGCTGAGGAAAAACAACTGGTGCTCTTGTTCCAATCCGGATGATTTCAACATGGGAGATGGCCCGCAGGTTTTTTAAAATGTATTCAAGGATGCTGTCATTGATTAACAATCCGTCCCCCCCGGAAATGAGCACATCCCGCACTTCCGGTGTGGATGCAACATAAGCAATCGCATCATCCAGCTGCTTTTTCGGAACTCCCATGCCAATTTGCCCTGAAAACCTCCTCCTCGTACAGTACCGGCAATACATTGAGCATTGATTCGTTACTAAAAACAGCACCCGGTCCGGATATCTGTGGGTCAGCCCGGGAACAGGCGAATCTTCATCCTCATGAAGAGGATCCTCAAGATCGTACTTTGTTTTATATAATTCCCTTCCTATGGGCACCGACTGCATCCTGATTGGGCATTTTGGGTCATCCCGGTTCATGAGCCAGGCATAATAAGGGGTTATATTCAAAGGGATGGTCTTAGCTGAGATTCTGACACCCTCCTCTTCTTCCGGAGTAAGGCGGATGACTTTTTTCAGGTCGTCTGCTGTTCGGATCGTATGCGTCAGCTGCCAGAGCCAATCGTTCCATTTTTCATCGGGCACGTCTTTCCATAAGCTTATGTCCTTCCAGTGCCGGTCCGGCACATACAGCTGCTGGGCCATTCTTATTCCCCCTCTTGCTATTCAAGGCTTTACCCGCAAGATATGCACTCCAGCTAAATGGATAAATCCTTCCACCATAGATTCATATTTTCCAGATCCTCAGAAATATAACAATTGTTTATCAGCCTTCCGCCGTACCGATAGCCGCATTGGTAAAGGGATTGGTTCATACCGAACGAACGGGCGCGGGCAAGCGAGTAAGCAGAAAAAATCCCCCGGGCTGCAAGAAGATTTTCCAAGGCATGGATCAGTGCCAGGAGGTGTCCCTGTTTTCTGAATGGAGCCAGTGTTGCACAATCGGTAATTTCTGCATTCTTATGCTGCTCATCAATTTCAGCAGAGGCGGCACTAGCAATGATGCCGTCTAATTCAATCATCATAAAAACAGTACTTCCCTCAATCGATTTTTTTATATAGTCAGGTTCGTCGATAGGAACTGGGTAAATCGGAAATACTTCCTTATAAAATCGCGCCAGCTTTTCCGCGTCCTGACTTCCTGCACGTCTTAAACCTGTTTCAGCCAGTAGACGCGGATTCCCTTTGTTCTTCAAATAAACCCCCTCAAGCAGCCGGTCTTCCTTCAGCCAGCCTTCCGAATGTTTTCGCGGTTCCGTGAAGTACTTCGCAAAAAACCAGCAAGGCTCTCCTCTGAAAAAGACTCCTGCCATTCCCTCAGGCACCATCCCTTTAGAAAATGCTGCCTGACAGTCAGCACTTTTTACTTTCCAAATTAATTTTTCGGCACAGGTAAGCCTTTCGTCTTTTACTAGCTCTTCATACAATACATCGAAGTTCCCAGTATAATCATCAACCCTGCACCGTTTATTGAATCCATCAATAAACACATCCGCATTCCCTTTTGTTCCAGCAGAAACAGTTGCTTTCAAGTGGATTTCCCCCAGTTTAAAATGGTTCTATACATTTTACAGTTCAGCATTGTCTTTTATGACGGGAGAATTATTTTGCCTTCCATCCGGAAGATCCCTTTTAAAGCTGTCATTTTTTATACCGGACCTTCTGAGCTTATAAGAGGATACCACTTCAACTTTGCTATTAGAAAAGATGTCCTGCCATTCTTTCTTAATCTTGCTGAAAGTTTCGGGATTTGTCTGATAAAGCTGGTCTCCAAACCCAAAAATATCCGTTTTGTATTTCTTTTGTACGAAAGCCACTGCTTCTTTTACTTCTGCTTCAACCGCCTTATTTACCATTTTCTCAATTTTATTGTAGTGGTCCGAATTATCCAGCTCATATAAACATTGAAGACTTTGAATTCTTGCCTCTCCTTCCACGCTTACCTTTAGCAGCCCTTCCCCTTTTTTGTATTCTGTTTCTTTCTTCGTTTTAGAATTCAAGATCCGGATATCTGCATATTCCTGTTTTCCATCCTGGCCGCAAGGCACCGACAGGTCAATTCCCAGCCCCCTTCTTACCTATCCATTATTTTACTTGCGAACCTAAATTATGTATCCTACCGTGCCACCGAACAAGAAAACCACCCCTTTTGAGGATGGCTTAAAACGATTGCTTTTCATAAAACACTTCACTTATTGCATCCAAACCCTCTCTCAGTTCTTCATCTGAAATTATGAGCGGGCTTAAAAACCGGATGACGTTTCCATATATACCGGCGCTCATCAAAATCACACCGCGCTCCTGGATCCTGTTCAGCAAGTGTGCCGTCAGGGATCTGTCAGGAGCGTCCATGCTGCCGGGCCCGGTAATTTCGATGGCCGCCATTGCTCCAAGCCTTCGTCCTTCCCCGACAAAAGGAAGATCTGCCACCCATTTTTTATAATAGGTTTCAATCATCCGGCCGATTTCCTCTGAACGCTGGAGCAGGCTGTTGGATTCAATCATCTCGATCACCTCTATTGCGGCCCTGCATCCAAGAGGACTTCCCCCATATGTTCCTCCGATTTCTCCAACTTCAGGAGCATCCATAATTTCTGCTTTTCCGGTTACCGCACTTATAGGAAGGCCGGCTGCAATCGACTTTGACATCGTGATCAGATCAGGAATCACTCCAAAATGCTCAATCCCGAACCACTTACCTGTCCTGCCAAAGCCGGTCTGCACTTCATCTGCGATAAACAGGATTCCATAGGTCTCACACGTCTTTTTAATGGATTGCACGAACGATGGAGACGGGATGACAAAGCCGCCTTCTCCTTGAATGGGCTCAAGGATAAAAGCTGCGATTTCTTCCGGCGGCACCTCTGTCAGAAAGAAGGTTTCAAGCTGTTTGAGCGCCTGATTGTCGGTCTCTTCTCTGCTCCTGCCCCTGTTATGAAAATAATAGGGAAACGGGAGTTTATAAACGTCCGGCAAAAAAGGGCCGAATCCATTTTTATAAGGCTTTACCTTGCTTGTCAAACTCATCGCCATATAAGTCCTGCCATGGAATCCTCTTTCGAACGATACGACCGCCCGTCTACCTGTTGCTTTCCTGGCAATTTTCACTGCATTTTCAACCGCTTCTGCGCCGCTGTTTAAAAAAAAGGTTTTTTTCGGATGGTTTCCCGGGGTCAGCCTATTTAATTTTTCTGCGAGTTCAATGTACGATTCATATTGCATCACATGAAAGCTGGGATGGATAAAAAGGTCCAGCTGCTCTTTTAATGCCCGGACTACAGGATCAGGGCAATGGCCCGCGTTCAGCGTTCCAATGCCCCCCGCAAAATCCAGGTACGTATTCCCTTCGATATCGGTGACCCGGGCCCCCTTTGCATGGCTGATAAATTTATTCATAACATGGAATGGACCTCTTGGAATGTGTTTGTTCCTGCGCTCCAGCAGCTTTTGTGTTTTCAATCCAGCAAGCGGCTGGTTAATGGAAATGTATTTAGTCAAGCAGATTCCTCCTTTGCGGTCCGGCACCACATTAATGCAAAAAGAGCCATTACTTTGGCAGCCTGTATGACATTATGGACAGGGATGTATTCGTTCGGATGATGGGCCGTCTCTGTAATTCCTGGGCCGAACACAATGGACGGAACGTTCCCTGCAGCAGCAAGCATTCCAGCGTCTGTCCCCCATGGGGAGGCTTCTATTATGGGGTCTTCCCCCGTGACCGTTCTGTAAACGGAGACGAGGTTTTCTACAAGAGGATGTTCTACATCAAGCTCGTTAGGCAGCCATCTCGCTCCGAACCACTCGAGTTCGGCAGGATAATCAGCGAACCAGGAGTCCAGCTCTGCCAGCCTCTCTAGGTATTCTTCCATTTCTTTTTGAACCTCCTCCGGCTGTTCGTGGGGTGCAATACCGCATCGGCCTTCTAATAAAACCTGATCCGGCACCGAGGATGGCCAATTACCGCCTGAGATTTTCCCTATATTGATTGGTACCGGGATTGGTGCAGAGGAGTAAAGGGGGTCAGAAATTCTATCATTTCTGATTTTTTCCAGCTGCCTCAGGTGCTGAATGACAATCATCGACTTTTCTATCGCTGAAACCCCTTCATACCTCGTCCCTCCGTGTGCCGATTTGCCGCGCACTTTAAGTTTAAACCACATGGATCCCTGCTGCTTTGTAAAGATTTTCATTCTAGTCGGCTCTGGTATAATAGCTGCGTCAGCATGGTAGCCCCTCAAAACTGCATCGAGCGTTCCCGCTCCGCCGCTTTCTTCTTCAATGACACTTTGGAAGATAATGTCTCCCCTCAGTTCAGCTCCGCTCCGGACAATGGCTTCAATCGCCATCAGCATGGAAACATTTCCGCCTTTCATATCGGAAGTGCCTCTCCCGTAAACGTTCCCATTTTCAAGCTTTGGCAAATAGGGTTCTCTAACCCACTGACCTCTCTCCCCCTCAGGCACCACATCAATATGCCCGTTAAATATAAGGGACTTCCCTCCGCCGCTCCCTTTGAGCACCGCAGCAATATTCGGGCTGTCTTTGAAATTTGAGCGGGTCGAGTAAAAATGCCTGTGAGACCTCAGTCTCTTCCCCCCCGGCTCCCAAATATCGATGCTTAAACCGATTTGCCTGCATTTCTCGAGAACAATCGCCTGTGAAGAAGCTTCGTTTCCCTGAATGCTGCGCTGTTCCACTAATTTCTGGAGCAGCTTAACTGCCCGGTGTTCATTATGGTCCAGCCACTGGCATACCGCCGCCTGTTCTTGATCCATGCAATCATCCTCTCTTCAATTCTTTTGAGATACATAACGGTGCTTCCGTATCTTTTGTCACCTCTTCTAATGTATAAGGTTCCAATATTTCCTTTAGCAGGAGTCCGGATTCGGTGACGTCAATAACCGCCATATCCGTAATAATCCGGCTGACACACTTTTTAGCGGTCAGAGGCAGGGTACAATTTCTTACGAGTTTCGGCCGGCCGTCCTTATCTGTGTGACTCATAACGACAATGACTTTTCTGACTTTTTGAGCCAGTTCCATAGCCCCTCCCATACCCGGTATCGTTCGGCCCGGCACAATCCAATTTGCCAGATCTCCTCTTTCACTCACCTGCAGTGATCCAAGGATTGTCAAATCGACGGAACCGTTTCTGATCATCCCGAAAGCGGTGGCAGAGTCAAAATACGACGCTCCTTTTACAGCTGTCACAGGAAAGCCGGCCGCATTGCACAGTTCCCATTCTTCCTTTCCCCGGGGAGGCTCAGGTCCAATTCCAAGAATTCCATTTTCCGCCTGAATCATGACAGGAAAACCTGCTGGCAGGAAATTTGGGACGAGAGATGGTATCCCAATGCCGAGATTCAAAACCATTCCTTTTTTTACTTCCAGGGCTGCGCGCTTTGCAATTTTCAGCTTGGCTTCCGTTCCCATGACCATTTCCAGCCCACTCCCTTGCTTTTTACAACAGCTTGTATAAAAATACCCGGTGTTGCAATGACCTCTTCATTCATTCCCCCGGCTTCCAGCACATCTTCCGCTTCCGCAACGGTTACATCTGCAGCCATTGCCATAAGAGGATTCATATTGCGTGCACTTTTGCAGTACGTGAGATTTCCCCAATCATCCGCTCTGCTGCAGTAGAGGATGGCCGTTTCAGCTCGAATAGCTGTCTCAAGCAGATATTGTTTGCCGTTGCTTTCTATCAGCTGTTTCCCATTTCTGACATAATCAATATCCAAGCCGATATCCGTTAAAACCCCTCCCATTCCCATCCCCCCCGCTCTGATCCTCTCCGCGAGTGTTCCCTGCGGGGAAAATTCCACTTCCAGCTTCCCCTCTGTCATAAGCTTTCCAGCGATTGGATTTGAACCGATATGCGAGGCGGTCAGCTTCCTTGCTCTGCCGGCTGTGATTAGCCTCCCCGCCCCAATATCAGGGAACCCTGCGTCATTGCAGATGATATGAAGATCTTTGACCCCTTTCTCCAATACAGCGTCTATTAGCGAAGGCGGGGATCCGACTCCGCCAAACCCTCCAATCATTAATGTTGTCCCGTTCCGAACCGTCCTGATTGCTTCGTCAATGGTTCTGATTTTGCTGTAATTCTCCAACTCAGCACCCCTCGCTTTGCCATTCTATAAAGTGTGCACATGCTTTATTAAACCGCCGTATGAGATCGGCTAATTCCTGCTCTGTAATTGTAAGCGGCGGTGCGATGATAACGGCATCCCCGTCGCCCCCTTCAATGCCTGCACTTGCAGGATAAAGGATTAAACCGTTTTTAAAGGACAATTCGATGAACTTGGCTCCGGCTTTTTTTATTTTGGAAAAAGGGGTCCGCTTCTCCTGATCCCTGACCAGCTCGACACCGATCAGCAATCCCTTTCCCCTTATGTCGCCAATGAATGGCAGCTCTTTTTGAATGGCCTTCAGCTTTTGCAGAAGAATGGTTCCCTGTTTAGCAGAGTTTACTATGATTTGATGCTTTTCCATGTATTCTATGACTGCCAGAGCAGCAGCTGCAGACTGAGGATTTCCACTATACGTGTGCCCGCTCATAATTACTCTGCTGCCTTGTTCAAACGCTTCTATCACATGATCTGCCGCTACAGCTGCTGCAATCGGGCTATATCCCGCTCCCAGACCCTTCCCAAGAACAACAATATCAGGCAGGCAGTTCCAGTGCTCAGAAGCCAGCACCTTTCCAGTTCTACCCATACCTGTCATCACTTCATCTGCAATCCATAACACCTCATGGCGGTCACATATTTCACGGATCTTTTCATAGTATCCATCTGGAGGGGTTATACAAGCCCCCGCAGCCCCCACTACCGGCTCGGCTATAAATGCCGCAATATTGTTTTCTCCCATTCTATTAATGGATTGTTCCAGATCCTCGGCACATTTTAGATTGCAGGCAGGGTAAGTCATTCCATAAGGGCACCTCATGCAATAGGGGGCAGAAATATCCGGGTTAGATACAAGGTGATAGCCGAATCTTTCCCGCCGCTCTGGGTAACCGGACCATGCGAGCGCCCCCATCGTAATTCCGTGGTAGCTCCTTCTCCGTGACAAAACCATAGTCTTTGATGGTCTCCCTTTTTCCTGCCAATACTGAATAGCCATTTTTACAGCAGTTTCAGCAGCCTCTGAACCGCTGTTGACAAAAAAACTCCAATTCAGATCACCTGGGAGCAGTCTGGCTAGCTTTAAAGCTAGGCCTTCCGCCGCCTTGCTTGTAAATTGGGACCTGTACACAAATGAGACCTTCTTTGCCTGTTCACTCATTGCCTCTGCTATTTCCCGGATCCCATGTCCAATGCTGCATGTAATGGCTCCCGAAGAAGCATCCAAATATTCTTTGCCATCTGAGCCATATAAATAGACGCCCCTGCCGAACGAAATTTCAGGAAGCGCTTCACCTAAAAGAGGTTTAATCAGAAAGCTCTTCTCCATCCCTCATCCCCCCTGCCAGCCAATCCATCACTCTTTATAACGTATGTGGGAGAGGACCGTTTTATATCAGGCGAATAGAAGGATAAACGGAATAAGTACAGGGATATGAAGAACAATTAGACGGTCCTCTTCTCTGTTTACTACATCCTTATTTAAACGATTCGCCTGGCCTGTTCAATCCAAATCATTCAGTTTTCACGCTGAATATGCGTGCCAAGTTAAAATTCCCGCTCCGATGCTGCGTCCTTTATTTTAGCCTGTGCATACAAAAATCCAGCTTAATCGCCCAAAGCGGGGAGGATTAGGCAGCATTAAGTCTGATAAGGTTTGATAGTTAACCAAAAAAAAGAAGCGGAATCCGCTTCTTAAGCAAAAACCTCTTCTTTATCCGGCAATTTAACCTTACTGGCTATGTCTCGGGCAATCCAGACACCGCAGGCGCCAGCCTGAGCAAGTCCTCTCGTTATTCCTGCACCGTCTCCTCCTACATACAAACCGCCGATTTCCGTTTCAAAACGGTCATTCAGTTTTGGACGGGCAGAGTAAAATTTAGCTTCAACTCCATAAAAAAGCGTATGCTCGGACGCCAGTCCCGGCGTAACTTTATCAAGTGCCTCAGTCATTTCAATTAAGCTTTTCATTGTATTATAAGGCAGCGCTAATCCAAGGTCCCCCGGGACAGCTTCTTTTAAGGTCGGTTCAAGAAACCCTTCTTTTATCCGGTTAGCTGTAGATCGCCTGCCTTTTAAAATATCTCCGTACTTTTGAACGATCAGCCCCCCGCTGGATAAGCTATTCGCAAGCTTGGATACTTCATGGGCATATTCATTCGGCTGGTCAAACGGGTCAGAAAATTTGTGCGATACAAGCAGGGCGAAATTCGTATTGGCGCTGCCAAGCACTGGATCTTTATACGCATGGCCGTTTGCAAGCATCGTCCCTGAATGGTTTTCCACCACTACGTGGCCGGATGGGTTGCTGCAGAAAGTTCTGACTCTTGTCCCAACGGAAGTATTAAAGATGAATTTCCCTTCATAGAGGTGTTCATTGATTTCCTGCATGACAACATTTGACGTTTCTACACGGACTCCAATATCCACTTGATTGCTGATCATTTGTAAACGCCGTTTTTTCAGAATTCCTCCAAGCCAGGTAGAGCCGTCCCTTCCCGGAGTAACGATCACTTTATCCGCAAATATCTCTTCACCGCTTTTTAGCAGGATTCCCTTCGCTGCATGATTCCCTTCTTCTTTAACGGTGATCAAATCCTGGACCTCTGTCTTGAATTGCATATCAATCTTCCCGCTTAAATACTCATAAATGCTTTTCAAAATTTCAAGGTTTTGCTCTGTACCCAAATGGCGGACCTGTGCCCGTAACAGCTTCAATCCTGCCGCATAGGCTCTCTTTTCAATGTTTTTGACCTGATCTGTCAGCGGATCGGTAATTGTATCAGTGGCTCCGTGATGTAAATTAATATGATCAACGTAATTGATGAGGTCGAGAACCGTGCTTTCCGGAAGATAGTCGGTCATCCAGCCTCCAAATTCACTCGTAATATTAAATTTACCGTCCGAGTAAGCACCGGCACCCCCAAAGCCATTGGTTATGGAGCACGCAGGCAGACAGCCGGAAAAATCTTTTTTCCCGGCAGGAGGCGGACACTTCTCAATTTTTCTCTGAAGAATCGGACAATTTCTCCGGTAAATGTCGTGACCTTTATCGATCAGCAGTATTTTAGCATCAGGAAGCAGATGGTTCAGTTCATAGGAAGCAAATATGCCAGCCGGTCCGGCTCCCACAATAATCACATCATATATACGGTTCAAGGAAAATCCCTCCGATTAATGGTTTTCTAACATCCTTGGTAAATATATCAAAGTAAACCGCTTCCGTCAACCATTTAAACGAACTATATATTATTTTGATT
This sequence comes from Metabacillus sp. 113a, assembly GCF_050107635.1. Lineage (NCBI taxonomy): Bacteria > Bacillati > Bacillota > Bacilli > Caryophanales > Bacillaceae > Metabacillus > Metabacillus sp. 113a. The sequence continues at coordinate 423,743 of NZ_JBNILJ010000001.1, read as the reverse complement.
GCGTTAATGTTCGTGTTTTAATGCAGCTTATTATTCTTGCTGTCCTCGTTCACAAAGTACAGTGAGGGCTTAACCCACTCTTCATTTCCATCCGGCAAAAAAAAAGAGCCATAAAGGCTCTTTTCCAGATTAGTAACCGATGTAGGCTGCACCAACGATAATAAGCAGGATGAATAACACAACAATCAATACAAAGCTGCTTCCGTAACCATGTCCTTGCCCGTGGCCATATCCAGGGTAGCAATACATAAGGTAATCCCTCCATTTGTTTTGAGTCAATGATAGCCTATGCCGCCCCCAGGTTGTTTCGTTTGTGCGAATGCCTATTTTATTTTCAGTTTTTTCCGGCTCGCAATATGGCGATCAGCCGAAACATAGCAGGGACGGCTTTATCTGCCGGTCTTCCCATTTCCGCTGCCTAACATTCAGCTCCGTAAAACTCGGATGCTGATTTCAGCAAGCTTGCGAGTGCTTATTTTTCGGCGGGCTGAGAGTGTCCTCGCGGCTGCGGGGTCCACCTGCCGCGCTGCTCTTAGCTTGGAGTCAAGCATCTGTCGCTGCCTCCTAAGCCATAGTTTAAAAAACCCCCGATCTGCATTCCGAGCAGCCGGGGGATTATATTCCAATATTTCCTTTCAGCAGGACATAGTACAGAGCCCCTTATTCAAAATGCCTCCAGCGGGGAATGCAAATGGCCTATTGCTTCAAAAAAACAATTTTTAATCACATAATTTTGCGAGTAAGATCGGCATTAATCACTAACATTACTCAAAGAGGACTTTGTATCGTTCATACCCGTTTTTTTCCAGTTCTCGCTTTGGAACAAATTTTAAAGCAGCTGAATTAATGCAATATCTAAGGCCGCTGGGTCCGGGCCCATCATTAAATACGTGCCCCAAATGGGAATCAGCTGTTTTGCTTCTTACCTCTGTACGGATCATGCCGTGGGTATAATCCATTTTCTCGTCTACTTCCTGCTCATCAATCGGTTTCGTAAAGCTGGGCCAGCCGCAGCCTGCATCATATTGGTCAGCAGAGCTGAATAGCGGTTTCCCGGAGACAATATCAACATAGATGCCCTCTTCCTTGTTATCCCAGTATTCATTCCGGAATGGAGGCTCGGTTCCGTTATTCTGAGTCACTTCGAACTGGATTGGAGTGAGCGATTCAATGTTTTTTGACATGTTGCTGTCCTCGTTTTTCCAATGGTCTTCAATGAATTTCGCTCTTCCGGAACCTGTTTTATACCGGTTATAATGGGCGGAATTCTTTTTGTAGTAATCCTGATGGTATTCTTCAGCACGGTAAAACGGAGCTGCGGGTTTGATCTCTGTTACGATTGGTTTGCTAAAACGCCCGCTTGCAGCCAATGCTTCCTTAGATTGGTCCGCAAGCTGCCGCTGTTCCTCACTATGATAGAAAATGGCCGTTTTGTAGGACTCTCCGCGGTCAAAAAACTGGCCGCCGGTGTCCGTTGGATCAATTTGCTGCCAAAACAGCTCAAGAAGCTTTTTATACGGAAAAACATCAGGCTGAAATGTAATCTGAACTGCCTCATAGTGGCCCGTTTGATTGGAACAAACCTGCTCATAGGTCGGATTCTCAATGGTGCCTCCTGTATATCCTGAAACCACGCTCTCTATCCCGGGCATTTCATCAAAAGGCTGCACCATGCACCAAAAGCAGCCTCCTGCAAATGTCGCTAATTCTGTCTGTTTCATAATCGGACACCTCGCTTTAAATTCATATTTCTATTATACCACCTGCAGGGGGAACTTAAAGAAAGTTGCTTTTTGAGTCATTTCCATTGACAACAGCTCCTAAAATACTTAATCTAATTAATAGTTCAGTTACTTAAGTATTTTTTTTATTGATCCTTTTGATCAATTCCCATCATTAAATGCAAGAAAGCAGGGATCTTATTTGAAGCATAATGAAGAACTTCTATATGAAATGGAAGGGCTCCTCCGCAAGGTTTTCAGGCAGCTGCGCAATGGCATCAACACGATACTCGAGAAAGAAATATCCCGCAACGAATTTTTTATCCTGCGGGATCTCCATTGCTGTGGCCCTTTAAAAGCATCCGATTTATCAAAGAAATTGGATGTATCCGCAAGTCATATAAGCTCAATGTCTGATTCACTAGTTGAGAAAGAACTGGTTGTCCGCTCCCGGGATGAGACAGACCGCCGCATCATAAAGCTCACTTTAACAAGCAAAGGGGAAAAGACGTGGCTGGAGCTCGAAAAAAAGAAGACGGACTACTTGTTTGACCGCTTTGAAAGTCTCGAGGAAAAAGAATTAGAAACGCTTGTTTTTTTATTTAAAAAATTGGATTTGCCGGATGGAAATAAAACCGGAAATGGCAGCTAACGTTATCCTAGAGGAGGTAAAGAATGGAACATCTAGATCAGCGCAAGAAAGTTACGATTATGATTGCCATTATGGCAGCGATGCTTTTTGCTGCACTTAACCAAACGATTGTCGGCACGGCTTTGCCAAAAATCGTGGCTGAACTTGGAGGTTTTGAGTATTACAGCTGGGTTTTCACAATCTTTATGCTGACTTCAAGCATCACGGCCGTTCTTGTCGGAAAGCTATCTGATATTTATGGAAGAAAACCATTTATTTTGATTGGGATCGGTGTGTTTATGGCGGGTTCGCTTATGGCCGGTTTTTCTGAGACTATGATTCAGCTCGTTATTTTCCGAGGGATACAAGGCTTTGGAGGCGGGATGATCATGTCTACATCCTTTACTGCAGTCGGCGATCTTTTTTCACCGAGGGAACGCGGCCGCTGGCAGGGACTGTTAAGTTCGGTGTTCGGGCTTGCCAGTGTATTCGGTCCTACTTTGGGAGGCTGGATTGTAGATAACGCAAACTGGCAGTGGGTTTTCTGGGTTTTCCTCCCATTCGGAATTCTTGCTTTTATATGCATTCTTGCCTTGTTTCCCAGTGCGGATAAGAAACAGACAGAATCTGTGGACTATCTAGGTTCTATTTTACTTACAGCGGTAATCGTTCCCCTTCTTCTTGCTTTCACGTGGGCTGGAACAACATATGATTGGGGTTCTATACAGATTCTCGGCTTATTTGCTTTGACATTATTATCCTTGGTGCTTTTTATTTTTGCAGAAAAAAAATCAAAAAGTCCCGTGCTCCCATTGGAGCTTTTCCGCAACAACATTTTTACTCTTTCAAACCTGGTCGGATTCATTTTAGGAGTGGGAATGTTTGGCGCTGTTATGTATGTGCCGTTTTTCATTCAGGGAGTAATGGGGGTATCCGCAGCAGCTTCCGGCCTGATTATGATGCCCATGACCCTCTCTATGGTTGCTGCAAGCAGCATCACAGGAGCACTCATTACAAAAACAGGAAGATACAAGGTGTTTGCGCTGGCGGGCCTTGCGGTTATGGCAGGCGGCATGCTCTCCCTGTCGCTTATGAATGAAAACACGCCGGTCCTACTTGCTGTCGTGAATAATGTCATAGTAGGAGCGGGGCTTGGAATGAGCTTCCCAATTTTCACGCTGACGGTTCAAAATGCAGTCGGTCATCAATACCTCGGGGTGGCAACCGCATCATCCCAGCTGTTCAGACAAACCGGCGGAACCGTGGGTGTAGCCATTATGGGACTTGTTCTGAACAACAGCATGCATCATGCGGACAAGCCTGATGTTCCGGCCGGATTTCCAGCCGAAAAGCTACAAGGTCTTATGAATCCCCAGGCTTTAATGGATCAGGCTAAGGTAGATCAAATAATGAATTCTGTTCCTGCAGATTTTCGGGACGTGATTACAAAAACGGTTGAAATGGTCCGGGACTCCCTTGAGTCAGGATTGTCTATTGTTTTCCTTATCTGCTCGGCAGTCATTGCCCTGGGATTTGTCCTCACTTTATTCCTCAAGCAGATCCCATTGCGAACAAGCAATAAAGACGAAGCGATTCAGGAAGAAGATGAACAGCAAAAACAAGAGAGTGCCGCTTCCAATAATTAATATAGCTATGCCCCCGCAAAATAGAGTCGGGGGCATTTTTCCATTCAGGTTATGATACTGTTTCAGTTTGACCGGCCTGTCCATGGTCCGGATGGCTGACTTCGGATAAAGGGGTATAAAAGTTTCAGCAGGAGAGAAGCTAAAAATATCCCAAGCTGGAGGTGTTACTTTGTCTTCACCTTATTTATGCCCGAATTGCAAGACAAACCGTTCCCGGTATCACATTTTAGAGCAGCATCCCCAAGCGGTAAAATTAAATCCTCAGACTGGTGAAATCATGGAAGAATACAATTCATCCTCCCTTGATCCTTTCCATCTTCCCTACAAAGGGACTGAGAGACGCGTGCAATGCGGATCATGCGGACTGATTGAGGATGAGGTATCCTTTGTCAAGTTCGCTCAAAGCCATCCGGGAAAATACCAGTAGGGGACGTACACCGTTTTAACGTTATCTCCCCTTTTATACAGATAACCCCCGGTTTGACGTGCTGCCGGGGGTTTTCCGCTGGACATTTTATACAGCCCTTTATTCTTTCGGTTTAGGGTGAACGAAATTTTCAAGAAAATCTTTTAATACATACACCATTTGGTCCGCTGACTCAAGCATTCCCATATGACCTGCCCCTTTCAGCAGAGACTGGTATATGTGAGGGCCTTTTGCCGTAAACGTTTTTTCCGGAGGGACGACCCCGTCCTTATCTCCAGCTACAAGCAATACGGGTACACTTGAAGTTTCCAGGACCATCCGGCGGTCAGGGCGTTTTTTCATGGCTTCAAGAGAGCCAATGGCACCTGTAACCGGAGTTTGATATCCTATCCGTCTGGCAAAGTCCGCTTCTTCTCCTGTCCGGTGTTCCTCTGCAAATAGTTTAGGAACAAGCTGGTCTATAAAAGGCCTGACCCCTTCCGCTTCAATTTTTTTCATTCCGGCTTCCCTGGCTTTCTTCCCTTCATCATCATCTGCAAATCCCGTAGAGTGGATCAGACCGAAGGATGATAGACGTTCAGGATATTTTTCTGCAAAAGCCAGTGCAGTATAGCCTCCAAGAGAGTGGCCGAAGACGGAAGCTTCCTGTATGGATAAGTCGTCCATTACAAGTTTGATGTCATCCGCCATTTCTTCCACTCCATAGCTCTCCTTGAGAGTGCTGGAGCCCCCATGTCCCCTGAGGTTGATGGCTAACACACGATGTTTTTCAGACAGTTCAGGAATGATATATTTCCAATAATCGGCACTTCCGCAAAAGCCGTGGATGAAAATAACCGGATCCCCTACTCCTTCATCAATATATGTGATGGTATGGTTCTGTTTTGTCAATTCATATCGTTTCATAATCATCCTCCTCTTCCTATCTATTTTTTTCCTTAATGAAATCTGATCAAACATCATATAAGTGAATAGAGAAGTATTTCTCGTCTTTGTTAACATAATAATGTTATGTTTGTCCAGATTATAAGAATGGGGTGTTTACTATTGGCGAATGATCAAAACAGCTTGTGGCAGGCAATGGTCTATGACATGTACGCATGCTATTACAAATACCGCAATCCCAGGCTGTACATCATGTATTATCAAAAGCATCTCCAAGCCTTGCAGAATGCACTGCAGTCAAGAGCCGGCGGACAAAGTCAGAATCCTTCAGGCATCAGTCCGGGAATGACCATGATCCGTGTTCTTCACGCTTCACCTGACGCACCGGCAGTAGATGTATATGTTAATCGCAGGCTGGTGCTTTCGAATGTCTCTTACAGGCAAATCAGCGATTATATGCAGGTACCGGGAGGACAGTACCGGATCGATATTTTTCCTGCAGGCAATCAAACTTCTGCTGTTCTTTCTGAAAACATCCTTCTTATGCCCGGCATTACTTACACACTTGCTGCTACCGGTCCATTGGCAAAATTAAAACTATTCCCAATCGTAGACCGGCCGTTTGTTTCAGCTGGCGAAACAAAGGTTAAATTCGTTCATTTATCACCTGATGCGCCAGCTGTCGATGTTGCTGTTAAAAATGGAGATGTTTTATTTCCAAATGTCTCCTTTATGACTTCAACTAAGTATCAGAGTGTCCCTGCAGGCAAAGTCGATCTTGAGGTGAGAATTGCCGGAACAGATACAGTGGCACTCGACGTGCCGAAAGTACAGTTTAAAGCTGATACAGCCTATACGATCTTTGCACTTGGATTCGCAAACGGCAATCCTCCGCTGGAAGCCCTGCTTGTAAAGGGGTAAGAGAAAGAGCGAATGTAAATCCCGGGTTAATTTTGTAAAGTTTATCTAATAATTAGGTTAAGTCATCCATTCATGCTCTGATTTTTACTAAGATAGAAGAAGAAATCTTCCATTCTATTCTTACTTAAAAGGAGGAGCTGCCATGCGTTTCACGAAAAAATTGAGCATTTCTCTATTCATCATCTTCCTGCTGGCCGCATAACGCTTCTATTCCTGCTTTTTCCTGAACATAAAAAATGAGAAGGCTGCAGTCGCCTTCTCATTTTCCGTTGGTTCGATTTGTTTTTTCATCTTTCAAATGCAGAAGATAGACCGTTATACAAAAAAACAAAGCACTGTATGCAATATTAGTAAAGACAATGTCCATATTTTCTTCCACTTTTTCATCCATGAACTGAATCCCCGCTATACCTGCGAAATACAATCCAGCCAATAGAAAGATTACGCTGCCCAGTATGTATTTTCTCTGATCCATGCATATCCTCCATCCTGATTTACTTTATCTGCAAAGGGAGCCTTCTTTGCATGTATGATCCCGTTCTGTTTATGTTAGCCGCTGACTATGGCTGCGGCATTCGTTAATCAAATAACGGTTTAGCCTAACGGCGCCGCACATATCCCGCCGCTTCCGCAGGAGTTCCCAGGCATCTGCTGCAATGTTGCGTGCTTAAAATCAAAAATGTGCTTCATCATGATCATAGTAAATATTAATATTTTGTAAATTTCTTCATAGAAAATTTACATCTTAGATAAATATTATCAGGCAATGGACTTATTTCGTCAACCCGTATACCTGATTTTTCATGGATAATCAGGCATGATAAAATTTCAGAATTCAGCTGCAGCCAATCCCACTCTAGTTTAAAGGAACAAACAGGTCGAAGCGTATGACATCGTTTTTCAAATCAAACTGATCTGCTCTGGCCCGATAATTGCTGCTTAATTCAATTTCGGTCAAATCGACATCAATCGAGTGATTTCCTTCATCAATTTGTACGAATTCCGGAAGCTTATAAGAAGTATTGATGTAATTTAAAACGGCTGATACAGGTATATTAAGCTGGCCGATTGACAGATCCTCCACCACCAGTCTTACATTCCCATCTTTTTTTATCAGAGGCTGAAACGTCATTTTCGCATCGATCGTTTTGCCGAATGCTTTTATCGAGCCTGTAAAATATACTTTGTCATCCAAATATACTTTGTAATTATACTGATCAGCATTTAATTCTTCCTTTAAATAATGGTCGATCAGGACATTCAGCTGCTCTTTTTTAATTCCTACATTCAGCTGAACCGCTTTTCCTTCCTTTATATCTTTCTGTGTGGGGGCTGTCTGCCTGTCGCCAGGGGAGAGAATCAAACTGGCAGCTATAGCGATAGCTGCAGCATTCAGGACCAGCAGAATAAGAAATGCCCATTTCCACTTCCTCATACGTAACCTCCTAAGCGGGATTATCTCTTTCAACAATGGCATCAAATACTCTTTCTCCGATTAATGAATACCCCTCTTTATTCGGATGAAACGCATCATCATATAGGAGGTTTTCGTTTTCTCTTTGATAAATATCCGATACTGGAACATATACTGCATTTTCGTCTTCTTCGAGCAGCGATCTGGCAGCTTTGTTCCAGTCAGCCACGACGAGATCGATCTCAGAAAGTTCGGGAAGCGCGAATTTAAATGGATTATACAATCCTGAATAGATAATTTTCGCGTCAGGATTAAGGGTTCGGATTGTCTCCAGAATCTCGGACATACGCTCTTCATATGCGCTTTGTTCTTCCTTAAATGGCTCGAGCGTTAAATCAAATATATTTTCCTTAAGAACCTTCATGATGTCGTTTCCGCCGATAGTAAGAAGAATAATATCCGATTTTTTGATCGACTCCTGCACTTCTGGACTATCTAATTTTATAAGCAAATCTGTGGTCAGGTTTCCATGGACCGCATAATTGTTGACCGCCACATTCTTTGTTGATCTCAAATTCATTAATTTGTTTTTTACGACTCCAACATAACCGCCGTTTCTAGTGTCGTCGCCTATTCCCGCTGTAAGGGAATCCCCGACTCCTGTAATGGTAATGTCACCTTGCTGCACTTCTTTCAACGGTTTTTCAGCCCTTTTGACCGTCGCTTTCTTAGCGGCGGGCTCTTCGGTCTGAAAAGAAAATTGATTGCACCCTGCTAGAGGGACCAGACATGCAGCAAACAAAATCAAATATTTTTTCATTTTCATTTGAGTCCCTCCTCTTTTTACACGTAGTTTATGTTATAAGCATAACGATAGAACCCTTTGTTTTTCAATAGTTTTGCTCGAAATAAATGAGGCACTAAAGCTAACACTGTGTCTAACAAAAAGAGGCATGCAGTGATTATTGCTGCTGCAGCCTCTTTGCATCATCCAATATTTCTTTGTAGGGGGTTTTTTCGATACCGCTGTAGGTTTTTACAACCTCTCCTTCTTTATCGATGAGATAAAAGGAGGTGCCGTGAATCACCTGATCTTCGTTTTCGGGCTTTTTTACAAGAGCCTTAAAGCTCTTTAAAGAGAAATCTTCAATTTCCTCTTGCGAATAACCGGTAAGGAAATGCCAATTTTGAAAGGATGTTCCAGATTTCTGTCCAAATTCTTTCAACCGGGATGGCGAATCAACTTCCGGATCAACGCTGAACGATACAATTTCAACAGGTATTTTCTCCTCATCCGCCATATCTTGGAATTTTTTCATATGGGCGGTCATTGGAGGACATACGGTCTCACAGCTAGTAAAGATAAAATCAGCGATCCAGACGCTTCCCTTTAACTCTTCCAGTCCAAAAGGACGGCCTTCCTGGTCGGTATACTCAAAATCCTCAACGGAGGAAATCGATGAATACCCGGAGGATGCCCGGGCGCAGCCTGATATAAGGACGACGAGGACGGCAATCCATATGACACCAGCTTTGTTCAGAGGAACCCACATCCTTCTCACTAAGTTTATTCTGTGTAATACATAAAACCAATGGCACCAGGTCCCGTGTGAGTGGAAACGACAGGTGTCGTAAAGGAAATATCAATCGGCAGGTCCGGGCGCACTTGAAGCAAGGCATCTTTTAGATTATGGGCCAATTCGGATGCATCCGCATGCGCAATTCCAATTGCTTTGGCCGTTTTGCCTTTAACATCGTCTGCAAACTGCTTAGCCAGATATTTCACGATTTGTGAATGGCTGCGGACTTTTGCAACTGGTGTATAAACGCCGTCCTGAAGGCTTGCGATTGGCTTAATGTTAAGCAAGGACCCGATCATCGCTTTTCCTCTGCCGATCCTGCCGCCTTTAACAAGGTTGTCAAGCGTGTCTACCGTGACAAAAAGCTTTGTTACTTCCTTTATTTGTTGAATACGGTTCAGTATTTCTTCTTTTGAAAATCCATTTTCAGCCATTTTTGCAGCCTCCAGCACCTGAAAACCAAGGGCTTTGGAGATAAATTGAGAATCAATAACGGTTATATCTCCCCCTGCCATTTCTGCCGCACTCTCTGCTGTCTGAAATGTCCCGCTCATTCCTGAAGTTAAATGGATGGAGATAATCTGATCTGCTTTTTGCAAAAGTCCCTGATAGGTCTCAACAAACTTTCCTACTGCAGGCTGGGAGCTTTTAGGCAGCTCTGAAGACTTTGCCATCTTTTTCATAAAGATTTCGGGCGTAATATCTACTCCGTCCGTGTAGGTCTCTCCATCAATATGAATAGTCAATGGAATCACTTCTATATGATGTTTATCAATTAAGCTTTGATCAAGGTCTGTCGTTGAATCTGTTACAATTACAATTTTCTTCACAATGTCACTTCCCTATCTCTCTCATTAAGAAGTATTATACAGATTGTGCAAATGGTTTCAATAAAAATAAGCAAATTAACAGAGAAAAGAGAGACCCGCGAGGATCTCTCTAAGCATTGTTCTGAAGAATTTCAGATTGAAAGATTGCTTCATAATCCGGCCATTTTAACACTTTTTTGAGATATTCCCGGAATGAATAGACGCTTTTCGGTTCAGGCTCTGCATATAGCCGTGTTAAGTATGCCTGCAGTCTGGCCTGAATGAGAAATGCATATCTTTGATCCTTTCCCATTACCGGAATCTCAATAACCTTTACCTTCTGTCCATCCATCCGTTTGAACTCTAGGCTTTTGAATAGCAAAAATATCAATCCTCTTTTTCACCCGTTTCCTTTATTATACTTCATTTCCCTATCGAAGTCTGTCATAATGTGCTTGGCTGCCAAAAATTTTTCAGACCGGTTGCGTGCATTCCGCTTCGTTATAAGCAGGAGAATTCACTTTAGCCGTGACCTCGTATTTCATCATTTTTTCAGAATCATAAGGAAGCAATCTGCCAAGGGCTTCATCCGGCGCATCATCGAGCCAGTGGTATGCTGCAGAAGCATCCAGCATCACCGGCATCCTGTCATGCACCTCCCTTACCAGCTGATTTGCCTCAGTCGTTATGATGGTGCATGTAATTAGTTCCTTCCCATTAGCCTGCCACCTGTCCCAAAGGCCAGCGAAGGCAAAAGGCTGCTCCGATTGCAGCATAAACCGGAAAGGCACCTTCCCTTTATCTGTTCTTTCCCATTCATAAAAACTGTCTGCTAAAATCAGACATCTTTTACTCCCGATCAGGTGCCTGAAGCTCGGCTTTTCCGCCACAGTTTCAGCACGGGCATTTATGATGCCCGTTCCTTTTTTAGACTTAGACCAAAACGGGACGAGCCCCCAGTGTAATTGCCCCGCTTTATATTGACCCTCTTTTCCTGCCACGGCCAGAACAGCCTGGGAAGGTGCAGCATTAAAAGTGGCTTGAATAGCAAGTTCCGAGTGGTTGGAAACTGGGAAATAATCAAAAATGGTTTCGTCAAATGTTTGTGTAAATCTGCCGCACATCCGCAAGGCCCCCAGTCAGATCAATAAATTAAACAGCTGTTCATCTTTAATCACTTCTGTGTACTGAAATCCTTTCACATCCATTTTTGAAATAAGAGCAGGGTAATCCTTTTTATCCTTAAGTTCGATTCCCACAAGGGCCGGACCGTTCTCTTTGTTATTCTTTTTTGTGTACTCAAACCGGTTGATGTCATCATTCGGGCCCAGAACATCGTGAAGAAATTCTCTTAAAGCCCCTGCACGCTGTGGAAAGTTCACAATGAAATAATGCTGCAGCCCTTCATAGATCATCGATTTTTCTTTAATTTCCTGCATTCTTCCAATATCATTATTCCCTCCGCTTACGACACAAACCACATTTTTTCCTTTAATCTGATCCCGGCAAAAATCGAGCGCTGCTATTGGCAGGGCTCCGGCAGGTTCCGCAACGATGGCGTTGTCATTATACAGCCCGAGTATAGAACTGCATACTTTTCCATCGGGAACTAAAACGGTGTCGTGGCAGCATGTGCTCGCAATGTCAAACGTTTTCTCTCCGACTCTCTTTACGGCGGCTCCATCGATGAATTTGCTGATCTCCTTTAGTGTCACGACTTCACCCGCTGCTTTAGCCTGAGTAAATGAAGCTGCTCCTTCAGGCTCCACCGCCATAATTTTCGTTTTCGGAGAAACTGCCTGAAAATATGTACCAATACCGGAAATGAGTCCGCCACCGCCGAAGCTTGCGAAAACAAAATCCACAGGAACATCACTATCATTTAAAATTTCAACCGCAACTGTTCCCTGGCCTGCAATCACCTCTTCATCATCAAAGGGATGTATAAACGACCGGCCTTCTTCCTTACAGCATTTTACTGCTTCGTGATAGGAATCATCAAACGTATCTCCGCACAAAATAATTTCAGCGCTTCCTTTTGCGAATTTTTCAACCTGATTCACCTTTTGTCTTGGCGTCGTGCTCGGCATAAAAATTTTCCCTTTAATGCCAAGTGCTTCACATGAGTACGCCACCCCCTGAGCATGATTGCCCGCACTTGCGCAGACGATTCCATTTACTAATTCTTCCGTGCTGAGAGATTTGATTTTATTATAAGCTCCTCTGATTTTAAAGGATCGTACGAGCTGAAGGTCTTCTCTTTTCAAGTATACATTGCACTGATAATGCTCCGAGAGCTGCCTGTTATACTGAAGGGGAGTATGAATGACTACATCCTTTAAAAGATGATGGGCCTTAAGAATCGATTCCACATGAACCGCTGATCGTTTGCTGGGGGCAGTTAAAGGCTTCATGGCAAAATTCCTTTCCTTATTTACTCTATTTAATTTGCCATTATATCACGAATATTCTAAATTAAAAGTCGTTTTAGACAATTCGCGGTTGATTCCCATCAAAATCGGGAAAATTGTTTACTGTTACGTTTTATTTTATCCGTCCGCTTCCAACCACTGTCCATCAAGCCGCGCTAACCTTTCTAAGGTTTCGGGGCACTTTCGTGAATTCTCTCCTGGCGGAGCAAGGCACAGATACATGCAGAACAATACAGAATAATAAAATAAGGAGGAGCGTAAATGGAATACTTGCTAAAAAGCAAATCAAGCGCTATCCCATGTCTGATTGAAGCTGACAGCGACCTGAACCGTTACATGGTCCGGAATGCCGATACGAGCGGCAAAGGTTTTAATACAAAGGAAGAAATGATTGCCTGGATTGAAGAGCATTGGAAAGCAGATGATTTTGAACAGCCCGATCAGCTAAAAAGTGTGATGCACCAACTTGAGGATCCATCCATATAGAGCGTTACGGGATGCAGTTGAAAAAAGATGCCTGAGTTTCCGGCATCTTTTTAACAGTCTTCTTTGTGGATTACTTGCGTGCAGTCTTAATGGCAGAACCTACTCAGCCATGACAAGTTTTACGTAAGCTGCAGCGGATGATGGCCAGGTTCCTGCCGATTTCAACCCACCTTCTCTTTTCATTCCATCAAGCAATTATTCAAACGTTCCCTTCACAGCTATGGCTCCCACCCTCATCATCACCCGTCCCTTAGAGAGCACTCCGGTAATCTTCAGGGTAGCCTTGTCGGCTATTACGAGATCAGCATCAAGACCTTCTTTAACCCTTCCTTTATGAGGAAGCTTAAGGATCGCTGCAGGATTGGAGGTTATGACCCGCAGAGCCTGCTCAGCCGGTATTCCCTCCTCCAGGATTGCGGCTCTGACTTCCTGGTAGAGCGTGGAGATATCTCCGATTTGAAGTCCAATCAATTCCCCCTCTTTATTAAAATCCGGGAGACTCGCCTGGGCATCTGATGTAAAAGTAATCTGTTCAATGGGCACGTTTTCGTCCAGCATAATTTTCAGCCCTCTGCTGCATTTCATTTCACCCTGATCCAGAAACCGCTGTACCGTACTGGTTGTGAAGTCCACATACCCGCCTCTTTTGGCGTAATCAATGCCGGACCGGAACAATTCCTGGTTCCGGTTTATGTGAGTAGGATGAAATGTCTTAATCGGGATATCCGTTTCCCTGCAAATTTTCAGCAGCAGATCCAGTTTCCCTTTCCCATCTCCAACATGGATGTTGACGATACCGGCCTTACCGGCGAGCATCCCCCCGATCCTTGCAGCAGATGCTATTTTAGCAAGTTCCTCCCACGTTGGCTGAGACGATCGGTGATCACTTATCGCAATCTCCCCGCACCCGATAATTTTATCAATTAGTATGAGGTCGTCTTCAATTTTCCCCGTAAGTGTTTTAACCGGAATCTGATAGCTCCCCGTATGGACATAGCAGGTGATGCCTTCCTCCTCAAGAGCCCTGGCTTTTGCAAGAAGCGAACTCATCGTCCGCGTTACTCCATCTGTTCCAATCACACCGACGATGGTCGTTACCCCTGCCGCAATGCTTGAGCTTAAGGCGAGCTCAGGAGTCCGGGTTTTAAACCCTCCCTCGCCTCCTCCGCCCATAATATGAACATGCGAATCGATAAATCCCGGAAAGACAAGCTGTCCTTCAGCATCGATGCTTTCAGTTATGTAAGATGAAGGAAAAGACTCAGCATCATCTGCCATACAGAGGATCTTGCCACCTCCGGCTAAAATATCTTTTTTCCCAAGATACTCCGGTGCATAGACCTCTCCGTTTTTAATTAGGGTAATCATGATGATCCCTCCTTACTGTTTGTTAATTAAGGAGCAAAAATCATGCCACAAGCTAAAGATAACTTCCTTCTTTTGTCATCCTTTAAAAACTTGGTCATCCCCCCATTTTTTTCTTCTAATTAACCAGCCATTTCAGCGAATTATCTTTATTGGGTGTATTTAGTTCCAATTGGGTGTTATAATGCAAGTGTACATATGGATAGGAGTGCGAAAGCCATTGAAAAAAAACACACTGCAGCTGATAACCGGAACTAATCATACGAAGAACGCCCTGCATGAACAGCTCACCCGGCTATTCGATCCCTATATCCGTATTGACTCATTTTCAATTGAGAACGGATTGCCCGATAAGCTGTCAGCAGGCGTGATTCTGCTTTCTTCGCTGGATGTAAAAGAAGAGATCCATCACCTGCTGGATAGCAGGGAGCACGAGATCCTTGCTGCCGTCAGATCCGTTAACGCAGAGAACCTTGAGCCACTTCTTCAATTGCCGGATGGCGCAAACGTTTTAACTGTAAATGATACGAGTGAAACGGCTGCACAGCTGATTGAACAATTACACGAACTGGGAATGAATCATGTAAACTACGTTCCGTATCAGAAAGAAAAATCTTTTTATGAAACGATTGATCTTGTCATTTCACCAGGAGAAATGGAATACGTTCCTAAACACTTATTCCCTAAGCTGGATATAGGGGTCCGTCTGATCGGCTTTCCAACCATTTTTGAACTGGCACGTATATTCAATCTGACTTTCCTTTTTCAGATCTTAACAGAGCGGCATATGAAGCAAGCAGTTCAGCTGCAAAGGAAGCTTTCTGCTGCCGCGCGGCTGGCAAAGAAGAACGAGGAAAACCTCCAGAATGTAGTCAATCAGATCAGTGACGGATTGGTAGGAGTTCACCCGGATGGAACCATTGCCTTATTTAATACAGCAAGTGAAGCAATTTTTCAAATAGCGAAAGAGAATGTTTGCGGCAGGCATATTATGCAGGCCGGGCTGCCGCCGGAAGCAGCTGCTTTCATCTATGAAGGGACCAGTCCTCTCGGGCTGTTTCGAATCGGCGGAATGGAAACAGCCATCGACCGGAATGAAAAAAACGGCTTGATTACTGCAGCCATCAGTCACGTGAGCAAAGCGGAGGAAATCAACAAAGAGGCGAAAACGGCCTGGGAGAAGAAAGGGTTCTCAGCAAAATACACATTCGATCAAATGATCGGGGATCACCCCGCTTTTAAGGAAATAATCGCCGTAGCCAAGAAACTCGCTCTATCAGACCTTCCTGTGCTTATCGAGGGAGAAACCGGCACTGGCAAAGAAATGTTCGCTCAGGCGATTCACAATGGCTCTAAAAGAAGAAGCGGTCCCTTTGTAGCCGTTAACTGCAGCGCTCTGCCTCCTGCTCTTTTAGAGAGCGAATTGTTCGGGTATGAAGCAGGTGCCTTTACAGGCGCGAATAAAGGCGGAAAGAAAGGGCTTTTCGAGCAGGCAGAGGGAGGCACTCTGTTTCTTGATGAAATAGGGGATGTTTCCTCTGAAGGCCAGGCAAGTCTTTTAAGAGTCCTTCAGGAAAAGGAAATACGCAGGATCAGCGGCACAAAGAATATCCCGATTGATGTGCGTATTGTCGCGGCAACTAACATGAACCTGATGGATAAGATGGACAGCGGTCATTTCCGGACAGATCTATATTACCGCCTTAATGTGCTGTCCATTCAAATCCCTCCCCTTAGAGACCGCCGTTCCGATATACCGATTCTTGCTGAGAGCTTCTTAAATAAATCTGGGAAGGTCAGCCGGATGCATCCTGCTGTTATGGAGAAGTTATTGAAAGAGCCGTGGGAAGGAAACATTAGAGAATTGAAAAATACGATTGATTATATGCTGGCGGTTTCAGACGGAAAGACCATACAGGTACATGACATCCCTGGCACACCCGGCAAAAAAACCAAGAAAAAAGAAAAGGATTCTCCGCCGCTTCCGCTTACACTGATGGATAAACAGGAATTTGCCTTTATTTTGGAGACGATCCGGATATCAAATGAGAACGGGGAGCCGGCAAGCAGAAGAATCATTTCTGAAATCAGCAAAACGAGCCCGCATCCCTTAACTGCCCAGCAGGTGCGGCACAGACTGGACTATCTGGAAAAACACGGCTATGTGACAAAAGGGCGCGGCCGGGCCGGAACGAAGATTACACTGGAAGGCTTGGATTTTCTTCACTCCCTCCAAACCCATCTTGTGATTTAAAGGAGCTGAACATATGGAATTTTCAATTAAAGAAGAAATCGCCAACGCGATTACACACGGTATAGGGGTTTTGCTGAGCATCCCTGCTTTGATTTATTTAATTTTGTTTGCCGCCTGGTACGGAGATACGATCAGCATTGTCAGCTTTACCATATTCGGGGCTTCAATGATTTTGCTTTATTTATTTTCGACACTCCTGCACAGCATCCAGCATAAGAAGGCAAAGCACATCTTCGCCATATTGGATCACTCAGCCATTTACATTCTGATTGCCGGTACCTATACACCGCTTCTTCTCGGTCCTCTGAGAGGCACGTTTGGATGGTCCCTTCTCGTTATTATCTGGAGCCTTGCAATCGCAGGGGTAATTTTCAAAATCTTTTTCGTTGACCGGTTTGTCATACTTTCCACCCTGTTTTACATTCTGATGGGCTGGCTCGTGATCATCGCAGCCAAACCTCTTTATGAGTATCTTTCCATGGAAGGATTTATGCTGCTTCTGACAGGCGGCATTCTATATACGGTCGGTGCCGTCTTCTACGTATGGCGGAAAATCCCTTACCATCACGCAATATGGCACCTCTTCGTTTTGGGCGGAAGTGCTTCCATGTTTTTCTGCATTTTGTTTTACGCAGTAGACGTGCCTTTTATTTAAATTCACTATTTATGGAGTCAGCTAAAAGCCTGGATTTCTCATCCAGGCTTTTTTTATACCTGCAGACTGATGTATTTAATTTGGCTGTGCAAAGATTTCCTATTAGGGGCAAGCAACTGCTCACCGTTGCACGAGGGCCTTGTAATTAGAAGTGCAGGGTGGGGATTCTGTCCCGTCATATATAAAAAAAGTGCCCAGAGCTGTAAGCTCTGGGCACTTTACATCCTACACTTTCTTCCTTTTTTATGAACATGAGCCGGAATTCACGGTTTACGCTACACTCTCTGAAGCTCCAAAAACTCGTAATCATACGGGTTTTTAGCATCTTTCGTTCCTTTTTCCCTGGAAACCGTTCTCCACTCCCGCTCGTCAAATTCCGGGAAAAACGTATCTCCCCCAAAATTATGGTGAATGAGAGTCACATACATTTTACTGCAGTGGACAAGCATCTCTTCAAAAATTTTCGCTCCGCCGATGACAAATAATTCCTCTCCCTCTTTTTCAAGCAAGGGGATTTCCTTGACTGTATGCAGGATTTCACAGCCTTCTGCTTTGAAATCAGGATTTCCGGTTACAACAAAATTCCTTCTTCCAGGAAGAGGTTTGCTGCCCATCGATTCAAAGGTTTTTCGGCCCATGACAACTGCAGATCCATATGTAGTACGTTTAAAATGAGCTAAATCGGCAGGCAGCTTCCAGGGCAAGTCGTTGTTTTTGCCTATCGCCTGTTCTTGATCCATCGCAAAAATAAAGGAAATCAAACGCTGACAGCTCCTTTAATATGAGGATGGGCTTCATAATTTTCAAGCGTAAAATCCTCATATTTGAAATCAAAAATCGATGAGACCTCCGGATTGAGCTTCATCGCCGGGAGAGGCTTCGGATCGCGGCTTAGCTGCAGCTTCACCTGTTCTATATGATTCTGGTAAATATGTACGTCTCCAAAGCTATGAATAAATTCTCCATATTCAAGCCCTGATGTGTGAGCCATCATCATCGTTAACAAAGCATAGGATGCTATATTAAACGGCACTCCCAAAAAAACATCGGCTGATCGCTGATAAAGCTGACAGGAGAGCTTCCCGTCTGATACATAAAATTGGAAAAGACAGTGGCATGGCGGCAGAGCCATGTTTGGAATATCAGATGGGTTCCATGCACTCACAATAAGTCTTCTGGATTGCGGGTTGTTTTTAATGTCATGGACCACATTTGAGATTTGGTCAATCGTCTCTCCAGCTGCTCCCGCCCATGAGCGCCATTGCGCTCCATAAACCGGACCCAGTTCACCTTTTTCATCCGCCCATTCATTCCAGATCCGAACGCCGTTTTCCTGCAGATACGATACATTCGTATCCCCCTTCAGGAACCAGAGAAGCTCGTGTACGATCGACTTAACATGCAGCTTTTTTGTCGTTACCAGCGGAAATCCTTCATTTAAGTCAAATCTCATTTGGTATCCAAAGGTACTGATCGTTCCAGTGCCCGTGCGGTCCCCCTTAACAGAACCCTTCTCGAGCACGTGCCGGCATAAATCCAAATATTGTTTCATCGTGTCACGCCCTTTTCTTAACATTCGAATCTTCATTTTAACATATTATAGCGTATGGAAGTGTTCAAATTCGTAAAGGATGAATAGTATTCATCAAACCACCAAGGATGTGACACCATGCGAAAGAGACCTTCAAAGGAAGAAGCGGAAAAAACAATTGAGTACATGGGGAGCTCTCGCTTTCTAGTCGCGGACGGAATATTCAGCACCGGATTGATCGTCCTGTTTCTATACTTGTTAAGATAAAAAAAGACGGGACCTTGAAGCTCCCGTCTTTTTTTGCTAAATATTAGTTTTTTCCTGACGGCCGTTATTAATTTTATGAATAACAAACGTCCCGACGAACATAACGATGATTAAGACGAAGAATACCCAGTGCGGCATGTGAACACCAGCGACACTCAGGGCCATCTTAATGGAAATGAGCAGGATTAAAACATAAGCGGTCGTTTCAAGCTCAGGAACTTTCTCAATCAGTTTAACAAATACTCCGGCAATTCCCCTCATCATGAGGACACCAAGCATTCCCCCAAGAAGAAGAACCCAGATTTGCTCACTTACTCCGAACGCTGCGAGCACACTGTCGACTGAAAAAGCGATATCCATGAGCTCTATAGCGACAACGGTTCCCCAGAATTGACCGAACAGGCGCGTGAAAATACTGCCTTTAGTAAGTTTGGCAGCCTCTTCAGCTTCGTCCCCATTCGATTCATTCCGTTTATCCATAAAATACTTGATGGCAAGCCAGGCAAGATATGCCGCTCCAATAAGCTTAACCCACCAAAACTTAATGAGAAAGACTCCGACTCCGATTGCGATAAACCGGAAAAGGTATGCTCCAATCAAACCGTAAAACAGGGCTTTTTTCCTTTGATGCTCAGGAAGAGGCCGTACCATAACTGCAAGCACAAGGGCATTATCTGCTGATAACAGACCTTCAAGAATAACCAGAGTGAGGATCAGCCCCCAGCTGGTAGGGTCTGTAAGCACTTTGGCCCACATTTCCCAGTTGAAAAACTGGGCATACGTGTCTACAAATACATTAAATACTTCATTCATCGTGACGACAATACCTCCTAAGGTTCGAGCAATATCTATCCTATTATACAAGAATATAACTCTATTGTTAAGCAGAAACCCTTGTTAACTTCCAATCATTTGCTCTGACTGATCTTCCTCTTCTTTATCGCGGCTTCTGTGCGCCATCCTGCTTGCTGCAGCTGCAGCAAGTCCGGCCACAATATCGTCAAGAAACGTGTTTACCCGGTCTTCTTTATGTTCATCCAATTCTTTTATGATCCCGAATTTTTCCTTGTCCAGAAAACCAAAGTTTGTCAGACCGATCGACCCGTACACATTCACGATGGAAAGCGGAATGATTTCATCGATTCCGTACAAGGGCTCGTCCGTTTCAACAAGATGCTGCAAAGGCTGAGGAAGAAGCTTCTTCTCAGCAAGCTGGTCCAGAGCAAGTCCCGTCAGAACAGCATGCACAATTTCCCGTTTGCTGAGTACGCGTTCAACGTTGTAAACGCAATCCTCATGGGTAAGAGCAGGTATGTATTTTTGCTGGAGACGGAATACGATATCTGCTATATCAGAGAGCGTGACTCCTCTCTCATCAAGCATTCGGATAGTAATAGAGGTCATTTCTCTCATTGTAAATTTTGTCATCGGCTGACCCTTCCCCCTTTTAATGAGTCATCCAAGCGGGCGGAGTATTTCGGTCCCAATAAATGCTGCCCAGCTCATGATGCTTCTCAAAGGAATCCTTATCTAAATGGTAATGAAAATTAAACCAAAAACCTTCGCCAGGAGGATGGTCGATTCTCACATGAAACCGTATAACATCTTTGCCGGTCCGGGCATCATATATATGGAAGATTTTTTCACTTCTTCCCCCTCCCGGCTTTTCACTGATGACAAGGCTGTCCGATTCTACGGCAGTCAGCTCCCAGTCAATAGCTTCCGTGATTTTCGGAAGAATGAGCTCGTCAAACTCCCTTTCAATAACAGGTCTGATCCTGTCCCCGAATTTTAAATAGGTCTGCTCTCTTGCCAAATCTTTAAATTCCTGATGGGCACGCTCTTCTTGACCTTTTAATTCCGAGTCATATTGGTTCTCTGAAAGGGTTTCGGATAAGCTGCCTGTTTTTTCTTCTGCAATAAGAGAAGCTGGAGGTGCAACCATGCCTAGAGTGGCGATGGAAAAAAGCGCTACGAGTGTTTTTTTAAGCCATTTGTTCATGCTGACCCTCTCCCAGGTTTATTCTCTATTAGTTTATCATAGCTTATAGAACTTCACCTTAACAAAGTTAGGAAAACGCTTTAATTAAACAATCATTTCCTTTACAATAAATGTATTACCTACACGGGGAGGCGCAACATGTTTGAGGTCCTGCTTATTTCAGCAAGTTTTCTCACGCTGCTTTACATGATTATGATGGAAATAACAGACTAAAGCCCGGAAGCTTACGTTCCGGGCTTACTTAACCTCTGCTCAATTTATTTGCTTCCGAGGTTTGACGCGAATCCTTTTTTACTTGCGGGCTGAATGTGCAAAGCCTTGACAGCAGATGAACAGCGCCCTGCGCGGAACGGGCGCTGTTCCATCTGCGGGATCTCCCCTGTCCATTACATATTTTTAGGCTTGGAGACGGCGGAGCTTCTGGATTTCCCCGTCTCTTTATTCGTCGTTCCCTGTCCTTCCGGTTCAGGAGATCCAAGCTGGGCTTTGGATGGGTCGGCTTTTTTTCTGGACATGGCTGTCACCTCCGCCCATAGTTTCCGCCTATTTCTTCAATTCTATAACTCCGTAATGAAAAGAAGCTGAGCGCCGCTTCAGCTGAATAAAACCAAATTTTTCAAAACGGGCGCTTTTCCAGTGATCTTTAAGAACAACTCTTTCTTTAGCGACTCTAAGCGCCTCGAAAACCGCTTCTTCTGCAAGATCTTCATGCAAGGCAATTTGTTTTAGCGGTGTCATTCCCTCAGAATCAATGGGTTCTTCAAACATCGGGTCAAAATAGACGACATCAAATGAAGAATCAGAACAGTTTTTTAGAAAGCCGGTATGATGCGCATGAACTACTTTTACGCTTCTCATCGCCCTGTTGATTTCATCGATGCCCGTATCCCAGTTTTGCAGGCCCTCTTTAACAATGACGGCCATTTCCTGATTGTTTTCAAGTCCGCAGACCCTTCCTTCAGCACCTACTGCGAAGGAGGCGATTATGCTGTCGGAGGCTAGGCCAAGCGTGCAGTCAAGCATGGTTTTGCCACTTGATAACCCCGCAGCTTGTGCAAACGGGTCGGACTGCCCCTTCATAAGCCGCTTAACCCTGAACATGGCAGAGTTTGGGTGAAAAAAGAAAGGTTTACTATCCGGGCTGGTGAAGAGCTCCATTCTCTCGGTTCCGACAACCAGAACAGGTTTTTGGTACTTATGGAGCATGAAAGCTATGGATTGTTTATTTCTCGGCTCAAACCGTCCGTTGATAGAAGGTGCCAGACGTAAGGCTGTTTTTTCCGCTTCTTTAAAGTTTCTCATCACTGTAGTTACAATCAATTTTAGCGTCCCTTTTCCTGAAGCCAGGCTGTAGCTGGCTGATGATATCCGCTAAAGATATTTATTCAATCAGCAGCTTGCTCAGCCAAAGCTTTTCATAAAAATCGGGATGGCTTCAATTGAGAAGCCATCCCATCTGCCTGCTCAGCAGTTTTTTTCAAAAGCCTGTTCAAGATTAGCCATAATCTCTTCTATTGCAAATCCTTCAATGCTGTCTCTCGGAATAAAATGAACGACATCTTTCCCTTTTAGAAGTGCCATAGAAGGAGAAGAAGGTTCATACCCTTCAAAGTAAGTCCTCATTCTGGCAGTAGCCTCTTTATCCTGTCCCGCAAAGACGGTCACAAGCCGGTCAGGCTTTTTATCGGCATTCAGCGCAGCCTGAGTGGCAGCCGGGCGCGCAAGGCCTGCTGCGCATCCGCAAACTGAGTTCACAACGACAAGGGTCGTTCCTTCAGCATTTTCCATAAAGGCTTCTACTTCTTCTTCTGTCAAAAGCTCCTGAAAGCCGGCGTTTGTAAGTTCCGCTCTCATTGGCTTTACCATTTGACGCATGTATTCTTCATATGCCATCGACATTTTAAAACCCCTCCTGAATCGATCATATGGAGCTGGCCGCCGTGGCTCTTTTGCTCCTATGTTTTCAAGAATACTATAGAAAAATTCCGGAGGCAAACGATTAAAGCTTTACATGCTCCATAGGTGTCTCAGGGAGATCGGTCACCGCTCCTTGAGAGGAGCAGGAAACGGTGCGCGCATATTTCCCAAGTACTCCCCGCATAGTTTGTACAGGAGGCGACCAGCTCGCTTTTCTTCTTGCGAGCTCTTCATCCTGAACATGCATCGTCAGCTCTCTTCGATCGCTGTCAACGGTGACAAGGTCTCCGGTATTCAAAAAGGCAATCGGTCCGCCGATTTGTGCTTCAGGGGCAATGTGGCCAACTACGAGTCCATGAGTTCCACCTGAAAATCTCCCATCTGTAAGAAGAGCTACGGTTTCACCGAGGCCTTTTCCTACAAGGATGGCGGACAGTGAGAGCATCTCAGGCATTCCCGGTCCCCCTTTCGGACCTTCATACCTGATGACAATCACATCGCCCGCAGAAACTTCCCCTGCTAAAACCGCTTCGGTTGCTTCTTCTTCACTGTCAAAAACTTTCGCCGGGCCTGTTAAACTTGTAACCTTTAATCCGGAAACCTTTGCGACTGCTCCAGACGGGGCCAGATTCCCTTTCATGATGACCAGGGGACCATCTTCACGCAATGGTTTGTCCAGCGGAACAATAACATCCTGATTGTCTTTAAGCCCCTCCAGAACCTCCAGGTTTTCAGCTATGGTTTTTCCTGTCACAGTCAGACAATCACCATGCAAATACCCTTGTTCCAAGAGCAGCTTCATTACCCCGGGCACTCCCCCCGCTTCATGCAGATCCTGCATGACATACTTCCCGCTGGGCTTTAAATTTGCAATGTGGGGAACCTTTTTTTGGATCCGCTCAAAATCATCCAGCGTCAAATCTACCTCAGCTGCATTGGCGATCGCAAGCAGATGGAGGACGGCATTCGTTGAACCGCCGAGGGCCATGACTAACGTGATGGCATTTTCAAAAGCCGCTTTTGTCATAATGTCTTTAGGATAGATCCCGGCTTCCAAAAGCTTAAGGACCGCTTCGCCTGCATCATAGCAGTCCTGAAGCTTGTATTCTGACTCTGCCGGGTTTGAAGAACTGCCCGGCAGGCTCATGCCCAGAGCTTCGATAGCTGATGCCATTGTATTTGCTGTATACATGCCTCCGCAGGAACCTGCTCCCGGACAGGCATTGCATTCAATTTGATGAAGCTCTTCCCGGCTGATATCACCTTTATTGTATTGTCCGACTCCTTCAAACGCGGAAACGATATCGATGTCCTTCCCGTTCAGGGTGCCTGGCTTAATTGTTCCGCCATACACGAAAACAGACGGTACTTCGGATCTCGCCATTGCAATAAGGCAGCCGGGCATGTTTTTATCACATCCTCCAATAGCAACGTAGGCATCCAGATTTTCAGCTCCAGCTACAGTTTCGATTGAATCCGCAATAACATCCCTGCTCGGAAGGGAGTATCTCATTCCCGATGTCCCCATAGAGATCCCGTCCGAAACGGTTATGGTATTAAAAATCATTCCTGCGCCGCCTGCATCAGCTACTCCCTGTTTTGCCCGAACCGCCAATTGATCAATATGTATGTTGCACGGAGTTACCTCGCTCCACGTGCTCGCTACGCCGACCATTGGTTTTTGGAAATCTTCATCCTGAAATCCGACAGCGCGGAGCATAGCCCGGTTTGGAACTCTTTTAGCATCTTCACTTAAATGTCTGCTCTTTATTCTTAGATCTTTTTTCATTCCTTCTTCCCTCCTGCGATAATCGATTGTGTATTACTATAAAACGTTGATTTCCATATTGCAATAATATTCTAATAATTTTTAATAAAATGTTAATTTAATAACATAAAAAAAGAGGGCGTTCCAAAAGCTGTATTCTTTTGGACTCCCTCTTTTTCATAGTAAAGCAGCTGCATCGGACCGGCGGCTTAGGCTCCAGTCGTCTCGCTTACCTCTTCGCCCGCTGTTCCATGGGCTCTGCTGCACCTTTCCAGAAGCGTTCTATGCAGACGGGCAGATCAGCCCCTCTTCTCCCTTACGATTCGCTTGCTTTCCGGCTTTCGGTCATTTGCTTCCATACGGACCCCATAGCTTCTTCGCCGCCTTCAATTCGTTCGATGGCAAGCTTGATTTGCATGCTTACTTCAAATTCCGGGTCATCCTGGGCTGCTCTCAATGCCGGCAAAGCCTGCTCATCCCCCACTTCATATAAGAACATAGCCGCTCGCCAGCGGACGAGCTTGTTTTTATCCTGAAGAGATTTGATGACGGCCGGCATTGCTTTAGGATCTCCAATATCAGAAAGGCAGTCCCCCGCCGTCCTTCTTACCGTCACTGACTTGTCCTCCAAAGCCCGATATAAAAGAGGCAGCACAGCCGGATCCTCTATCATGCCAAGATAAACGACTGCCAGCCTTCTGATCGAGGCTTTTTCGTCACCGAGGGCTTTTTCCAGTACATTTAAGTCATCCGCAGAAGGATTCATCTGCTCCAAGTGTGCATACCGGGAAGTCCATTCAGGTTCCTCCATCATCTCAATCGTTACTTTGTAAGCTGTGCGGCTGATTGGCTGCACTCCTTCTTCTTTATTAAGCATTTGCTGAGCCATTCTTTTAAGCCGGTCATCCTGATATGCAGCGGAAAGCTCTTCGACAATGTCCCCGCCAATTTCATCCATATCTCCATAACGGACACCATGGTCTTTCCAAACCCGATCCAGCACCACATTGGATGATTGCTGCTGAACACTGAAAATAGCCTCCTGGAAACGCTGCGGGAGTGCGAAACGTTTCTCTTCCATACCATCTGTCAGCTTTACCTGCATCGGGATGCCATTGAACATCTGCACAGATGCTTTTATTTCTCCAAATCCTTCCGCTGCTTCACCAGCTTGAACGGTTTTTTCAGAATCTTCACCAAAGCAGGACCTTACTGAAAATAAGATGTCTTTCCAATCAAATCTGGAATTCCGTTCGACTGCGAGAAAATCAGCCACATGATAGACCCCTTTGACTCCGTCAACCTGGAGAATATCCTGAATTACTTTAGGCGCGTTCTCTTCTCCGCCTTTTTTATAGTTATTGCTTGTCCCTTTTGGAAGCTCCTCTGTAAGGATGATCTTCATCGTGTTCGGACTCGGTGTCGGTTCAATCGTTTTTATATTCATCCTGGTAACCCTCCTAGCTGAAATTTTCCTCTATTTTAACATAAGCGATCCGGTGAAGCGGACCTTAACGCCCCCGTTTTCAATTCACGGAAAAACGTTTCAAGATAAAGCTCCATAAAAGCATGCCTTGCTTCCGCTTCTTTTCTTCCAGCTTCTGTATTCATCAGATTCTTCAGTTTTAAAAGCTTATCATAAAAATGCTGAATGGCTGAATCAGGCTTGCCGGGATCGAAAATCGGATTGCCTCTGCTTCCGGCATACACAAATGTCCTTGCAATTCCGATTGCACCGATTGCATCAAGCCGGTCTGCATCCTGAACAAGCTTTCCTTCTTCTGTAGAAGGCACATCAGTTCCTGATCCGTTGAAAGAAATTTTATCAAGTATATGAAAGATATGGCTGATTTCCTTTTCTTCGACGCTGTATGAATTCAGCCACTCTCTGATTTCTAAACCACTCATCCTTCTGGCTTCTTCCAATTTCCGGTCCGGCAAATCGTGAAAGAGGGCTGTCATCTCAATAATAAACCGATCAGTTTCTGTTCCACAGGCCAGTTGCAGCGCCAGGTCCCTGACTCTCTCTATATGCCGCCAGTCATGGCCTGAACCTTCGTCCCCTAGCAGCTCTTTGACCATCAAACGGGCTTCTGACAGGATATATTGCTTATCCATAACGGTTCCTCCAATTCCCTTAATGCACTTTAAGGCTCTTAATTAAGCGGAGCCGGCTCGTCAGCGAGCAGTTCCTTTATACGCCCTTCGATGTCCTTAGGATTTGTATTTGGTGAATACCGTTTGACAGGCTTTCCGCTCCGGTCAACGAGGAACTTTGTAAAATTCCACTTAACTCCCTCTGAGCCGAGCATTCCCGGAAGCTCGCCCGTCAAGTATGTAAAGAGCGGATGCGCATTTTTCCCATTTACATCAACTTTCGCAAACATAGGAAATGTTACTCCATAGTTCAGTTTACAGAAGGATTCGATTTCCTGCCCGCTCCCGGGATCCTGATTCATAAACTGGTTGCAGGGGAATCCGAGAACTTCCAGCCCTGCTTCGGAAAAGCTGGAGTAAAGGTTTTGTAGCCCTTCAAATTGAGGGGTAAATCCGCATTTGCTCGCCGTATTGACAATTAAAAGCACTTTTCCTTCATAGTCGGATAGCTGCTGTTCTTTTCCGCTAATCGTCTCAGCCTGGAAATGATATACGTTCAACCTTTACCGCCCTCTCTCATCATTAATCACCTGGATCGTTCGAAGTACTGTTTCCACAAATCTGGTCAAATCTCCTGCATGTTCCTCGGTCAACAGGCGGCCGAAACGAAGAGTGGCCGTTTGTTTATATTCCCTGATGCCGCTAAGCGGGTCATAGGCTATTCTCATTGATATTTGAAAATCTTCCTCCCAGAGCTGTCTAAACTTCTCTGTTTCCTTTAAAGGATTTTTTTCTTCCTGCACATTCTGGATAAAACGAAGTTCAAGTGAACACCCTGCTGATGGTGATTGGCGGAGGAGCTCTGCTTCCAGCTGATCCAAATGAATAGAAAGATGAATGACAGCGATGGCCTCTGATTGCATGCCTGCTTCAGCGAACGTGATGCTCCATGATCTGGACATATCCGCGAGATTTACAAGATCTTTTCTGGACGTTACCTCAACCATTCCATCCAGATCCAAATCATAGACCGCCCCTTCAAGCAAGAACTTCAGGTTATCGAATACAGTCGGATCAAACATTAGAATAATCCTCTTGCACGCCCTGAGGAATCTACGTCCATTTCCAGCGCAGCCGGACGTTTGGGGAGGCCGGGCATTGTCATGATATCTCCGGTCAGAGCTACAATAAAACCCGCACCTGCTGAAAGCTTTAGCTCCCTGATGGTAACCGTGAATTGTTCAGGCCTTCCGCGTTTTTCCGGATCATCCGATAATGAGTATTGGGTTTTAGCGATGCAAACCGGAAGATGGCCGTACCCGGCTGCTTCTATTTCCGCAAGCTGCTTTTCTGCTTTTGATGTCAGTACAGCATCTTCTGCACCATATACTTTAAGGGCAATTTGCTGAACCTTCTTTTTAAATGGATCTTCCGCCTTGTACAGGAATGACAGATTTGAATCCTGGTCCGCAAGGGCTGTCACAAGGGATGCAAGCTCAACTCCGCCTTCCCCCCCTTTTTCCCAAACTTCAGCAGGCGCGCACGGATGTCCGTTATCCGAGCACCATTTAATAAGCAAATTCAGTTCTTCCTGTGTATCAGATGTAAACTTATTGATCGCAACAGCATAAGGAAGACCAAAATCTTTTACCGTTTCGATATGTTTTTCGAGGTTTTTGCATCCTTCAAGGACCGCAGCAGGATCGGACTTTCCGAGTTCATCCTTTTTTACGCCGCCATGCATTTTAAGAGCTCTTACCGTTGCAACAATCACAACGGCAGCGGGCTTCAGTCCTCCTGCAGCAGATTTAATATGCAGAAATTTTTCTGCACCAAGATCCGCCCCGAATCCTGCCTCTGTGACAGCGTAATCCCCAAGCTTAAGAGCAGCTTTTGTCGCAATAAGGCTGTTGCATCCATGTGCAATATTGGCAAAAGGCCCTCCATGAATCAATGCAGGTGTATGTTCAATTGTCTGAACAAGATTGGGCTTGACGGCATCTTTTAAAAGGAGCGAGAGGACACCCTCAAAGCCAAGATCCCCTACAGTAACTGGTTCTTTAGCTGCCGTATAGCCGGCTATTATTTTTGAGAGACGCTCTTTCAAATCCTCCGGGTTACGGGCCAGGCATAAAACAGCCATGACCTCTGAGGCAGCCGTTATATCAAATTGGTCTTCTCTCACTGTTCCATTCATAGCTCCGCCAAGTCCGGTAACGACGTTTCTAAGCGCCCGGTCATTCAGATCGAGCGCCCGCTTCCAAACAATTCTGCCAGGATCGAGGCCAAGATCATTTCCTTGATGAATATGATTGTCAATAAGCGCAGATAGGGCGTTATTGGCAGATGTAATTGCGTGCATGTCCCCAGTAAAATGCAAGTTGATTTCATCCATCGGCAGCACCTGGGAATATCCCCCTCCCGCGGCGCCTCCCTTCATTCCCATTACAGGGCCCATCGAAGGCTCCCTCATGGCAATTACCGCTTTCTTTCCAAGCAGGCAAAGCGCCTGGCCTAAGCCTGCCGTCACTGTTGACTTGCCTTCTCCGGCGGGTGTAGGATTAATGGATGTAACGAGAATAAGCTTGCCTTCTTTTTTGGCCTCAAGCTTTTTAAGAAGAGAGTCCGAGAGCTTTGCTTTGTATTTTCCGTATAATTCGAGATCATCCTCATCGATTCCGAGTGAATGAGCAATTTCACGTATCGGTTTCATCGCTGCCCTGGAAGCGATCTCCAGGTCCGTTAAGCTTTTTTCCTTGCCAGTCATACCTTCAACTCCATTTCAGCGTACTTGCATCATTTTATCATTAGTCATTTTTGATCACAAAGCATTGTACATTGAAACATAACCTGCAGCCATTTCTCTGTGATGAAGGTTTATCACTATTGAAACCGCTTTTTGAAAAGCAGCATGCATTTCGCAAGAATTCCTATAGATCGGAGTGTTTCAGTTGCCCATTAATATCCCTTCTAATCTGCCTGCAAAAGCCATTCTTGAGAATGAGAATATTTTCGTTATGGATGAACGCCGCGCTGCTTCCCAGGATATACGACCGCTTGATATCCTCATTTTGAATCTTATGCCCCAGAAAGAAAAGACAGAAACACAGCTTCTCAGGCTTTTGGGGAATACTCCGCTGCAGGTGAACATCACGTTTTTGCATATGAAAACCCATAAGTCGAAAAACGTAAAACCACAGCACCTCAAAGAGTTTTATACCACATTTGATCATATTAAGCATCGCAGCTTTGACGGGTTGATCATTACCGGAGCTCCGGTAGAACTTTTGCCTTTTGAAGAGGTCTCCTACTGGAATGAGCTTCAGCAGATCCTCAAATGGAGTACCGGCCGCGTGACCTCAACTCTGCACATATGCTGGGGAGCACAGGCCGGACTGTACTATCATTATGGAGTTGAAAAAATTCTGCTTGAAAGCAAATGCTTCGGCGTTTTCCCCCACATTGTAAAAGCTCCTTCGGAAAAACTTGTCCGGGGATTTGATGAGGAATTCTATGTTCCTCATTCGAGGCATACAGATATATCAAAAGAACAAGCTGCACGGCAGGGTGACCTTATTGTTTTATCCGAATCGGAAGAAGCCGGTGTATGCCTGCTGATGTCGAAAGATGGCAGGCGGGTGTTTCTAACCGGCCATCCTGAATATGATGCCGGTACTCTTGACGAGGAATACAGGAGGGATTTGGAACGGGGGATGTCTATCTCAAAACCGCTGCATTATTATAAAGAAGATAATCCTGAAAAGGGACCTTTGTTCAGATGGAAATCTCATGCAAGTCTGCTTTTCTCCAACTGGCTCAATTATTACGTTTATCAGGAGACGCCATTCAGCTGGGATGAACAAAATGGGAAATGATAGGAAAAAACAAAAATGTGTACCATCAAATTCCTGTATTTGTTAAAATGGATAACGAATAGCGCTGTGTAACCGAAAATAACAAACACTTTACATTATTTTTATAAAATTGGAATGGGGATATGGTACTCTATATAATAAATTAATAGTTAGAGAGATAAAGGCTCATTTCGTACGTACCCCTGAAAAACGGATAATGCCACGCCGCCAGCGGAACGGAGCAATCCTTAAAGCACAGGTACAGAGAATGCAGAAAGTTAAATGGTGAGTTTTTTATTTTTGATTGAGGTGAAAACGTTGAGATCTAAACAAAAAGTTTTGATTCTGACGGCCAAGTATGGAAACGGGCACGTTCAGGTAGCAAACACATTGGTGAATCATTGCAGAAATAAAGGGATTGAAGATGTCATCGTTTGTGACCTTTACAACGAATCACATCCTGTTTTTTCAGAGATCACCCAGTATCTGTATTTAAAGAGCTTCTCAATCGGAAAACAATTTTACCGTTTGTTCTATTACGGAGTAGACAAAATGTATAATAAGCGAATGATGAACCTTTATTATAAAATGGGCCATAAGCGGCTTCATGAAATCATTATGCGGGAAGACCCGGATGTGATCATTAACACATTTCCGATGATTGTCGTTCCGGAATACAGAAGACGGACCGGAACCGTCATTCCAACATTCAATGTGATAACAGATTTCTGCCTTCATAAAATCTGGGTTCATGAAAACATTGATAAATATTATGTAGCGAACCGGATTGTAAAAGAAAAGATTGTCCGCCTCGGAATTCAGCCATCCGCCGTCAAAGTGACAGGCATCCCCATCCGCCCTCAGTTTGAAGACAGGCTGAATGAAAAGGAGCTTGCGGAAAAGTACGGACTGGATCCTGATAAAAAAACCCTTCTGATCATGGCCGGTGCTCATGGAGTATTAAAAAATGTCAGAGAGCTGTGCCAGTCTTTTTTAAAGCATACTAATCTGCAGACCGTTGTTGTCTGCGGGAAAAACCAGGTGCTTAAAGACAGCCTTACACCTCTTGCTAATGCCTATCCTGATCAGATCAGAGCACTTGGATATGTAGAAAGAGTTGACGAACTGTTTCGGGTAGCCTCCTGCATGATTACAAAGCCTGGAGGAATCACGCTGAGTGAAGCCGCAGCCATCGGCCTTCCGGTTATTCTTTATAAACCGGTGCCCGGACAGGAAAAAGAGAACTCCATCTTTTTTGAAAACAGCGGTGCAGCCATCGTCGTAAACAAATATGAAGAAATTCAGGAAAGTGTAGATTACCTGCTTACTAACGGGCAATTGCTTTCCAATATGAAAGAAAATATTAAAAAGCTTCACCATGCTGCCTCTGCCGATGTCATCTTAGATGATATTATTGAAGAAGCATACAGAATTACAAAAGAGAACCAGAAAAAGATGGTTGGCTCGGTTAATTACTGACCGCAGTACGATCACAGTTGGAACTTAGGATGCCGGGGCAACGACTTGCTTCTCGGAGGGAAACAATGGATACAAGCACTCACATCGCAATGGGTGCCGGACTTGCAGGCTTATCTGCCCTTGATCCGGCAGTAGCAAATGACTCTGCACTCGCCCAGGCTGTTCTTGCAGGTACAATACTGGGCTCCAACGCACCCGATTTTGATTATGCCGTCAAGCTCTTTAAAGGAGAAGGCGCGTATTTGAGGCATCATAGAGCAGGCTCTCATTCCATTTTTGCATGGTTACTATGGACCCTCCTGCTGACCGTCTGCATCCTTCCCTTTTTTCAAGGGGTGCCTGTGCTTCATTTGTCCGCCTGGATTTTAGCAGCTGTTCTCATCCATGTTTTCGTGGACCTGTTTAATTCCTATGGGACCCAGGCAGGCAGACCCTTCTATAAAAAATGGATCACGTTTGATGCTGTTTATATTTTTGACCCCTTTATTATGGTTCTTCATATCATTGGCTTTGTCTTATGGGGAGCCGGGTTTTCCTCAGGGATCGTATTTGCTTTTGTTTATGCTATTATGCTTCTTTATATCATTCAAAGAGCCTTTGCCTCCAGGTCTGTACGCCATAAGGCAGCCAAAAGCCTGGAGTCTGACTTTTTCAAAACAAAAGCGATTCCGACTATTCGGTGGGGAATTTGGAATGTTTGCGCTGAATCTGATCGGGAGTTCCGGACAGGAGAATTTCGCAGAGGAAAAATAGAATGGGTTCATACGTTTAATAAGGTTGAAGAGGATGAGCCCATTGTCCAGTTTTCCCTTAGAGATCAAAATGTTCAGCACTTCCTTGTGAATGCGGAATGGGCCCACCCCATTCTTATTAAATCAAACAGCGGATACGAAGTAAGGTGGTTCGATGTCAGGTACAGAACGAAAAACCATTATCCGTTCATGACCATTGTCAGGCTGGATCACGATGGGACCATAAAGGCTTCCAAAACTGGATGGCTCCATCATGTAAAGACTTTTGACAATGCAGGATCCCTTTATGAGTCCGTTTCCCACTAGAGAAAAAACCATGCCGAACTGGCATGGTTTTTTAACATTTAACTTTGCTGGCTTAAATAAATTTCTTCGAAGGGCTGGACAACTACAAATCCTTCTCCTTCGAATTTCATCTGAATCGACTCTCCGCTGCCTCTTCCAAGAAAGGTTTTTAAGGACACATCTGTTACGAACTCCGGCTTAAGTCCTCCTGACCAGGCTACGGTTGCGTTAGGATCGGTATAAACCGGGCGTCCCGGCTCTGCAAACAATGTTAAAGGTTCATAATGTGAGGTGATCGCCACTAATCCGTTTCCTGATAAATGGATATTAAATAATCCTCCGGAAAGCATACCGGCCACTTTCCTCATCAATTTGATATCCCAGCTGACTGAAGGTTCGAATGCAAGCAAATCGTTGCCGTTTACCGTAATGGATTCGTTCTGAAGCGATAGAATGGTGATCTTTTTCCCTTGATCCGCTAAGTAAAGCTTGCCGTTCCCATTGGCTTTCATCAGAGAGGACCCTTCGCCTGTAAATGCTTTTTTCAAAAACTTGCCAACGCCATGCTCCAGGACCCCCTCTCTCTCAAATTTAACCTGCCCATTGTAGGCAATCATCGCACCGGCTTTTGACCAGACCTGACCATTTAAATTCACTTCCAGCATACGCGGAGTTTCCAGCTCGAAAAAGCCCTGTTTTTTTTCTGATTGTTTCGTGCTCTCTACAAACTCCCTGATTGAGTAGCGATCGTCCATTATTTTCTCCCCTTTTCGTTTTGAAGCATAAATAATGTTAAAAATGATAGTGCCTGGCGCAATTCAAAGCTTAAAGAACCCGTGAGTCCGCTCGTAACTCCATCTTTATATACGTGGTGCTCAGCCAATGGTTTCAAATTGTTTTCTTCTGCCAGCCTTACAAATTCCCATGGCATCATCGTATTGCATACGGATGGTTCGCTGTTGAGCCTCGGGTAGCTCTTCACTCTCGGACCCGCTGTCGGCCCCAGGATCCCGATGCATGCATATCCTCCCGGCTTCAGCACTCTCCCCAGCTCATGGACCGCCTGCCTTGGATCATCTGTCCACTCCAGGCAGTTAATGACCATCAATGCATCTGCAGCATTTTCCTTTAAAGGCAGGTTCATAACATCCCCCATAATGAATGAAAGATTATCCATTTCGCCTGAACCCTTTGCTATGGAAATCATTTCACTCGAGAAATCAACCCCTGTTACTGAATAACCGTGCTGCGCAAGCTTCATTGACCCATAGCCGTCTCCACATCCGATGTCAAGCACTTCAGCCGGTGGGGATAAATGTTTTTCAAAGAATGGGATAATTTCTTTTCTGCTTCCGTTCTCCCACATATCCATGCTGCGTGCGTGCCAATTTGCTGAATGACCATTCCATAGCTGCTCTGCCTCCCGGCTCCAGTTGAATCCGCTCATTTTTTTCATATGTAGTTTATTCCCCGCCCTTCCCTTACCACTTCTCCGTATGGGCACAAATCCCCTGCAAAAATGAACCATAAAAAAAAGGAGCCTACTGCTGCTCCTTTTTGGGCTCCTCGTTTATAACTAATGGTGCTGCTTCGACATTATACATTCCTGCAGTACAGACTTTTGTATCATTTTTCAAAGCTTCTTCCAGTTCTTTGTTCGCTATATAGGATTCCTCTTGGTATCCTTTAGCCATTTCTGATCGCCTCCCTATATTAACGATTTAAGAATAGCCCGGTTTGAAATTAACATGCCCGGAAGTCAATATTTTATGAGTTCACTGCTGTTCTTACCAATTCAGAAAATTTCGCGAAAATCTCCTTCCCGCTTCTTGACTGCCCGCTTTTTTTTTTGTATATTAAAAGCATCATTAGGCTGGGTGTGCAAAAAAAGGTATAAAAGCATTTGGCATAATGGTGAATACTTTTTTTAGCGCTGTTACTGCGCTACAGAAATTAGGAGGATTATGTAATATGCAAAACGGTAAAGTAAAATGGTTCAACAATGAAAAAGGCTTCGGATTTATTGAAATGGAAGGCGGAGACGATGTTTTCGTTCACTTCACTGCTATTCAGGGAGACGGCTTCAAGTCGCTTGAAGAAGGTCAGGAAGTTTCTTTTGAAATTGTTGAAGGGAACCGCGGACCTCAAGCAGCAAACGTAACAAAACTATAATCCATGAGACTGACCAATAGATCAAAAGAGACCGGGTATCCGGTCTCTTTTTATTTGCTGTTAACCATTAAATATTCAATAGCCTTCACATTTTGCTTGATCTTCTTTTCAACACGCGTAATTTCTAAATGATTAAATACGTTGGCATGGTTTGCAATATATACAAGCTTATCCAGATCCTGATAGATCTCTGTGAACGCCTGTTTAATATGTTCTTCAAGGTGTTTATTTTTCACGCTCCCTAATTGCTCCCTTCTGGGTCAGGTTAAAAACTGTTCCTGATCATCCCTTCTTTTTACAAAAAGTCGTTCTTATGAACTATTTTTATCCGTTATAACGAATATACCAGTAAATTCATCTTTTTGCACCCTTTAAGTCACGATTTCGCATATTTTTTTTCCATCAGCCTCATATTATTATTGGAGGTGCATCAAAATGAACCAAAACAGCGAATACAATGGCTACAATGATTTAGCACAGGTTAAGCTCGCGATTGAGGCTTCCCAGAAAATGACGGGGGCCGGAACGATGAGCATGGACCCAGAAGCCTTAAAGCATGCACAGCAATCCATTGAAAATGCAAAAACCCAGCTGGAGCAGGTTAAGCTGACAGGGGTCGATCAATTATTTCTCGATAATCAGCGAAAATTACTCGATCAGTGCGAACATCAGCTGAATGAAGCACAGAAAAAAGGGACTGACCAGTAAGCCCGTTTAACTCTTTTTTGATTTTACATTTCACTTTTTCAGCTCTGCAGGCAGTGATACTCAATCTTTACGCAAGGTCTTGCCGCTGCCCGCTGCACATGCATCCGTACATGACCTTTCGCTTCAATCAGCCTGACGAGACATTACCACAAAGAAAACCCCCGGTTTCCGGGGGTTTTGTTACGCCTATTTTCTCTCGGCAGGACTAATAAGAACGCCCCCCGTATCGTCAATCAGGAAAGTTTTTCTCCCAGCTCTTTCAATTTCAGCCCGACTGTGCATTGACTGATGCAAAAAGAGTGAGCGTATGTTTTTCCTTGCTCTTTTCGAAAATGCTGCTTTAAGAGGCAGTCCACACAGTACGTATCAAGAAGTTCTCCGATTTCATCCAGTTTTTGTTTCCTCTTCATTTTGTTCACTCCAATTAATCCAGTTTAATTTGGCTGCTGACTTCTACACCAAGGACTGCCTGTTTGGCAAGCTGATCTGCCTCTTTGTTCTCTTTTCTGGGAACAGATTGGAAATCCCCCGTTATATGAGCGGCAGACAGGACTGCCTCAATGCGGCCGATCCACATCTGATGCTGCTCTTCATAGCAGGGCCATTCACCGGAGAGCTGGTTTATTACAACCAGTGAGTCTCCTTTAAACGATACATCCTGACCCTTTACACCAAGATCAGCCAATCCATTTGCGGCAAGCAGCAGTGCAGCAAATTCTGCTTCATTGTTTGATGATAATTCATCTATTTTCCGGTTCATTCTTATCCTGAATTTTTCTTTTTCTAACGTATAATAAATAGCAGCACCCGCGCCGCTATTGCCCGTTTCCTTCTCATAGCTTCCGTCAAAAAATACAGTTACGGAAGAAGGCTCGCTCTCAAGCTCCTCCATAAGTTTTCCCAATTCCTTTTTGCTCCAGGCTGTTCCTCTGGAATCCAAAAACTCCAATGTTTTCGTCCTGCCTGTCTTTTCCAGATCGTGCGAAAGCATGAGAGCCGAATCTGCTTCCAATTCGTCGGATTGAAATAACACGGTTTGTTTCGCTTTAGGGGACTGGTAGGTCCAATTTATTCTGACTCTCATCGCATTTGCCTCCTTGAGACATGAAAATCTTAAGACTTATTGTATATTCTTATGCTACACTATGGAAGTGTTTTGCATGCCGCATTTTTACATTTTAACATGCTTTTTCATTAAATGCAGACCGGCATAGTTTTTAAAGAAAGGCTGACTTGCATGATCGAAGTTTACATTGATGGAGCCAGTGCAGGCGATCCCGGCCCTTCAGGAGCCGGCATTATCATTAAAAACAGCGGAAAAACTGAATCTTTTTCCTTTCCATTAGGCGAAATGTCCAATCATGAGGCTGAGTTCCACGCGCTTGTTTTAGCTCTAAGATTGTGTATGGAACGGGAATTCAACACTGTTTCTTTCCGGACAGACTCACAGATTGTAGAAAGAGCCGCAGAAAACCGATATGTCAAAAACAAACGCTTTACCCCTTTGCTGGAAGAGGCCTTGCTGATGATAGACCGGCTTGATCTGTTTTTTATTAAATGGATTCCGTCCAAACATAATCCAGCTGACCGTGCGGCGAAGGAAGGGATACAAAAAAACAAAAAATAGCCAGCTGCCGCTGGCTTTGATTTTCTTAGTTATGCCTGGTATACGGGCCATTATAAAAGCTTGAGGGATTGGACTTTCCGCAGCGCTTCGGCCTTGGTCCGAACCTGCCCTTCCACAAAAGCCTCCAGAAGAGACAAGTAGAAGGAGCCTTCAAAAGATTTCTGTATCTTTAAGGTATGCTCAATTGCAGAAATGACCTGGCTGTCTTTAGCTCCGGTAAAGCTTTTGCCGAAGTAAATAAAACCGATTGCTTCATCTCCGAATTTAAACCCTTTCCAGTACATTTGATCCAGATACTCTGCCAGATCGTTAGCCATATCAGACATCCGCCTCCAGAAAGGAAATAACTGCCCTCTAGAATAGTACGTCAAATTTCGCAAAACTACCAGATTTTTTTATTAAAAACTGTCGAAGATTGGCGCCTTTGTCCTGATCATGGACTGATTGATTCTATTTAAACGATAACTGGAGTGCGGGGAGATCCATTTCACGCCATCCCTGTCCTTGGCTGTTTAAACGGCTTCTCTTTCTGCCGCCCTTTTGATGAGCCCGTCCATCCCTCTGATTTCCGCATTAAGCAGCCACGCTTGAGCCATATTAAGGTTAATGCTGAGCATGGCTTCTTCTAAAGCATAGTCCAGCGGAACCTGACAGTGAATTTCAGCGAGCGATCTTGATAAATGGAGCATCTCCATGTCTTCTTCGATTTTCTTTCTTTGCGAAGGAGTGAGCATATGGAGGCTTTCAAGAAGCTGATCAACGGACTGATGCTCCTTGATCAGCTTGTACGCTGTTTTCTCTCCGATTCCTCTAACTCCCGGATAATTGTCGCTTGAGTCTCCCATCAGGCCTTTTACATCAATCAGCTTAGAGGGGTGGATGCCTTTTTCCACCTGAAACGATTCCACACTGTACGGGAGGTATTGCCCCATGCCTTTCTGGAGAAGGATGACCTCAACATTCTCATCAAGCAGCTGAAGAAGATCCCGATCCCCCGTCAGAATTTTGATGCTCATCGTATCTTTTAATTGGGAAGCAATTGTCCCGATGCAATCGTCCGCTTCATACCCCTTGACCCCGATGTTCGGAATTCCCAGGGAAGCAGCCGCTTCCTTTGCCATATCAAACTGGGGAAGCAATTCAATTGGCGGTTCATTTCGGTTTGCTTTGTAATGCTGAAAGGACTCCGTTCTGAACGTTTTGCTTCCCATATCCCAGCAGCAGATGACCTTAGAAGGCTTAAAGGCATCAATGCCCATAAGCAAATGCTTCAAAAAGCCGCTCACTGCATTTGTAGGCACACCTTTGCTGTTTACCATAAAATTGCCGTGGACGGATGTCGCAAAAAACGCCCTGAATAGCAGGGCCATTCCGTCTACAAGCAGTATATCTGTTTTTCGTTCCATTTTAATCCGCTCCTTTGCTCTCGTATTGCAATTTTACCACAAATCCTTAGAAGGCGCGAAATGACTATCCATTTCCGGGAATAGCATTCAGGAAGGTGAGGATAATTTTACCAGACATTCCTCTAAGGTTTTGTTCTGCTCGGAATCACGTTGCGTTCAAAAGAGTGAGTGGACTTTCATGGTTCCCGTCAAACAGAAAAAAAAACCAAACCCGGTCAGGATTTGGTCTTTTTTGTATTGCTGAGCTTTGCTGCTTCTGCTTCAGCGTAGGAAGCAAATTCATGATGCAAGCCATTTTTCTTTTTTGCATTATTATTGGCCATTGCATTTGAGTTGGCTGCTTTTGTTTTGCCCACTGCGTAACCCCCCTTTCAAAGGGAATTAACTCTATTGTGTGCAAAATCAGCCTGTATGGACCGGTTATTTCCTCGTTTCCACAAACTCCCTGACCATTTCAACCGTGATTAAACGACGTGGCGGGAGATTTACTTTACGAGCGAGGGCATTCATTTTCTTGGATAGTTCATTAATTTCAGTAACGGTAAAAGGCTCCTGCTTCTCGCATTTGACGATTGCTTCTTCAATTTTTTCTTCCCGCATAGCATCTAACTGTGCAAAATAGCGCACTTCCTCATGCTGGGTTTGTGAATGCCTGCTGATTGCTTTATGAACTTCTTCCATTTAGGATTCCCCTCTTTTTTTCATTAAATTTATGACGGATGGCTTAGGTTCCCAGCATGCGAACGAATAGTGAGGCTTCGTTTCATATCCGAGTCTGCTGCAGAAATAGTTCATGCCGCCTCCTGTCATTTTTACAGGCTGGAAATGCACACATGCTGCACAGCACTGATAGTCTGTTTTTTTTACAGTCATAGATCCTCCATTATGGCAACCGCCCTGCTGTGGATCTCCTTCATCGTTTCGGGCTTGGAACTATCCGAATACAAATCCTCAAAACCTCTGCAATGGGATTCAGCATCCTTTTTAAATTTTTCTTTGACCATATTTGCCATTTCTTCAAGCTTTATCTCATAAAAATTTGCAAAGCCGGTTTCGGTTTCCGCCAGCCTGTCAGTCAGTTCTCTGTGAATTTTCTCCCATACTGCAACGCTCATCGCTGCCCGCTCATTTTTTTCAAAAAAGGCTTTTGTGCTTGTGAATAAGCTGATTTCCTTCTTAAAGGCAGATGCGTTCCCTTCGAGTATATTTCCAAGAGGGGGCGTTTCCATCTCTTTAAATTCCGGAGAGGTCAAGCGGGAAAGATTCATAATGGAAGCCAGTCCTGCTGAGAGTTTTTCTGTCATTTCCCCTATCAGCTGTCCAGATTTCTTTTCCATTCTCAGAGTGATTGCCTGAAGTTCCTGCATTAACCGGTGATTAAGTACTTGAAGCAGTTCTTCCATCTGCTCTGCCAGAATCAGCTTGGCAGCGCCCTCCTGATTGAAAATACCAGGATGGAAGTGGGCTTTGAACAAATCTGGAAATTGCAGGCCGAGCCGCTGAATCAAATAGTAAAGCTGCTCCTTTATTTCCTGCCCGGACCTCCTGCTGTATGGAAGAATGCTCACAGATTCAAGGTACCGGACACCGTCTACAAGCTCCATTTGCTTTTGTGCAAATGCCGCCTTCTTTTCATCACTGCTTTTATCTGCTTCTTTCTTATATTCCTGCAGCTGGCTTACTGCCCCGTTCATTTCGTCTTTTAGAGAGGTAACTGCAGTCTCTACGAGATCGTGTTCAATAAAGCCCGACAATTCGTTTTGAAAGCGTTCAAAATCGGACGGTACAGAAAGCTTTTTTCCTGCAAGTTCATATAGGCTGGAAATCCCGAACATTCTCGGAGTTCGGACTCCCTCGAAAGCAAGCTGGGATTCAATGTATTCTTTCACTTCGGCAGCCTCTTGACCGTTTTTAGCCAAATCAATGGCATTGATCAGGAAAAACATTTTATCGAGGGAAAAAGCGTCTTTTACCCGGCCAAGCTGCTGAACGAATTCACGGTCCCCTTTTGAAAAAGGATGGTTGTAGTAGGTTACATAGAGAAGCGCGTCACACTGCTTTATGAATTGGAAAGCAACTTTTGTATGCCGCTTGTTAAGTGAATCCGCACCAGGCGTATCAACAAGGGAAACCCCTCTTCTCGTAAGGGGGCAGTCATAATAAATAACCGCTTCTTCCACAAGTGCAGCTAATTTTTCGTCTGATACGTATGGACTAAAATGGGTAAGATCCGTCCAGAGTACAGATTCGTCTCCCCACTGCTCTTGCTGCAATCCTGCTTCATATACCGCTAGTTTGTCTTTCCTTTTTGAGTCCAGCGCCCCTCCGGCAAGCAAGGCTCGGATATCCTCCAGTAAAGATGAAAACGAAGGCTGGTCCGTGAAGGGCCCCGCCGGGTGAATTTCCTTTAATTCTTCCATTAGCTGCAAAGGAGTCTTTCTTTTGATGGCAACACGGCCATGGACATGTTCATCCGTTACCGGCACGATCCTGTTGATGGCTGCAGTCGTCGGATTAGGGGAGGATGGCAGAATCTTTTCGCCAAGCAGCGCGTTTGCCGCTGCCGATTTTCCGGCACTGAATGCCCCGAACAATGCGATTGTAAAGGTCCTTTGCTCTACCCGGCCCGACTTTTCTTTAATCAGCCTGATTCTTTCCTCTAGCCCTTTTACCCCTTCTGTTACAGCCGTTAATGCACGTGCGCGGTCTAAGACTTTGTTCGTCTGAATGGACTTGCTGATTAGCGGAGCCCGTTCCTCCCTGCCGTTCTTGACAGCATCTGTTCCCTTGACCGTGGAACGAAGGGGGGAATACCGGGCCATGTCCTTGTTCTTTCTGCTTTGAATCCACTCTTTGGCATCGGCAGCAGCCGGAATCTCCCGATGCAGCACTTTCAGCATATACTCCTTTTTCTCAAGAAGCTTTAAAATGGCCAGCAGCTTTTGATCATTTTCTGCCGCTTCCGTAAGGAGAGAACCCATCCGGGCAGCAGACTCTGGATTACTTGACCTTTCCACAGCTTTGATCTCTATGTTTTCAAGGATGGAAAGCGCCTGTTTCTTTGCTTCGTTTTTAATGATATCTGCTGTTTGCTTTGAATAGTTCATCACAAATTCTGGTGTAGGATCTGCTCCCGGCAAAAGTCCTTTAGCCGCCGCTGTTTCCATATGGGGTGTGACGAATTCGGAAATGTCAGTCCCCGACTGCTCTTTTACACCGAGGAGCCCAGCCGTTTTCAAAAGCAATTCCTTAAGATGCCAATCGATTTGAGAAGCAGTAAGCTCCTTTAAGGACGCAATAAATTCATCTTGCCTTGCTTTGATTGCCTCTTCGGTCTTTTTTTTCGAGAAAAACAACCCGGCCTTAAAACCGGGCCGCTTGGATTCAATATACCGTTTAGCCTGCTCCCTCACTTCAAAAGGGGTAATATTGGCATTCGACAGAACCTGAGCCAGTTCAGATTTCGCCTGACGTACAGCAGCCGCAATCTTTTGCTTTTGATCCGTTTCGCTGTCTTTAATCCGCTGAATTTCCGCTGCCAGCTGATTGCCTCTTTCTTCAAGGGAACGTCTTTCTTCTGTACTGACGTTTTCACGATCTTCCAGAACCCGGATATGCTCGGTTATTACGAGCTCAGCCTGGCTCGTTTCGCTTCTTACTTTAGAATCGGCCAGCTGCTCCTGAAGCGTTTGCTTTACTCTTTTTAATTCATTGTGCTTATGGCCGGGTTCTTTCATGGTGGTGTAATAGATGCGGCTCTCTCCCAAACCGATAGCTGCAAAGCTACCGGCAATCCTCTCTTTAAATTGAGAAAATGAAAGCTCCTGCTCCTGATGCTTATCAATCTGGTTCACGATTAGAGCCGCTTCCTGGCCATCATCTATGAGCCTTTTTACAAATTCAATCGTTCCTGCTGACTGAACGTGATTATAATCGGTTACATAAAAAATAAAATCTGCTGCATGCAAGGCAGATAGAGTGGACTCCATATGGGATGAATCATTTGAATCAACCCCTGGCGTGTCAATAAGAGCTACCGACTGGGGCAGCTCCTCCGATGGCTTCCATAGATGAATTCTTGCAATCTCTTCCCCTTCCCTGCAATAGCGCTGCAGTTCGTCAAGCTCAAGCTCCGGATTCGCTTCAGCCTGTTCGCCGGAGTGCAAGTCAAGTAAAATCCTATTTTGCCCGTTCCGGACGTAAACAAGATTTGCACTTGTAGGAATCGGGCTTGCAGGCAAAATTTCTTCCTGAAGCAATGTGTTTATGAGAGTGGATTTTCCTGCTGAAAAATGACCGGTAAACGCTACTTGCTTTTCACCGCTCATGGCTTTTAAAATCAGATCGTCCAACTTAGCTGCCGATTTTACATCCTGTGAGCCGCTCATTTCATTTTGAATTGATACTAGCGGCTTTAGTGCTGAATCCTGCTGATAGACTGCCATGAAACATACCCCTTTGAATGTTCATTTCCTTCTATTTTACAGAAAAGTTCGCATATAGGCACCTGTTTTATGCGTTTTCCGAAAGAAGTATTCCTCTCCAAACGGAAGAAGGGCTCAAATTCGCCGTGCGGAATCCGGACAGGCCTGCTTTCAGGTTGGCTCCGGCTGCTTTTTAAGTCCTGATTTCCGGTTGAGGGGCGGCAGAAACCATGCACAGATAGACTTTAGCCTGAAGGTTCTTAGCGGGTCTTTTCAAGACAAATTTGGCG
Source organism: Metabacillus sp. 113a (assembly GCF_050107635.1). Lineage (NCBI taxonomy): Bacteria > Bacillati > Bacillota > Bacilli > Caryophanales > Bacillaceae > Metabacillus > Metabacillus sp. 113a. The sequence goes on along the minus strand of NZ_JBNILJ010000001.1, from coordinate 379,938 downwards.
GCCTGAAAGCAAAAAAAAACTGCCTGCAGGCAGCCATACTTTTATCATGCAGTGAATACTTTCTTTAAAATAAATCGGGTTAATCCTGTGTACAAAAATGCTAAAAAGGCTATAGCTGCCACAATCATAATGACCCCCCAATTGAGAACGATTTTCAACCTGCTTTTACAGTATCACGGATTTTCAATGCAAGCAATCATGATTCAGATTCCGGCTGGCTGTTGTTCAGCCTGAAAGCAGCTGTATAATCTGTATGCTCCTTTAATGCCTGCTCTTCTGCAGGGATTCTGACGGAAAGCATCAGCGCATTTAGAGCTGTAAACAGGATGGCTGTGCCATATGCCTGAAAAAGGAGCGGAAATAATAGGATTTCGGCTGTTACTGCCACATAATTTGGATGGCGAAAATAGTGGTAAGGCCCCTTTACGACGACGTTTTCCTCCGGCATGAGGATAATCTTCGTATTCCATCTTGTTCCGAGGGTGGCAATGGCCCAATACCGTATGACCTGTGTGATCAAAATTAACGGGACGATGATGCCCCATAACGGAGAAATGGTCCTGCTGAAAAGAAAAATTTCCCCTGCAAGCGTAAGCAAAAAGGCAGCATGCAGAATGACCATATACGGATAGTGGTTTTGCCCATATTCTACACCGCCCAGGCCTTTGAGCTTCTTTTCATTGCTACTGGCGATAACCAGTTCCGACAAACGCTGCAAAACCATCACCGTTAACAGCAGTATTACCGTCATTCCATTTCCTCCCATTTAATCAGAAGCAGCTCAGCGCAAAATCCGGGTCCGAGGGCTCCGGATAAGGAAAGCGCCGGCCGCGAAGATTGTTTCTCCTTCATTGCCCTTTGAATGACATAAAAAACGGTCGCCGAAGACATATTTCCATGCTTTCTTAAAATTTCCCTGCTGTGCAGGAGTGCATCGTCGTTCAGATTCAGTGTTTTTGTATAGGCATCCAGTACCTTTTTTCCTCCGGGATGAGCGAGAAACATGCCAATCTGCTCCTGAGAAACCCCCTGGTCCTCTAAAAAGGTCCGGACGTTTGGACCAAGCCAGTTTTGGATAATCGCCGGGATATCCCTGGAAAAAACAACATGCAGCCCGTCATTTTTGACATCCCAGCCCATTACCTCTTCTGAATTCCTCATAAAAACAGACTTTGAGGCTTTAAGGTTTGGCATAAACCTGAGCTTAGAAAGCTCCAGCAGGTGTGACTCGCTGCCTGCTACAAGCATACAGGCAATGCCATCGGCAAATAAGGAGGTTCCGATCAGATTGCTTTTGGACAGGTCCCCTCTTTGAAAAGTGAGACTGCATAATTCTACGGACAGCACAAGAACACAAGCATCAGGGTATGCTTTGCAGTAATCAAGCGCCCTTGCAAGCCCTGAAGCGCCTCCAGCACATCCCAGCCCCCACACCGGAATTCTTTTAACGCTTTCCTTGAAGGGCAGATGATTGATTATTTTCGCATCGATGCTCGGTGTGGAAAGCCCTGTGCTTGAAATGAAAAAAATCGCATCTATCTCTGAGCAGCTGACACCGGAATAAAGGAAGTCCGGATTGTTGAGCGCACGGTCGACAGCCACAGTTCCATGCTGAACAGCATGCGTGCAATAGCGGCTGTTTTTCTCCTCCAATGAATGTTCTGATGAATACCATTCCATCGGCTCCACAAATTGCCTGGATTCAATTTCTCCATTTTGAAACGCTTTAAGAAGTCTTGGGAGATCTTTAAAGGACCCACGGAACATTTCTTCCGCAAATTTCGCTCCAGTCTCCTGGTTTATTTCATAAGCAGGCGTTGAAGTTCCGCAGGAAAGTATGTATCCCATATATGCACAACCTTTGATTAGAATAAGGATACTATTTCCATTCACTCCCCTTCTCATTCAAAATAAAAATCCGGTTCTCTCATCTGTCAGATGAAAGAACCGGATCAATATCTGGTCACTGCCCTTTAAAAAAAATAAGCCATAAAAATTTCGTCATCATACCGTCCATTCAGGTATACTTGTTCCTTCTGTATCCCTTCTACTGAAAACCCTGCTTTTTCATAAAGCTTCGCGGCAATTTCATTGCTTTTAAAAACAGTAAGGCACAATTTGTGAAGATTATGAAGTCTGCACCACTCCAAAGTATAAGCCATGGCCTCTTTTCCAAGGCCCAGGCCCTGTGCAGAACCCGCAAGCCACGTCCGGAACAGGCCTGTATGACGCTTCATTTTTAAATCTCCCCGGATGACTCTCGCTATCCCCGCTATTTCTCCGTCCAGTTCGATTACAGCATACATATTATCTTTCGCTTTCATTTCTGCAATAAACGCGCGCTCTTCGTCAAGAGACCGCACTTTTTCTTTCTGTATGTAAACACCGGATTGAACGACTTCTATTGCAGCCGCAATGATACCGGATGCATCTTCTTCATGAACCGGGCGAATCGTGGCCGTCCGGCCGTCTTTTACGTTAATCTGTTTTATTGGAATTTCCATCAGCATTGCCGATCAGCTCCTTACTCAATCTTATATTTGCCCTGCAAGAACACAATTATGAAACAATTTTCGACAAATTTCAAGCGAAAGCAGTGTTCGAATTATCCGGAACTATGGTATGATGAAAACGAAGAAAATAAGTCGGAGGAACTATTTTAATGACAACTACCGCTTATGATATGATCATTTCTAGTACGTTTGATTCAATTAAAACCATGATTCCCGGCACGTTTCTTGATTTGGAGATCAGCCGTTTTGCTGCGGTTGAAGTTGGGATTATCGGGGAAGTAAAAGGCAGTCTGCTTATTGAAGGCGACGAGGAAATTTTTAAAGATTTTGGTTTAAAATTATATGGGATGGCACTTGAAGGTGAAATGCTTCATTCTTTTATTGGGGAATTTGCCAATATGGCCGCCGGCCAAATGGCGACTTCTCTATCTTCAAAAGGCATTAAGCTCGACATCACAACGCCAAGACTTGTTGGAAAATCGGATGCCCACCAGTCACAAGCTGAAAAACAGGAAGGCTCTCTGAAGGTTTCATTTACAGCGGAAAACAGCCTATTTGCATAGGATATGGGGCAACCCTAAATGCGGAAAATTCTGCAGAGCAGGTGAAACAGTGAGGCCATCTGACTATGCAAATGGCAGCCTGGCATACTATCATACGAGCTTACATGGAAAAAGCATCCGCATTGTTCCGAACGGATGCCTTTTTTTATTAGCTCTGTTAAACTTGGCTGTTGATTTCCGCTGCAGGCGCTCGCTTATCCTTGGGCGGGGTCTTACCTGTCCCGCTGCTCTTAGCTCGGAGTCTCACGCCTTCTGCTCCAATCAACAGGTGTGAAAAATCAACACCATGCTTTAACATAGCCTTTATATTGAAAACTCATCGCTTAGCTTATTATCGTTCTTATTTAAAGCCGTCTCTTTGGTCATGAATATCACGAGACTCTGGTATTATCCATGCGGTTTGATTCAAACCGGCTTTTGCTTTTGTCATCAGGCCGCATATTCAGCAGCAAATTCAGTAAAATGGCGGCTGTACTTCCAGCCACAATCCCATTGCTAGTCAAGATTTTCACTGCTTCAGGCAGCTGGGCAAACATGTCCGGAACGGCTGTAACCCCCATGCCAATCCCGATTGAGCATGCAATGATCAATAGATTCTCCTGGGAAGTAAAATCAACTTGGGACAGCATTTTAATGCCGTAGGCAATGACCATTCCAAACATAGCGACCATCGCTCCTCCAAGGACAGGAGCTGGTATAACCGTAGTAAGCGCCGCAATTTTGGGGACTAGCCCGAGAAGGACCAGCATCATGGCGGCAGTAAAGATTACCTTTTTTGTCTTAATGCCTGAAAGCTGAATGAGGCCTACATTTTGAGAGTATGCCGTATAGGGAAATGCATTAAACACTGCGCCAAGGATATAAGCCGCTCCTTCTGCCCTGTATCCCCTGGCAAGATCCTTTTCACCGATTTTTTTCCCGCAAATATCTGCTACTGCCGCATACACTCCTGTTGATTCAATCATGCTGACGATTGCTACAAGAATCATCGTAAGGATGGGGGCCCATTCAAAGGATGGAGCTCCGAAGTAAAACGGCTTTATTCCGGACAGCCACGAAGCGTCCTGCACCGCCTGGAAATCAGCTTTTCCCATCCATGCACCCGCTATCGTTCCAGCGGCCAGGCCAATCAGAATGGAGATGGAACGGATAAACCCTTTTGTAAATTTGAACAAAAGGATGATGGAAAAAAGAACACCAAAGGCAAGCGCAAGGTTAGAAGCCGCACCAAAATCGCTGCTTCCCTCTCCCCCTGCCATGTTCCCCATCGCAACGGGAATCAGGGTGATTCCGATAATTGTTACAACAGAGCCAGTTACTACCGGCGGGAAAAACTTTGCGATTTTGCTGAAGACACCTGCCATCAAAAGAACAAAAAGTCCGGAAGCGAGAATAGCCCCGTATACAGAGGAGAGGCCGTATTCCGAGCCGATGGCAATCATCGGCCCTACCGCGGTAAAGGTGCAGCCGAGGACAACGGGCAGGCCGATTCCAAAAAACCTGTTCGTGTAAATCTGCAGCAAGGTCGCAGCCCCGCACATGAAAATATCGATGGATACGAGATAGGTCAGCTGCTCGCCATTTAACCCGAGAGAACTGCCGACGATGAGGGGAACAATCATCGCTCCTGCATACATGGCTAACACATGCTGAATCGCGAGGGAAGCCGTTTTTCCTGCCGTCAGTTTCATAGCGCCGCTTCCTCCTCTGCAAAGGATACCTTTCCGTTTTCAAGGGATTCAATACGAGCCAGTGATTCGACTCTGACGCCGCCCTCTCTCAAGGCTCTTCCCCCCTCCTGGAAAGCTTTTTCAATCACGATGCCAATCCCTGCAAGCTTGGCTCCTGCTAGTTCCGTGATCTGTGCCAGTCCTTTTGCTGCTTGTCCATTGGCCAGAAAATCATCGATAATCAACACACAATCCTTTTCATTCAAATGTGAACCGGAAACAGCGATCACGTTCTCTTCCTGTTTTGTAAAAGAATACACAGATGCTGTTAATAGCTGGTCAGTCAGAGTCAGGGACTTTCTTTTTCTTGCAAAAACAATGGGAACGCCAAGGTGTAAGCCTGCCATAACCGACGGTGCAATGCCGGATGATTCAAGGGTAACTATTTTGGTGATTCCTGCATCTTGAAACCGGTTTGCAAATTCCTTGCCGATCTCGTGCATCAGCAAAGGGTCAATTTGGTGATTTAAGAAGGAGTCTACCTTCAGAACCTGTTCGTTTAAAACAGTTCCATCCATTATGATTTTCTCTTTTAGCAGCTGCATGTGTAAAACTCCTTTTCCATTCATTTTGCCAACAGAACAAAGGCACTCGATGGATAATGAAGACCCGCCTGCCTTACACTTTTCCACCAGGTCCTCTTTGACGGTTTCCCGGGCATCAAAAAAGGCATCGCCTACTATGAAGTAAGCAATGCCTTTAGAGACCTGAATAAAATCCAGGCCGGTCCGCACTTAAGCTTACTCATAGTCAGATCGTTTGCGGCAATCCGGTAGAAACTTGCAGGCCATATTCCTGCGATTATATGAGTGCTGTTCTGTTTAAGTTAACTAGGATTATAGCATTGATTGCAGCTGTTGGAAAGATATCCGAACAAATTTATACTATCAAACTTAAATCGTTCGGATTTTTGATCATAAAACGACCATTATTGGATCGAATATAACGCAGTATATTTTTCTTTTAAATAATCAATCAGGTAGTCAGGATTGAGATTCTCTCCGGTTACTTCCCAAAGCAGGTCAAGAGGTTTCTTCGTTTTTCCGTACTGATGAATCCGGTTTGTAAGCCATGATAAAATCTGCTGCAGCTCTCCTTTTTCGATCAGTTCCTCGAGATTCGGCAAATCCCTCAGCATGGCTTGACGGATTTGTGCTGCATAGAGGAGACCCAGCGCATAGGAAGGAAAATATCCAAAGCTTCCTCCGGACCAGTGGACATCCTGAAGCACCCCTTTTGCATCATCCGGCGGAGTTACTCCGAGATACTCCTCATATTTTTTATTCCAGACTCCAGGCAGATCCGATACGGCAAGTGTTCCGTTAAACAGTTCTTTTTCAATCTCATAGCGGATCATAATATGAAGCGGATACGTCAGTTCATCCGCCTCAATCCGGATTAAAGAAGGCTTGGATTCATTTATAGCGAAATAAAAATCCTCCAGGGACACATGTTCAAGCTGCTCCGGAGAAAACTCTTTCAGCTTCGGGTAATATCTTTTCCAGAATCCAAAACTTCTTCCTACAAAATTCTCATAAAACAAGGATTGGGATTCGTGGATCCCGTAGGACGTCCCGCTGCAAAGAAGCGTTCCTTCCAGATCCGGGGAAATGTTTTGTTCATATAGGGCATGGCCGCATTCATGAATGGTTCCGAAAACCGCTGTCCGGAAATCATATTCATCATACTTTGTCGTCACCCGCACATCGTTTCGGTTAAGTGAAATCTGAAATGGATGAACCGTTTCATCCAGCCGCCCGGCAGAAAAATCATAGCCCAGCTCTTTCAGGAAAAATCCGCTGGCTTTCTTCTGCCCTTCAGCTGGAAAAGACTGAGACACAAACCCTGTGTCCGGCTGTTTATCCGCTGCTCCAATTTTTTGGACTAGCGGGACTATATTTTCCCGCAAGCTTTTAAATACCCGGTCCAGGACATCCGTCGTCATCCCCGGTTCATAAAAATCCAGCAGTGTATTATATGGAGTCCCCTCATAGCCCCAATACTGGAGAAATTTTTTGTTCATATCTACCAGTTTTTCTAAGTAGGGGGCAAATAGAAGAAAATCAGACGTCTCTTTAGCTGTTTCCCACACAGATTCAGCCTTTGTTTGAAGCATTACGTATTCTTCATATTCCTTTTCCGGAATTTTTTTGAATTTGTCATATTCTTTTTGCGACTGTTCCACAGCAGCCGCGGTTTTAATGGATAACCCCTGCTGATGGCTAAGCTCTTCAAGGAGTTCTTTCATTTCCGGGGAGGTTTTTAAGCGAAAGACCTCGGATGAGATCACCCCGATCGTTTTTGAGCGCTGATCTACTGCTTTTTTGGGCGCTCCTGTGCGTAAATCCCAGAACATGACGTTCAAGGCTTCATTGTAGCTCTCTATTTTCTGCAGCAGGTCGTAAAAACGGTTTTCAATACTGGTCCTCTCCACGTATGTAACCCCCTCTTTTATTGCGGGAAAATTCCCACTATCAGCTTAATCCAATGAAGAAACAGGTGTCAATCTATTCTTGGCGCTTGATTAAACAGTGAGAGAAGAAAACATTCACCTTCAGCTCGAAGCAATTCCCCCTCTACGCTATTTCTAACAAATGCAAAAAAAGCCCGGGAACGCTGTACGAGCAATCCCGGGCTTTTTTAGAGCGGTTTATAAATCCCTATAAGGGATGCCTTTACTCAGGCCTCAACTTATAGTCTCTTCTGTTACAGGGGCAACTGGTAAAACAGCCTGAACCGCTGAAAGGGTTTCTTGGCTTAATCCGCTGTCAATAAAGATCAGCGCAGTTCCTGAATCTGCTCCTGAGCGGATTAATCGGCCAAGTCCCTGGCGCAGCCTTAAAATCATATAGGGAAGATCCACCTGGCTGAATGGTTCTTTCGAATGATTCCGTTTGGAATTAAAAACCGGATCAGCCGGAGGGAATGGGAGCGACCATATGATCAGATTGGATAATGATTCACCGGGAACATCGAGTCCTTCCCAAAGATTGACCGCGCATAGTACAGAATGGGTTTCTCTTTGAAACTTTGAAACCGTTTCACTAATCTCCCGATCCCCCTCAAAATAAACAGGGAATTCAAACCCTTCCTGATCCATTTGAAGCCTGAACCAGTTCATTTCTTTGAATGAAGGGAAAAGAATGAGCGTTTTACCGGCAGCTTTGTTTAATGAAGCTTTTAGCTTTTCAAGCTTTGCTTCCTGTGTCTCAGTATGGCAGACAGACAGCTCCATCTGATTATCATAATCAAAGGGTGAGTCCACTGTAAAGGATAAGTAATCCGAAATTCCAAGACTGCTTGCCATGTAATCAAACGATTTCGCGCTTGATAGTGTAGCGGATGAAAAGATAACGGGCTTGTCGCTGCTGAATACTTTATCTTTTAAAACTTCTTCAACTGTTCTCGGCATAATTACCAGACAAAGATCGCCTTCCTGGCTTTCTGTCCAGGATACAGCATGGCCTCCTTTATTAAAAAGCTGAAAGGAGTATTCCATCTGCTCAAGCGTCTCCTCCGCAATTTTCAGTTCAAAAGGATCAATCGTATACAATTCCCCTTCAAAAACAAGTGCTTCTCCAATTTTTTCAAGGGCAGACTGAAGGCTCGCAGCTATTCGGCTAAGCTTCGGACCTGTCAGGATTTCATACCGGTCTGAGTCCTCTCCTTTAAGGGACGATTCTTCCAGCAGGCTGAAAAATTCATCATTGATCATTAGGGCCTCTTCCACTAAATTCGCAAATTCCTCCCGGATCTCATTTTGCAGAAGTCTTTCTAAACTTGCTTCCAGTGTGCTTTTTCTCACTCGGTATGTTAATGCTTTCTGGGCTGCGAATTCAAGAAGATGGCCTTCGTCAAAAACCACACTGCTGTGTTCAGGTAAAAAGGGCAGATGCCCTTCCCTCTTTCTGGATTCGGCGCTCCAAATATGCTCCATGTAAAAATCATGGGAGCAAATAATCAAATCCGCAGATTTACGGTAATGATCCCTTGAAAGGGTCAGACCGCAACGCTGACGCAATTCACAGCTCTGGCAGTCCTGAAAGGGGTCCCAGGAAATGCGCTTCCACTCATCATCCGATACTCCGGGGTAAAGCTTCCGGTCGCCATAAGGCGTATAACGCTGCATACCGCCTGGCTGATGAACAAAGTCAGGCAGCTCCTCATGGATCTGATCGAAGACTTCAACGTCTTCTTTCTTCACCGCTTCTTCAAGTTTTTTCACACATAAATACTGCTCCTGAGACTTGCTTAATCTAGCATCTACCGTTAAATCAAGGTGCCTGGAGATTTTACGGATATCGCCTTCCTCTTTAACAAGCTGCTCAATCAATGTCTCATCTGCACAGGCAATGACAGCAGGCTTTCCAGTATATCGGGCATAAGCAATGGTAAAAAGAAGATACACCAGGGTTTTCCCTGTACCGACTCCCGCTTCAGCGAATATGGTTTTCTTTTCTTTGAACGCTCTTTCCAGCTGAAATGCCATAAAAATCTGCTCATCTCTTAAGTCAAAGCCTTTTTCAGGCAGGATATCGTAAAAAACGTCTCCAATCCAGTTGGACAGTCCTTCATAGAATGTTTCGTCTTTGGAAATAGGAAAAGGCAATCGGGCAGTTGTCATGTATTTCACACCGTTCCTCAATATAAATTCAGATTTTTAATTTTATCATGATGCGGTTCAAGCTGCAATAGTTACGCAAGATAAAAAGAGGAACCATCATCCGGTTCCTCTTCTTTAACAAGAGCCTTGTCTTATTGCTCAACACCGATTATATAGTGTATGCATGATCAGCTTCTTTTCAACAGAGGAAGCATGGGCCATAGCCTGCAGCAGCTCTTCTTTCGCTATCCCGATTGACTGCATGCCAGCTGCCCCGCCCTCCTCCTGTCCGGAGAGCTGCTCATATGAACGATCGAGTGCTCTTGTAATTAATTGGAACTCTTCATTGCCCAGCATAAACGGCTCCTCCCCTTTTTGCACAGTTACTGCCAGTTTATGCAGGCGGGGCACTTTTTATACTCTCTTTGGGGGTCTTTGCCCCCAGAACTGATAATAATCCGTCCGGATAAAGCCATTAAAGAGCTTCCGCTTTTTCGTCGCTTTTTTTCCATAAAATTGTTCAAATTCAGGATGGGAGGTAAGCATGTATACAGACCATGTATCCAATGCCGCAAACGCCTGACCCATCTCCTTGTACATATGTTCGACCTGCTTCTTATCTCCAAGCCTCTCCCCGTAGGGCGGGTTCCCTACAATCACACCGTAATCAGAGGATGAAGTGAAATCACGGACCTGCATCTGCTTAAAATGGATAAGGTCAGCCATCCCGGCTTCCTCTGCATTTTCTTTAGCAATTTCGACCATTCTGTGATCAATGTCACTCCCGCGAATTTCAAGCTGCTGATCATAGCGGGCAAGATCTTCCGCTTCCATTCTGGCTTCATCCCATACACTTTTGCCGATCCAGCCCCACTTTTCTGAAGCGAAGTCACGATTAAACCCGGGTGCGATGTTTTGTCCGATCAGGGCAGCTTCAAGAGGAATGGTTCCTGAGCCGCAGAAAGGGTCTGCAAAAGGTTTATCAGGATTCCAGTTCGTCAGCATAACGAGAGCAGCTGCCAGCGTTTCTTTTATCGGCGCCTCTCCCTGGCCTACTCTAAATCCCCGGCGGTGAAGACCTGTGCCGGAAGTATCAAGGGTTAATGTACAAATATCTTTATGAAGCGCCACTTCAATTCGGTATAGCGGCCCTTTTTCTTCAAACCAGCCTGACTGGTTTTTATAATGCCTTTTTAAATTTTCAACAACCGCCTTTTTGACAATGCTCTGACAGTCCGGCACTGAGAAAAGTTTGGACTTTACAGACTTCCCGATTACAGGAAACTCAGCATCTTCCGGTATGTAATCTCCCCAGTTCAGGGATTTTGTCTTTTCAAAAAGCTCATCAAAGGTCTCCGCTTTAAATTCCCCGACTCTGATTTTAATCCGGTCGGCCGTTCTCAGCCATAAATTGGAGCGCGCTATCGCTTTTGCATCCCCTTTAAAAATCACTTTTCCATTTTCCGTTTCATATTCATATCCAAGAGTGCCCACTTCTTTTGCCACCAGGGATTCAAGGCCCATAGCGGAAGTAGCAATCAGGGTAACATCCTTCATTGTTCCAGCTCCCATTCCTTTGAAATGGCGGTCCCGTCCAGCCAGGGACCCGTTCATATTGTAACGAAAAAGCTCTCCTGTAACAAGGAGAGCCGAATCCATACATGATATAGTGGATAACTGTTACTAAATAACGTTCGATAAGCCATGTTTTGTTCCTTTGTACTGCAAACGGCTGTCACCTCGTACTCAGGCGGCAATCATCTATCTACAGAGGCCGTTGCCCCTGTCTTTCCCATTGTTCAGTTTCTCCGGGAAAATGCCCCTACCATTATTTGGGTTTCTCGCTCGAGGGGTTTACCGCGTTCCACTCCTGCAATTTCTTGCAGGACTACGTCACTGTGGCACTTTCAGAGTAGTAGAGCCATATTCCATGATGAAACTTAGGCTCGTTCCCCGCCGTTAGCCCAGTCTAGACCGGGCTACCCTGGCTTATGAATTCGCCAGGCACGAACACTACGGGCATCTCAGCACCGTGCGAGCATGGACTTTCCTCTGCAGCCCTGAAGACTGCAGCGATTACCTGAACGTTATTATTTAGTTAGCCGCTGTTAACAGCATAGTAAAGTATAACCGTTTTTACCCCGCAAAGCAATAGTTTGTTTTGGAAGGGAAGGAAATGTATGTATTAATCGTAAAGCTTGCTTCCAAAAACGTGCTTTTCCAGGTTTGAAAGTCTTTTTAAAATATCAAAGTTTGTTGTATTGCTTTGAGCCGGCTGTTTTTTGTAGGCTTCTTCCAGCTGTTTTTTCAGCCTGAGATTTTCCTGCTGCAGTTCTTCAATTTCCTGATGGAATGTTTCATAATCTTTAATGATAAGATCAAGGTATTTATCCACATCTTCTTGTCTATAGCCTCTTACAGAGGTTTTAAATTCTTTTTCAAGTATTTCCTTGGCAGTCAGCTTCACTTTGTCAGAAAGCATCTCTTTCACCCCGTTCGAAATGGTTACTTCATATTTTTTCAGAAATCCTTCCAATTGTCAATTTCCCCATAAGCGCATTTTTTTAAACAAATGCTTTATTCATCGTTTTGAAGTTCTTCGACAATCATCTGTAAATCAAAAAAAGAAAAGGCTCTAATGGTATATTCGTGCTGAGTGCTCATTTTCCGGGCGGTGTCGTATAAAAATTTTGGAGAACCCGGCTTTTCTTCGTCATAAATGAGCAGCAAACCATCGGTTTTTTGGATAATAAACTGATTTTTCAGGATGAACTGCTTCGGACTCTCATACGGACGCTTCGTGATGCTGTCTGTAAAATCGGCCTCCATCAGAATGCTTTCATACTGCTCTTTATTTGCAGGATTCCATTTCTCTTCCTGCCCCAGAAAGGGAGTCAGCACTGCGAGCTGCAGCTCAGGGTATTCAAGTCTCAGTTCAATAACCACTTCAGCAGCCCAAAGCTCAACACCTAATTGTCCGCTGATCACAACCCACTCCAGCCCTTCTTCAACAAGGACTCTTAATTCTTTTTCAATCAGTTTTTTTATGTAAAAGACAGCCGGATGGCTCTTTGAAAAAACGCCAATCTCATGAGGCTTATACCCCGTTACGGCAATGGTTTTCATATAATCACCTGCATGCATAAGTGAAGGAGCTGAGTCTTTCAGCTCCTTCCTGGTCTTTAGCGCGGTCCCGGGCCGCTGCAGTTAAAGTGCTGATGGGAAACTTGATTCTCAGCAGATTGCGTTTGCGGGTAATAGTGCAGATGCTGGTACATCTGGTGGTTAACAGTTGTAGTGTGCTGAGGATGAATATGGGGTACTGCCGTCGTAGAATAGGTATTTTGCACACAGCATTGAGTTGGGTGAATAATAGCTGGCATCATACAAGGTCTTCTTCCGAACATTTTCTCCACTCCTTATAGTGACTTATCTTGCTTTCCATACAAGTTATGCCAAAAGGAGGGTACATGTACTATTATAAACACCTATTTTTCTGTACAAATTAAAGGTATGCGTAAAACGTTTCCTTAAAAGCAGTAAAAACATACACCGTAATGATTAGCACGACAAAGAACAGGTAGAAAACACCTTTATGCATTTTTGCATTCTCCTAACAGATGATTGGCTTACAGTCATCTATTTTACATGGTTCAGCAAAAATCTACAATTACTGTTTAGACTTGTTCGAAAATGTCACAAAAACGTCAAAAATTTGGCGGAATTTCTCATTTCCTGCGCTTGCCCGGGGAATAATTCCCGAGTAATTTCCCTTCAATCCTCAGTTTCCTTTTGTTCAGGGCAGCCATTATGAGAGCACTTTTCTTGGCATTGCCAGGGTCTGTCACGTCATCTGCAGCAGTCATGGCCTCCTCTGTCCATTCTAGAGCTGTCTCCAATTCCCGGACAGTATGTTCAAAATACATGGCCAGCTGGACACAAGCTTCGGTTTTTAATTTCCCGGATCCTTTTGCTGAAATGTCTTTCCAAATGGAAGCAGCTTTCTCCCACTGTTTTTCTTTTTTTAGATGATCTGCCACTTTGAGCTTAGCTTCCAATGACCATTCAGATCCTTTTTCTGCAATGTCTTCATACTCGTTTAATGCGGTTTCTTTTTCTCCGGCATTTTCATACCATCTTGCCACTTCATACTGTTCTCCTTCATCCATGCTGCTCCGGGTGCCTGCACTTAAAAGTTTCCTTGATAGATGTGTATAAAGGGTAATCAATGTCAATACGTCCAGCTCGTTATGCTTCATAATGCCTTCCAGGACAGCTTCATCTCCGGTTTGGACGTAATGCTGGTAGATGATTGGCGCCAGATACCCCGGAACATCATCTTCTCGATAGATCCCGAGAATTTCTGATTCAACGTTAACCAGCTTCAGGGGATAATTTCGATGCTTCCAAAGCCTTCTTGAAGCATGGTATAAATCAAAATGGCCGAATGAAGGAAGCTCGGGGACCAGGTTGCGCAGCATCGTATGGCGTGTCTTAACCTGCGGCCAATCGAAGGATTTGCCATTATACGTTACAAGCGTAGAAATATCTGCGCAGCCCAGGAAGCTTTTATAAAAAGCAGCCTCGTTCCCCGGTTTAGGCAGTAAATGCTGTCGGACGATCACTCCCGTTTCCGTAAAGGACGCATGTCCGAGGAGGAAAATCATGTTCCCCGTTCCCCCGCCAAGTCCTGTCGTCTCCGTATCAAAAAAGAATAAGTCCTCAGGCCGGTGTCCTGCAGCGGAAAGAGGATGGTTCAGCTTGCTTTTATTCCATTCTCTAACAGCTTCTGCACAATCCTCTAACCGGTAAATCCCGTGGAGGTGATCCAGTGGATAAACCACTTCCCGTAGAAGGCAAAAATCGTCTCCGTATCTGACTGCCTTAAATGGTGAACCTTCCCCCTCTGAACCGGTTTTGGGACGGTCAGTGCTTACTTCCGTCATTTGAACCCCGGCTGCGGATTCAGTTACTATATGGTTCTTCAAACGGTTCAGTTTGTTTTTTATCGACATGCGTTTCCCTCAATTCATTTAAAAGAATGAGTGTATCCCGTTTTTGGGATTCCATGCTTCCATCGGTTCCAATGCACGATGGACAGCCCTGTTCGCAGGGACAGCCAGTGATTAAATCATAGCTCTCGGCCACTAGACTGCTGAATTGCTCATAAATTTTTTTAGAGAGCCCTACACCTCCCGGATACCGGTCATACAAAAATACAGTTGGACGCTCATTATGGGAGGCCTTTACCTGTGGTACAACATAGAGATCGGAAGGATCGCACATCACTTTTAAAGGAGCAATATGCCGAAATACATTCGCCATCCCCATGAGTGCCTCTTCCACGCGATCTTCACCCCAGTCGTTCTCCTCCGTCTCCAGGCTGATCCACGCCGCGTTCGTATGCAAAATTTCTTCTGGCAGTGAAATCGGTCCTGAACCAATATTCTCGTGGGTATCAAATTTAATCTTTTTAAAAATAGTCGCCATCGCCTGAACAGCAACATCGCCAAAGCCTGTCTGGAACCGGGCGGTGCGGCTCTCCAAATCCGTTTCCAGCACTTTGAGCTGCACGGCCAGGTTTGCATCTGTATAGTAATCGGTTTTCACTTCGCGTACGAATGCCTTTTTTTCATCCCAATCCAGAAACTCTACCTGGAAGGTAATCCCTTGATGAAGATAAATCGCTTCGTCATGAAGAAGCGTCATTGCACTGAACCGGTCCATTTCACCGATTACCTTTACTGCAGAAAGGTCCGATTGGTCAATGATCACAACGTTTTCCTGGGATGCCGAACGAAGGGATATGTTGTGAGCAGGGAAGGATGCATTCATCCAATGATAGTGCCCTCTGTTCCGGACAAGCACCTGTTCCTCTGCCAGGAATTCAAGAATTTCGGTAATATCTGCCTCGCCATAGGTTTCCTGCTCACCGAAAGGAAGCTCAAAAGCTGCACATTTGATATGGTCGACGAGCACAATTAAATTATCTGGGTCGATAACTGCCGTTTCAGGATTTTGATTGAAAAAGTAATCCGGGTTCTGAATAATATACTGATCAAGAGGATTTGAGCTTGCTACCATTACAATGAAAGCCTCTCCGTGACGTCTTCCCGCTCTCCCGGCCTGCTGCCATGCACTGGCGATCGTTCCGGGATATCCTGTCATTATGCACGTCTGCAGCTGGCCGATGTCGACTCCAAGCTCCAGCGCATTTGTGCTGACTACTCCAATCACATCTCCTGTTCTCAGGCCTTTTTCAATCTCCCTTCGCTGCTGCGGCAAATATCCTCCCCTGTAACCCCTGATCGTTTTGGGGCCGAGCTTCTTTTTGATCAGCTCCTGAAGATAGGTCAGAATGATTTCAACCCTTACCCGGCTCCGGGCAAACACAATCGTCTGGATCCCATTGCTTAAAAACCGGCCGGCCAGGTCCCTCACTTCCAGAGTAGCACTTTTCCTGATATTCATTGCTTTGTTGACAATAGGAGGATTATAAAATACAAAATGCTTTTTGCCGGCAGGGGCCCCGTTATTGTCAATCAGCTTCATGCCCGCCCCGGTAAGCCGCTCCCCCAGCTCTTTCGGATTCGCAATAGTAGCCGAAGTGCAGATAAATACCGGTTCGCTTCCGTAATATTTGCATATCCTGAGGAGTCTGCGGATGACATTGGCTACGTGGCTGCCGAAAATCCCCCTGTACGTATGAAGCTCATCGATGACGATGTATTTTAAATTCTCGAACAAGGATACCCATTTTGTATGATGAGGCAGAATAGCCGAATGAAGCATATCCGGATTGGTCATGACGATGTGCCCGGCCTTCCTTATAGCCTGCCTGATTGCAGGCGATGTGTCTCCATCATAGGTATAGGAATTGATGGATACGCCCATCGCTTCAATAAGTTCGTTTAACTCGCTCTTTTGATCCTGGGCTAATGCTTTTGTAGGGAATAAATACAATGCCCGGCTTTCGGGGTTTTCCATTACGGTCTGGAGAACAGGAAGATTATAGCAGAGCGTTTTCCCAGAGGCTGTAGGTGTAACAGCAACAAAACTTTGATGGCTTTTAGCTGTTTCATAAGCTGTTTTTTGATGCGTATATAGCTTATGGATGCCTCGTTCACCGAGGGCTTCCTTTAGCTTAGGGTGGAGATGTTCAGGCATTTCTGCCATTTTAGCCTCACGCGGTTCAATCGTCTTCCAATGGACAATTTTCTCCTTATAAGCTTCATCATGCTTCAGCAAATCGATCAGCTGATCCATACTCTTTTTCTTAAACAAAACGATCACCTCTTTCATGCTATTGTATCGAATGCGTGTTCGTTTATAAAGAGTTTTTTAATCCGGGAGGGCAGGAATGAAAAAGAGCGCTCTTTTCGAGCACTCTCAGCCAGCAAACTTATTTGTGTTCTGTTATTTAGCTTTAACCTGAAAAATTTCCGTTTTACCCAAATCGGTTTCCTGAGGCTCTGCTTTTTCTACAGATTCCAGGATATCACCGTTTGTGATTACGATCGGAGTGATGATGCTGGAGGCTTTCTCAGAAATCAGGGTAAGGTCGCACGTAAGCAATGCATCTCCAACTGAGACTTTGTCTCCTTCTTTGACATGAGCCTCGAAGCCCTCTCCATTCATTCCTACTGTTTCCAGTCCAACATGGATAAGCAATTCCATGCCTGTTTCAGAACGCAGTCCAATCGCATGCTTCGTATGGAAAAGCTGAATGATTTCTCCGTTTACCGGCGAAACTACTTTCCCTTCAGATGGGATGATCGCTGCTCCGTCCCCCATCATTTTTTGAGAGAACACCGGATCCGGTACTTCTTCAAGAGAAACGAGCTTTCCTTTCATCGGAGCAAATACAGATTCTTCTTTAGAAACCTCTTCTTTTTTTCCAAATAACTTTTTGAACATCGCAATTCCTCCTACGGAGTGGTCATTATTAAACATACCCGTGTTTCATGAAGCTAAACCACGGCAGAAAGCAAAGCATGTATGTACAAATTCATTAAAGCATAAAAACGGAGCATGTTACAATTGATAACCATTTTGTGAACGGTGCATATTGTATAGTAGCCCAATTTTGAAAGGCGGGAAACGAATGAATGATAAAAACAAAAAAGAGCGTCCTTCAGAGCTGTTCGATTTTAACGGGGATCTCTCTAATGCCATTGATTATTTTTTCCACTCATCCCCAGTCAGACATTTCTTAAAGCAATTTGAAGAGGTTATGGTTCAAAATGCTGCCTTTCCTTATATGGATTTGCAGGCATATGAATTAGAGGATGAAGTGCTCGTAGAGGCCCATCTTCCTGATACGGCAATGCAGGATATTGATATCGATGTAACAGGGCGTACACTCACGCTTGAAATTGACCGAAAAGTACAGCATTCCTCTGAGCAAACCGGCCCCTATTATGCCCAATCTACGACATACAGCCATTTTTCAAGGTCCGTTTACCTCCCTTCTGAAGTGGAGAGCAGCAGAATGATTACGTTTCTAAAGGATGGAAATCTAATTATAAGGATGCCCAAAAAATGACGCGGCTGCCGCGTCTTTTTTCGATAATCCGGGGGTGCTTCGATCATACTAATCGAAGGAGGTGCTTTATATGACAAAATATAATCAAAACATGCCGGATTTTAAGCAGCTCAATGACCGGGTTATTGTCCAGCCTTCCACTTCCCCTTCCATCGGAGCGGCTCTGCCCGGAGAAGAGAAGAAAAAGGAAAGCAAACAATGAACAGGCCTTCTATGCTGAAGCAATAGTCTAATACAGACGCTGAATAAATGAATGCGCTTTGCACGGTTAGCGGATTTTGCTGAGAAGTAAAGATATTGGAAGTACGGATAATAAAACAAATTCCTTACTGGAACTGGACCAAAATCTGTGATGTTCAACGCCAAGGTGCAGCTTTCAGACTCAAAATCGGCGGACCGGTAAAAATACCACTGCACGGTTTAGCGGATTTTGTCGAAAAGTAATTATATTGGAAGTACGGACAATAAAACAAATCCCTTACTGGAACTGGACCAAAATCTGTGAGGTTCAACGCCAAGGTGCAGCTTTCAGACTCAAAATCGGCGGACCGGATAAAATACCACTGCACGGTTTAGCGGATTTTGTCGAAAAGTAATTATATTGGAAGTACGGACAATAAAATTGGAGTACGGACAATAAAACGAAAGTACGGACAATAAAACAAAAAGTACGGACAATAAATCAGGAATTCGGACAATAAAACAAATCCCTTACTGGAACTGGACCAAGATTTGTGAGGTCCAACGCCAAGGTGCAGCTTTCAGGCTCAAAACCGGCGGGCCGGATAAAATGCCCCTGCACGGTTTAGCGGATTCTGTCGAAAAGTAATTATATTGGAAGTACGGACAATAAAATTGGAGTACGGACAATAAAACGAAAGTACGGACAATAAATCAGGAATTCGGACAATAAAATTGTAGTACGGACAATAGAACAAATCCCTTACTGGAACTGGACCAAAATCTTTGAGGTTCAACGCCAAGGTGCAGCTTTCAGACTCAAAATCGGCAGACCGGTAAAAATACCACTGCACGTTTTGGCGTATTTTGTCGAAAAGTAATTATATTGGAAGTACGGACAATAAAATTGGAGTACGGACAATAAAACAAAAGTACGGACAATAAATCAGGAATACGGACAATAAAAAATTTCCGGACCGTAACGTACACCAAAATCCGGACCGTTTTAACGCCTAATTACGGTTTTAGCCTAAAAAAAGCAGTCCAGTATACAATGTGCCTGTCCAACCTAGCTGATTTTGCAAAAAACCGGTTAATCAACAATGCCTGGGCCAAAAATCAATGACCACTAAATAAACATACAAACCAGCATCCAGATTATTCTTTCCCGCCGCCAAACAAGAAAAAGGCGCCTAATAGGAATCAGCGCCACCGCTTGTTCATCTGCCGAAAACCGAAGAAAATGATCAAAACCGAAAAAGCGCGTCCCAAATAGCTCCCCCACCCCGCCCGGTATTCAATCGGAAAGTGATGGACCAACTAGGTTCAGCTTCTCCTGAAAACGTACTGTGATTAAAAATAAAAAAAAAACTGGCTCTTGCCTCCAGACAGCAAAAATACAATAAACGGCTCCGGCTCTTTTTAGTAAAAGAGCCGGCTTTTCTTTCAATAATCATGCTTTTTAAAACAGGCATGCATCTTTATGGAGCTTCTCTTTCGGAGGCGTACCCTATTGCGGGCGGTTTTGCAGACCGGGTGGCCACTTTTGCAGACGAGTGGCCGCTATTGAAAGCGGAACCTGGCCTAAGAGGCAAATTTTTCAGAAACTCTGCAGATCATCCTCAAGCCAAAAACAGCCTCCTGTTATTTAAAGAATCCCGTTACTCCTTTGAATAAAGAGCTCATCTGATTTACAGCACTCATCATCTGACCGGCTGTATCCATCATTTTATTATAATCCATTTGGCCATTGGATTTTTTAAATTGCGACATGAAGGAAGACATGGCTGGTGTTTGCTGATTTTGGACCGGTCCGGGTTTCGGATAGGGGTATGGGTAAGGGGTTGAAGGCTGGAAAGCTGTATTAGGTGTATATTGGGAAAGGTTCTGAAGATATGGCAAGGTTGGCTGGATGGGCTGATACTGATAAAGCGTCTGATTGAAATAGGGATTCCCCTGCTGATATGCTTCATATGGATAGGCATGCTGATAGCCTTGATGAATCTGATTTCCCCACTGCGCATTTCTGCTGCCCCGCCTCCGCTTTACCCTGGAATTCTGATATTCTGACCCTTCACTCCCATATGGATAAAACATCGTTATATCCCCCTTCTTAAAGATTGTTTCTGTCCGCGCTGCCGAACGGTTTAGGCTAGTAACCATCTTATTCAAGGCTGCCTAAATGGTTCATGATCACATGATTTTGTACGGAATAATCCGGGTTGAAAATCAACATATTAATGAAGAAGGAGGGGTTGAGCATGGGTAGAGGCCAGCATTTTAATCATAAACAAAAAGGACATGAGCCCGAACTGCCGAAGCATGGCATGAATGTTCCGGCTAAAAATCATAAAGAAGCAGGCTATGTGATCGAGCCGGTTGCAAGCGAAGGCGACCGTCCGGTTGAAATAAAATCTGAATAGCAGGTAAAAAGGGATGAAAAAGATTCTTTCTGCGGGTCACTGCAGCATCGTTTTCCGTTATCAAACGTGCAGCCGTCCTGCCGAAAACACATTAAGAAAGCTGGCAAACGCCAGCTTTCTTATTTGTGTTCAAGCCACTCGATCACTGAATTGACTACATAATCAATGGACTCTTTTGTATTTTTAAACCGAAGGGATTTTGCTTTCGGATCAAATGACTGGAGAATCTGCTGTTCAAGATTCGATACCGTAGAATCCAGCTGGGATGGGTGGATATGTTTGGGGCGGTCGGTTTTATAGCGTTCTTCCAGGAGAGTTTTCCAATCAGCTGCTAATTTAGACCCCTTTTCAAAAGCAGGCTTAATATCTGAATAAAAG
Organism: Metabacillus sp. 113a; assembly: GCF_050107635.1. Taxonomy (NCBI): domain Bacteria; kingdom Bacillati; phylum Bacillota; class Bacilli; order Caryophanales; family Bacillaceae; genus Metabacillus; species Metabacillus sp. 113a. The sequence continues at coordinate 359,003 of NZ_JBNILJ010000001.1, read as the reverse complement.
TCGAAGTCTTTTGCTTCTTCTTTTCCTTTTAAAAATCTGTTCAAAGACTCTTCGTTTATTTTTTTCAGGCTGTAGGATAATTCTAGCTCTTTAATCAACAGGTTCACCTCCTAACCATCATAACAAAACTGGTTTATGATTGAAATGGAGAATGAAATGCAAGAGCACGATCCATCGGCCAAGTTTTCCCGGATGCTGCAAATTGCGCAGTGCGTTCAATTTTTTCCATCAGGATGACAGCTGTACTTGCTTTGGCACTGAGAACCTGTTCCTTGTTCAAACCTTCTGAAAGAATGGCAGAACCCATTTTCTCCTCCAGCTTGTCGAGCTCTTCTTCAATCTCCTGAAGAAGCTTTTGTATTTCATTGCGGCTAATTATTTTTTCCATGAACGTTCACTCCTTTCATGTAAATACCATTCTCCCTCATTTCCCTCCTCCCTTCCTTGATGACAAAACTAGAAGGGTTTCGCCAAACATAGAATGTGACTGTCTTCTTTCGACATTCAAACTTCGGCAGCAAGAATGAAATTTCTTTGAAGGAGAACAATAGATATCAGGAGGTGCGAAGATGAAAAATCAAAAACCAGCCAATCAGCCTAAACCGGAACCGGGCAAACGTGAAACCGGAAATAAAAAACTAAACGGTCCAAACCGTCCTTCTGTATAACGTGGAGGGCAGGGTTATCTCCCTGCCCCCTTTTGCTTGTCCATAAACTCTTTCACATAGGAGATCATCTGAAGCTCATTGCGTTTTTTTCTGAACCAGTCTGTCAGCTCTGCCCGATGATCCATTGCAGGTTCTTTATAATAAGCTGACAAGTTTTGTCCGTGAAACCATTTTCGTTTTGCTTCGTCTATATGATGGGGAACAGCGGGGCAAACCATTCTGAGCATTGGGGTCTGCCTTTTTCTCTTCTCATGAAAAAATTGTTCATAATCATACCTTGACCCTGTATGCGGTACTGAACACGCAAACCGATAGAAGGCTTGATTCCATCTGCTGTCGAATAAAAGCCGGGCAAGTTTTTTCCCAAGATTGATTCTTGAACCGATATTTTTAAACCGATAAACAGAAAATCCATACAGCTCTCCTTTTCGGGTGGGAAAAAGAACCGTCGAAAAATGGAACAAATCCTGGAAGCGGTATGCGAATGATGTAAAGACTCTTGTTTTAAATACGGGGTGGCCAATAACAGGGACGTCTATCAAATGCTGCTCGTTAATGATCAGAGACACCATGAGCCGGTTTTGATCGCGGGTTGCCCAGAATTTCTCCCATTCCCGGACCATAAAGGGGGAAATATCGAATGCTTCAAGCAGGGGAAAAAGCGGGAGCCCTAAATATTTGGAGTATTCATAGATTAAAAGCTGCGGATACGCATCGGAAAAGATCAGCCAGTTTGCGGCTTCGTAAGTTAAAAACAGCTCTTCTCTTAAATGGCTGCCGAGAGCTGCGGCAAAGCAGGAAGAATGAAGATCCGTCATATTGTAGCCGGCATTTCTCGAAACCATGCTGGCAAGAAAAGGCCACTTGATTTCAGGATGCCGTTTGTAGAAGCGGAAATAAGCATCTGTCCGGGAGATATTATCCAAATTCCAGTACGCTGTTTTCCTGCTGACCTGGGCTATGACCCAGCTCTGCTGCTTCATTGTCAGTACTATTACGCGCATGGCCCTCACCTCGGTTAATAGCCTTCCCCGCAAATACAGAGGTATGAATGGGAAATATCTCATTTTTTTAGGCTATAGGACAATTTTCTGATATGATAAGGTATAGTCTTTGCCATGGGAGGGGAAATATGACTTATCGATATCCTAACGGTAAAATCTATACGCCGGAAAAAAAAGAAATGGCAGCTGCTAAAAAGAGCAATCCTATATACAGCAACCGCGGAATGACTCTTGAAGAGGATTTAAATGAAACCAATCAATATTATCTTAATAGAGGCATTGCCGTCATTCACAAAAAACCTACACCTGTCCAGATTGTCAACGTCGACTATCCCCGCAGAAGCGCGGCCGTCATTAAGGAAGCCTACTTTAAACAGTCTTCTACAACGGACTACAACGGGATCTATAAAGGAAGGTATCTTGATTTTGAAGCAAAGGAAACGAAAAACACATCTTCCTTTCCGCTTCAGAATTTTCATGGCCATCAAATTAACCATATGAAGCAAATCCTGGACCAGGACGGAATCTGCTTTGTCATTTTATCAGCCTTCAGCGGCATTTTCCTAATGCCTGCACCTTATTTGATCGAATACTGGGAGCGAAAAGAAGGCGGAGGCCGAAAGTCCATCAAACGAAGCGAAGTGGAAGAACATTCAGTCCGCATTCCGCTCGGCTACCAGCCGAGAATTGATTACATTAAAGTGCTGGAATCCCTTTATTTTTAACTAACTACGTACATGATTGCGATACGATCATGTTTTTGCAGCGAAAGGTAGAGATCAAATGTCAGAAAATTATTCAAGCCGTGAAGAACGGCGAAGGGCTTCAAAACCTTCTAAGCAGCCGAAGAGCCGTAAAGGCGGATCACTGTGGAAAAAAATCATTGTTGGCATATTAGCCGCATGTGTTGTTCTTATGATTGCCGGAGGCGTTGCTTTCGGAGTAATTGTGTCCAAATCCCCTTCCCTTGACCCGGAAAAACTGAAATCCATTTATACATCCAAAGTTTATGACAAGGACAACAATGAACTATTTGAGATCGGCGGGGAAGAAAAACGGACTTATGTCCCTTACAAAGAAATCCCTGAAAATGTCGAAAATGCATTTCTGGCAACAGAGGATGCCCGCTTTTATGAACATAGCGGTGTGGACTTCATCCGGCTCGGCGGCGCCGTGATCGCCAATGTTAAAGAAGGCTTTGGCTCTGAAGGCGCGAGCACAATCAGTCAGCAGGTTATCAAAAATTACCTGCTTACGAGTGAAAAATCGGTTGAGCGGAAAGTTCAGGAAGCATGGCTGGCTTTTCAGCTGGAACGCAAATTTTCCAAGCAGGAAATAATGGAGCTTTATTTAAATAAGCTCTACTACACAGGCAATACGTACGGCATCGGCAAAGCAGCAGAGAACTTTTACGGGAAAGATGTGAAAGATCTGTCGCTTGACCAGGCTGCGATGCTCGCAGGAATGGTCAAGGCTCCGAACAATTATAACCCGCGTGTTGATCCCGAGCGGGCTACACAGCGCCGGAACACCGTGCTTAACCTGATGGTGCAGCATGAATTTATCTCTCAGGAAGAAGCAGATAAGGCGAAGCAGACAGATGTCACTGCCGGATTGGTCGCCCCGAAGGAAGACAGCAATCCATATAAAGCCTTCGTCAACCAGATTACAGATGAAATCAAGGCAAAAACGGATGTGGAGGTCAGCTCGTCCGGCCTTAAAATTTATACGAGCATCGACCCCGATGCGCAAAAATACATGAATTCAGTCGTGAAAGGCGAAGTCGTCAAGATTCCGGATAAACCGGATTTCGCAGCCAGTATGACCATGCTCGACACTCAGACGGGCGAGATTAAGGCTTTAGGCTCCCTGGGATCGCAAACCGAATGGAATTATGCTACTCAAGAAAAAAGACAGCCGGGTTCTACAATCAAACCTATACTTGATTATGGCCCAGCCGTGGAACACCTTAAATGGTCCACCTATCAGCAGGTGGTGGATGAAAAATACGAGTATTCAAATGGAACTCCGTTCAGAAATTACGGGGATACTTATCACGGAAAAGTCTCGATCCGTGAGGCACTTAAGGAATCGTATAACGTACCTGCCGTTAAAGCGCTTCAGGAAGTCGGACTGGATCGGGCAAAGGAATTTGCTCTGGGTCTTGGAATGCCTGATGGCGATTATCAAGAGGCATACGCCCTTGGAGGGTTTGAGAATGGTGTATCCAGCGCACAGATGGCGGGAGCCTACAGCGCCTTTGGAAACAGCGGGATCTATATTGAACCCCATGTCGTTAAATCCGTTGAATTCCAGGATGGAAGCAAAATGGATGTCGCTCCTGAGCCTAAAGCGGCGATGAGCGATTCTACCGCGTTTATCATTACGGATATGCTTCGCTCAGTGATGGAGCAAGGCGGGACCGGGGCGGCAGCCAATGTGCCGGGACTGGATATTGCCGGAAAAACAGGAACGACCAATAATTCGAAGGATTCCTGGTTCGTCGGCTACACCCCTTCCACGACTCTTTCAATCTGGACTGGGACCAGCAATAAATCTGGACTGACTGATACAGAGGATGATACCGCAAAAAAAATCTTTAAAGCGGTCATGTCTCAGCCAGGCTTCAGCAACGATACAACATTCAAGAAGCCGGGGAGCGTATCAGAAGTGGAAGTGCTGAAAGGCTCGGATCCTGCAGTAGAGGCTGGACCATATACGCCTGCCAGCGAAAAGTCAAAAGAGTATTTCGTGAAGGGCACTGAACCTTCTGAACAATCCAGCAAATACCAAAAACCTGAAGAAGAAGAAAAGCCTGAAGAAAAGGCTGTTCAGAAACCGTCCGGATTATCGGTCAATTTCGATCAGGAAGCCAATTCCATTTCTTTATCATGGGGCTATGATGAGGAGAAACGGGAAGGCATCGCGTTTGAAGTTAGCGTATCCCAGGATGGAGGACCATCTCAAGCTCTTACAACGACCGGTGATACTTCGTTAACAATACCAAATCCGCAGCCCGGGGCCTCTTACCGATTCCAGGTAACAGCTGTCAGAAGCAGCGACAACACGAAGAGTGCACCTGCTGCGGCGGCCATTACGATACCTGCAGAAGAACAGGCGCCTCCTGCAGAGGAAGAGCCGCCTCCTGCAGAGGAAGAACCGCCTGCTGGCGAAGAACCGCCTGCCGGTGAGGAGCCCCCTGGACAGGAACCTCCTCCAGCAGAACCGCCTTCAGATGGCGGCGGCCAGGACGGTGAAGGCGATAGCGGCCAGCAGCCCGGCCAGCCTGGTACGACTCCAGGTCAGGGCGGCCAGGGAGGGCAAGGCGGAAATGGCGGCCAAGGCGGCGGAAATGGAAATGAAGATGAGGATGATGATGGTGAGGATGATTAACCACCTCAAGTAATCATAGAGGCTGACTCTTAGGCCGAGTATATTTGGTCTAAGGGTCACCTCTTCTTTTAATCCCCGCTCCCGGAATTTTTTCTTTTTTCATTAGATCGATGCGCTTTTTAAAGCACCATTCCTTACGAAAAAGAGGGTGCCCAAAGATTTTATCTTTGGGCACCCTCTTTCTTTTCATTTCTGCTGAGAATCATCAATTTGACATGCAGCTTTTCAATTTCCTCAAGAAGCTGAACGATCTGGACGAAGGAATGATATTGGACTGGCTGACGATGAATGTACTGAAGCCTTTCCAAGCTGTTCACCGGTTTATATTGCAGCTCCATGACCTCCGGCAGCTCCTCAACTCTTAAAGACGGCACATATCTGCCATTTACCCAATAAAGGATGCCTAAACAGATGCAGAATGCTTTTCCCATCAGCTTCGGGTCGGCTTTTCCTTTTTTGCTCCTGAAGTTCTCTGTCTGTTCGTGCTTAAGCTTGCTCCACACTTTAAGCACTGCTTGTACGGCTTCCTGCTGGTCTTCCCAAGGCTTATATGGAATTGAAGCTCCCGCTGCTTTCAGCATATCGTATACTAGAGGTTCTCTCTCAAGCCTTGCCAGCGGGTCCTCTGATTCGCTTAAAGTCAAATACGAATGGGAGACAAATGGCTGAACATCAAAGGAGGAAGGGATGGGTACTTGGCTATTTTCCATACTTAATAAGACCTTTTTTCATTCTTTTTGCGCCTTCCCGGCACATGGGAAACAGCGGGCATTCGGCACATTTTGGAGCTTGAGCCTTGCAGTGATAGCGGCCAAAGAAAATCAGCCTGTGGTGGGCCACGGACCACTCTTCAGCTGGAAGTTTTTTCATTAAAGCTTTTTCCACTTCAAGGACTGAATCCTTCCAGCGGCAGAACCCCAGCCGCTTCGAAACTCTTTCTACATGGGTATCCACTGCAATAGCAGGAACGCCAAAAGCGACAGAAACGACAACGTTGGCTGTTTTTCTTCCCACCCCGGGAAGCTTTATCAGCTCATCTCTGTCTTTCGGAACTTCCCCGTTATATTGTTCAAGCAGCATTGTGCACAAATTGCGGATATTTTTGGCTTTGTTTCTGAACAGTCCGATTGAACGGATATCCCCCTGCAGCTCTTCTAATGATACGGCCAAATAATCCTCAGGTGTTTTGTATTTTTCAAAAAGACTTTTCGTTACTTTATTAACGAGTGCGTCGGTACACTGAGCGGAGAGAGCGACAGCGATGACAAGCTCAAATGGATTGTCATGAACCAATTCACAATGTGCATCAGGGAATAGCTCTCCTATCGTATCAAGCGCTTCTCGTATTTGAACCTTCGTAAGCATGATGTCCCCCTCTATTCAGCAAGCAGCTGCCCAATCAATTTTCTAGCCAATTATAGAAAGGAACCTTGCGCTGATAAGAGCCGGGTTCCGGCTGGTCCTGGTCCCTGCTCTTCCCCTGTCCCTGACGAAATTGCCTGGAGTGGTTTTTTGCCTCTTGAATCGTTTTGATCCCGTTGCGTTTCCACTCGAAAAGAATTCTGTCAATGTACCTGAAATTCAGCTTCCCGGAAATGACGGATTCTCTCAATGCGGCTTTAATGATGTCATGATCATGGTGATCCTGGTCCATCCAAATCCCTAGCGTCTCGCATTCGAATGGCGATAAGGGACGCCCGAATTCCTGTTCAAATACCGTATAAAGGCTTTCTTCTGTTTTCTCGGGTTCGCATACTTCTTCCTTTGCCTCTGTTACGAACCGGTAAAGCCTTTCCCAAAGCGGTTCAAGTGAGTACTTTTCAAACCGGACCTGCTGTATTTCTTCATCTTCTATTTTTAAAAAACCTCTTTGAATCAGGCTTCTAAGCATCATGGAGCAATCTGGAGATGTAGCGGACATTCTTCCGGCCAGCTCATCAGGAGTCGGGAATGGCTTTCCCTGCTGGATAAACAGCTGAACCTGAAAGAGCAGCATCATCTCTGATTCAGTTAAGCCAAGCTTGGGATAATGAAGAAATAGAACGCCGGGCACAGACAGCGCCCCTTCCATTTGAATGGATATGAATTGTTCTTTTCTCATTTAACTCCCTCCTTTCTTTCTGTCTTTTTGGCAGTCTGAGGCTAAATCCAGGGCTACAGCCTTCGTCTGCCATAAAGCGTAATCAAGCCGGCAGCAAGCCGCGGTGCGGGAACGATGATCAGCCGGCCTGAAAAAAGTCTCCACTGCTGGAGACTTTCAGTTGCTTCTTTTATGGGTAAAGACGGTTGAGCAGTCTAGGGAATGGAATGGTCTCACGGACGTGCTCCACTCCGCTGATCCAGGCCACGGTCCGTTCAAGTCCCAGCCCAAAGCCTGAATGAGGGACAGAGCCGTATTTCCGAAGCTCCAGGTACCATTTGTACGCTTCGCTATCTAGGCCGTGTTCTTCAAGGCGCTTTTGAAGAAGCTCATGATCATGGATTCTCTCAGAGCCCCCAATAATTTCTCCATATCCCTCCGGAGCAATCATGTCCGCACACAGCACAACATCCTCGCGGTCTTTCGCAGGCTGCATATAAAACGGCTTCAGTGATGTCGGGTAGCGGGTGATGAATACCGGCTTCTCATAGCTTTCGGCAATTGCCGTTTCATGCGGCGCTCCGAAGTCATCGCCCCAGGTAATATCCCCGAACCCTTTCTCATGCAGCATCTTTAATGCATCATCATAAGAGATCCGCGGGAAAGGAGCTTTGATTTTTTCAAGCTTTGAGGTATCCCGTCCCAATGTTTTCAGCTCAAGAGCACAATTTTCCAATACGCTTTGAACAACATATGAAACATAATTTTCCTGAACTACGAGGTTGTCTTCGAATTCATAAAAAGCCATCTCGGGTTCGATCATCCAGAATTCGATCAAATGTCTGCGTGTCTTGGATTTTTCAGCGCGGAAAGTTGGACCGAATGAGAACACTTTGCCGAGAGCCATCGCTGCAGCTTCCATATATAATTGTCCGCTTTGCGAAAGATAAGCATCTTCCTCAAAGTATTTAGTGTGAAACAGCTCGGAAGTTCCTTCGGGAGCACTTCCTGTAAGGATTGGAGGATCCACTTTTGTGAAACCCTCTTTATTAAAGAACTCATATGTTGCTCTGATGATCTCATTTCTGATTTTCATCACACTGTGCTGTCTCTTTGAACGGAGCCACAGATGACGGTGATCCATTAAAAACTCTGTGCCGTGTTCTTTAGGGGTAATCGGATAGTCCGTTGCTTCGTGAATGATTTCAACATTTGTCACACCCATCTCAAACCCGAAAGGCGAGCGCTCGTCCTCACGAATGATGCCTGTGACATAAACGGACGTTTCCTGTGTGATGGATTTTGCCTTTTGAAATACTTCCTCGGGAACTTCTGCTTTCACGACGACTCCCTGAATGAAGCCTGTCCCGTCACGAAGCTGCAGGAAAGCAATCTTTCCGCTAGATCGTTTGTTGGCAATCCATGCTCCAATGGTAACTTCTTTTCCTGTGTATTGATGTACTTGAGAAATAGTTGTTTTCAATTCAATATTCCCTCCACGGACCTTTGTCCGAATATGTATGTGCTCTATTATACTAAGGCCGTTTGCAGCAGGTCAATATGAGCGGCTGAAGATAAATGGGCGGCACGGCCGCCGCCCTTCTTTTATCCTTTATTTTTCTCCACATACCTCTTTATTCTGTGCATCGCTTTGGACAACAGTTCCTGTGACGTCGCATATGACAACCTGACATGCTCAGGCGATCCAAATCCCGATCCGGGTACAAGAGCCACTTTTTCCTCTTCAAGAAGGGCTTCTACAAACGCATCCACTGAGTCGTGGCCTGTCATTTTCGCCGCTTCGCTGGCATTTGCAAAAAGATAGAAAGCACCTTGAGGCTTGATGCAGGTAAAACCAGGGATTCCTGTAAGCTGCTTATAGGTTTCATCCAGACGGCTGCTGAAGGCGTTTCTCATTTCTTCTACCGGTGCCTGTGATCCCCGATAGGCTTCAATCGCCCCATACTGAGCCATCGCCGCCGGATTAGAGGTGCTGTGGCTTGCGAGATTTGTCATCGCTTCAATGACCGCTTTCGGTCCTGCAGCATATCCGATTCTCCACCCGGTCATCGAGTGGGATTTTGAGACACCGTTAATGATGACGGTGCGTTCTTTCAAAGGCTGTGATAACTGAGCTATAGAAACATGACGCGCTTCCCCGTAAATGAGCTTCTCATAAATTTCATCTGAAACAATCAGCAAATTGAGCTTCCCGCAAATTTCGCCAATCGCTTCAAGCTCTTCCTTCGAGTAAATCATCCCTGTAGGGTTGCTCGGAGAGTTCAGGATCAAAGCTTTTGTTTTCGGTGTAGCCGCTCTTTCTATTTGTTCAGGAGTCACCTTAAACTCATTTTCCTCTGTTCCATGAATGATGAGTGGGACGCCGCCCGCAAGCTTGACCTGCTCCGGGTAACTGACCCAATACGGGGATGGAACGATGACCTCGTCCCCCTCATTCAGCAATACCTGAAAAAGTGTGTATAATGCATGTTTTGCACCGGTGCAGACAATGACTTCTCCAGGCGTATAGCTGAGATTCTGGTCTGCCTGTAATTTCGCTATGATTGCCTCTTTCAGCTCTTTCAGTCCGCCGGAAGGCGTGTACTTTGTGTAGCCTTCTTCCATAGAAGCGGCTGCTGCCTTAATAATGGCTTCAGGTGTATTAAAGTCAGGCTCCCCTGCTCCAAGGCCGATCACATCATGACCGGAAGCTTTCAGTTCTTTCGCTTTTGCTGTAATGGCAAGTGTTGATGAAGGTGTTAATGAAGCTGCTCTTTTAGCTAATTCCATAAGAATGCCCTCCTATTTTATTGCAATGTGTGTGAGAATATTTCCTGATTTAAAATCTATATAATCATATGTATACCGGTCGTAGCTGTCGATGTATTTCACTTCCCATACCGGGACCTGCCTGCCTGCCCGCAGGAGAACGCCCAGCTTAACAGAAAACATTTTCTTCGGGGAATGCTCTTTTCCGGAAATTTCCGCTGCTTTTTCTTCTGTTATGCCATCAGCTAAAACCACCGTAACCGGTTCTTGATTTAAATCGCCTGCCGACATAAGCGCTGCAGCAGGGCGTCCGCTTTCGTCTTTTCCATGCACAGCATAAAAGGGAACCGGCTTATTCTTCGAATCGGTATTCGGGCCGTTAAAAAGGGTGGCTTTTTCCGCAGTGGCAAGAAACTTATTATCAACCGCCGCTGCCATCGCTGCGTCATGCTCTTTTTTCAGAACAGCGGTGCCTGCCTGGAAGGAAGAGAGTACGTACCAGCCAAGACCGGCGGCTGCCAGGATCATGGTTAGAATAATCAGCCATTTTCTGCTCATACTGCCGGCTCCATTATGTACGGTAAATCGTGAAGACAGCTTTGCTCTTGTTCTCTTCATCAAGGGCAAGGCCAAACATCAGATTATCCCTTTTCAGTGTCCGGTTCAAAGAATCGACGATTTTATACAAATCATCAGAATGGTCTACTTTTACGGTTGAAAGGATTTCTATTTTGCTTTCCATTACAAATTCCTCCTGCACGCCGCAAATATTGTCACTCATTATGTACCTAAAGCAAGGACACAATAACAATACAACAGCATTGATTGTTGTGCTTGTTCCCATTATAACAAGAACCGTTGAGAACAGTGAAAATAAATTTCTCCTTACCCCACACCTGATAACAGCTGGATAAGCGGCAGCATGAATATGCCACCTTCCAGCCTTTTTTTATTCACTAAACCATTGAGATGCCTGCGCAGCAAGCTCCCGTACGGGTTTATAATGAACATCCAAGCCCGGGATGGCTTTTATAAAATACTGACCGTATCTTGATGTAAGGATGCGCCGGTCCAGCACGATTAACAGGCCTTTATCCCGCTCCGTTCTAATCAGCCTTCCGAATCCCTGCTTGAACCGTAATATAGCCTCAGGCAAAGAGTATTCATAAAAGGCATTTTTCCCCTCAAGGTCAAGCTTTTTTAGTTTGGCAGACATGACCGGCTGATCCGGGGGCGCAAAAGGAAGCCGGATCATGATGATTGCTTTCAGTTCTTCTCCTGGGAAATCAATTCCTTCCCAAAAACTGTTTGTTCCAAGAAGAATGGCATTTCCCGTTTGCCTGAAGGATTTAATAAGTTTCCCTTTGCTTCCGGAACTTACACCCTGTCCAAGGATCGTATACTCCTCCATAGCCGGCATTGATTTCAAATGCTGATACGTGTTTTTGAGCATATCATATGAAGTGAACAGGACGAGTATTTTGCCGTTTATCATGGGAGCAAACTCACTTATGGAAAAAGCAACAGAGGTTGTATAGGTCTCCAGGGAGACTTCCCTGATTGCCGGGATATCGGATGGCACAAACAGCTGTGCCTGCTTTTTCATATCAAAAGGAGACGGCAGGATTAGCTGTTTTGGGTAAAAATCATGCAGGCCCAGCTGACTGACCGCATGCTGAAATGATCCATTTACCGTTAACGTCGCCGAAACAAGAATAACCGAGCGCTTCTTCTCAAAAAGGGAGGATGCAAGCTTTTCGGAAACATCTACAGGTCTGCCGCAGATGACGGCGGCATTTTTTGCCCCCTTTGCTTCAGCCTCAATCCAGCACGCATTTTCAGAATCTGCGCCTTTAAACAGCGACTGAATGGCTTCACCAGCCTGTCTGAAACGGTCAGCATATGAGAAGTATTCATTCATTTTAACTTGGAAAGCCATAGGAAGATTGTCCGTATCCAGGAGCCTTTTTTGCTTTTCCATAATGGTGATAATGTCCAGCATATAAAATCTGATCCGGTCTGCAAGCTCTTCGATCGCTGACCAGAACAGATTCTCATTCTCATCATGCTCGATTACGATGGAAATTCGATTGGCTTCTTCTGATTTTTTCCTTAGGACATAAGAATGCAGACTTGTATAAAAATCATTAAGCTCCTCATAAAACTCTTTAAGGAGAACATCCAGCTCAAGGCAATAATCATAGCCTTTTTCATTCTCCCGCTCAAACCACCCTGCCGCATAAGCAAGCAAATCACCAGAATACATGTGGCCCAGTCTCTGCAGCCAGGAGTGAATGGTCACATATTCCAGCCTGAAGCCCCACTGATCGCCGGCAGCACGTTCCAGATGATGGGCTTCATCAATCATAACAGCATCGAATTCCGGAAGCTGCTTTTTACCTGCTGCAGCATCGTTCAAAAGAAGCGCATGATTCACGATGATGATGGTGCTTTTTTCTGCTCTTTCCCTCGCTAAATGATAAAAAGAGCGGTCCCGGTAAGGGTTTTTTGGATGGCCGGATGTCCGGTCATGGTGAATCCTCTGCCAGAGGTTTCTTCCTCCGGACGGAAGATTTAATTCATCTGCGTCCCCTGTACGGGTCTTTAAAAGCCAGATTAAAATTTGTGCTTTCGCCAGATTTGAGTCGTAATTTTCATCTGTCTCCATCAGCGCCATTTCAAATTTATGCGGGCAAATATAGTGGGATTCGCCTTTTAATATGCAGGCGGACAAATCAGCAGATAATATCTCCCCCGCTATTTTTGTATCCCGTTCCAGAAGCTGATGCTGCAGCGCAGTCGTGTGAGTACTATAAACAACCTTCGATTGATTTTCCGTGGCGTATACGAGTGCCGGAAGCAATAATGCCAGTGACTTGCCGCTTCCTGCCGGTGCCTCCGCTACCATATGCTCATGGCTCGCCAGCGATTGATACACTTCCTTCATCAGCTTTTGCTGCTGAGGCCTGTCCTCATAATCCGCCATCTTTTCTTCCATAAGCCTGTTTAAGGGCAGAAGGCCGGAAACCTCGTTTTCCGCCTGTGGACCGGGTTCCGGATCAGGCTCTGTGAAGACCTTTGAAAAAGCAAGTGAGCCAAACAATTCGCAGTTTGCATCCTTTTCTGCTGCGGGTACGGATAACGCATTTTCTATAAGGTCATCCAGTATTTCGTGCAGATCGCTTATGAATACATCTGAAAGCTTTCTGAGGCTTTTCAGGGTTTCAGCAGGAAGTTCCTCAAGACGGCTAAGAATGACTGTAAGGATTTCAGCAGTAGCCTCTGCATCACTGTCGGCCTGATGGGGCCGGTCATGCTCTATATTAAGTTCTTTGCAGAGATCGGATAATTTGTAGCTTTCAAGCGAAGGAAACATCATTCGAGAAAGCTCTACCGTATCCATAAGCCCGCCGATAAAGCGCGGAAATCCGGCATTCACCAGTTCTGCCTGGACAAAGGACAAATCAAAATGCACATTATGAGCCACAAACCATGCCCCGTCGAGGAGGCTGAATACCTTTTCTGCAATTTCCGAAAATACCGGTGCCTGATTCACCATCTCATCATTAATGCCTGTTAGAGCTTCTATAAAAGCAGGAATTGGCTGCAGTGGGTTTACATAACTCATAAAACGTTCGGATATTGCCCCATTTTCAATGACCACTGCACCAAATTGGATAATTTTTTCCCCTTTTTTTGGAGAATTGCCTGTTGTTTCAACGTCCAATACAACAAAACGGCGTTGTTCCATTCATGACACCTCAATCAGCTTGCATTCTCGTCCATTGTACCATTAACCCTTAATAATCGCGCAAGCAGAATGGCGGCTTTGCGGAAATTTCAAAGGAAGCGGAATCCCTTTAGCTCTGTAAAGAAAAAAACCGGCTCAGCGCCGGCCGTCATTTTATCCGTCATTACATGCGGATGGTGGCTGCAGGCTCTGTTCCGAGCATTTCTGCAATCCGGTTATGCTCATCCATAATAGCAACCTTCGGAACATGTCTGCGGACGTTTTCCTCAGCGATCAGGGCATAGGAAATGATGATCACGACATCCCCTTCCTGGACGAGCCTAGCCGCTGCACCGTTCAGGCATACTACCCCAGTTTCTCTCGGACCTGGAATAATATACGTCTCAAATCGGGCACCATTATTATTGTTTACGATCTGGACCTTTTCATTAGCCGTCATTCCGACAGCATCCAAAATATCTTCATCAATCGTAATGCTGCCTACATAGTTCAGGTTGGCTTCTGTAACACGGGCGCGATGGATTTTCGCATTCATCATGGTGCGAAACATTGGATTCCCTCCGTTTTTTTATTTTTCTTCCAGGTTCCAGATGATATTATCAATCAGTCTGGCGCCTGAGAATTTCACAGCAGCGGCCGCAATCATTTGCTTGCTTTGTCCGGCAGCGGGGATCAGTTCAGGATATGGAAGAACTTCCATATAATCTACTTCCGCCCCTTGTATTTCGTTCAAAAGAGAAAGGATATATTCTTTGGTTTCTTCAGCGGACAGCTTTTCTTCCATAAACAAATTTTTGCCCGCGAGCAGGCTTTTGTATATTTTAGGAGCTTCCTGCCGTTCAGTGTCCGTCAAATAAACATTTCTGGAGCTTTTCGCAAGTCCGTCCTTTTCCCTTACAGTTTCCACAGGAACGATTTCGATCGGAAAAAACAGATCATCCACCAGACCTTTAACGACCGCAGCCTGCTGTGCATCCTTTTTGCCGAAGTAGGCTCTGGCAGGCTGAATAATGTTGAAGAGTTTGGTCAGAACCGTTACAACCCCATCAAAATGGCCTGGTCTGGACTTTCCGCAGAGAACATCCGTCCGGGCCGAAGCCTTCAAGGAAACAGCCGGGACAGGACCGTACATCTCAGAGGCATCAGGAGTAAACACCAGATCCGCTCCTGCCTCCTGGGCAAGCTTAAGATCCCTGTCAAGATTTCTTGGATACGATTCATAATCTTCATTCGGTCCGAATTGGGCGGGATTCACAAAGATGCTGACCACTACTTTATCGTTTTCAGTCCTGGCTTTTTTGATCAGCTCTAAATGTCCCTCATGCAAGAAACCCATCGTTGGGACAAAGCCGATAGAAAGTTGGTGAAATTCTTTCCATGCTGCAATTTCTTTTCTGGCTTCACTCACCTTGCTGACGACGTTCATTTTGAAACTCCTCCATATAAACCGCCGAGCAGTTCCTCATTCATCGTAAACGTATGCTCGTCTGCCGGAAATTTCTTTTCTCTTACATCCGCTGCATATTGAGCTAATGCACGCTCCATCTCAAGGTCACTGTTTCCGTATTGTTTGACAAATTTCGGAACCCGGCTGACCCCGTAGCCTGTTACATCATGGTAAACGAGGACCTGGCCATCTGTTCCAGCTCCTGCGCCTATTCCGATGACCGGAATGGATAGCTGATCCGCTATTAGTGCAGCCAGCTGCCGCGGCACGCATTCAAGCACAAGGGCAACTGCACCTGCTTTTTCACACGATTTCGCATCTTCTATCAGCTTTGACGCTGCTTCGGCCGTTTTTCCCTGCACCTTGTAGCCGCCAAGAATTCCAACTGATTGGGGTGTCAGCCCCAGATGGGCTACTACCGGAATTCCGCTGTTCGACAACGCCTCAATCATCACAGCCACTTCATCCGCACCTTCTACCTTTAATGCGTCACTGCCCGCTTCCTGCATAAGTCTTGCACCATTGCGGAGTGTTTCTTCTTTTGACAGGTGATAGCTCATGAACGGCATATCCGTGACGATAAATGTGTTTGGAGCTCCGCGCCTCACCGCTTTTGTGTGATGGATCATATCCTCCATTGTGACTGGAATGGTGGAATCATAGCCCAGAACGACCATCCCTAAAGAATCTCCTACAAGAATGATATCCGCTCCGGTCTTTTCGGCTTGCTTAGCTGATGGATAATCATAGGCAGTAAGCATCACAATCGGCTGGGCTTCGCTTTTCATTTTCTGAAAATCCGTTCTGCTTTTCATTTTCTTCCCTCCTCATTATTTGAGGAACAAAGGGATCCACAATATAAAAATTCCTTCTTCATAAACAGGAAGAAGGAATGGGCATAGCAATACCGAAGGATCATTCCTCTGTCCCAGTCCTTTGGATCAAGGCAGACTTTTTCATTGCGCAGCATTTGGTTTTAAAATTTCGCGGTGCAGTTCCGTGAAAACGGATACTACCCGATTCAAGTATATCAAATACCGGCTAATTATCAATTTATTTCGCTTCTAGGACAGTTCAATGTCAGCAGAATAAATTTTTTCAATCTTTCCTTCCGCGGTTTCAAGCAAAAGCACACCCTCATCATTAATCCCGAGGGCTTTTCCTGATAAGGTTCCCTGTAGGGTCCTGGCTTTAATTTCTCTGCCGAGGCTAATGGAATAGGATTCCCAGAGAAGCTTAACAGGATGGAAGCCCGAAGCCAGATACGTTGTGTAAAGCTGCTCCAGTTTTTGAAGGATGGCTTGGATGAGTGCGGCTCTGGAAACTTCCCTGCCGGCCTCCAATTTAAGTGAAGTGGCAATCGGTTTTAATTCATCCGGAAAGTCGGCTCCCTCCTGGTTGACATTAATGCCGGTCCCTATGATTACAGAATGAACAGAATCCGCTTCAGCCTGCAATTCGGTTAAAATTCCTACTGCTTTTTTCCCGTTGATTAAAATATCATTCGGCCACTTTATGAACGGATGCACTCCTGCTGTTTCTTCAATGGCTTGAACGACAGCCACCGCTGTAAGCAAAGTTAGCTGGGGGGTCTGGCTAAGAGGTATTTTCGGCTTTAGAATGCAGCTCATCCAGATACCCGTATTGATCGGCGAATGCCACACCCGTGCCAGTCTGCCTCTTCCCTCTGTCTGCTCATCCGCAATAACGACCGTTCCTTCCGATGCTCCCTCTGAAGCAAGCGTGTGGGCAATTTTCTGGGTGGAGGGCACTGATTTTTCGTGATAAATAGATTGTCCCATAAAAGAAGTGGCTAGGCCTGATTGGATTTCGGCTGCACTTAACGTGTCAGGCTTTTTTGTCAGCCGGTACCCCAATCTGCGGACGGCCTCCACTTCATATCCTTCTTTTCGGAGCAGCTCAATGTGCTTCCATACAGCCGTACGGGAACATCCGAGCATTTCACTGATCTTTTGCCCGGATACGTATTCCTCGCTTGAACGGGCAAAAGCTTCTAAAAGTTTTCGCTTTACATTTCTGCTCGATTGCTCCATTGGAGAAACCACCTCTCAATGTCTTTTGCTGAATTGGCAAGCCTTCCTGCAAGCACTTCCTCTTCGATTTTGGTCAGTGCACTGGCGATCCAGGGACCAGGATCTTTTTTGGCAAGACAGACAAGATCATCCCCATTGATCCTAAGGTCATTTCTTGAATGAATGTTCAAATCCCGGTAACGACGGACGGCTTCTTCCGGTCCAATAGAAGATTTCCAGTCCGGCTGTGAGGAGCAAATACTCTCTGTATAGAATACTGTTTTCTCATCAGCTTTATAAAGGAGCTCCTCATTCCAGCTCTTTTTCAATCTTTCGTTTAAAAAAAACAGGATGTTTAGGATTTCTTTCATGGTTTTGCCCGGCATTTTCCATTGTTTTAGAAATTTTTCAGGTTCTTCGGGGTGCAAATCAAAAAGCAGGAGTGCCCATCTTTGTGCCGTTCCGAAGGAGGCAGAGAGTGTTCGGGCCAAAAATTGATCCATCCTGTTTGATGGCATGGCTAACCCCGGCATATAATCGATCAGGCCGGTATCGCGAAGCAAATGGAGGGCGGACACTGCGGATTTTCCTGAAAGCAGTTTATCAAATTCTGAGAGCTTTCGTTCTACGGAAATATGCTTCAATAATCCTGAAAGCTTACAAATAGCCTCCAATGTGTCTTCAGATAGAGAAAATTGGAGCTGACTGGAAAAACGCAGGGCTCTGAGCATCCTCAAAGCGTCCTCTGAAAACCGCTCTTCGGGACTTCCAACCGTTTGTATCAATTTTAATGAAAGAGCTTCACGGCCTTGAAAATAATCGTATAGGTTTCCGTTTTTATCCATAGCGATTGCGTTTATTGTAAAATCTCTTCGTTTTAAATCCTCTGTAAGAGATGTAACAAACTGAACATTTTCGGGTCTTCGGAAATTTTCATATGCAGATTCCGTTCTGAATGTCGTCACTTCAAAGGGTTCCCCCTCCATCAAAACAAGAATCGTTCCGTGCGCAGCTCCGACGTCTGCCGTCTTCGGAAATATCCGTTCTATTTCTTCCGGTGGCGCGGAAGTTGCGATATCCACATCCCGGATCTCCCGTCCGAGGAGCAAATCCCTTACTGAACCTCCAACAAAATACGCCTCATATCCATTTTTCTCAAGTTCCTCAATTACTGGAAGGGCCCGCAGAAATTCACTCTTCAATGGTTTATTCTCCATCGCGGATCAGTCCGTAATAAATTTGCTCATATTGTTCAACAATCTGATCTGTTTTAAAGGCTGTTCTTGCTGTTATCACTGCTTGTTCAGAAAGGCGGGTATGCAAGCCCCCGTCTTCAAGCATTCTGATGATATGGGAAGCAGCGGCCTCCGTATCGCCTACGCTGACAATAAATCCGTTCTCCCCATTCGAAATGACTTCGGGAATTCCTCCGATATTTGTGCCGATACAAGGAACACCGCATGCCATCGCTTCGAGCAAAACAAGGCCAAAGCTTTCTTTTTCAGACATGAGCAGCTTAATATCACTAATTGAATAAAGTTCGTCCAGATTTTCCTGCTTTCCTAAGAACAGGACCTTATCCTTCAGCCCAAGCTCCTGAACAAGGCTGCATATACCCGACATCTCAGGTCCGTCCCCTACGAGAAGCAGTTTGGCGGATGCTCTCCCGGCAACGCGTGCGAAGGTTTGGACAACATCTTGCACCCGTTTGACCTTTCTGAAGTTCGATACATGAATCAATACCTTTTCATGCTCCTCAATTTTGTACGCCTTTTTCAGCTGAGCGGCATCTTTCTTAAAATAAACCCGCTCATCAATGAAATTGTAAACGGTTTCGATATGCTTGTCGGGGGCTATTAAGTCATATGTCTGCCTGACGAGTGCGTTGGAAACAGCCGTCACACGGTCTGAAGCTTCAATCCCGAACCGGATCAGCTGAGCCATAGATGGATCGAATCCGAGTACCGTAATATCGGTCCCATGAAGTGTGGTGACGATTTTGAGATTGTCCCCTGTCATCTGTTTAGCCAAAAACGCGCAGATGGCGTGAGGAATCGCATAGTGTACGTGAAGAAGATCCAAATCCTCACGCTGGGCAACCTCTGCCATTTTACTTGAGAGGGCAAGGTCATAGGGGGGGTTTTTAAACACAGAGTACTGATTGACCTCCACCCCATGAAAATAAATATTGCTGTAGACCTTGTTCAGCCTAAACGGGATACTTGATGTGATGAAGTGAATCTCATGGCCTTTTTCAGCTAAAAGCTTTCCAAGTTCCGTTGCGACAACTCCTGAACCGCCTACAGACGGGTAGCACGTAATTCCTATTTTTAATTTCTTTTTCATTAATAATCACCTGGCATTTCTTTCAATACGATTTGTCTCCCGAAAATACGGCCTTTTAAAAAGGGTTCTTCAGCAGTCGGAGATGCGGATTTTATGTAAGGGCCCTCATTGCAGAGGGTGTGAAGGCTGCCTATTGGCTTAAAAGGGAAAATATTTGAAACAAGCCGGTTTATGCGGGAACAGCCTGTATCGGTCCCCGTTATACTGCAGCCGGGCTTCCGCTCAGGATTCATGAGAATCTCCCCGCTGTTTGTGAATGACCTTTCTCCATGTAAGATCTCCCCTGTTCAGCCCATGAATCAAAATCTCCGCTGTTCCCATATTCGTTGCCAAAGGGATGGCATAGACATCACACAGCCGAATCAGAGCGGAAACGTCTGGTTCATGCGGCTGGGCGGTGAGAGGATCGCGGAAGAAGATAACCGCATCCATTTCATTCCTGGCAATCATCGCTCCTATTTCCTGGTCCCCTCCGAGGGGCCCGGATTGGCATCTGGTAATCTTCAGCCCGGTCGCTTCCGTAATCCGGAGGCCGGTCGTGCCGGTTGCATAAAGTTCATGGTCCTCTAAAATGCTTTTGTATGCCGTTGAAAATTGAACAATATCATTTTTCTTTTTATCATGGGCAATGAGTGCAATCTTCATGACCTTTCCCCCTTATTCAATGATATTTTCAAGACCGTAAACAAGCGTATCGAGCTTCATCACCTGTTCTGCACAGAGCCTGACACCGGACATGAACGATTTGCGGTCATAGGAATCATGGCGGATTTTCAGCGTCTGCCCTTCTCCGCCGAACAGCACCTCCTGATGGGCAACCAATCCGGGCAGCCTGACGCTGTGGATCCTGATGCCGTTATAGGAAGCCCCTCTTGCACCATCCAGCACTTCTTTTTCAGAAGGATGACCCTGACTTTTATCTTCTCTTACAGCGGATATCATCTCCGCGGTTTTTATCCCGGTCCCGGACGGGGCATCAAGTTTTTGATCGTGATGCTGCTCAATAATCTCAATATCCGGGAAATACCTGGCTGCCATTTGCGAAAATTTCATCATCAGCACGGCGCCGACGGCAAAATTAGGAGCAATGATGATGCCAAGATGCTTCGTTTCTGCAAGCTCTTTTAATTCCGCCAGGTTGGCTTCTGTAAACCCCGTTGTTCCCACGACAGGGCGCACGCCCATTTCAAGAGCGGTCCTGGCATGAAGCATGCCTGTTTCCGGAACGGTCAAGTCGATAAGCACATCGGGATTGCTTTCGAACAGGCATGTTTGAACGTCTGTATAAATCATGGCATCGCTCGTAAAGCCATCTCCTGTTTCGTTCAGTCTTTTCCCCCCGTTGATCCGGTCCAGCACACCCGCTAATTCAAAGTGAGGGGTTTCCTCAACAAGGGCAACCGCTTCCTTTCCCATTCTGCCGCGCGGTCCAGCTATTGCGATTTTGATGGATTCCATATTCACTTCTCCTCTTTCTTCGTCCAGCGGTGTTGGTCGCGGACAGCAAATTTTTTCATAACAGCATCATGAGCATCAGTCAGATCAATCTGCAAAGAGTTGGCCATGCAGACAAGCACAAACAGCACGTCGCCTAGCTCTTCTTCGATCGCCTTTTCTGCTTCTGTTTCTTTTTTGGGTTTTTCTCCGTATCTGTGGTTGATTTCCCTGGCAAGCTCCCCTAGCTCCTCCGTCAGCCGTGCCGTCATGGCAAGCGGGCTGAAATACCCTTCTTTAAATTGTCCTATGTACTCGTCCACTTCTATTTGAATATCCTTCATGGATTTTCCGCTCATTGTGTTCCCTGCTTTCGTTATGTATTCGTCTGTTTTTAATTATAGCATCTGATGGGCTCCTGCGCGCTGATTTGCCGTTTTGCCCCGGTTGAACTATACTATTATCGCTGTGATTAGCTGATACGGAGTTGATTTTCATTGAACGGATTAAAAATACGCAATATTCTATTTATCCTGCTTGGCTCTTCCATCTTTGCTTTCGGTCTTGTTCATTTTAACATGCAAAATAAGCTGGCTGAAGGCGGTTTTACCGGCATTACTCTGCTCCTCTATTTTATTTTTACCATTGATCCATCCATCTCTAATCTCGTCCTGAATATTCCGCTGTTTATCATCGGGTGGAAGCTTCTCGGGAGAATCTCGTTTATTTACACGATGATCGGCACGATCAGCCTTTCCGTGTTTTTGTGGATTTTCCAGAGGTATCAGGTGGCTTTGAATCTGTCGGGCGATCTGCTGCTTG
The DNA here is from genome assembly GCF_050107635.1 of Metabacillus sp. 113a. Classification (NCBI taxonomy): domain Bacteria; kingdom Bacillati; phylum Bacillota; class Bacilli; order Caryophanales; family Bacillaceae; genus Metabacillus; species Metabacillus sp. 113a. Next base: position 337,256 of record NZ_JBNILJ010000001.1, on the reverse strand, counting down.
TTGCCCTGTTTGCCGGTGTCTTTATCGGAGTGGGGCTGGGCATTATTTTCCGGTACGGCGGTACAACCGGAGGGGTGGATATTATCGCCAGGCTTATCCAAAAATACAAAGGCATCAGCATGGGGAAAACGATGTTTCTCTTTGACGCTGGCGTCATAGGCCTATCTTTGCTTACCTATCTTGAATTAAGGGAAGCGATGTACACGCTCGTCGCAGTCTTTGTAGGTGCCCGGGTCATTGATTTTATGCAGGACGGTGCATATGGCGCAAAAGGAGCGACCATTATTTCTTCCCATCATGATAAAATATCCAGAAAAATCCTGGAAGAAATGGATCGGGGGGTAACTATTCTAAAAGGGCAGGGTTCATACTCCGGCAATGCTATGAATGTATTATACTGCGTTGTCGATAAGAATGAAATTGTCCGGCTCAAGCAAGTCATTACATCCGTGGATCCCCATGCGTTTGTTGCGGTCACTGATGTGCATGATGTTCTGGGGGAAGGCTTTACACTCGACAGTGAGAAAAATCCGATCGCAAGGTAAAATGGCGAGTCCTTTTGCCTATTTCAGCTAAAACCCCGGATGGCTCGCAGCCATCCGGGGTCTCTTATTGCTTTTCCATATCAAGTTTTCCGGCAGCTGCGCCTGTTTATCATCCGGCTGTTCAGGTTTTAAAGCCTGCATTTGCTGGTCCTGGGACTAAGGCTTCATCTATTGGGACAGGATATCGGCTTCGACTTTCTTTAACTCATAAAAATATCCTTTTCTCTCCATGAGATCTGAAAAAGAGCCCGCCTCTACTACTGTCCCTTCATCCATTACAAGAATCTGATCCATGTTTTCCAGTCCTGACAGACGATGGCTTATAAAAATGACAGTCGCTTCCTGCGTTTTATTAAAAATCCGCTGCACCATATTCTTTTCCGTCAGCAGGTCCATGGAAGAAAAAGGCTCGTCAAGCAGCCAGATCCGGCCTTTTTTCAAAAAGGCGCGGGCCAGTGCCAGTTTTTGGCGCTCTCCTCCTGACAGGTTTTCTCCTTTTTCCAGTACACGGTCATCTAATCGATGCGTATCGAGTTCAGCTTCCTGCAAAGCGCGCTCCAGCTCTTCCTCAGTGGCATGCCCGTCAGCAAGCAGTAAATTTTCCCTGATGGTGCCGTAGAAAAAATGATTTTCCTGAAGAACCGCATTAGCCGCCTGCCATATATCTTCCTTCCGGAGCCTGTGGATGGGCGCACCGTTCACATACAGCTCCCCGCTCTTGGCCTCTGCCATCTTTAAAATCAGCTGAACAAGGGTTGATTTTCCGGAACCGGAAGGCCCCACGATGGCTGTTTTTGATCCTTTAGGAAAGGTGACAGAGATGCTGTGAAGAGTGTCCCTCCCTTCATCCGGGAAGGCAAAGGTTAAATCCCTCACCTTCACTTCTATTGAACCATGCTTAGATAACTCCAGCGGCTCCTCTTTCTCCTGCACACCAAAATTTCCGGAGACGGCCGAAAAAAGCTGCTTGGACGATTGCTTGCTGTCTGCGTAATAAGATGGAAAAACAGCCATAGGAATCGCATATTCAAACACATTTAACCCGATCATGATCAGCATAGCCAGATAAATCCCGTCCATACGGCCATGCGTCACTTCGTAGACACCCGCTATGGCAATGCCCCAGCAGACAATCATTGATAGGAGCAGATTCAAGGATTGACTTCTGTTTTCATCAGCAAGCCTCGCCTCCTGTTCCTTGAGATAACGCTCTGACTTTTCCAGCAGCGCTGCCTCTTTTTCATCTGCCTTCTGGTGAATTTTCAGTTCACGGAATCCATACAGAAACTCGGCTGCTTCTGCAGAAAGCTCCCTCCTGAGCATTTGAACGGTATTTTTCCTGCGCTGCTGCTGCCATGCAAAAAAGGCAGGTACAGCGATTCCGGTAAGAATCATACCCGCTGCAATGATTAAACAGATCCAAACGGAATAAAACGAACTGAAAAAAAACGTACTCAAAAACACAAAAAAGAAAACGACCGGAGGATAGAAAACCCTCAGAAAAAAGTTTTGCAGACTCTCTACATCTCCCACAATTCGCGCGAGCAGGTCTCCGCTCCGCCAGCGCTGCAGGAGGGCAGGTGACATGGGCTCCAGCCTCTCAAAAAAGGCAGCCCTCATATTCCCTAGAATGGTAAAGGTTGCTTTATGGGAAAAATACCGTTCTCCATAACGGCTGACCGCACGTGCAATGCCGAATAATTTTAAAAGGGCAAGCATGACGGTCAGTGTATAAAGCGGAGGGATAAGCGCTGCTTTTGAGATGACATATCCGCTGGCACCAAATAGCGCGGTCCCGATCAGAGCAGCAGACACTCCTAATAAAGCTGTGAGCATAATGTCTTTTTTTTCTCTCATTGCAATCTGGCTGATGGCAAACAAACTTTTCATAGTTTAACCGCTCCCCGCTGCTCTTGCACCATATTTTGATAGGCTGGCACAGCCTTTAAAAGCTGTTCATGAGTTCCAGAGGCAAGCACCTTTCCCCCGCTCATATAAATTAGCAGATCCGCCTCTCTGATCGTATAGAGCCGATGGGCCACCGTAATCATGCTCGCCCTTTCACTCAGCTCACGTATGGAGGATTGCAATATTCGTTCTGTATACAAATCAAGTCCTGTCGTCGGTTCATCAAAAAGGATGAGAGACGGCTTTTTAACAAACGCCCTCGCCAGAGCGATCCTCTGCTTCTCTCCGCCTGACAGACCGCGCCCGCCCTCACCGATCCGGGTGTCGATTCCTTGATCGAGCGACTCAATCAGTTTGATCAAACCGGATTTTTCAACAGCAGCTATCAATTCCTGCTCGTCCACCTCATCCGTTGCTCCGAGGCAGATGTTTTCTTTGATCGTTCCTGAGAATAGGTAAGGATGCTGGGAAATATAGGTCATTTTTCGAAACCATCCCTGCTCACTAAATTCACCCCGGGGGCGGCCGTTTACAAAAATGGTTCCATCTGAAGGATCCACAAGGCCTGATAGCAATCGCAGCATTGTCGTTTTCCCGGAACCATTCGGACCGATAATAGCCGCCTTTTGGAACGGTTTGATTGCAATTGTGACATCACGTAATGAAAATGAGCCGTCCGTGTACGAGAAGTGAACGTGATCAAAGGAAATTTCAGGCGGTGCTTCAAATGTCCACTCTGAGCTTCCCCACTCCACGTCTTTCCCGGTGTCTTCCAGTTCCTCAGCTATTTTTCCAGCTGCTCCCATGCTTCCGCGCCCGGCGTGAAACGCGCTCCCCAGATCCCGCAAGGCTAAATAAAAATCGGGGGCCAGTATAAGAATAAAAAACGCTCCAAAGAATGTCATATTTTCAAAGACGACCAGCTGCAGACCGAGTTCAAACGCAATCAGCCCTACGCTTAGCATCGCGATAAATTCAAGGGCCAAAGAGGATGAGAAGGCCGTTTTTAGAACGTCCATCGTTGCATCCCGGAACTCAAAGCTCTTTTGGCGGATTAACTGCTTTTGCTCCTTGGATTTACCCAGCAGTTTGAGAGTGGGCAAACCTTGCAGCACATCCAGGAAATGTCCTGAGAAAGCAGTCATTTTCTCCATTTGCCTATCGGCTTTTTTTTGCGTTTTTAATCCGATGACAATCATATAAATCGGAAAAAACGGGGCCGTAACAAGCATCAGCAGGCCTGAATAGAGGTGCTCGGTGAAAACGGCAATCAAAATAATCAGCGGAAGGATGCTCGTCTGAATCAGCTGCGGGATATAAAAACTGAAGTAAGGGTCAATTTCATCCACTGCATCCATGACCACCCCAGCTTTCTTCCCTGTCTGGCCGCTCAGCGAAGACTGAAGGGGATTGCCGGCGTATTTGCGGATCAATTCCCTGCGGATTTCCCCCTTGACCTTTGTTCCAATCCTGATGCCTAATTTTCTTGATAGAAAAATAAACCATACGCGGGCAGTGAGTGTTAGCAGCAATAGTATAAAGGCCGGAAAAACGTCCTGTAATGCCGCCTCCTTAAGAAAGACCTGATCAACGATATAGACGAATCCATATGCCTGTCCGACCAGCAAGACCCCATTCATAACCGATGAGAGGAAAAGAGGGATCATCCATTTTTTGTGGGCCAGTGCTCTTTTTCTCAGCTGTTCCATAAGCTGTGGATCTCCTCACTTTCTGTTTGGTCTTTTTTAAAGGGCTTTTGCACTGCGTCAGAGTCATGTGCTGCCGGAAAGAATACTAAGCTTGCATACTTTGCCAAGCAGTCAGCTATTAAGCTTTTGCCTTAAGAAAGATCCTTGCCTTTAGCCCCCCATATAAACAAGAAGACAATGGCTCCGGCAACAAGCAATACCGGCGCAATCATGATCAGGAATGTATTCATAGTCCTTCCCTCCCCTATTTTTTTCCCTGTACGTATTCGTTATTGAATAAAAACAGTTTCATTAATAAATAGAGCGATGGAACGAGCAGGCAAAAACCTGCTATAAAGGAACCAATCAGCGTAAGTGCCATCGTTTCATTCGTAAAACTGTCATAGATTGTTAAATGAGGGTACAGCAGGTACGGTAAATGCGCTGATCCATACCCGTAAAATGCTGCTGCAAACTGCAGCATGACGAGAATAAATGATATTCCCGGACGTTTTTTCTTCCAAATTAAATACACAGCTCCTAAAAAGAACAAAATTGAAAGGCCGAAGAGCCAGCCTGCGTCCAGCATTTTCTCAAAGTGAACCCTGTTATGGACATACATCGCCCAAAATACGAGAAAGCTTGCAAGAATCGTAGGGCCGCTCCAAAACAGGGCATACTTTCTTAAAACGGTATACGCCCCGTTATCCCCTGCTTTATGTGCATAAAAGGTAAGGAAACAAGCTGAAATATACAGCACGCTTACAATTGCAAGAAAGACAACAGCCCATGAATAGGAGCTTGTAAACAATGTGCCATAGTTCAATGAAAGCTCTGACCCATTTATCTCGATGTAGCCTCCCTCAGAAATCGTTAAAACCGTTGAAAGGGATGCAGGGATTAAAAGACCGGTTGCTCCATAGAGAAGCTGATACCGATGGCGCTCTTTATGTCCATAGTGATGAAAGGCATAATAGGACCCGCGGATGGCGATCAGGATCACAGCAATGCTCCCGGGGACGAGCAGAGCTGTTCCATAGTAATACGACACATTTGGAAAAAAGCCGATCAGCCCTACGTAAAAGAAAATCAGAAATACATTTGTCACTTCCCACACAGGTGATAGGTACCGGTTGATGACCTTCTGGACAACGTGTCCTTTTCCCGTTGCAGAAGCATAATAGTTGAAAAAACCGGCTCCGAAATCTATGGAAGCTACAATGAGATAGCCATATAAAAAGGTCCATAGCACCGTTATGCCGAGTACTTCATAGCTCATAATCTCCCCCCTATTCCATTCCGCGTTTTTTTAATTCTTTTTCAACTGGATTTGCTTTAAACGTCCTGAACAGCACAGTCGCTGCAGATACGATTAATACGGCATAAAGTGCGGCAAATAAATACAGCATAATGTCTACATGCTGTGAGGAGGTTGCCCCGTCTGCCGTCCGCATCACTCCTCTGATGATCCACGGCTGCCTGCCTTCCTCTGCAAAAAACCAGCCGGCTTCAATCGCAAGCATTGCGAGCGGTCCACCTGCAGCAATCAGTATAAGCAGCGGCTTGTTATAAGGATTCCAGTTCTTTTTCTTTTTAAAAACGACATACAGAAAGGAGATTGCAGCAAGACTCATCCCGATCCCAACCATCAGGTCAAACATGTAATGAACCATTAATGGCGGCCAATCCTCCTCTGGGAATTCTTCAAGGCCGGTAACTTCAGCATCAGGTGTTCCATGTGCTAAGATACTGAGCGCGTATGGAATCTCCAGCGCATATTTAACCTCACGATCTTCATCCAGAATCCCTCCCAATACCAAGGAAGCTTCCTCGACCGTTTCAAAATGCCATTCGGCAGCTGCAAGTTTCTCAGGCTGATAGTTTGCTAAATATTTTCCGGATAAATCGCCAATCAGCGCGGTTGTAATGGCGAAAACAAATGCCGTCATCATAGACAGATGAAGCGCCTTTTTATGGTAAATATGATGTTTCCCACGTAATATGGCAACAGCTGAAATAGCTGCAAGGATAAATGCTGCTGTTAAGTAAGCAGATGATAGCACATGGGATACTTTTGTCGGTGTTGCCGGATTAAACATAGCTGCAAATGGATTAATGTTGGAAAGAACCCCGTTCTCATAAGTAAATCCCAGAGGTGCATTCATAAACGAATTGACTGTCGTGATAAAAAAGCCGGATGCTGTTGCGCCAAGCGCTGCTGGGATTAACAGCATTAAATGATACATTTTGTTTTTAAAGCGGTCCCATGTATATAAATAAATACCAAGAAAGATTGCTTCAAAGAAGAAGGCAAAGGTTTCAAGGAAAAGCGGAAAACTGATTGTCTGACCAGCCACCTGCATAAATTTGGGCCATAATAAACTCAGCTGCAAAGCAATCGCGGTGCCTGTAACGACTCCGACTGCTACTGTGATGATGTAGCCGCGGGCCCATCTTCTTGCAAGCAAGTGATAATGTTCATCATTTTTTTTAATTCCCATCCACTCGGCAAGTGCAATTAAAAGGGGTACCCCCACTCCCAAAGTAGAAAAAATGGTATGCACCGCAAGCGTAAGTCCTGTCAGGATGCGGCTGTACAAAACCGGATCATACTCAAACAATGTCGGCTCCTCCTTTTTGGGGAAGAGACGCGTCTCTTCCATTAAATATATACCCACAGTCTATAATTTCTTTTAACCTATTTCTATACCATTCACGATATCTCCACACATTGTTCACATTTTCACAATCTTTTTTTGGACACATTTATGAATGGCTTTATTTATTTTAGGATAGGGGGAGCTTTAATACCTTCTGGACAAAAAAAAACCCTAAGGCGCTTGCTTAAAATAGGGGAACATTGAGTACTGTGCAAGGGAAGATCTCTGTCTCCCCTCCTGGCTGAATGAATGAAAGGAACCCGGCATAAAAAAAGCAGCCGTGCAGGCCACTTTTCCTTTTACCATTCCCGTTCCCGTTCCACCTGTTTTTCCTTTTCGCCTTTAAATTTTCTCCAGGCGGCATACGTTAAAGTCAGAATAATCATCCCGCCTGTCGAAATAATGACCCAAATCAGCGAGGGGTCTGCTTCATCTTCTTTTACCCCTTTAAAGAGGTTTTTAAATTCTGTTTCCATTGAAGTCAGCTGGCTGATTCGGGCTTCCTGTGAAACATTTTCCGACAAATCATCTTCTACAGATGATATCAGCGCTTGCACCTTACGAATCTGGCCGGGCGTGACATCAACGGAAACGGAGGGGTAAATCGTTTCATACAAGCTTAAAAATTCATTCCAGTCCTGTTCGAAGGAAGTGGTATTCCCTCCTGCTGCGTCCTCCTTCAAATGCTGAAAGGAAGCCATCATGGTATCCTCCATCGAGCTCCAGAGAGGCTCATTTTCTGTAAACGCCGCATCTACCACCATATGAAACTGGGTGACAGCACGCATTTTCGCATCAGGATCCCGGGTCTGTTCACTAAGCGTTTCGACTGCCTTGCTGTGAACAGCCGATATGGTCCTGATCGTCCGGCTGGAAACGGATTGCCCAGAGACCGGATGTTTTTCAAATTGCCTTGAAAAATAGTTGAGCATTTGAAGGCAATCAGCTGTTCTTCCCTGCTTTGCCAGCTGGAAAGCGCTGTAAGAGGTTTTCGAAAGGCTGTTCCATCTATCATTCTCATCTCCCTTTGCTTCCGAACTTGCGAAAAGAAGAAACAGGACTGTAAAGCAAATGATCCATCTCCCCATGATTGTCCCCCCCAAATCTTCTAGTAAAAAATATGTGAAGGGGGACAAGTTTAGACCATCCTGAAGAACCTTTAGAGAATTTCAAGCTTCATTCTTTTTTCTTTAATGACGAACCAGTAGCCAATCCCAATCGAGAGGACACTAAGCCAGAACGTAAAATAACCGATATTCGGCAAGTAATCCATCAGCGAATAGTAAATCGGCATCTGTCCAAACACATAGTCAATCACATCGTTGTGCAGGGTCCATCCTGCAGCTATAAGCAGATGGACAGCCCTGAAACGGTAAAAAGGAATGTAAAGGAGCCCCTGGACAGCCATGGCAAGATGGGAGGCCATCAGCATATACCCTGCCGGAGCGAGATCCCCGGTTGTGATCAAAACAAGCATATTCATGACCGTTGCCCAAATCCCGTATTTAAACAGCGTCACGACAGCAAGTGCTTCCATCAGCTTTGACCTTCTTCCAAATAAGAAGAGCAGAATGACAATTGTAAAAAACAGGCTGGCCGTCGGGCTGTCGGGAACAAAAATCAGGAAATGCGGTTCGGTCACCGCCAGCTGGCCTGTATACCAATAATATCCGTACAGAGTGCCCAGCAGATTAACGGCAAACAGCACAAACAAAAAAGGTTTCCCGGCTAAAATCAAATAGATCGTCTTCATATACCGCTCTCATTTCTTTTAAAATTTCTTCCAGCTCTGCAGAAAAGGGACTGGATAAAACAGCCCTCGGATCTGCATCCTTTTAATCATATAAAAAAGCTGACAAAATGTCAGCTTTTACTTGGACGAAACGGTCGATACAAATTCAGAAAGCACCTTAAGCTCTTCATCCGTCCCTTTAAACACACCGGCAGGCATTGTGCCCTGTCCTTCTTTCGCAATCTTGGCGATTTCTTCAGGCTTTAATCCGCTGTCGACAAGCGAAGGCCCTGCTGCGCCGCCCTGAAGATTATCCCCATGACAAGAGACACACGTTTGCTCCTGAAACACTTTATATCCTTCAGAACTTGTATCAATTTCAGCCTCTGCCGTAATTTTTCCCTGCTCCCCGATTTTCTTCCAGTCTGTAGTAGCTACAGATTCCCATGTAAGAAAGATGATGGCCGCTGTCGCAAGAAGCATCATACCGACAGTCACTGGCCGTTTAGCCGGTCTGCGTTCAGGTCCCTGGTCAAGAAAAGGGACAAGCAGCAGAGCTCCCGCTGCAATGCCCGGCATAATCATTGCTCCGATAACCGTATATGGTCCGGCAGCGTATGAATATTTTAAGAGCTGATACAAAAACAGAAAGTACCAGTCAGGCAGCGGAATGTATCCCGTGTCCGTAGGGTCTGCAACCCTTTCGAGCGGAGATGGATGAGCGACTGTCAGACACAAAAACCCTATCAGGAATACCGCTCCAACCATCCATTCCCTTAGCAGAAAATTTGGCCAGAATGCTTCGGTTTTGCCAGGAAACTCTGAATAATCTTTCGGAATGTTCGGTTTTCTTTCTGCAGGGACACGAGAATCCCCGACAAATTTCATGCCTTTTCCGCGATGCATGATTCCCCCTCCTTTTTAGATGGTGCTGTATAAAATGGTCGATTTTACAAAGGCCCGGAAATTCCCTGTTTCCGAATCATTAGGAAATGAGCCGCCATCAGACCGAATAAAGCGGCCGGAAGGAAGAATACATGGATGGCGAAGAAGCGTGTAAGAGTCTGGGCACCGACGATTTCCGGATGTCCGGAAAGGAGGGTTTTGACCTGGGTGCCTATAAATGGTGTAGCCTCTGCAATCTGAAGCCCGACTTTCGTGGCGAAAAGCGCTTTCATATCCCATGGCAGCAAATAACCTGTAAAGCCAAGGCCGAGCATGACAAAGAAAATCAGCACACCGACAATCCAGTTTAATTCACGCGGTTTCTTATACGCTCCCTGGAAAAAGACTCGAAGGGTATGAAGAAACATCATGACAATGACAAGACTCGCTCCCCAGTGATGCATCCCTCTGACGATTTGGCCGAATGCCACTTCATTCTGCAAATAATAAACAGATTCCCAGGCATTTTTAATGTCAGGCACATAGTACATCGTCAAAAACATACCGGATAACACCTGAATGACTGTGACGAAAAAAGTGAGTCCCCCAAAGCAGTAGACGAATGCAGAAAAATGATGGGCCGGATTCACATGCTCCGGTACTTCGTGATCCGCTATATCCCGCCACAAAGGAGTAATATCCAGACGCTCATCCACCCAGTCGTAAATTTTATTCAGCATTGGCTATGCTCCCTTCTTCTTGGCTTTTCCGAGATACAGGTAGCCGTCCTTCACCTGCTGTTCGAATACGTCAAGCGGAGCAAGCGGCGGTGTACCTGGAATATTATCACCGTTTTTCTCGTAACGGCCGTAATGGCATGGACAGAAAAACTGGTTCTGATTCTCCGGATCTCCGTTCCAGCTGACCGTGCATCCCAAGTGCTTGCATACAGGAGACAGGGCGACGATTTCGCCCTTTTCATCCTTAAATACCCAGGCTGAACGGGGCTCATCGGATTCATACCATGCATCCACCTGTTTAATCTTAAAATTGAACCGCTTTGGTTCAGCTGTAATTTCGTCCACCTTAACCACCTGGACTAAATCCTGGCCTGCTACGGGACGCAGAACAGGGTCAAGGGCAAAGCGGACCATCGGCATTATCATCCCTGCGGCCATAAAGCCGCCAACGCCGGTAAGCGTGTAATTAAGGAATTGCCTTCTGGATACCCCATGCTTTCTCTCGCTCATCTTTCTCCCCCTTCTATCCCCTATAGATGAAGTCTGGATGCAACGCGTAAAAAAATTTATAGTACTAGGACATTCTAATGATATATCAATCTCATAAACGGGTCAATATCATCCTTTTATGGAAAAAAGTATAATGACAGGGTTTTCATTTACATTTCCAAAATTGTAATAGAATGTTCATAATTTGCTGCAAATGACTATCGAGCACCTGTCCTGCGGCATTGCGGTCAATATTCTCCATCGGGATTGATGGGATCCATATTAGTTCGTTCCCGAGCACACCGGATGTTGTTTTCCAATTTGGATCTGAAGTAAGCAAGAGAATATATGGAAACCTGCTTAACGATTCTTTCCATTCTAAAATTCTCTCCGCCGCATTTTTTTCCCCCGGCAGATACGTGAATGGAGGACTCAAAACCAGCCTGCCCCTAAATTGCCTTTCCAGTTCCTCAGACAGCAGGGTGATAAATTCTCCGTTATACACATTTTGAAGAATGGAAGGATCAGCACCTGCAGGAATCAGCGGGACAACGATCGTATCTATGTATTCTTTTTCTTTCTCTAACGCGATTGCATCTGCCGCAGCCCATTTCATGCTGAATACACCTCCTAAGCGGTAAATTGAAAAAGAAGACAATGAAGATTAAGCTCCATTGTCTATATTTTACATGATTATTGAATTATTTTCAGAAGATTTTTATTACTTCCATCTTTTTATGATAACAGTGCCTCCTTCAGAGCGGCCAGGTATGGTAACTGCTGCCTTGCCGTCTTTTTGAATCTTATAATCCTTGCCGGAATAGAGATCCTTTGCAGACGACCCTTTACCTGCAGGAATGACGGCCTCCTTAGCTTCATCGGTCGTATTTATCCCGATCAGCAGCTCTTGTCCTTCATATTTTCTTGAGAATACAAGATAGCCGTCCTTGTTGCTTCCGGCAACGAGCTTTCTATCCCCTTTTGAGAAGACTTCGGAATAGTGCTTTCTCGTTTGCAGCAAACGGGCATAGTGGGCAGCCATCTTATTGCCGCTAATCTGATCCCATGCCATATCATAACGGTTCTCATTGAACTCACCTTTATCGAAGTCTCCCCCGTGTTTGCCTGACAGGCCAATTTCTTCCCCATAGTATATGACCGGCTGTCCTTTTGCTGTAATCTGGAGGCTTGCAGCGATCATTTGCTTAGAAAGGTCCCCATCAGCAAAAGCAGTAAGAAAACCATCTTCATCGTGGCTGCTTAAAAATTGCCCGAGCATCGCCGTGTTGTTTAGCTGGGCATTCCGTTTTTCAAGATTCGCCTCGGTTTGTTCAATGCTGCCGTTTATGAACGCCGCAGCCTCTTGCTTAAATCCAAAATCAAGCAGGGAATCCATCTGCCCGCTATTAAGATAGCCGCCTGTATTCTCCGGACTGGCTCCATAATTTTCGCCTATCAGCTTAAAATCAGGCTTTATTTTAGTCAGCTCGTTTTTAAATGCATTCCACGCAGTAGAGTCCACGTGCTTAACGGTATCTACACGGAAATAGTCGATGGTGTCACCGCGCTTAGTTTTTGCTTTTTTCAGCCAGTCTGTCTGCCACTTGATAATCTGATTGCGCACTTCCGGTTCTTCCGTCTTAAAGTCTGGCAGACCAGCAAGCTCACCCTTGATCACATCCGTCCCCCCATCGCGGAACATACCTTTGAAACGAAGGGAATCTTCAATGGCCGGATAATTCGGAATATCCTGCTGGCCGCCGTCCTTCAGGCCGTAGCCGCCATGATTCAAGACGACATCAACCATGATTTTCATGCCTTTATCATGCGCTTTGTCTATCAGTTTCTGGAAGGTCTTTAAATCGCCCAGATGCTCATCCAGCTTCGTAAAGTCCTTGGCCCAATATCCGTGGTACCCATATTGAGCGCCTTTCTTTCCGCTCCGGATATTCCAGTCAACATTATCGACAATGGGGGTTATCCATATAGTATTGATGCCCATATCTTCCAGGTAATCCAGCTTCTTGAGAATTCCCGCGAAATCACCGCCGTGGTAGCTTTCCGGATGCTTCTTATCGTAATTTTCACCGTTCGGATCATTGTTGGCCGGATCCCCGTCATAGAACCGGTCCGTAAGCATAAAATAGATTCTGGCTTCATCCCAGTCAAACTCATCCTTGGCTGAGCCTGCTGACGGAACGGATTTGATTTCAAGCTTTGCCATTCCTTTATGGGTGTTTCCATACTGGTCCTTTACCGTAATTGGCAGCTTTTTTACACCTGCGGCTACCGTGTCCTTCACGGAAACACTTATTTCATTCAGAGCGGGATCTACCCTCGTGTGTTCCATCCCACCGAGCGGCCGCAAATCTATGTGCATGTCGGATAGCTCCGCTTCAGCCTCTGAATCCGTATTCACCGTTATGACTGCATTTTCTCTGGATGAGATTTCCTTTGGGTAAGCAGAAGCCGTCACATTAATTTCCGGTACGGAATAGGTCATGACAGATTTGCCGTTTTCATCCGTATTATACGGATCACTCATTTCTGTTGTTTGTCCGTTTTTCGTTACAAGAAATGTATATTCATAGGTGCCTTCCTTTAAATTCTCCAGAGTGAAAGCAAAGTACTGATTTTTCTGATCGTATTGCATCTCTTCCGTATTGCCGTTAATTTTCACCTGGACCTTATCTATCTGCTCCTGTGAACCCGTTTCATACAGCTCCTGATCCCGGTAAATAAACGTCAGCTTTCCGTCTCCAAGAATTGGCCCCTTAACAGGCGGAACGGTTTCAAAAGGTCCAACACCGCTCGTTACCATTACTTTCGTTACCGGCTGAGATAGATCTGCTTCAATGTACCGGTCTTGACCGTAAGCATCCTTTTCAGCCCAATCTGTACCTTTTCTTAGGACAAACCCTATTTTCGTTGTATCCGGGCCGATAGGAAACTTCGCTACCGCTCCGTTTTCCGTTACTTTGGAAAAGCGCTTTTCTCCATCCTCTGCTCCCGTTTGCCATGTCCAGATATTCCACCCTTCATAGTCTCCTGAAGGTCTTTTATAAGTGAATTCTACGTATCTTTGAACATATTTTTTAACCTCAACCTGCTTTTGCGCAGTGACTGAACCGCTCCTGGCAGTAATGACTGTTTTTCCCGGAGCCAGCCCGGTTACTTCACCCGAGGAGGAAACAGACGCCGCTTTTGGATTAGAGGACGTCCATTCTACAGAAGCTTCTTCCATCACCTGTCCGAATTGATCCTTCACAGTGCTTAGCAGCTGGATGGAGCTGGATTCATAGACGGCCTCTTTTCCTTGCAAAGTTATTGAAGCAGGATTGCGATCAGCCACTGTAACGGAAACAGATTGTTTAACTGCACCGCTTGATACCGTAACGGTTGTTTTTCCCGTTTGTTTTGCCCTCAGTTTTCCTCTGGAATCGGTCTGGACGATCTTTTCGTCTGCACTGGACCATTGGAGTGGCTGATTTTTCATGCTTGCTCCAAATTGATCTTTTACAGAAGCCTGAATCATCCTTGAGGCTCCAGGTTCCATATAAAGCTGAGCAGCTGGAAGAGAGATAGAGGCCGGCACGGACTCCTCTGTTCTTTCTTCATCATATAAGACCATCATGGATAGCGGCTGAACCTCAGCTGCTCCCTTGGCTTTCCCCAATACAGAAGTACCTGCCTGACGATCATTCACCACAATCTTCCATTCGTTTTCGGAAGCTGGCAGGCTGACCTTTTGTACCGAGGAATCAGCGTTATAGATAACGATAGCGTTTTTCCATTTATCCCCGTTCGCGTGATTTTTCAACTGATAAGCGACGACATTGTTTTGCTGCTGCAGAACTTCCACGTGTGCTTCTACCTGCTGTTTTTCTGTCATTTTAAATGCTGGATGTGCACTCCGAAGCTTATACAGCCCCTGATAATACTTATTCACGAGGTCAAAATCCGTTAAATCGCTCCAATCCAATTGATTGATGGCATCCGGACTTTTATAGCTGTTATGGTCTCCGTATTTGGTGCGGAGCATTTCATCTCCGGCATGAATAAACGGGATTCCTTGAGAAGTTATGGCAATTCCATTTGCAAGCAGTGAGCGTTTGACTGTTTCATTGGAAAGCTCATCTTCTGAGCTGACAGCGTGATGGGGCGTCGCAGCCGCTACAGCTTCTTCCACCGTTTTATAGGCTGCTGCATCTTCTCCCTGCAGCTTGCCGTCTTTAATCTGAACAAACCCCTCTTTTTCCTCGAGGCCCTGAGTTTTAATGATTTTATCCCACATGTTTAAATTGTCGTGAGCCGTCACGTAATTGATTGATTCGAGAGGGGAATTTGTAAAATCAGTGATGGATCCTTTTACTCCGGTCACAATCGCTTCTTCCCGGTCATTCTCCCCAGTGGCAAAACCCTTTGACGCATCATCGCTCCCGCCTTTGATTGCCCCGCGGATGTTATCATTGAAAACGGCAAAACCTTTATCTTTTTGTGCGCCTTTAGTCGTCTGAAGACTTTCTGCGAGAGGTGACCCTCCAGCTTGCCATGGCTCACCATATATTAGCAGGGTCGGATCGACTTGCTCTTTCAGTTCCTTTGTCAGCTGTTCCATCATGTGCACGTCAATCAAACCCATAAGATCAAACCTGAAGCCATCCACCCCATACTCTTCAGCCCAGTATTTCACAGAGTCTTTAATGTATTTGCGCACCATCGGTCTTTCAGTGGCGACCTCATTCCCTGTTCCGCTTCCATTGGTATACGTTCCACTGTCATTCGTTCGGTAGAAGTAGCCGGGAACAATTTTATTAAACGGTCCGTTCTCCGTTTCGAATGTATGGTTGTATACCACATCCATTACAACCCGGATTCCTTTATTGTGCATTGCCTGGACCATTTCTTTAAATTCTTTAATCCGCACATCCGGATCTGCCGGGTCTGTTGAATAGGACCCTTCGGGAACATTAAAATTCTGCGGATCATAGCCCCAGTTAAATTTCGGATCAGATGAGGCCGGATCATCTGCCTTTAATTCGTTGACGGTTTTGAAATCATAGGAGGGCAGCAAATGGACATAATTGATTCCTAAATCCGCAAGGTGATCAATTCCGGTAGACGTTCCACTGCTGTTTTTTGTTCCCGTTTCTGTAAACGCTTTAAATTTCCCCCGGTATTTCATTCCGGAATCCGGATCCTGTGAGAAGTCTCTTACATGAAGTTCATAAAGAGAAGCATCTGCAGCAGAAGCTACAGAAGGCTTGTCCATTGGATTCCAGCCGGATGGATCTGTGGCCTCCAGACTTACAATAGCGGATCTTTGACCGTTTGCGCTTACTGCCTTTGCGTACGGATCGACTGCGTAATTCACCTTGCCGTCAGAAAACTCTATTTTATACATATAGAATTTTCCGTTCAAATCTCCTTTACCTGATCCTGACCAAACCCCATTATCTTCTCTTCTCATCACCTGTTCCGTACCATCTGCATGGTCATTTACCGTACCTTGCTCCGTATATGTACCGGCGCTGTCGTAAAGAACGAGGCTCACTTTTTCGGCTGTCGGCGCCCAAACCTTAAAATCTGTCTGTCCTGGCTTGTAGACTGCACCGAGATCGTCACCTCCATAAAAAAATTTCTTATCATCAAGGGCTTTCCTGACCGTCACCTTCTTTTCTCCAAAACGGTCGCTTTTCACGATATACGTATTTCTAACGTCAATGGACCCTGAATCTTCAACCAGAAGCATCACTTGATTATCTTTTACTTTTTTAACGGAAGCATCTATTTCTTTATTTGCTGCTTTGTCCATTAGTTTAAAGCCGTTTATATCCTCATTCTTTAAAGAGTGCGAAGAGGTGATGCTGACCCGTTCCAGCGAGTCCATCATAGCAGAGGAAATTTGTTCTCCAACATCCGTTTCGTCTTTGCTTGCATAAACCGATGAATCACCTTCAACAATCCATCCTTCCCCGCTCGTTTCTCCATCCGGGATGACCATTGTACGGGTCATTTCTTGGGTCGTCCAGTTTCCAGGCCTCGCAATGACATTGACTTTACTGGAAGAAGCTTCAAATACTGCTTTTGCGAACCCTTCAGATTCTTCTGCGAAATCCACCTCACGGCCGTCTTTCCCATCCTCCCAAATCCACAGGTCCCAGTCCTTTGCTTTTCCGTCATACCGGTAATAATTGATGGTGTAGCTGTATTTCTGTTCAGCCTTCTCCGCATTTAACCCTTTTGATGCAACCGTTTGCAAATCAGCTGATGCCGATGCTGCAGGAATACCTGCCAATGTACTGAGCACTAATAGGACAGCAGCAAAAGATGAGAACAATCCCCTTATTTTCCCCTTCATACTCTTCCCCCTAAGATCGTTTGTGAAATCGCTTGCACTTGCAAACGTTTTCATTTTCATTTTTACACGTTAATGGGATAAAAGCAATCGCTAGCAGAAAATTGAGAATATTTTACCGCCCACTAAAAAAAGCAAGATAAAAAGCCCTCAAAAATCGAGGACTTTCACCCTATTTTAGCGCGTTAAGCCTGCCGGTCAGTTCTTTAAACGCTTCTTCGTCATGACGGTCCAGTGCTTCATCTATCATGAGCAAAAGCTTATCCTTCTGATAATTTTGAATGGCACTCTCAAGGACGCGTTCTGCAATGATCCGGTCTTTCTCATTCCCGTTTAAATGCTTCGGCATAAAGGGGTTGGCTTCCATAACGGCTGCATATTGCGGAGATTGATAGGAAGACCGGAAATTTATCTGGATATAAAGTTCTTCATCACGGTTCAGGCGGATGTCATGGAAAGATTTCTCAGCATCCGTAGTCATGACATTTTCTTTGTAAAACCTGAACGGCACCTCCTCTACACAATGGGTAGACATGATGATCCCGCGCGGGCAGTATTGGGCCTGTTCAACAAAATGAACCTTTTCCATCAGAGCATCATGGCTCATCAGGTAATTCAGAATCCAGACACACTCTCTCCGCTTCAGCTGATAGTGATTTAAAAACCATCTGATAAAATCCTTCTTCTCATGGACAGAAACAGGGGTCATCATCGTAGTTCCCTCCTCTGCTAAACATTTCTTTATATGAAAATTTCAACATTATGAATTCAAAATCCTGCCTGATCAGCTCTTAAATTCGTCTTCTAATTGCATCAATAATGCTTCGATTTCGACATTAGCCGGATCAATCATGAGGATTCTTCTGAATAATTCAATCGCTTTTTGGCGATTCCCTTCCTCGATAAGGAAGCGGCCGTACTCTTCAAGGAAATCTGTCTGGTCCTTAAAAAATTTATATGCGCGTTCATAATAGTCTGATGCCTGTGAAAATTTTTCCGTTTCGTTGTAGCTTTTACCAAGAAGCCAGAAATACTGCGGATCTTCTTCTTCAAATTTCATAACCTCTGTAAGCAAGTCGATGATTTCCTCATACTGCTCCTGATGCTGATAAAGATTAGCCAGGGTGAGAACCGCTTCCGCATGGCCTGGATCTATGGCTGCTGCTTCCTTTAATAAAGAAGCCGCTTGATCCGGCTGGTTGTTCTTAAGAGCAGCTTTCCCTGCATACAAAAAGAGCTCTTTGTTCATTTCGTCCTGTCTGATTCCTTCAAGCGCTGCTTCAAGGCTTTCCTGCACCATTTCCTCTTCTTCATAGGCTCTGGCTAGAGGCAAATACAGGGACGAAAATTCCGGGTCAAGCTCTTTTAGCTTCTCCAGCTGATGAATGGCTGTTTTTGCTTGCCCTGCCCTTAGTGCGGCGATACCGAAACCAAACAATGCATGCAAATCCAGTTTGTCAGATAACGCTTTTTCGTAGTAGGGCAAAGCAGCTTCAAACTCACCTGACCCGCTCAGGGCATCGGCAAGCCGCTGGTTAATGTCCACTCCGGCAAATGAGTCTCCGGCAGAAGCAGCCTGCTTGTAATAGGCAACGGAAGAGTGGTCATCACCGCTGTGAAAATAAAATTCTCCAAGTGCGAAATCGATCAGGGGTTCATCAGGAAGCAGTTTTTTGGCCTCCTTAAGCTTCCTCTCACTGACCTCCTGCAAGCCCTGCAGCTGATAAAGATCGGCTTGAAGCAGCAGCGCCTGAGGATAAGCATCGTCTCCTTTATCGATCTGATCGAGAATGGCAATCGCTTCATCCTCCTGCTCCAGATCAATATAGGCTTCTGCCATGAGCAATGAAATGTCTGTTTCCCGGGGATAAAGAAGATGAAGATCAGAAAGCAGATTCAGAGCTTTGTCGGGCAAACCCCACTCATAATATTTATCTGCCAGAAGAAATTTTTCCTCATCATGTAACGTACCTTCAAGGATCGTAAGCTGTTCGAGCCCTTTTTCGGCATCTCCGTTTTCAACTAGGGTAATTGCATCGGTTAAAGTTACTGCCAAGGTCCATGTTCCTTTCTATATGAGGGACAGGGGGCTTGAATACGAGGAGCGTATCACAATATGCTTTTCCTCACCGAATCCCGGCTTAAAAAATACAGCCTGTCCGGCCTTCAGCACCCTGCCTCTTTGAATTGATATGGTTGGAATATGATTATCATAATCGAGATGCGGCTTTGTTTCAACCGAATCGCTTAAGGTGTTTTTTGTAAAGAGGTTATAGTCCGCGTCCCCATTCAGCCGGACCCTCCCTTTTTCAGGATCAATACCGAGAGTCCTGAGGTCTGCTATCTTTAGAGGCTGGAGTGGATGGATGGAGTGCGGGAGCACCGGAATGCCTGTCCTGCCCATAAATGCGCTCCATTGCCTGTCAAGCTTAGGATTAGGTTCCCGATGATTCCAGAAAGGAATAAAGGTGACAGGATGCAGGTAAAGAGCATCTCTAAGCCATGGCCATGTGAAGGATTGATAGACTGATTCATTGTTCAGCTCTGCAAAAATCAGTGAAATCTGCTGTTTTTTCGCTTCATAGATGAAGGAGGGGGTCAATGATTTGATTGGACATTTTAAAGCGAGGTAATGGTCTGCAGGGGCATTAATCAGAATCTGCCTTCTTTTTGCCGTTTTGACTGCTATTTCTTTTGACCTGTTGACGGGGATGATGGAAATAAAGCAGGTGCACCCCCTTCCAAGTACATTGTTTTTCATATGCTCCTTAAAACTTGCAAATGACTGATCCTCTTCTGTACAGGAATCCAGCATCACCTGCCCTCCCGTCATGACATAATCTTCTAAATTGACTTTCATACAGTGGAAGCGGTCTAATTGACTCCTAATCATTCTAAAGCGGTCTGCTTCTATCAGAATGGACGCCGGCTTGGTTTTCCCTTCCCTCCACAGCAAAACATGATCCAGAATATATGCCATCTTTTCCTCCCGGGGTCCCTTTTAAGACAAGCTATGCGGATCCGGAAGAAATTATGAATGACAAACACTGCCATTAAACGTTTTTTAAAAGAGCTCCACATGAAATCTTTCCGGGTTGCTTCCCGGGAATTCCGACGTTCTGGCGAGCTTGCCAGGAATTCTTCCGACCATTCACACGGCAAGAGAAAGGCCCGGCTTTTTCTGCAAGCCAGGCCTTTCAATTCTTTTATAACGCCTTCTGTCCTCATCACCGCAAATTTATTTTCCGGTTCCTTTTCTATCCGCCTCTTTAATTTGTGGGATGTCCTTACTGCTGGACCCTATCCAAATCACTGAAGAAGCCTGGATAAGAGACATTTATTGCCTCAGAACCTTCGAGCTCCAGAGGATTTTCAGTCAAGCAGGAGGCGATGGCGAGCATCATCCCGATCCGGTGGTCGCCGTGGCTTGACACCTTTACTCCGCCTTTAAGCTTCGTCTTCCCATGGATGATCATTCCGTCATCCGTTGCTTCTATATCTGCGCCGATCTTTTTCAGCTCGTTTACCACTGTATCAATCCGGTTCGTCTCTTTTACTTTCAGTTCCTCAGCATCCTTGATTACCGTTTTTCCTTCTGCTTGCGTTGCCATCAGAGCAATGATTGGAATTTCATCTATCAGCTTTGGAATTAAGTTTCCTTCAATAACCGTCCCTTTGAGCCTGGACGTTTCAATCTCTAAGTCTGCAATTGGTTCATAGGAGTCCGTTTTATGCTCTGTTACCTTCAACGACGCTCCCATATTTTTTAGCACATCCAGGATTCCATCTCTTGTAGGATTCGTGCCGACTCTCTTCAGGAGCAGCCTGCTGTCAGGTACGGACGCTCCCGCAGCGAGGAAAAATGCAGCAGATGAAATATCTCCGGGTACTTCGATGTTTGCGCCTTTCAAGGTTTGACCGCCTTTGACCGATACAGTAAGCCCTTCCTCTATCACCTCTGCCCCAAACGACTTCAGCATGCGTTCCGTATGGTCTCTTGATTTATGCGGCTCTGTCACTTTAGTCCATTCCCCGTCCGTGCTCAGCCCTGCCAAAAGAATCGCTGACTTCACCTGGGCACTCGCCACTTTTGATTCAAAATCGATACCTTTTAACGTTCCGCCTCTAACAGACAGCGGAGTAAAGTTCCCTCCTGCCCTGCCATCAATTGCAGCCCCCATTTGTTTCAGCGGCTCTGTCACCCGTTTCATCGGGCGCTTCGCAATCGATTCATCCCCCGTAAGGCAAGTATGAAAAGAAGTGCCTGCCAGCAGGCCTAATATCAGCCTTGTTGTCGTACCGGAATTTCCCGTATCCAAAAAGCTTTCTGGCTCTTTCAGCCCGTTTATGCCGCTGCCTGAAACAGACACGTTCGTACCATTTATTTCGATGTCCGCTCCCATTTTGCGGAAACAGGAAATGGTGCTCAAACAGTCAGCACCGTTTAAGAAGTTGCTGATTTCTGTTTTCCCCTCCGCAATCGAGCCGAACATAACAGCGCGATGAGATATGGATTTATCGCCGGGTATAGATATTTCTCCTTGAAGGCCTCTGCCTGATTGAAGTATCATCTCGTTTCCTCCTAGCCGAAAAACGTCCCATAGGTTGTGTATTTTTCCATGCATTCTTTGGCGCGCTCCCGGTCCGCTTCTCTTTGAAAGCTGATCCGGAGTACGCCGTTAATGTCTTCCCTCGTCTCAATGATCCGGATATTTGTTATGCTGATTTTTTCCTTTGCAAGATAACCTGTAATTTCGGAAATGACCCCTGGGTAATCCGGAACATCAATGTATAAATCATAAAATGAAGGAATCGCGCCTTGCTGTTTGACCGGCAGACCGTCACGGAACTCCTTCGCTCTGTGGAAATATTGATGGATGGCGCCTTTATCTTCTTCTCTTATGAAATTCCGGATCTCTTCCATTTCGGCAAGCCAGCTGTCAAAGAGAGTCAGCATGTGTTCTTTATTTTGAAGAAGAATATCCCTCCACATACCGGGACTGCTTGATGCGATCCTTGTGATGTCCCTGAATCCGCCGGCAGCAAGTCTCCTTGTCATCGGCTGGTCTTCTTCATGTTTTACAGCCTGATGGACGAGGCCTGCCGCTATAATATGGGGAAAGTGGCTGATCACTCCCGTTACCAAATCATGCTCATCAGGCTTCATCAATACAAAATTGGCTTTCGTCCCATTTAATAAGTGCTTCAGTTGTTCTATGTAGGGCTGCTGTCCATCACTTACCGGACAAAGCACATAAAAGGCATTTTCAAATAGATGTGATTTTGCCGCAGCAACTCCGGATTTATGAGATCCGGCCATCGGATGGCCTCCTATAAAAATGATGCTTTCCGGAAAAATCCGGCTGGCATGGCGCCCGATCTTCTCTTTTGTGCTCCCTGAATCTGTAACAATGACCCCCTTTTTCAGAGGGAGCCTGCTTAATTCATCCATAATCAGCAAAGTTTGCTCAACAGGTGCTGAAAGGATAATAACATCTGCTTCAGATGCTCCTTCCTGAATGGAGGGAACAGTGCGGTCGATCACTCCAAGTGTCACGGCAAGTCTTGCCTGTTCGTCATTGATGTCATAGCCGGTAACTGTACAGGCGGGATGCTCCTTTTTAACAGCCAAACCTAAGGAGCCGCCTATCAGTCCCAGCCCGATTAAGAAAATGTGGTTGTTCATTAAGGCACTTCCCATCATCAAGTAAAAAAAGTGTATATAAAAGAGTTTCCTACAATTCAGCTTCCTATTGAAGAAACGTTTTTAATAAATCAATAATTTCCTGATTCTGCTCCCTCGACCCTACCGTTATGCGCAAAGAAGTAGGAAAGCCGAGGGCTGCACCTGATCTGACAATATATCCGCGCTCCAAAAGCCGCTGGAACAGGTGGTTGGCATCCATGCTGAAATCAATGAGAATAAAGTTTCCTTCCGACGGATAATAGGAAAGATTCATCTCTTTACAAAATGTATAGTATTGCTGCAATCCTTCTTTATTCTGCTCCCTGCACGCCTTGATGAACTCCTGATCATCCAGCGCAGCAAGCGCAGCAGCCTGAGCAATTCTACTGGTGTTGAACGGTTCTCTGGCCGGTTCAATTTTTCGGATAAATGCTTTGCTTCCGATGCCGAAGCCGATTCTCAATGCCGCAAGCCCATAGGCTTTCGAAAAGGTCCGAAGAATCATAACGTTCTCATGCGTATCCAGATACTGCAGAGATTCCGGGAAGTCCTCCGCTGTTACATACTCGTAATAGGCTTCATCCAAAACCACAAGGATTGATGGGGGAATCTGCTTAAGAAAGTTCTCCAGTCTGGTTTTGTTCACATAATTGCCTGTCGGATTATTTGGACTGCAAATCCAGACTACTTTTGTGTATTCGTCGATGGCATCCAGCATGGCATCCAGGTCATGCTCTCCCGCTTTTAGCGGGACTTCCCGGATTTCAGCATTTTCAATCACTGCATTGTGCCTGTATTGGGGGAAGGTTGGAGTGGCCATAACCGTGTTGGATTGATGGTCAAGCAATGATCTGCAAATAATCTGCACCACTTCATCTGAACCATTCCCAAAAATGAGCTGGTCTTTGTCTACGCCGAGGCTCTCTGAAAGTTTTTCTCTTAATGCAGCGCTGTATCCGTCCGGATAAAGCGCAAGCTGGCTGATTTCTCTTTCAATCGCTGCTTTTGCATCGGGAGAGCAGCCGTAGGGATTTTCATTTGAAGCCAGTTTTATAATCCGTTCCAGTCCATACTCTTTTTTCACTTCATCAATCGGCTTACCGGGCTGATATGGTTTTAAATCAAGAAGCTGGCTTTTCACTTCCATTGCAAACACCCTTCCCTAAACAGTTTGTGCAAATAATCCCGCAAATTCCTTCACCTGCTGAAGTGCTGTTTTTCGTCCATGTTCAGACAGAAGGTCTTCATGAAGTTCCTCCAGCTTTCGGATCAGAGCACTTCCTACAACGACTCCGTCCCCTATTTCATTCATCTTCAGCGCCTGCTCACCGGAGGAAATTCCAAATCCGACGGCTACAGGAATCGGGGAAATGGCTTTTACTTCTTTAATAAAACGGAAGACCTCTTCATCAAATTCTTTTCTCTCTCCCGTGACCCCAAGGGAGGATACACAGTAAAGAAACCCATCCGAAGCTTCAGCAATTTTCTTCAGTCTCGATGAAGAAGTCGGTGCCACCATAGAAATAAAATAGATATTTTCTTCTTTGCAGCGGCTTCTAAGCTGCTCATTTTCTTCATATGGGAGATCCGGGACAAGCAGTCCATCCACGCTATTTTCGCGCATTAAAGCGAAAAAGTTTTCTTTTCCCAATTGTAACACAGGATTATAATATGTGAATAGAATGACTGGGATTTTCACTCCATTTTCTCTCATGACCGGGACAAGCTCCATGGCTTTTACAATGTTCATTCCTTGCTTTAAGGCTCTCGCCGAAGCACGCTGAATGACAGGTCCATCCGCTAAAGGATCTGAATAGGGGATGCCAAGTTCAATTGCCGCTGCGCCCGCCTCCTGCAGGGCAAGCGCAATGTCAACTGTCGCCTCAGGTGAAGGATCTCCCGCTGTGATAAATGGGATAAAAAGCTTGTTATTTTGCTCCAATTGAGTCTGAAAGTAATTCATCCTGATCCACTTCTCCTTTCAATGCTTTCATTAGCGTGTGAACATCTTTATCCCCGCGTCCTGAAAGACAGACAAGCACGGATTCGTCCGGACTCATTTCCGCTGCTGCCGTAAATGCTTGAGCCAGCGCATGGGCTGATTCGATGGCCGCCAGCAAACCTTCTTCCTTCGCCGTTTTATGAAGGGCATCGAGTGCCTCCTGATCTGTCGCAGACACGTATTTCACTCTGCCGGTTTGGGCTAGATGAGCGTGCTCGGGTCCAACCCCTGGATAATCCAGTCCGGCTGATATGGAATAAGGTTCAATGATTTGCCCGAATTCATCCTGAATTAAATAAGTGAGGGAACCGTGTATAACCCCGCTCGTCCCTTTCGTAATCGTGGCCGCGTGAAGCGGTGTATCGATTCCTTTACCGGCTGCTTCCACACCGATCAGTTCGACCTCATCATGAAGAAATGGATGGAACATCCCAATCGCATTGCTCCCCCCTCCTACACAGGCAATCACTTTATCCGGAAGTCCGCCGGTAACCGCGGCAAACTGCTTTTTAGCTTCCTCGCCGATTACTTTCTGGAAATCCCGGACCATCAAAGGATAAGGATGAGGACCTACGACAGAACCAATCATATAGAAATGATCCTCACAATGCTGCACCCAGTAGCGTATCGCCTCATTTGTTGCATCTTTAAGTGTTTTGCTTCCGGAGTGAACCGGGACCACCTCTGCACCGAGGAGTTCCATTCTAAAGACATTCAGCTGCTGCCGTTCTACATCCTCAGCCCCCATAAATACTTTGCACTCCATTCCAAACTTGGCGGCTACTGTAGCTGCAGCAACACCGTGCTGGCCGGCTCCGGTTTCTGCAATCAGCCGGGTTTTTCCCATTCGTTTTGCAAGGAGCGCCTGACCAATCGCATTATTGATCTTATGGGCACCGGTGTGATTCAAATCTTCCCTTTTCAAATAAATGGCAGCTCCGCCTACTGACTTGGTCAGATTCCCTGCGTAAGTGAGTGCGGTGGGCCTGCCGGAGTATTCTTTTAATAACCTTACATACTCCTGGCTGAATTCTGGATCCTGCTTCGCCTCCCTGTATGCGGTCTCCAGCTCTTCCAGCGGTTCCATCAGCGTTTCCGGAACAAATTTTCCGCCAAAGTCTCCGTATCTGCCTCTACTGTCCGGATACATAATCATCCACCCTTTTCTCGAAATTTTTGATCATTTCAGCGTCCTTGCTGCCGTTCCGTTCTAAACCGCTGGCAAGATCTATGCCACCTGGCTTCCTGTCTAATAGCTCTTTTACATTCGCCTCATGAATTCCTCCTGCAATAAAGCAGAATTTCCCCAATTTTTCAGCTTGCCGGACGTAATCTCCGCAAGCAGACCAGTCAAACGCAATGCCTGTTCCTCCCCACGCCCCCTGTACTTTGCTGTCTATTAAAAATCCGTCTGTATATGGGGCGTAGTGCTCCATTTTTTTACATGCATCCGCATCATGGCGGATAGCCTTCCAAACTTTTGTTTGGCTTGAACCCTTGAATGCTTCCAAAAATTCCGCAGATTCTTCGCCATGGAATTGAACTGTGTCCAAGTTAAGGGTTTTACAGGCTAGAATTGTCTCCTCCAAGGAAGGATTCACAAACACCCCGACCAGCTTCTTTCCGCCGCGGCCACATTCACTGATCCATTTCCTGACCTCTTCAGGCTCTGTTCTCCTCTTGCTTTCAGCAAAAATAAAACCAATATAATCTGCTCCGGAGCCAAGAGAAAGTCTGTAATCTGCTTTGCTTTTATTTCCGCAGTACTTCAGGAGCGGCCGCTTCATCCCTGAACACCAAATAATTCCCGCACTGCAGCCTCCTGATTGCTTTGCCTCATAAGCGATTCGCCTACAAGAACAGCATCGGCGCCGTGACTGCGGACCAGTTCAAGGTCAGAAGGCGAATGAATGCCGCTCTCACTTACGAGAAGCGCTCCATCCGGGATATACCCTTTAAACTCCCCCGCTTTCTTGATATCCGTTTGGAAAGTGGCTAGATCGCGATTGTTAATCCCGATCAGATCAGGAGTTATTTGCTTTAAAATTTTTTCCAGAACAGGAACGGAGTGAACCTCTACCAATGCATCCATTCCAAGTTCGGCTGCATGTGCGAATAGCTCGGCAAGCAGGGCAGGATCCAGGGCTTCACCGATCAGCAGAATCGCATCTGCACCAATCAGGCCCGACTCTTCAACCTGAAGGTGATCCAGGATAAAGTCCTTTCTTAAAACAGGGAGCGCTGTTTCCCGTTTCGCTTCGGATAGATAATGGTTCGCTCCCTTAAAGAACGCAGAGTCTGTCAGGACGGATAAACAGTCAGCTCCTCCGGCTTCGTACTGCTTTGCGTGAACGGCGGGAAAGAAATCCTCTTTAATGATCCCCTTTGAAGGCGATGCCTTTTTCACCTCGGCAATGAGTCCCAATTTCCGGTTCGGATTTTTGAGAGCCTCATAGAATGAACGCTTCGGCAGCTTTTCGTCATCAGGTTTCTGATAGTTTTGTATTTCTGTCTTTTTATGTTCAAGAATCCTGCTAAGCATACTTTTCCTCCTTTTTCATCTGCAACCGCTCCAGCTGAGCAAATGCCCTGCCTGATACAAGCGCTTGCCCGGACAGGCTTACACCTTCCTCTATTGTTCCTGTATATCCGGCTGTGTAGAGAGCTGCTCCGGCGTTTAGTGAAATAATATCTTTTACTGCCTGCGGACCCCTGTTAAGAAACGCCTCCCGGATCATTGAGGCACTTTCTGCCGGGTTATCTGCTTTCAATTCCAAAGGGTTGCCTCTGCTCAAACCAAATTGCTCCGGCTGAATCCGGTAGCGGCTGATCGAGCCGTTTTTCACTTCCACTACTTTTGTTTCACCCGTAACGGTTATTTCATCAAGGCCATCCAAGCCGGTCACAAGCAGCGCATGGTCTGTTCCCAGGTGTGTTAAGGCTTCTGCCATCAGCTCGGCATACCTCTCAGAAAAAACACCTATTACCTGTTTTTTTGCATTTGCAGGATTCGCGAGCGGACCAAGGACATTGAATGCGGTCCTGAACCCGATTTCCTTTCTTGGATTTACTGCATGCTTCATAGATGAGTGGAACAATGGGGCAAACAGAAAGCCCATATGGTTTTCCTTTATTGACTCCGCCGCCTGCTGCGCTGTCCCGGCTGCACGGATTCCGAGTGCTTCCAATACGTCAGCGCTCCCGCTGCTTGACGTAAATGAGCGATTCCCGTGTTTAGCCACCTTCACTCCAAAAGAGGAAGCAACGATTGCTGCCGATGTTGAGATATTAAAAGTAGAGGCGTGGTCACCACCGGTTCCGCACGTATCGACTGCGTTTTCAAGTCCTTCTATTCCAATCATTTTTTCTTTCATCGCTTCTGTAAACCCGACGATTTCCTCTGCCGTCTCTCCGCGGAGCCTCAAAATAGATAAGAAGCTGGCAATCTGGCTCGGAGTTGCGCGGCCGCCCATTATTTCAAGCATCGCTTCTTTCGCTTCCCCTCTTGAAAGGAGGGAGCCTTCAACGGCTTTGGATAGGATGATTTTCATAATTTGCCTCCTTGCCGAATTGCTCGTTAGCCAATTCGATTGCTTTAATCAGCGCGCTTGCTTTACTGCGTGTTTCTTCCCACTCATTTTCAGGGATTGAATCCGCCACAATGCCTGCTCCGGCCTGAACATAGGCTGTTTGATTTTTTACAACGGCTGTCCGGATTGTAATGCATGAATCAATATTTCCATCAAACCCGATATAAGCAATACTGCCGGCATACTGATTTCTCGCTGTTGGCTCTAGCTCCTGCAGAATTTCCATCGCCCTGATTTTAGGAGCTCCTGAAACAGTGCCGGCAGGAAAGGAAGCGAGCAGGGCTTCGGTTGGGTGAATTCCTTCTCTGATATTCCCGGTCACTTTTGAAAGCAGATGCATCACATGTGAGAAGTAAGTCAGCTCCATATAATTTTCCGTTTTAACAGAATGATAGGCAGCCACACGGCCAACATCGTTTCTGGCGAGATCGACGAGCATGAGGTGTTCGGCTTTTTCCTTTTCGTCTGCGAGGAGGCTCTCAGCCAGCTCCAAATCCTCCTGTCTGTTCCTGCCCCTCTTTCGGGTTCCGGCAATCGGATGAATTTCCAGATGGCCATTCTGTACATGGATCAGCCTTTCTGGAGAACTGCCGACGATTTCAGTTTCTCCGAACTTTAAGTAAAACAGGTACGGGGAAGGATTAACCTTCCTCAAAATCCGGTAAAGTTCAAAGCCATCCGCATACAAGGGGATTTCAAAGCGCTGGGATAAAACAGCCTGAAAAACATCTCCAGATGATATATAGCCTTTGATTTTTTTCGTTTTTTCAATAAATTCACTCTTCGTCATATTCGTTTTCACTCGCTCGAAACTGACGTCTCCCCGTTGATCAAAGGCAAGGAACAGCTCTTTAACCGGGTCAAAATGTTCCAGCTGAGCGAGCAAGCCGCTTATACTGTTTTTCGCTCGTTCAAAGCTTTCCTCGAGCTCCTGTCTTTGCTCCTTGCCATTTAAAAAGCTGAATTCTACAAAATAAAGCTGATTATTCTTATGATCCATTGCGATATAGGTGCTGCAGACAGCGAGCCTGCACATTGGATCAGCAGGACGAGAATCCGGATGCCTCGGGATTTTTTCAAATAAACTGATCGAGTCGTATCCAATGTAGCCAACGGCCCCGCCCCTGAATGGAATAGGCAGTTCAGGAAGTTTAATCTGCAAGGATTGATCCAGATGCCGGAATATGTCCGGGAGATCTGATGAAGTGAATCTGACTGTTCCATCCTTCTCCTTGATGACAAATAAGCTGTTTTCCTCTTCGATCGTCATGAGAGGATTCAAGCCGATAAAGGAGTAGTTTGACCAGTCGGATTCCCGGTCACTGCTCTCCAGAATATAAACAGCCTGCTTCTTTAATGCGCTGAATACTTGAATAGGGGTTAAGGTATCGATTTTGTAGGACTGGACAACCGGAATGGTGCGGTAGTCCACTGCATCTTGTAAAAATGAGGGTAAATCTGTATGGTTCACTCCTGGTTCCTCCTCTTTTTGCAGAGGAGAATGGGTTGAGCATATAGAAGGTAAAACGTATTTGTCCGGGGAGGATGCGGTACATGCTAGAACAAAATAAGCCCAAAGGCACACATTTGTGTGACTTTGGGCAGCATAGTCCGTATCTTGGACAAGAAAAAGTATTCCTCAGCTATACTCACTCATTCTCTGCTACCCTAAACTCTGCTCTGGTCTTGCTCTCTCTGCTCTAACTCTTTCTTGTATCTTACTGAATATTTTAGTATGTTACCTCTCTGATGTCAATCCGAAGAGCCTGAAGCTAAGGATGCTGTAAATCAGGTCTTAAGACAACAGCCCCCTCAAGGTATATGTGGTGAATGCTTTGAGGCTCGGCATCCGTCTCAACGTGCATCATCACTCTTATGCATTTTTCAAGTGCATGGGGCACATCAATTTCTGCCATGCACATGACCGGAACATGCTTCCACCCTTTTAATTCTCTAAGGGATTTAGCCGGGAAAGCGGCATTCAAATCCTTTGTGGACGTAATGATGACGCTGGAAACTTGGTCCGCTTCAATGTTGTTTTCGGCAGCCATCTTTTTAAATAGGATTTCAGCGGCGGTCCAGATGGATTGCTCTGAATTATCCGCTGCTGTGGTAGCACCCCTGATCCCTCGTATCATGCAGCCTCCCCCTTTCGGAACGCTTCCAGCAGACTTTTTAGTTTTTCAGGAAGAAAGGACTTGATAACTGGCGATCCGATTTCATTAAGCAAAACCATCCGGATCGCACCGGAATCCGCTTTCTTGTCCGCTGCCATTAAAGTAAGCAACTGTTCGGAAGAAAGCCCCCCGGGAATATTGGAAGGAAAGCCGATGGCCTGAAACCAGCTTGTATATTTCGCATAGTTTATTCCGAGGCCGAGCTCCTTTTTGCTAAGCCACAGGGCAAAAAGCATTCCTGCAGCGACTGCATCTCCATGAGTCATTTTCCCGTAGCCCAGAGCTGCTTCGATTGCATGGCCCAGCGTATGGCCAAAATTCAAATATGCCCGGATGCCGGTTTCTTTTTCGTCATCTGCCACAACACTCGCCTTTATTCTGATTCCCGCTGTTATGATCTTAACCAGCTGATCTTCAGTCGGGCTTTCGATAGCGGAAGGATTTTCCTCAAGCCAAGAAAGAAAGGACGCATCCGCAATTAATGCATGCTTGATTACCTCTGCCATTCCTGAACGTAATTCACTTTTAGGCAGGGTGGCGAGAAATTGAGGATTGAAAAAAACCGCTGCCGGCTGATGGAAGGCACCGATCATGTTCTTGCCTTCCGGGTGATTTATGCCCGTCTTCCCCCCTACCGCACTGTCATGGGCAAGCAGAGTCGTCGGAATTTGAATAAAGGGAATGCCGCGCATATAAGTCGCTGCAGCAAATCCGGCAAGATCACCGATCACCCCTCCGCCAAGTGCCGCAATCATGCTTTTACGGTTAAGACCCTTTTCAAGCGCAAAAGTTATGATGGAATGATACTGTTCGAAGGATTTAGCCTGTTCACCGCTGTCAACGGTAAACACCACTACCTCCCCCAGCTCTTGAAGCTGCTCGGTCACACGCTCACCATACAGCCTGAAGACGGTCTTATCTGAGATAAGAAGGATTTTCCTGGAAACCGCTGATTCAGCTGATAATACTTCTTTCATTTGCGCCAACGCTTCCCTGCCAACGAAAACAGGATAGGAGCCGGTCCCTGTTTGTACAGTTACTGTTTCCATTTAAAACTCCCTCGCGCGCTGCCGCATTAGTTCTGCATTCTCCCGTATGAGATCCATTCGATCCTGACCGAATTGCTCTGTAATAGCCGCTGCCAGCTCCCAGGCAACAACTGCCTCGGCGACAACGCTCGCTGCAGGTACAGCACAGCTGTCAGATCGCTCAATGCTTGCTGAAAAGGGTTCTTTTGTTTCAATGTCAACACTTTGAAGAGGCTTATACAAGGTCGGGATCGGCTTCATCACTCCGCGGGCAATAATCGGCATCCCTGTCGTCATTCCGCCTTCCAAGCCGCCCAGCCGATTCGTCTTCCGATAGTAGCCCCGCTCTTTATCCCATGCAATTTCGTCATGAACTTCACTGCCGAATCTTCTTCCAGCTTCAAACCCAATTCCGATTTCCGCTCCTTTGAACGCATTGATGCTCATGATGGCCGCTGCAATTTTCGCATCCAGCTTCCGGTCATAATGCACGTAGCTTCCTACTCCGGGAGGCATGCCTTCCGCCACCACTTCCACGATTCCGCCGATGGAATCGCCATTTTCCTTAGCCCGGTCAATAGCTGCCATCATCTCTGCAGCAGCCTCTTCATCCGCACAGCGGACAGGAGAATCCTCAGTTTTAGCTTTCAGCTCCCCGACATTAGAAATAGAAGCATGCTTAGAGCGGATGCCGCCAATTTCAAGAACGTGTCCGGCTATTTGAATGCCGCACTCTTCCAGAATTCTTTTAGCCACTGCCCCGGCAGCAACCCGGACCGTCGTTTCTCTTGCAGAAGATCGCTCCAGAACATTTCTCATGTCGCGGTGGCCGTATTTTATGGCTCCGTTTAAATCAGCGTGCCCGGGTCTCGGACGGCTGATTTGCCTTTTCACTTCGGCTTCCTCATTTTCGTCTAAAGGCTCTGAACCCATTATTTTGGTCCAATGCTTCCAGTCTTTATTTTCTACAGTCAGGGCGATCGGTGAACCAAGCGTTTTTCCATGCCTCACTCCCCCGGTTATCAACACCTGATCCTTTTCGATCTGCATTCTGCGGCCTCTGCCGTATCCCTTTTGTCTTCTGGCCAAATCCAGGTTTATATCTTCGGCTGTCAGCGGCAATCCGGCTGGAACGCCTTCGAGAATAGCCGTCAGCTGCGGCCCGTGCGACTCTCCGGAAGTTAAATATCTCATACTCTGCAGACTCCCCCTTCAACGCGTTAACGCTTTTATGTATAAATTAATTATTAAACACTATATCACAGTTTTCTTAGAAAATGTAGGTATCAATTAGTTTTTGCGGTAGAAAAAAGTCTCAGCTGATTCAAACCCATAGCGGTCCGGGTGAAAGATTTGTTCTGTACTTCCTACGAACAAGTACCCGCCGCTTTTTAGAGACTGGCTGAACTTGAGGTAAATACGTTCTTTTGCTTCTTCTGTAAAATAGATTAAAACGTTGCGGCAGACAATTAAATCGTACTCTTTCCCATATGAATCAGATAAAAGATTGTGCTTTTGAAACTGGACCATTTTTTTAATGTCTTCCTTCACTTCGTATGAGTCCGCCTGTATCTTAAAATATTGATTTTTAACATGCTCCGGCACTTCCTTGATGGAGCGCTCAGGATACAGACCGAGCCTGGCCCGGGCAATGACGTTCGAATCCAGATCGGTTGCAATCAGCTGAGGAGGCAAAAGACCGAGCTCTCTGGTAATCATTGCGAGAGTATAGGGCTCTTCCCCGGTAGAACAGGCAGCACTCCATATTTTAAGCTTATGGTTTTTTGATGCGAGCTCAGGCATAATCTTTTTCTCCAGAACCTCCCACCTCTTGCAGTTGCGGTAGAATTCAGAAACGTTAATCGTCATTCGATCCAAAAATTCAAGCAGCAGCAGATCATTCCTCTTCAATTCCTGAAAATAGCCATAGAATGAACCAAACCCCTTTTTTTCATACAAGGAGGTTAATCTTCTTTTCATTTGTGCCTCTTTATAGCTCGTTAAATCTATTCCAGTCAGCTGATAAATATCTTTCGCAAATTGAACGTATTCATTCATGTTGATTTCCCCTGTTCCTTCTATTCTGCTGCTTCAAAATAAGTATATAGTAAACGGCCCGGAAAAGTCAGGCGGTATTTACAGAGTAAGTCTGCTTTAATAGGGACTGAGGTGAGAGAGTGTGAAAAAGCAGCCGAGCTGCAGTCTGGTTTCATCTGTCTAAATAAAAAGCTCGGTTAAACTCGGCTGTTGATGGCAGGTAGCAGGCATTCGCTTATCCAAGGGCGGGAAAGGTGAGCCTCCTAACCGCTTTGCGCCTGCATGGTCTCACCTTTCCCGCAGCTCTTAGCTAGGAGTCTCATGCCTTCCACTCCAATCAACAGGTGTTAATAGATCAACATCATACATTTACAAAGCCAAATAAAAAGGACCAGCCTTGGCGGCTGGCCGGTACTAATTAATAAATGCAGCTGTTCATTAATTTTTCATATCCCACTAATTCTTCCTGTTTGAAAAAGAGGCCGATTTCTCTTTCGGCACTTTCGGGAGAGTCAGAACCATGAATAATGTTCTTTCCGACAATGACACCATAGTCTCCTCTTATTGTCCCTGGAAGAGCTTCTTTCGGATTGGTTTTCCCCATCATTTGGCGGGACGTCTCAATCACGTTTTCCCCTTGCCAGACCATAGCGAATACTGGACCTGACGTAATAAATTCGACTAGCTCGCTATAAAAACTTTTCCCCTTATGTTCGCCATAATGCTGTTCAGCAAGCTCGGGAGAAATTTGCATCAATTTAGCTCCCGCTAATTGAAAGCCTTTTCTTTCAAACCTCTGCAAAATTTCACCGATTAATTGGCGCTGAACACCGTCAGGCTTGACCATCAAAAATGTCTTTTCCATATACAATTCTCCACCCCGTCAAATTATGTATGGGTTTTCATTTCCCCTTTAAAAGCGTACCACTTCCAAAGGGAATATTCAATTAGAAGTGGAGAATTATCCTAAATTTTTCGTTTTCCGATATATTTAGCGATTGAGTGCAGCGTGCTGCGCGCCTTGTTGGAAGGGAGCTCGTTCAGCAGGTCAAATGCTTTACTCAAATAACGGTTGCTTACTTCATAGGATTTTTCGATAGCGCCTGACTTCAGTATGTGTTCGATAAGAGGATTAATCTCTTCCGGTTTTGTATCAGGGCCAACCTTTATAATCTGATTCCTTAATGAGGGATCCTCCATGGCAATGAGGACGGGCAAAGTGATATTTCCCTGAAGCAGGTCGCTTCCTACCGGTTTCCCCAGCTCTTTTTCAGAGGAGGTAAAGTCGAGTATGTCATCGATAATCTGAAAGGACATTCCTACATTGTAGCCGTACTGATAGAGCTTCTTATGCAGTTCAGGACTGACTCCTGCTGATATGGCGCCAAGCTGGCAGCTTGTAGCAATCAGAATGGCTGTTTTTCTTTTGATTCGTTTAAGATAGTCTTTCAGTGATTGCTCGTAACGGTACTTATCTTTCAGCTGTTCGATTTCACCAATGACCACATCAACAATTGTTTTGGATAAAATTTTGTGTGCCAGCGGATCTTCGAGCATCGTCATGAGTTCCAGTGATTTTGCAAAAAGATAGTCTCCTGTATACATCGCAATTCTGTTGTCCCATCTTGATTTAACCGTAGGCCTGCCTCTTCTCAATTCTGCGTCATCGATTACGTCGTCATGCACAAGCGTCGCCATATGGATAATCTCAAGGGCGACTGCTGTGTGCTTAATTCGATCAATGCTGTAATCGCCAAACATGCCTGAAAGCAGAACAAATACCGGACGAATCCTTTTTCCTCCTGCCTGAAGCATATCCAAACCCGCTTCACTGAGCATAGGATAATCGGATTGGACGGTTAATGCCAGTTCTTTTTCTATTAAATCCAGGTCTTTGTTCAAGAACGTATATATATTTTTGAATTTCATTCCATCCACCAACAATCAAGTGAGTTATTTAACAGGTTTAACGCCTTTATGCATTGCGGCTACTCCTCCTGTGAAAGCTTTTACTTCCACATCCTGCAGCCCGGCTGATCTGAACATCGCTGCAAGTTCCTTCATTCCGGGAAAATCCCGTGCTGATTCCTGAAGCCAGGAATATTCCTTGAAGCTTTTTGCGAAAATTTTGCCGAAAACCGGCATGATAAAACGAAAATACATATAATAGAGCTGCTTGAAACCCGGCATCTCAGGCTGTGAGGTTTCAAGGCACACTACCTGCCCACCTGGCTTTACGACCCGCTGCATTTCTTTTAGAACCGCCATATAATCAGGCACATTGCGAAGCCCGAATCCGATTGTGGCATAATCAAATGAATCATCCTCAAAAGGAAGCTCCATCGCATTGCCGTGCATAAGGGAGACGTGTTTCATTCCTGATTGCTTGACCTTTTCTTCTCCGACAGCAAGCATGTTCTGACTGAAATCCAGTCCGATTGCCTCACCGCTGCTGCCGACAGCGCTTCCCAGAGCAAGAGTCCAGTCTGCTGTTCCGCAGCAGACATCCAGAGCCTTTGCTCCTGGTTTTACGTCCATTCTTTTCATCGTTTCTTTTCGCCATGCAACATGCCGCTGAAAACTGATTAACGAATTCATCTTATCATAATGCGGCGAGATTTTTTCAAATACACCATGTACACGCTCTTCTTTTGACTGCTGCATTCTTAAAACCCTTCTTCCGCAAGCTTGTTAGTTAGCATATGTTCATGAAATCTTAGATTTTCCAGTCTTCCCAGCAGCGCACCCTTCATTGAGTGAGAGCCTTCAAGGCTTCTTTCTACGAGGGAAACAGCCTCATCAAAATAAAAATTGCATCTGTTCACCAAATCTGTTTTAAATGCGTCCATATCCTGAAAAGCCGTTTTGCCGGAGGAGAACCTTTCAATCATCGGCGAGCTGCCCGAGACCATTTTCGCTTTCTCAGCAGAGAGCCGCTTATAGGAAAGGAATTTATTGGAAACAGCCTTCCAGAGATCAATGCCAAAATGGTCGGATAAATGCTGGCATAACGCTGTTTCAATCACAATCATGCTTTTGACGGCATCCTCCATTTCCAAAGAAGATGCTTCGTAAAGCCGGATTTTGTGCTCATTAATTTCTTTTATTGCCGTTGCTAACGTTCGAACCATTTTGACATCATTCATCTCTGCCAGTAAAGAATAATAAAGGCCGCTATAGTAGTCCCCTGCCAGGACAGTAAGCTGCCGTTTAAACAACTGCCCTTTCTCTACATTGCCAGAAGTTGTAACATTATCGTGGGTATCAAGGGCAATCTGAACCAGCATAGCTGTGACCGTGTAATTTTTCTTTTCTTCTTCCGTTACAGGAGCTTCATCTAAAATTGCATAGAACAGAAGCAATTTGTCTTCATCCAGGACTGGAGAAGCCAAAAAGCGCGCCAAATAAGGATGGCTCAATTTTAGATTTAAACGCTCTTTTAATTCCGCCAATATTTCATAGATGTTCTGCAAAGAAATCACCCTTGTCCACTATTCATTTGATCGTCAATTCGACCTGCTAGCAAAGACATAAAAGCCCAAACCGGCAGATATAATTATATCATAATCTGTCGGTCTGTTCCCGTAATAAACCGGAGAGTGCCTTTACCAGTGAAAACAGGCGGTTTTCACTGGTAAGAGTCCGGGTTATTATCTTCTGGGGTCGCTCTCCATTTCTCCATGGCTTGTCATAATTTTTGCATTTCCCCGAACTTTTATCGCTGAAGTGTGCTCTGTGAACTGTGCAATCATGACCTCGCCCTTATCAAGTTTTTCAGAGTGATGGAATCTAGTGTCTGTCCCCCTGGTCAGACCGATTACATGAACTCCGTCTTCAATTGCTTTTATAACAACGTAATCATTAGCCGGATTTTTCATCTTATTCGACCGCCTTTTGTTTTAATTCAAACCTTAACCGCGTATGAGAGAAAGCACTTCCGCCCTGGCTGCCTGATCATGCTGCAGGACGCCTCTGACAGCTGAAGTAATCGTTTTAGATCCTGGCTTTTTCACACCGCGCATCGTCATGCACATATGTTCAGCTTCTACCACTACCATGACACCATGAGGTTCAAGGGAATCTACAATACTGTCAGCCACTGTTGAAGTGATTCTTTCCTGCAGCTGCGGGCGTTTTGCTACAGCTTCAACAGCACGTGCCATCTTGCTTAAACCGGTTACTTTACCGCCTTTGGGGATATAAGCTACGTGAGCATGTCCAAAGAATGGCACGAGATGATGTTCGCACATAGAATAGAAAGGAATATCTTTTATAAGGACAAGTTCTTCGTGGTCTTCCCCGAAGACCGTTTTGAAATGTTCGGAAGGGTCTTCATTTAAACCTGAGAAAATCTCTGCATACATCCTGGCTACTCTCTTAGGAGTATCGAGCAGTCCTTCACGGTTCGGGTCTTCACCGACGGCTTCGAGGATCAAGCGAACGGCTTCTTCAATCTGCCCTTGGTTAATCTTGTTCATTCAGCTGCCTCCTGCGCAAATTACTATAGTAAGTAACATTCATTTGATTCAGATTCTAGCACAACCACGAGTTTAAAAGCAAAAGCTAAAGCACGTGCCGATGCGTTTCGAAGGAGTTCTTCCATCAGAATTGCCATTATGTACATACAAATGAAAAGCCCCTAAAAAGGGGCTGTCTGTGAAGAAACGTGTATGTATTTAGTCATGCCATACACAACTGATGCTGATTATTTTCCAGCAACAGCGTCT
This sequence comes from Metabacillus sp. 113a, assembly GCF_050107635.1. NCBI lineage: Bacteria > Bacillati > Bacillota > Bacilli > Caryophanales > Bacillaceae > Metabacillus > Metabacillus sp. 113a. The sequence goes on along the minus strand of NZ_JBNILJ010000001.1, from coordinate 299,004 downwards.
TTAAGTGCTTTACCTGGTTTGAAAGCAGGCACTTTGCTTGCCGGAATCTCGATTTCTTCACCAGTTTGCGGGTTGCGTCCTTTGCGGGCCGCGCGCTCGCGAACTTCGAAGTTACCAAAACCGATCAGCTGTACTTTATCGCCGCTTTTTAATGCGTCGAGAATGGTGTCGAAAACGGATTCAACTGCTTTAGTAGCGTCTTTTTTAGATAATTCGCTAGCCTCAGCTACTGCATTGATTAGTTCAGTTTTGTTCATGCCTTTCACCTCCTCCCAAGATGGGTAGAATAACAGTTAAGCTGTTATTACATTTCTTCACAGAAATTGCCTGAAATATACGTTAAATCAAGCTTTTACTGTTAACACGCTTATCTTAACGGATAAACAATAAGAATTCAATGATTTTCCGCTGAAAACGCGCATATTTTAGGCAAATCTGACCATCTAAGAGAAATTATTCTCTTAAATGCTGATAGTAGATTATCATAATTGACCGCCCTTCGCAAGAAAATCCGCTGTCATTCCTTGATATAAAAGGGTTTTGGGGAATAAAATACAATGAACTGCATTCGTTATTACATTATGTAAACTACTTTGAAACCCTGCCATTACGGGGTTTGTCAGCTGCAGCCAATTTTTTCGGCTGGATGAAAGTGCGGGCTTCCGCAAAGTTTTACTATAATAAAAAAAACCCGCCTGTTTAGACGGGGAAAGCTTTTATAAGATAATGGCGATCAAACCGCCGGATCCTTCATTAATGATCCTCTCCAGTGTTTCTTTCAGCTTATACCGTGCATTTTCAGGCATGAGGGAGAGCTTAGCCTGAATCCCCTCTCTGACAATTGAGCTCAGGGAACGTCCGAAGATGTCGGAATTCCAGATCGATAGCGGATCGTCCTCAAAGTCCTGCATTAAATAGCGGACTAATTCCTCGCTCTGCTTTTCCGTGCCAATGATAGGCGAAAACTCTGATTCAACATCCACTTTAATCATATGAATGGAAGGGGCGACAGCTTTCAGCCTTACACCGAATCTTGACCCCTGCCGGATAATTTCCGGTTCATCCAGACTCATATCTGAAAGGGCGGGAGCTGCGACTCCGTAGCCTGTTTGCTTCACCATCCGCAGGGCATCAGACACTTGGTCATATTCTGCTTTCGCATACGCAAAGTCCTGCATTAGCTGAAGCAGGTGATCCTTTCCGCGGATTTCAACCCCTACGACCTCACGGAGGATGTCGTCATATAAGTAATCCGGAGCATAGAGATCAATTTCTGCGATTCCCTGCCCCATTTCAATTCCCGCAAGGCTCGCACGCTCAATGAACTCATATTCACTGAAGAAATTTACGACTCTGTCTACGTCCCTTAACCTTTTAATATCTTTTACCGTGTCCTTAACCGCTTCCTGGTAGCTTTCACGCAGCCAGTGATTTTCCCTGAGCACCATGACCCAGCTCGGGAGGTTCACGTTCACTTCGAGCACCGGGAATTCATAAAGTGCTTCTCTTAAAACGTTCATGACGTCACTGTCCCTCATGCTCTCAACGCTCATTGCCAGAACAGGAATATCATATTTTTCATTTAGCTGCTGCTTCAGCCTATCCGTTTCAGGGTGATAAGGCTGAACGGTATTAATGACCATAATGAACGGCTTTCCGACTTCCTTTAGTTCGTCGATTACCCGCTCTTCTGCCTCAATGTAATCTGTTCTCGGAATTTCGCCAATGGTTCCGTCTGTCGTAACGACGACACCGATGGTTGAGTGCTCCTGAATTACTTTCCTCGTTCCGATCTCAGCCGCTTCATGGAACGGAATCGGCTCTTCGTACCATGGAGTTGTGATCATACGAGGGCCATTTTCGTCTTCATACCCTTTTGCACCCGGCACTGTATACCCTACACAGTCTACAAGCCTGATGTTGACTTCCAAGCCTTCTTCCACATGGACACTAACAGCCTGGTTCGGTACAAATTTAGGTTCCGTTGTCATGATGGTTCTGCCGGCTGCACTTTGAGGCAGTTCGTCCTGGGCTCTCGCTTTGTCCGCCTCATTGCCGATGTTTGGCAGCACCACTAATTCCATGAATTTCTTAATGAATGTAGACTTCCCCGTTCTGACAGCTCCGACTACGCCCAGATAAATGTCGCCGCCGGTGCGTTCAGCAATATCTTTAAAAATATCTACCTTTTCCAAGCGATCCCCTCCCGGTTTAGCTATATTGGGATACCCCGATTTTTTTCACATTTGTTAAGGACACTATATGTGTATGATGTTGTCCTAATTGTTTATGCCTGTTTAAGAAAAATTTTCTGCCTTGAATCATTCAAAGTAAAAAACCCTTCTATCGGAGTGTATGGGTCTCCAGAAGGGTTCATTCCTTAATTCTTCATAAAAATGGGTTCGTTCTTTTCATTTACGGTATATGGTTTTGAAAATGCAGGGACAAAAACGGAGTCTTCAACGAGAAGGGCTCTGATATCCTCGTTTTGATCCGGCTTCTTATTTGTTTCTTTTAGCGCTTTATGTAAATCTATTCGGTAATCCGCAAAAATTTCTCCTTTGCTTCCAATTAAAAGCGGAAGCTGATTTTCCGAATAAGGGCTTGTTACTGCGGGTGGTTCTTTTAGCCCGAGTTTTTGATAGTCGAGCGTAAAAACTCCATCCTCCAGCACTTCTTTATAGGGCGGATACCGGTTTGATTGGATATAGGCGCTGATCCTGATGCGGAGATCCCTAATCTCTTCAGCCATCCTTAGATCAATCAGTTTAACCTCCGGCTTTGTTTCTGCATTTATCAGGACATATTGATATATTCCGCCGCTCTCATAGGCGGTTCCGGGAGCTTCCGGCAAAAAATCCGGTACGAGCTTTGCAAAATCCACTGGGTATTTCTCATAGATTGGAGTATTCATATCTTTGTTTTTAATCGGCAAAAGTCCATCTGTTTTTTCTTTATACTGATCAACGGCTTTTTGAACAAAATCGAGCTGGTCTTTGTAAGGGACTTGATTTTGAGCAAGCTCTGCCTGAGGATATAAACAGCCGCTCAGAAACAGGAAAGTGAAAAGCAATCCCGCTGCCGCTGATTTTTTCATCTGCTCCACCTCCGCTCATTTTGATACAGGTCCGCTGAATACGACAAAAATCATGAGCAGGCCCGCTGATATCATAAACAGGTACGCCACAGCAGACACTGTTATTTTCATAAACCCGCTTTTCATTTTGTACCTGCCCAAATAAATAGAGAAAACCGCCATAAACATAAACGCAATCGAAGACAATGCAATCCACATTTTTATAAGCCCTGGTGTCAAACCAATCCCTCCAATCCGAAATGTTAGCGGTTACAACTATGCTTGTCCCAATTTTCAAAAAATATAAACTGAAGTAAAGAGGGGGCTTCCTTACTTCAGCTTAAGGGGAAACTGACTAATGATCCCAGCCAAGAAAAACAACTCTGCAAATGCTTCGGTTTATTTTATGCGATTCAGTGATTGGCTGCATCCTCTAATGCCCATTTTCCTGAGTTTTTGCCGCTTTTTTTACAAATGGCGGTTCTCAAACGAGAGGAAGCGAATGAAGGATGAATCTTAGCATATTGTATGCACGAATGGCGAATAAGAGGCATGACTACTGCAAACGATTTTCCATAATATTCACAAGATCTTCCATCTCATGCGTTCTCCCGCGTCCCATTAATGAATCCACCGCTTCCTTTGGTGATTGATCATTAAAAAGCACACCATATAACGCTTCTGCTATCGGCATTTTAACCTGAAACTTTTGAGCCAGCTGATGGGCGGCTTTTGTAGTCCGCACTCCTTCAACCACCATTCCCATACTGTCCAGGACTTCCTCTAAAGCATGGCCTTTGCCCAGCATATTCCCGGCCCGCCAGTTGCGTGAATGAACACTTGTGCATGTCACAATTAAATCCCCAATTCCGGTCAGTCCTGAAAAGGTTAGAGGATTCCCGCCCATAACGCTTCCAAGCCTTGCAATCTCTGCAAGTCCCCTTGTGATGAGGGCAGCCTTGGCATTATCGCCGTAGCCAAGCCCGTCTGTTATACCGGCAGCAAGAGCAATCACGTTTTTTAGAGCTCCGCCGATTTCCACACCTATCACATCCGGATTTGTATACACCCGGAAATGCTGGTTCATAAATAACTCTTGTACATATTCTGCTGCTTTTAAGTCATCCGAAGACGATGTAACGGTTGTCGGATGTCTTAAGCTGACCTCTTCCGCATGGCTTGGACCCGATAGGACCACCAGACTCTTCAGGACTTCCGGTGGAAGCTCCTCTGAAATAATTTCCGAGATCCTTTTAAGTGAATCCGGCTCAATTCCTTTGCAGACATGAACAACTGTCACAGGGCGGCTGATCACTTTTTTTGCTTCAGCGAGCACTTCCCTGATTGCCTTTGCCGGCACTGCTGCGACGATGATGTCTGCATCATTTAAAGCCTCCAGCAGATTAGAATACCCGTTAATACCCTCAGGAAGCGAGATCCCGGGAAGGTACTTGCTGTTCTTCCTTGTCGTATTGATTTCTTCTGCAAGCTCGCCCCTATGGCTCCAAAGCCTTACATCGTGGCCGTTGTCAGCCAAAACCAAAGCGAGGGCGGTCCCCCAGCTTCCTGCGCCAAGTACTGCAATTTTCTCCATATTTATACCCCCAGCCGTTGTTTACTTGGTTTATTTCCGAGCCCGAGCAAAAATCTTGATCGGAGTTCCTTCAAACCCGAACGCTTCTCTGATTCGATTTTCTAAAAAACGTTCATACGAAAAATGCATCAGCTCAGGTTCGTTAACAAATACAGCAAATGCCGGAGGCTTCACTGCTACCTGGGTAGCATAATAAATTTTAAGCCTTTTCCCTTTATCGGATGGAGTCGGGTTCATCGCAACTGAATCCATAATCACTTCATTCAGGATATTCGTTTGAACTCTGAGTGAGTGGTTTTCGCTGACCTTAATAATTTCAGGTACAAGTGTGTGAATTCTCTTCTTTGTTTTAGCAGAAAGAAACACAACAGGGGCATAGCTGAGGAAAAGGAAATGCTCCCGGATATTCTGTTCGAAAGCTTTCATGGTTTTTTCGTCTTTCTCTACCGCATCCCATTTATTGACCACAATGATAATCGCTTTCCCTGCTTCATGAGCATACCCCGCGATTTTCTTATCCTGTTCAATGATTCCTTCTTCACCATTGATGACGACCAAAACGACATCAGACCGGTCAATTGCCTTCAATGCCCGGAGTACACTGTACTTCTCAGTCGATTCATAAACCTTTCCTCTTTTTCTCATCCCCGCCGTATCGATAATGACATACTCTTGTCCGTTATGTTTAAAAACCGTATCTACAGCATCTCTAGTTGTTCCTGCTATGTCACTGACAATAACACGTTCTTCACCGAGCATTGCATTTACCAGAGAGGACTTACCGACGTTCGGCCTTCCTATTAAACTGAACTTAATGATTTCCTCATCATAGTCGGCCTGGCTGATGCCGGCAAAATGCTTTATGACATCATCAAGCATGTCTCCCAATCCGATGCCGTGGGAACCGGAAATCGGGAACGGATCTCCGAATCCGAGCGCATAAAAGTCATACATCGATTCTCTCATGTCAGGATTATCAATTTTATTAACTGCAAGCACAACTGGTTTTTTAGTGCGGTAAAGGATCTTAGCTACTTCTTCATCAGCAGCCGTGACCCCCTCCCTGCCGTTGGTCATAAAAATAATAACGTCAGCTTCATCAATGGCAATTTCCGCCTGATGTCTGATCTGGGCTAGAAACGGTTCATCTCCAATATCGATTCCGCCCGTATCAATAATATTGAATTCATAGTTCAGCCATTCTCCTTTATTATAAATCCTGTCCCTCGTTACACCCGGTCGGTCTTCCACTATCGACACACGCTCTCCGACGATTCTGTTGAATATAGTGGATTTCCCCACGTTAGGTCTTCCTACAATTGCTACTACTGGTTTTGCCATTTAAATTTACATCCTTTCCAACACGATCCTGCACGTCAGCCTGTATAAAAGAAGACTGGTTCTGCCTGTATTAAACGAATTTATTATTAATACGATCATATCATTTCATTCTTCATTAAATAAACCCTTCCTGCAATTTCTAAGAAGGGTAACCAACCCTATCATATCAGCTTTCAGGGCAATAAACAATTTAATATCACACCCAATTATACAGGTTCAGAGATTTTTAAGCATTATTGCTCTGTTTTGCCTTGCCGGGCTTTTGTAAAAATGTACTGAACGATAAACCAATACCTTTCAGCAAGCCCCAAAAGGTGAAACCTGCTGCACCAAAAAGGATGAAATCCAGGAACGCCGGCTGGCCGATTTGAACGGAGCCTGATATCGGATAAATAATGATTTCATATAATAGCTCTCCGGTGCAGCATCCGATCAGAAAAACCGGCAGCTTTTCGAAAACCAGCTTCCCAAGAACCCCGGCTGCGCAAAAGCAGACAATTAACAAAATGCCTGCAGGACTGATTGTAAACCATACCGGATCGTATAACTGCATCAGTTTTAAACCAGCATATCCTGCTCCCAATCCCATCGAACAAAGCATTAGCTTAAGACCGTTCATTCTATAATGAGCTGCCATTCCGAATCCAGCCAGTAAAAGCATCAGATAAGCAGGAGACAGCTCTCCAATTGGAAGTTTAACAGCAAACCCTGCCCATATAATCAAAAGCAGGAGAAAATAGGATAAAAACGTCCGTCTGTTCGATTTTTGCATGATAAATGTGACCCCAATCCATAAACACCAGGCAATCCAATAAAAGTAGATTCCTTCCAATTCAAGCCCCTCCTTACTTTCTCATTATGGAAGGAAATGAAAATTTTTAATCGTTAATCGGAAAAGAAGGGATAGTTTAAGTGGAAACAGCCACACTATTCAAAAGACTGCTTTACGAAACCAATAAGCGGTCTGAAGCAAAACCTTACTCGAAAGAATGCGGCCGGCACGAGCACAGCCTCTCCCTCTTCGGATAAGGAGAACCCTGGGTTTATAGAAGTGTAAATAGCAGGCTTATTTAAAGCACAGTTGTGATCTTCACATCTGTTGATTGGAGCGGAACGCGTGAGACTCAGGGCTAACAGCTGCGGGCCAGGTGAGACCGAAGCCAGGAGGCGGCTCACCGGCCGCCACTGGATAAGCAAACACCTGGCAGCTGCAATCATCAGCCAAAGTTTAACAGAAAAAAATAAAGGGAGGCAAAAAGATGGGTAAAGACCGTCAGGAAAAGAAACTGAAGCAAAGCAAGCGTGTAGAGTCCGATCGCGATCAGTCACTGGAGAATAACGGGGCAGCCAGCATGGAAAGTCCGGAACAGTCAAGAAAAAGAAACCAATAGGAAAACCCTTGCCGGTGCTTTTGCATTAGGCAAGGGTTTTTCTGCTATCTGCGGCTGTACCGCTCTGTTTCAAAGCCTCTTTCTTTCAGCCAATGGTGGGTGGGTCCCGTTATAACAAGGGGCGCACGCTGAAGTTCAGAAATCGTGGCGGCACCCAGGGCGCACATAATCCATTTAAGCTCCTCGTGAAGCATTTCCAATTCCTTATGAAGCCCGCTCTCTCCAAGCTCGTCGTAAACAGCAAGCAAACTGCCGGCCATTCCTGCAGCCGACGCACCCAGCGCGATTGCTTTAGCTGCATCGAGGGCGTTTTGAATGCCTCCTGAGCCTAAGATGCTCACTTTGTCTTCTCCTGCATGAGCTCCCTCTGCAATGGAGACAGCAGAAGGAATGCCCCAGCCGTTAAATGACTGAAGGGCACGATCTCTTCTGGCATTTTCAATCCTGGAGAAATTCGTACCTCCGAAGCCTCCAACATCAATAGCGGCCGCTCCGGAATCTCTTAATTTTGCAATCGTTTCGTAATTCATTCCAAACCCGGTTTCTTTTACAATAACCGGAGTGCCGGTATGCTGAACAATTTTTTCAATCCGGCTTCGGGCACCTTTAAAATCCCTGTCACCTTCAGGCATTACCAGCTCCTGAATAACATTAAGATGAATTTGAATCGCATCCGCTTCAACCATATCAATGGCCCTCAAAGCCTGCTCAACTGTTGCCTCGCTTCCAAGATTGGCGAAGACCAGTCCTTTTGGATTGACTTTGCGGACAATCTCATAAGAAGGTCTCTCCGAAGAATCCCGAATGGCCGCCATCTGAGATCCCACTGCGATGGCCATGCCATGTGCTGCGGCTGCCTCGGACAGGATCCGGTTAATCTCTTCCGTTTTTTTGCCTCCGCCGCCCGTCATCGCGTTGATGAAAATAGGCGAACTTGATATAAGTCCGCCTATGTTTCCCGATATATTGATATCTTCAACGGATGAGTCAGGCAGGCTTTGGTGAACAAACGTTATATCATCAAATCCGTTTTCCCTGCTTTGGCCTGTGGACAAAGCATGATTAATATGATCTAGTTTGCGTTTCGCTCTGCTCAAGAATCATCACCATTATTTAAGTTTTTTTAATTGGTCGCCAATCATATCGCCCAAAGAGAATCCAGTGGATTCTTCCTTTTGCTGATAATTTTTATAATCGGATTCATCCGCTTTTTGAGGCTCTTGAAGCTCTTTCATGCTTAAAGAAATGCGCTGCTCATTTTCATTTACATCCAACACCTTTACCTCTGCGGTCTGGCCTTCCTCAAGCACTTCCTGTGGTGTGCCGATGTGCTTACTGGAAATTTGGGAAATGTGTACAAGTCCTTCTACACCGGGAAGGATTTCAACAAAGGCACCGAAGCTGACAAGTCTCTTAACCGTTCCCTCTTTAACATCGCCCGCTTTAACCTTCTCGGAAATACGGGACCATGGTCCTGGAAGAGTTTCTTTAATTGAAAGAGAGATTCTTTCATTATCACGGTCGACAGATAAAACTTTCACGGATACCTTCTGTCCTTCCTCTACCACATCTGAAGGCTTATCCACATGAGTATGGGAAAGCTGGGAGATATGAACAAGGCCGTCTACTCCGCCGATGTCAACAAAGGCGCCGAAATCTGTCAGACGCTGCACAGTACCCTCCAGAACCTGGTCCGCCTGCAGCGACTCAAGCAGCTGCTGTTTTTTGTCAGACGATTCTTTTTCAATAACAGCGCGGTGTGAAAGGATAACCCGGTTTTTCTCACGGTCGAGCTCTACAACCATAAGCGATAATGATTTTCCTTTGTAATCCGAGAAATCTTCAACGAAATGTGTTTCCACCAATGAAGCCGGGATGAACCCCCGTACACCTAAATCTACAACAAGTCCGCCTTTAACGACATCCTTGATTTCTGCTTCAAAAATACCTTTTTCTTCGTACTTTTTCTCAAGGTCATCCCATGCTTTATCAGCATCAACCGCACGTTTGGAAAGGATGATCGCTTCATCTTCCACCTTTGAAACTTTGAGCTCAAGCTCATCGTTCTCTTTAACCGCATCAGATGCTTTTTCAATGTGAAGGCTTGAAAGTTCACTGATTGGGATGATTCCTGTGTGCTTGCAATTTTCAATTTCCACAACTACCTGCTTCTCTTCCACCTTCGCTACAGTTCCTTTAACGATGTCTCCAACCTCTGGAACTGTCACTTCTACGTTATCCATTTCCCCATTGTTCATTTCATCTACCATTCCATTTACCTCCTTGGTCAAAACCTGCACGACTTTGATATATGTATGGTATTTCATTCAACAAGCGAATGAAATGAAAACCCCTCTTTGTACTAACTTCTAATAAATGCTACTTTTTGTCAAGTCATAACTGTCATTTAACGATGTTTTTCGAGCAGTTCTCCAATTTGATTCATAATAACCAGAGTCATCTCATCTGCTGAGACTTTTTTCTCTCTGTATTCACGGACATCCAATGGCTCGCCGAAGTAAATCCGCACTTTTTTAAAAGGCTTATAGGGCCCAACCACAGCACAAGGCATGACCAAGGCGTCTGAACGGAGAGCAAAGAATCCTGCTCCTGCAAGCCCTTTGCCAAGCTTGCCGTCTTTACTTCTAGTTCCCTCTGGAAACAATCCTAAAACCTCTCCATCCTTTAAAACTTTAAGGCCTTTCCGCAATGCTTCACGGTCACTAAGACCTCTTTTGACGGGAAATGCTCCGACCCTGCTTAAGATTTTCCCCAGAACAGGCACTTTAAACAGCTCTTCTTTTGCCATAAAATGAACCATTCTCGGAGTGCACGCTCCAACAATAGGGGGATCCAGATTATCAATATGATTGCAGCAGAGCAGAACCGATCCACTCTTAGGAAAGTTTTCCTTGCCATGGACTTCCATTCTGTAAATCGGTTTAAAAAGGACTAATATAAGGTTTTTGCCAAACTGGTATAAGGACATGTTAATCAGAGCCTTTCCTTCATCAATTCTTCAATTCGTTCCACAACCTGGTCAATGCTCAGTGAGGTTGTATCGATTTCCACTGCTCCATCCGCTTTTTTCAGAGGTGAAACTTCCCTCTCTGAATCCAGCTTATCCCTTCTTGCTATCTCTTCCTCAAGCTTTGTGATGCTTGAGTGATAGCCCCTGAGAAGGTTTTCCTCATATCTCCGTTTTGCTCGTTCCTCTACGGAAGCAAGCAAAAATACTTTTACATCTGCATCAGGAAGAACGTGCGTTCCAATATCCCGCCCATCCATGACCACACCGCCAGCTTCAGCCATTTTCTGCTGTCTTTTTACCATCTCTTCGCGGACCATGCGGTGCATCGAAACGGCTGATACCTGATTGCTGATTTCATCTGTACGGATGTCATCCGTTACGTTTTCCCCGTTGACGAAAACAAGCTGGCTGGGGCCTTCCGGCACAAGCGATATTTCCATAGTCCGGAGGATGTCCATCAGGGCCGATTCACTGCCGGGGTCGGCCTTTTCCTGTATTGCTCTTAAAGTCAAAGCTCTGTACATAGCCCCAGTGTCTATGTAAATATAGGAAAAATGCTCTGCTACTTGTTTAGCTACCGTGCTCTTGCCTGCTGCGGCAGGTCCATCTATTGCTACAGATAGTCTTTTTCTCATGTTCAGTCTCCTTTTAAGAGTAATAGATTTGTTGCTGTTCGCAGCATAAAAGAATGCAGACTGTTCATCTGCATGCAGAATTATTTAAATGTTTCCAGCCACTCGCTCACGGTTTGCCTGTTAACCCCTTCATACCGGATTGCTTTTGAAACATATGGTTTTACTGCAGGCTGCTGCATGATTGCTTGTGCAGCAATCAGTGCAGCCAGATGAAAAAGAATTACTTTCATTAACATTCTTTCTGCTCGCTTCACAGCTCCCCATCCTTCCACCCATTTTATAATGAGTATCGGTTTGGGAACTGTTTCTTATTCAGCAGCTGCTTCTTTTTTCCTTGTTAAGATCTGCTGATCAAAGCAGAACCGAATAATATTTTGCAGCGATAAATCATTCATATTTAAAAATTGAATGGTTGCTTTTTTCACACCGGATTCTTCATAAACCCTAATGGATTCCGAGTCCATTTTCACATAGCTAATCGTGCCATCCTGCAGCGGGAGAGAGAGCCAGACGGTTAAAGGCTGTCTTTCTTCTATCTCTATGTCTTCAGGGATGATAATGGCGGCTCCACCTGCACTTAAATCGGATGTAACGCTCACAAAAGCGGGAAAAACTCCATCAGGTGAGTGGACAGCCACGTTTACATCCGTATCAATGCGGACATACTGCCGTCTTTGGATTTTCAGAATATCATTTTTTTGGGGGAGTTTCAGAAGGATGACAGGGATATTCTCTTTTCTGCGGCCCATTACAGCCGTTTCAAACCGGTAAGGATTCTGGTCAGATCCTACAACCAGACAGGAAAGGAGGGTCCCGTTTACAAGAAATCCGGTTTTTCCAGTTGTTTCGCTAACCGGATAATCAATGGAAATCGTGGCTTCATCCATCGACACTAACTTGCATCTATACATATCACCCGGCTGATCAAGCGGTTCAAGCGTCATTACACTGCCGATTTCAAGCATTCCCATCACTCTTTTCAAATCGTGTTTTCTATATCATCTCATTCTTTATTAAATCATGTAATAAGAAAAAGGAAAAGCCTCGACTTTTCCTTTTTCATGCAAACTTATACTTCATTATAGATCGGTTCTGCATTTTTAAGCTTTTCGACTTTTTCTTCCATCCCGCTGCCTGCATTAATAAACATCCTGTACGTATCATCATCTATGGTGCCAAGGAATTCATAGCACAGCACTTCTTCACCCAGTTCATTTGTTATAATGGCAAGTCTGCTTTCCTGAACCATCACTTTCTGGTTGAGCTTTTCTTTTGCCTTAGCCTCGCTGATTCCGGGCTTAGGCACTTCGCGTTTCCTGTGGGAGGCAAGGAAATCTTTAGCCGAGAAACCAATGACCTGTCCATCATCAAGCGCCACCTTGATTTTCAGTGTGTCAGGATACAGAAGAATGCCATTCTCATTCGGAACATAAGAGAACACCCCAATGCTGTCATACTGGGCACTCTCATTCAGGACCAAATCCTCCGTTTCGAAACCGTGTTCCTTTAAGAAGCTGACTGCGTTATTTGAAGCATCATTTAGACTGATGTTTTCTTTTTTCACATCTCTGCTTTGGATCAGCCAGATCGGATATCCTCCTTTTTTCGTAATATCCATGTACAGGTCCGCTTTATGCTTTTTGTCATACATCGATACACTGTAAAATTCGAATCCTGCGCCTTTTCCGCTTTCAGTGACTTTCAGCTTTTCAACATCGGTAGAAGCAAATTCTTTAGCCCGCTGCTTTGCTTGTTCCGGTGTGATATCCTTGCCCTTTAACTGCTCAAATCCTTTTTCCTCTGTTTTCATAGAGGTAAAGCCCGGACCGAAATCCGTTTCCGAGTAGGCGCTGACATTATTTTCTACGGTTTTAAATCCATCAATAATCGTGTTATCCTGCTGCTTTTCTCCTGAGGCTAAAGCGAGCTCTACATCCATCCACCGCAGGTTTTTATCAAGAACCATATGCTGGACATTCCGCAATTCCTTCTGAATGTCCGCAGATTTTCCATAGAGGGCTTGCAGTGAAGCATATTCATCCTTTGACAGCGGCTTGTTCTCCAGATCGCGAATCGCAGCCCGATAGCTGAAGTCCCCAATGCTCGCTAGAAACTCTTCCGTTTTATTAAATGGCAGCAGCGTAAGGGGAAGCTGGCCGACGTCGTTATGTGCCTCAGATGATATTCTCCAGACCTCTGCAAGAGCCGGAGATAGTGATTCTCTTGAATTCATGGCCAGTGTCGTACCAATTTTGTCGTGCAGCTGGTCCATTTGATAGGATAAATCGTGAAATGCCCTCTGGTAGTTATTCTCAGCATGAATCAGAACTGCATTTTTTTCCTGGTGCTCTTTATAGCCCCAGTAGCCAGTCCCGATAACGCCGATTGCGAGAAATGCAATGATTATTCCGCGTATCACAGGAAATCCCCCTTCTTATTTACAGAAAATATGTTTTCCGATTTTTTTGATTTGAGGTCTGCCCCAAATCCATCCGCTCGTCGCTGTATCAGGATTGAAATAATACATAGCACTCTCGGTTGGATCCCATCCGTTAATCGCATCCAGCACTGCTTTTTTTGCCTGTTCGTTCGGTTCAAGCCATATTTGTCCGTCTGCGACAGCAGTAAATGCCCCAGGTTCAAAAATCACCCCTGCTGCCGTATCCGGGAATGTCGGACTTTCAATTCTATTTAAAATAACGGCGGCAACGGCTACCTGGCCTACATAAGATTCTCCGCGAGCCTCGCCATAGACTGCATTTGCCATTAATTGAAGATCATTTTGCGAATAGCCTGCCGGCATGTTGACCGCTGTATTTTTATTTTTCTGCTTTTCTGCCGTTCCCTTCCGGTTCTCCTCCGGAGCAGGCTGATCCCGGTCTCCGCCCTGCTGATCTTTCGCAAGCTTTTTGCCCTGGTTTTTCGCCCTCATCTGTGTCCGAAGCTTTTTCGATGGCCCGGTCTGCTTATCAAGCGGGATTCCGCCATAATGGGTAAAGTCTTTTCCATTAGCCAGCTGCAAATGAACGAAACGTGCATAAAACTTGGATTGGCCGGCAAGCTTCTGCTTGGTTGTCAGACCGACAAGACCATCAATGTCCTTTAAGCCGTAGTCATGCTGAAAGTTCCTGACAGCCCAATAGGTGCTCCACCCGTATACTCCGTCAATTTTACTGTGGTAATACCCTATATACTGGAGTCTGGACTGCAATTCAATGACATCATCTCCTACAGCTCCCCGCTGAATCACTTGCTGTGTAAAAGCATTTGCTTTCGGATGATCTCCGTACCCGTATGATGCCGTTAAAATTAAGGTAACTGAGAGCAGTACCATCCATGCGAAACGTAACCTGATCATGCTGCTGCCTCCTATGTTATGGATGATTTTTGTTACTTGTATTTTTTGTAGTGATTGGCATTTTATGCAGGAACTTTTTAAAACGCAAAAAAAGAGCCCTTTTTAGGACTCTCATTTATGACCCGATATTTCTCGCAAGCCTTGCCTGTCTCGCTTTATGAAGACCAAACCACCATAGGATGAGCATGAAAGGAAGCATAATGACCGGCCAGAATTTATAGGTAAATAAAACATAATCGTAAAATCCATGGAGCGTGACAGGCAGGATGATGCTTAACAGAAGCCATTTCATTTTATAGCCTGAATGGTTTGTAAACTTGGTCTTTCCAAGATAATAGCCCATGATGACTCCAAATAGCGCGTGACTGGATACGGGGAGCAAAGCTCTTCCGATCGCAAACTCCAAGCCGTTTGAAAACAAAAAAAGAATATTTTCGAGAGTTGCAAAGCCCAGTGAAACAGCACTTCCATAAACAATCCCATCATAATGCTCATCAAAATGCACATGGGGGTAAATAGCCACGATAAAAATAAACCACTTGAAAAATTCCTCAAGCAGGCCGTAAGAAAAGAAGATCCGGTTAAAGTCGTTCGCAAATACCTTTTCCGTCTCAATTATGTATTGGATAAACATTAGAGGAAATACGAGGATCATTCCAAAAACAAACGCGCGAATCACCATATATACCGGCTCTGATTCGTATTGATCCTTCAAGTAAAAATAGCATAGTATTGCCAATCCAGGGGCAATTCCTGCCGATATTGCCGCTAGCATAAAGTAAGCCTCTTTTCAATTTTTGTCAATTGTCTCTTTTAATATCCTACCACGGAAAGGGACAATTGAACATGCCTTAGCCCTTTAGAAATTCTCAAAATCTTCCTGATCAGCACCACCCTTGCCTGCCAACAGAACACTAAGCTTGATCCTTGCTTTTTTACTGTCATAATCACCGCCAAGCAGGACTCCTTTTCTTTGAAGATCTTCAGCACTGCCTGCATAGCTGTAAGTCGGATGGACCTTCCCTTCTTCTGCGCTTGTCGTGACCACAATGGTGACACCTTTATCAAGTGCCTGTTCGATGGAAGGCATCATAAAGGGTGTGACCTGCCCTCTCCCAACCCCTTCAATTACGATTCCTTTCGCCCCCGCTTGAAGGGCAGCATGAATAAACAAACCGTCCTGTCCGGTATGCGATTTAATAATATCCACCCTCGGCAATGGATGAGCCAGTTCATGCTGATCTCTGCGGATTGGCTTTTGATAAACAAACACCCTGTCATTATCAATGATTCCCATATAGCCGTAGCCGAAGGATTCAAATCCCTGCAGGTTTGAAGCGTGCACTTTTTTTACGTATTTTGCGGAATAAATCCGCTCATTAAAAACTACTACGGCCCCCGCATCACAAAGTGCATCACTCGCAGCTGCATATATTGAGTTGCGCAGATTAGAATACACGTCTGTTCCAACATCATGGGGGGCTCTTTGAGAACCGGTTATAACGACCGGACGCTGATCTTTGATCGTTAAATCCAGGAAATAGGAAGTTTCCTCCAGACTGTCAGTACCGTGGGTTACAACAATCCCTGATACGTCCGGATCTTCAAATTCATCTTCAATGACTTCCTTTAAATCCATCATCTTTTCCAGCGTGATATGCATGCTCGGAAGCCTCATGACGTCGATGACTTTCACTTCAATGTCCTCGGGCAGCCTGCATAACGCCGCCAGTTCTTCACCAGAGAGCTCACCAGAAGAAAGCAGGCCTGCTGAAATCTCTTTGCTTGCAATGGTTCCTCCCGTTGTCAGAAGAAGTACTTTTTTCTTCATTTCCTAATCCTCCCTCTTAATGATTCTGCTATTAAGCCGCCGTGAAACCGGCCGTTTTCGATAAATATTTCATTTGCATTGTTTCCGGCAGCAAGTACACCCGCTATAAAGATCCCTTTCACGTTCGTTTCCATTGTATCCGGATCAAAAACCGGCCTTCCTGATTCCGCATCGACTTCCACACCCATGTTCCTCAGAAATTGATGATCAGGATGATACCCTGTCATAGCAAACACGAAGTCATTGGGAATGCGCAGTTTTTTCCCGCCGGCCACATATTCGATTTCGGATTCCGTAATTTCTGTGGCACAGGCTCCAAATTCCATATGGATGGTGCCATTTCGTACGAGCGCATCAAATTCTGGAAGGATCCAGGGTTTTACGCTTTTTGAATATTCGGTCCCCCTGTAAAGAACCGTTACGTTCGCCCCTGCTTTGACTAGCTCCAGGGCCGCATCTACACTTGAATTTTTGCCTCCGATAACCGCTACATCCTGGTCAAAATATGGATGTCCTTCAGAAAAATAATGAAAAACTTTCGGGAGATTTTCCCCTGGAATGTTCATGTAGTTTGGGTGGTCATAGTAGCCTGTTGCTATAATGACGGATTGGGCATTGTATTTATCTTTGGACGTAGATATAACAAAGGAGCCATTTTCCATCTTCTTAATCTCTTCTGCCTTTTCAAAAGGGTGAATCCGAATCTCTTTTCTTTTGACAACAGATCTGTAATAGGCAAGGGCCTGGTTCCTGACCGGCTTGCGGTTCTCTGTAATAAATGCGACATCTCCTATCTCAAGCTTTTCACTTGAACTAAAAAATGTCTGATGGGTAGGATAGCGGTAAATGGCATTTACGATATTTCCTTTTTCAATGACCAGCGGGTCCAATCCGATATTTTGCATGGCGATTGCTGCTGCCAGGCCGCATGGTCCGCCGCCGACAACAATCACATCTTCATTTCTCATCCTTTTCACTCCAGTGCTATACCTTTAGCGATACGTAATTGCTGAAAACAGCTGTCATAAAACATTACTGTTTTCCTTTTAATCCTCCCTGATTTCGACGCCGGCATATTCTTATTTGCTGGGGGAACCCCTCAGATGTAAATCTGCAGCCAGACGTTTAAAAATCTCCTATCTAATGATAGGAGATTTTTAAACCGTGTGCAACGGATTATATCCAGCCTCTGAATCTGCTCGCTTCAGCGGTCTTACGAACCCCGACCATATAAGCAGCCAGCCTCATGTCCACCCGCCTGTTCTGAGACGTTTCATAAATATTATTAAATGATTTCACCATTACTTTCTCAAGCTTCTGTTCTACTTCTTCTTCTGTCCAGTAATAACCCTGATTGTTTTGCACCCACTCAAAATAGGAGACGGTCACTCCTCCGGCGCTCGCCAGCACATCGGGCACGAGCAAAATTCCCCGGTCATTTAAAATCTGCGTTGCTTCCAGTGTAGTCGGGCCGTTTGCAGCTTCTACCACTATGGAGGCCCGGATATTATGGGCATTCTCTTCTGTAATCTGGTTTTCAATGGCTGCCGGAACGAGAATATCGCAGTCCAGCTCAAGCAATTCTTTGTTCGTGATGGTATCGTTGAATAATTTGGTCACTGTCCCAAAGCTGTCTCTGCGGTCAAGCAAATAGTCAATATCCAGCCCGTCCGGATCATACAGACCGCCATAAGCATCGGAAATTCCCACAACGACAGCTCCGGCGTCATGCATGAACTTAGAGAGGAAGCTTCCGGCGTTTCCAAACCCCTGTACAACGACACGCGCTCCCTGCAGGGAAATGCCTTTCCTTTTTGCTGCTTCATGTATACAAATGGTTACCCCTTTTGCTGTAGCAGACTCCCGTCCGTGAGATCCTCCGAGAACCAGAGGTTTTCCTGTAATGAAACCGGGTGAGTTAAATTCATCAATACGGCTGTACTCGTCCATCATCCAAGCCATGATCTGCGAGTTTGTAAATACATCCGGTGCCGGAATATCCTTAGTTGGCCCGACTATCTGGCTGATTGCCCTTACATACCCTCTGCTCAGGCGCTCAAGCTCCCGGAATGACATGTCTCGCGGATCGCAGATAATGCCGCCTTTTCCTCCGCCGTATGGAAGGTCCACAATTCCGCATTTAAGGCTCATCCAAATTGAAAGCGCTTTAACTTCTGTTTCTGTTACGTTTGGGTGAAAACGTATGCCGCCCTTTGTCGGACCAACCGCATCATTATGCTGAGCCCGGTAACCGGTGAAAATCTTGACGGATCCGTCGTCCATGCGTACTGGAATTTTTACAGTCATCATTCGAATCGGTTCTTTAAGCAGTTCATAAACTTCTTCAGGATAGCCCAGTTTCTCAAGGGCTTTATGTATCACCGTTTGGGTCGCTATTAACACATCATGTTTCCCATGATTGTTCTCGGTGTTTTTCTCGGCTACCATTAGTAAACCTCCTAATGTCAATCAATTGATATAGACGGCCTTTCAGACAATAGTATACACCTTCAATGTTGTTATGCAAAGCCATAATGGCTGTTTTAAGGGTAAAATTTGACACAGTGTGAAATGGGCCTTAATCAACAAATCAGGCTGCGTTTTTAAAAGATATCGTATGGATCTCATTCGGCCGGAGAGAGTGGCCGCTGATAAGGCTGTCTATACTTTTAAAAGAAAATCTTCCGCGCTGCCAGCGACTGTGCGGGCCGCAGCGTTAACTTGTTTTCTGCCGCACCTCCCTCAGCTGCAAAGGTTTGTTTTGAGCGCTTTCAGGCTTACCCCTTTAACAATCTGTCAAATCCATATAATCCCCTGTCTGCAGAGCAAGCAGTACGATAAAGTAAAACCGGGAAAATCCTATTAGGATTTTCCCGGCAGAATCTTAATGAAAATAAGAAGTAAGCTGCTGAATGGCATCTTCCTTCATAATTGGTTTTCCATATTCCTGAAGTCTGTGAAGAGTAAGGGTTGTAGAACTGCCGAACTCAGCCAGGACTGCGATGAGCGTCTCAATCGGCGCTGGAGAGTAGTCATCCATGTGAAGAAAATACTTCTGGTTAAAGAAATAGACCGATCCCTGGGTCAGTCCCATCTGCTTGAGGGCCTTAGATAATTGAATCAAATCTTCAAATGATTGAAATTCATAAACAACATCTATGCTTTCGTCCAGTTTGACCTGCATTTCAATGTAGTCATCTGTGTAATCTTCTTCTTCTTCATCCATCTCTTCATTGCTTTTAGTTACAATAACTACCATCCCTTGTGCCTGGAGAGAAAACACTTCCACAGCAAGAGATCCGTGAGCCTCAAAGCCTAGTTCAAGGCTAGCTTCATTCATCATATCCTTGAAGAGCTGATGCACCTTGAATGAATCTTTCCAGAGGTCTTCTTTCGTAAGACCGCGATCCATAAGATCGTCAATCGTTAGAAATATCTTGATTTTATTATAATTAAGGCGCTCCAAACGCATCTCTTTCCCTCCTGCCGTAAAACCCTTACCATGTAATTATTGTATGATTTACAAGTAAGATGGTTCGTTATTTTGTTAACAGTTTACAACGGCAGATGAAAATAGACAAGCTTATTACACTGCTACATGGCGAGCTTTTCCTTAAGCCAGATTTCCCATTCATGGTTGGACGCGCCAAGAAGTGCATTTTGATATAAGCGCTTTCTCTCCTCTTCCATATCCATAAATGCTCCCCCTCCGAGGCCAACCTGGAGCTCCGGGAACCTTTCATTAAGCTCGTCAACCGCTTTGAGAGTCTTATCAATATTATCCTGAAGCGTACATGACATAAACAAAAATTTGGGATGGACCTCATCAAGCACAACCGGCAGATCGCTGTCTGCTATGCTTGATCCAAGGTAGATTACTTCAAAGCCTCTTCTTCTCAGGAAAAGAGTAAAGATCAGCAAACCCATTTCATGCCATTCACCTGGACCGCACACGGCTACAGCCTTGGGAAGAAGGCCGTTGACAGGCAAAGTATGAAGAATCATTCCAATTCTTGACCTTAAAAACGAGGTGGCGAAATGCTCATGTGCCGTTGTAATTTTTCCTTGTTCCCATAAATCCCCTACTTTAGAAAGAACCTGGCCTAGAATATCAATCATCACTTTGTCAATCGAATACAGACTAAAAGCCCGGTTCATCAATTCATGAGCAAGATTCTCATCAAATGAAAGCAGCGCCTTCAGCAAATCGTCCATTAATTCAGCAGAACGGTCTCCCGTCTGAGCAGCTTCTACCGGCCCATCATCCACATTCAGTCCTGTATCTTCAAGCAAATGAACTGCCTGACTAATTGAGAATCCTTTATTTACTTTGTTTATCAGCCACTTTAAGATCCGGACATGATCCTCGGTGTATAATCTGTGCCCTGATTCATTCCGTACAGGGGCAATCATCTGGTATCGTCTTTCCCATGCCCGTAATGTGCCGGGCTGGATTCCCAGCATTTTTGAAACTGCCTTAATATTGTATTTACCTTCTTCAGCATTCGGCATTGTCTTTATCCTCCATCGCAAGCCATTAAACCTGCATGCAAAAAGCTTCTTTTTTAAATTATATCGAATTGAACACCTTGTGTAAACTTTGTATAAGTATTGTTAATCATTTTTTACTAGAAGTGATGGTTAGAAAATGAGCTTCTGCAGGTGCGCCAAGCCTTAATGGAAGCTGCGTTGTTCCAAAGCCGTTGCTGATCAGCAAATCTCCAAATGGTTTTTTATGAATTTTTCCTTTCTCATACAATCCGAAACCCAGCATGCGTATTTGTCCGCCGTGAGTGTGCCCGGACAAAACAAGTCGTATTCCGGTTTCAGGAGTGAGCTTCTTCGCGATCTCAGGATTATGGCACAATAGAATCCGGAAGTCTGATTCTTGAGATTCCCGCAGGACTAGATCCAGCCTGTCCCACCCAAATTTCATCTCATCAACTCCAAGGAGGCTGATTTGTTTGCCGGAACGGGAGGGAATAGGAAAGGTTTTATTTTTTAAAAGGGCTGCACCTTCTTCCTCCAGCAGGTGCTCAAGGGAAGACAGGCCTGCTTCAGGGTCGTTATTGCCTAAAACCATTACAGTCCGGGCTGTTTCGCATAATCTTTTTACATTCTCCCTTGTTCTTTCAATGGGCACCCCTTTTTCGGTCAAGTCCCCTCCGATGCAAATAATGTCCGGGGCAGCCGGCAGGTTAGCCAGCAGGTTATCGGAAATTTTTCTTCTATGAATATCCGATATAAAGAATATTTTGAGTTTCCCGTGATCAGGGGGGAAATCGGAATAGGAAAGATTTTGAATGGTAATTCTAGAGCGAAACGCGCTGGAGAGCATGTATGCCGCTAAACATAGCGCTCCCAAAACAGCTCCAATTAAGAAAATTGTCAATGGATCACCTTATTTCTGTTCATTTGCTTTCATAAAAAAGATTAATATCAAACTCAGCCTTCATCATTTGATAGACTGAAATCCTTTTTTTCCAGTGATAGGGCTGTGGCCATAATTCACCGCTTTTGCGGATGACTTCGCAGCGCAATGTATGAAATTCAGTTTCCGCTTTTGTCTCTTTCTTTTTGTAATATAAAGCAGTTGCATATGTCCCTGCAATGGCAATAATGAAGTATAAATGAAACGACACATCTACAAAACGGGAAAGTACAATGGATAAGCTATTATCACTGGTAAGAACAATCCATTTGTAAAAATAAAGCATAAATGCCAGCATACAGACAAAGGATACAAGCTGCAAAGTCAAAACCTTGCGCTTAAACCGGTCATATTTTCTTTTTTTATCCACCAGCCCCTGAAGCATTCTCTTCGTTGGTTCATCTGTAGCCGAATTCAGATGCTCAATCGCTTTTTCCAAATTTATCACCCTGCCTTAACCCTTTATTCATTTATATTCTGAAAAAGGACAGGGTATGTAAAAGGATACAAAAAATCTCCGTTCTCTTGAACGAAGATTATCACTGCTTTAATGGAATTTCAAGTACTTGTCCGGCGTAGACCTCATTAGCTGAAAGCTGATTATGGTCTTTGATGATTTCTTCTCCAACTCTGCTTTTAAAATACTTTAAAGATATACGGTATAAGTTCTCTTTCGGTTTTACGACATGCTTTACTACTTGTACAGACGGCTTAGGAGGTTTGGCCTTTTTATCCTTTTGAAGCCCGGCTTCCGTTTCTTCTTTGCCGGGTGAGTCTTCCTTGGCCGCTGACCGGGATTCATCTTTCTTTTCCGGTGCAGGGGAACCTATTTCTGACTGCTGTTCCACAGCCGCTTCTGCTGAAGAATTATAGCTGCTTTTATCAGGGGAACTTTGTTCCGGCTCTTCCGGACGGATATCCTCCGCTGCATCACTGCCTGTTCCGGATTCTGCAGGTTCCGCTTCCCGGTTATTATCAATAATGATTGATTCATAATCTTTAAGATTTTGCCCGTTGTCCAGCGGGGTGCCATCTTTATCATAGTAATAAGTCACAAAAAGAAACAAAACCGGCAGCAAGATAAAGCACAATGCCAGAAAACTGATCAGCGGATATTTCAGCTTTACTTTTTTCTTTTTATCCTTTGCCCGGTATCTTGATTTATGAACTTCGCTTCTCGATGGGTACTGTCCATACTGTTCTTTATCCGGAATCATCTGGTCTCTCAAATTCTCAGCCTGATCAGGCGGATTTTTTTGATTTCTCATGGGGTCAGGTTTCACCTCGATTTACATACTTTACTCTTATTTGAATGCCAAAAATGAAATCAATAAGAAAGTGAGCTGTCATGACGGCAAAGAGATTATCTGTCATTTCATATAGCAGACCGATAAGCAGGCTTACAGCAGTTACCATTGCAAACAACAGCGGTTTAGTCAAATAACGCAAGTGAAGAATAGAAAAGATGAGGCTGGCAGCGAGCAAACCAAATTCAGTCTGCAGCACTCCTCTGAACAGCCACTCTTCCGTGAACGCGATAATAGCTGCCATAAGAGCGATGTGAGGAATGGAACAGCTTCTAAACAGCTTTTCATTTACGCCTCCATCATCGTACCATCCAGCAGGCACCTTATTCGTTACCGCATAGTCAGCAGCAACAGCCAATCCAGCAAGACCTATGCCTGATAATAGAGCCGGCAGTGTGACAGAAAGCTTTTCTGCAGGAGCCAGAACATCCCCCAAGAACAGCCAGGACCCTGCCAGTCCTGCAGCGGCTAGTACGGTTTGTGTCATATAAAGCTGTTGGATCATTTGCCGGTCGGTCAGACTATGGATCAGATCAATTTGATTTTTGAACAAGAGGTTCACTCACTTTAAACATCGTTTTAAGTTCGTTTTCCCAATCCATCGCTTCATTGATACTTGGAGAATGACCGGTATTTCCGTAATAGCTGCTTTCTTCCATCCCGCAGTAGTCACAGCAATAGCGTGTGAAAGCAGGGGAATCACTTTTTTCACCGAAATGTGCCAGAATTCCGCTTCTTCTGCAACCATCTGTCGAATACCATTTTACCATATCCTTCAGCTTTTCGGACTTAATTTGCTGGCGCTGCTGGATCTTTTTCCATATAGCTTCTGTTTTTTCTTCCGCGTCAACCCCATGCAGACTTGTGGCATAATGATCGATAAACCGCTGATGCGTCTCTTCCAGCTCGAGCCGGTATGGGCTATCTTTCGCCAAAGATCTCAAATATGCGCGAATGTCTTCCCGCTCTGGAAATTCTCTCTCTATCATAAATAAAGGGAGCTGAATATCCGCTGAATCAAATAGAGTAACCGCAATAGCGGGCAGGCCATCACGTCCGGCCCTTCCGATCTCCTGCATATATGAATCCATCCTGGCCGGCATATGGAAATGAAGGACAAACCGGATATCATTCTTGTTTACACCCATTCCAAAAGCATTTGTACAGCACACCAAGTCAAGCTGTCCGTTGAGAAACTGCTGCTGGATCAGCATCCGCTGCTCATTTTCCATGCCCCCATGATAATAAGCGGTTCTGGTAAGTCCATGATCCTTTAAATAAGCGGCTGTCTTTTCAGTCCATTGCCGCCCGGCGCAATAGATCAGGCCCGGTCCTTTTAGATGGCCTGCGAGAGACACCAGTTCTTCAAGCTTTTCGTTTAGTCCACTCATCTTCTTTACAGCCAATGAAATATTCGGTCTGTTAACAGAGTATAAATGATGTTCCGCATTTTCCATTTGCAGAGATTCTTTGATGTCGCGGATTACCTCTATAGTCGCCGTGGCCGTCATTGCAAGACAGGGTGCCTTGTTCAATTGCGCCCTCGCTTTTCCGATCATCGAATAGTCAGGGCGAAAATCATGACCCCACTGAGAGATACAATGGGCTTCATCCACAGCAAACAGAGAAACGTTTACGGATTTTAATGCAGACATGACCCTGCTGTTTCTTAAACTTTCAGGTGAGAGGAAGATAAAACGATATTCGGATAGATGATCAAGAACTGTACTTCTCTCATGAAGGGTTAAAAAGCTGTTCAGGGCAACAGCCTTTTTCTCACCTGCCATTTTCAGCTGGGCCACCTGGTCCTCCATCAGTGCAAGCAGAGGGGTTACAATGATGACCGATCCATCTTTTATATAGCCGGGAAGCTGATAGCACATAGACTTTCCTCCACCCGTAGGCAGCATCGCGATGGTGTCCCGTCCTTTCAGCAAATCTTCGATAATCTCACATTGTCCTTCACGAAAGGAATCAAAGCCAAAATACTTTTTCAGCGCAGCCTTTGCTTCTCCCAAATCCGGTTACCTCCTTGCCGCAGCCATTCCAAGCCGTATTTGAAAATATGTATATTTATGATCCAGATACTCTTTAATTTTTTTCAGCTGTCTTGTTTGCAGCACATGAATCGCCTGAATGATTTCCTCCTTTTCCTCCGGGAGAAAGTAAGGGCTGAAATCAAACCGATGATCATGCATCGCTATTTCTACAATGTGATCTTCAATGGTGCTTTGCTTTAAATTCCTGACCTTCCCTGCCGACTCCCTGTCCATACCCTGCATGAGCAGACGATACGTTTGCCGGGCCGATTGCGTAAGAGGAAGAGAGTCAGTATTGCCGTTTTTCAGATTTGAAAGAACGGAAAATTCATACTCGGCCGATTGTTCTAAAAGCTGGTGCATCATACTCCAGAAGCATACTTCCAGATACACCGCATCGCGGTCAAGCCTCTCCTCCAGCTGAAGATAGGTTAAACCGGCACGGCCTGGAGAGGTTAGCCGAAAAACAAAAAGCTCCGACATCCAATCAGGCTGGTCTGATAAAAACTTATGTAAATCCCGGAACACGTTCTGAGCCAGTCCGCTTCTGCTCCATTCCGCCTGTTTTAAGCATCCTTTAACCCACTTCTGTGCTTCTTCATTTGAGGTAACCGGCAGAAAACGGTTTTTTCCATCAGCAAAATGAGTGGCTGTTTGTACCAATAGTGAAAGCTTCTCCCATGCTTTTCTTGCTTCCTTTCCATGCTTCCAGCTATCCAGATGCAATGGCATCGGCATATCTTTCTTTAACGAGCTCAGCACATTGCCACCTTCCGCCGTCAGTTTTCCTTCCCGGTCAATGTAGTTTTGAGACTCGAGGTGCTTACAGGCCTCCTCAACAGTCTCTCTGCTGATCTGCGGAAATAGGGAGAAAAAATTGGACAGGCTGAAGAGCTGTATATCCTGAAGGGTTTGGGAGGTCTTTTTCCCTCTTAAAAGATGGAAAATCGCCGAGAAAGAACGTTCTCCTTTAAAACGGTCCAGGCACAGGAGAGAAAGATAAGAATATCCTGATACAGTCATTACGAATCACCAGCACTTTTCATAAGCTAATCCATCTGTTTTTATTTTAACAGATTTTTCACAGGAGACAGATGTTTAAAGCCTCACTAAAAGGGTACGGTAAGAACTAGAAACGTTGTTATGATAAGCATTCTCAGTGGATTTTTTTATTGAAAAGTTCAAACAACATCTATACAATAGGTATAAGTTAAGGACTTTACACCAAGCGGGAAAGATTAAATTTGTACATTCATCCGTTCAGTCCTAAGAATGATCAGGAGGTTTTTTTATATGGCTAAGTATACAATCGTTGATAAAGACACTTGCATTGCCTGCGGTGCATGCGGTGCAGCTGCACCCGACATTTACGATTATGATGATGAAGGGATTGCATTCGTAACCCTTGATGAAAACCAGGGAATTGTTGAGATTCCAGAAGTGCTTGAAGAAGATATGATGGATGCCTATGAAGGCTGCCCGACGGATTCCATCAAAGTGGCAGACGAGCCATTCGAAGGCGATGCATTGAAATTTGAATAGCCCAAAAAAATACCCCCGGCCTTGCAGGCAGGGGGTATTTTTTATGGGTTCAGGCGAGCAGACCCCACTTCAAATTTTCGCAAGGAAATTAAGTGGTGGTAATTTAAATGCTTCTGCCGGCTTGAACCGATTTTTGCTCAAACCATGCTTTCATTCTTATATAAACCATTGTAAAGATTACCGAGATCAGAATCCCTTTAATCAGGTTAAACGGGAGAATTCCCAATACAATAAATTGATAAATTTGTTCTGTGTTCATTTGTTCCATTCCAAGGAAAAATGTGTAGGCCGGTAAAATCACATAATAATTAAATATGGACATGATCAGGGCCATTGCAGCCGTACCTGCACCAAGTCCAAGCAGGAGGCCTTTTAACGTTTGGTTTCTTTTATATATTAACCACAATGGCAAAATTAGAACGGCAGCTGAAACAAAGTTTGCTGCTTCGCCAATCGGCACGCCTGTACCGCTTCCCTGGATTAAATAATGAAGCACATTCTTAAGCGCTTCGACAGTCAGGGCCGAACCCGGTCCAAATAAAATAAGAGCCGCGAGCGCTGGAAGATCACTGAAATCAAATTTCAAAAAAACACTTCCCGGATAGGGAATTTCGAGCATCATCAGCAAATAGGCGATGCTGCTCAATACGGCTGTAATAACTCTTTTTCTAATGCTGCTTTGTAGCATAGCTGTTCTCTCCTTTTCATGATCGGTCTCTTGAAAAGAAGGGCTGTCCCGATCTGCCAAAAAACCCTCTGCCATGCTGGCAGAGGGAGTTGATGTGCATTCCGAAGAAACGCAGAAAAAGGATCTTTTCAGCGCTTAGCCACCATCTTCTCCCATCCAGACTATACTGTCGGCTCTGGAATCGCACCAGATCCTGCCCTTACAGGCTCGCGGGCTTAAGGACATTTGCCCTATCACCGCCGGTAGGGAATTCCACCCTGCCCCGAAGAATGATCTATTATTTTGTATTCCAAGTAATTATATAGGGTATTTGGCTTTTTGTATAGAAAAATGCATTTATATCCACCTTTTACCTCATTAAAAAAATTATTAGTCAAGTAACCGCTTTCACCCTTTACCGCACTGAATACTATTGTTAAACTATTCTCAATATGATAAATTATCTAACAAAATTGACTGGAGGGATGTTTGATGTTCAGAGTTCTTGTTTCAGATCCAATCAGCAAAGACGGGCTTGAACCGCTGCTAGAAGCGGAAAATATTGAGATCGTTCAGAAGAATGTTCAAGAGGAGACTGACTTATCAAGCTATGACGCTCTCTTTGTCCGGAGCGCCACGAAGGTTACGGAAGAATTGATGAACACTATGCCTAATTTGAAAATTGTGGCCAGAGCCGGAGTCGGGGTAGATAATATTGATGTCGAGCAGGCCACCCGAAGAGGCATTATCGTAATCAATGCACCTGATGGGAATACCATTTCTACTGCAGAACACACCTTTGCCATGATCGCCTCCCTTGTCAGGCATATCCCCCAGGCCAATATGTCAGTGAAAAACAGGGAATGGAAACGTTCTTCATTCGTCGGAAGTGAGCTGCACGGCAAAATGCTTGGAATTGTAGGTCTTGGAAGGATCGGGACTGAGCTTGCAAAACGAGCGAAAGCTTTTGGAATGAGAGTAGCTGTATTCGACCCGTTTTTGACAAAGGAGCGTTCCGAGAAAATCGGAGTAGAAAAGCATGATTTTGAAGAGCTCCTGTCAAACGCGGATATCATAACGGTACATACCCCGCTGACGGAAGAGACAAAAGGACTGCTGAATGATGAAACGATTGCGAAGACGAAGAAAGGGGTCTATCTGATCAATTGCGCTCGCGGCGGTATCATTGATGAGAGCGCGCTATGTGCACATCTTGAAAATGGGCATGTCCGGGGAGTAGCACTCGACGTTTTTGAGGTAGAGCCCCCTGAACACACCCGTCTTCTTGAATTTGACCAGGTGATCGCAACTCCCCATCTTGGAGCATCAACGAAAGAAGCGCAGCTGAATGTCGCCTATCAAGTATCTAAAGAGGTTCTTCTTTTTATCCAGGGCAAACAGGTTACGACTTCCATCAATCTTCCCGCTATGTCTGATGAAGAGTACCAGGAAGTAGCGCCTTTTGATTCTCTTGCTCAAAAGATTGGGTCTTTTATGTCCCAGTATATGAAAGAGCCGGTTCAGAGCATCACTATTGAATATGAAGGAAAAGCAGCTGAAATTGAATCTTCATATGTAACCAAAAGCATGATTGCTTCCTTTCTGAAACAGCGAATGGATATCAACATAAATACGGTGAACGCCGGAGTGCTTGCCAGGGAGAGAGGCATACAGTTTATTGAAAAAGTATCCGGCCGTAACTCCGGATATTCCAACAGCATCACCGTTTCCATTCAAGGGGAGCAGCGGACTTCTGAAATAAAGGGAACCGTGATTCCGCATTTTGGAGAACGGATCGTAGCTGTTAACGGATTTTCCATCGACTTTAACCCATCAGGCCACCTGCTCTACATTCAGCATACCGATGTTCCCGGAGTAATTGGAAATGTTGGAAGAATATTAGGGAATCACGCTGTAAACATTGCAACAATGCAGGTGGGACGAAAAGAAAAAGGCGGCGAAGCGATCATGATGCTTTCGTTTGACAGGCCGCTCGACCAAGTCATTTTAGGTGCGCTTTCTGAGCTTGAGGAAATTGTGTTTATCCATGCCATTGAGCTCTGAATCAATCGTGCGGATGGATTTGTTCCACAATTAACCTATAATTCTTTTAGGGAAGCCTGTTCATGAGAGGCTTCCCTGTTTTTTAAATCAATCTTTGAGCCGAGAGCCACTGTTTAAATTTTTCAGCTCCATAGTGACTATTAAGCTCGTCCTTATCAATGGAGAAGATCCACATGGCACCGTCTTTAAGCCGGGTCCTTAGAACCGGCTTACTCAAACCGTACTGCTCGAAATCAAAGAAAATGTCCCACGTTTCTTGTGATTGACGTTTATAAGCAATTGCCTCAAAATCCTCCCCGTTTTCATAATAACCTACGTGCAGATGGTACCGGTCATCATATAACACATCTAACCCCTCATCTCATTGTTACTGCAGTGTGCGTTTGAAGAGCTCGCTGCTATTTTCAAGCGCTACTACCGCTGCAGGCTTTGCCCCTTCAGCACCTTGCATTATTAAACCATAAGAAAGTCCGTTTTAATGCTTTTTTTTTGGTTTGTTCTGGCTGATTTTCTTTCCGGGCTGTTCAGCAGCCGGCGGGGCTGGGAGTCTTCTTTCGGCTCAAAAGCTTGGGGTGAAGCAGCATAAACGACATTCACAACGAAAATCCCCGGAATGCCTTGAGCATCCCGAGGGTTTCCATTCCAATATTTTCTCTCAGCATGATTTTCCATACTTCTATCAATAAGTTTATCTTGTGGGTTGATCTAAGGCCGGTTTTTACATAGCCTTTTTAAGGAAACCTCTCTATTATCCAAGGGGAACTGCTTTTCTTTCTCCCTTCGAAAAAGTCATAATGGTTTCATACCCTGTTTTTCTGGCCAAAGAAACAGCTTGACCGTAGTCTGCACCCACATCCCCTGGAATATGGGCATCTGAAGACAGGACGATCGGAACCCCTTTCTGATAGCACATTTTCAGCAGCCTCTCATCTGGATACAGCTCCCCGGTTGGTTTTCTTAAACCGGCCGTACTAATTTCCACGCAAGTCTTGCTTTTGGACAGAGCCTCCGCTGCTCTTTCATATTGCTCCAGCAGGAATTCTTCGTTTTCAGGAATGTAGTTAAAGATCTTTACCAGGTCCAGGTGCCCGACAATATCGAACAGATTGGATTCCGCCAGCGTCACTACCTGATCAAAATACTTTTTATATGTATCATAGACGTCTCTTTTATCCCATTCATGGATAAATTCCTTCAGGTCAATGCCAAAGCCGCCGATCCAGTGAATTGAACCAATCACATAATCAAAGTCATACTGCCGGATAAACCGCTCCATTTCTTTGTGCTTACCGGGGGTGTAATCCATTTCAATCGACATTTTAACATCGATGCCTGCTTTTTCAGCCTGACTGAAAAGAGCCGTGTAATCCTTCATATCATAATACCGTCTCTCTTCCACCCATGAATTGCTCAGGATATCTGCTGTCTGATAAAAGTGATAGGCATGCTCGGAAATTCCAAAATGGTCAATGTTTTTACGCTTCGCTTCATCTGTAAATTCCTTCAAATATTCCAGCGAAAGCGTCCCGCGTTCTAGATGATTATGGTAGTCGGTAAGCATAAATATCCCTCCCTTATCTAGTTAAACTTTATCATATTAAAGCAAGAGAGTTAAGGGAAACGATGAAATTTTTCGACAATTTACAAGGAAGGGCATTTTCTGCCCTTATTTATTTTCAACAGGGACCGGGTTAGGTCCAAAAGGGACCTTTACCGGTTTATTCATCTCAATTTTCCCAATTTTTTCTGCTTTCGCATCCCGGAATGTTACGGTTTCAAAACCAAATTCTTTCGCTGTGAGAAGCAGGCCTTCCAGCATAAAAATAAATTCTTCATCATTTTTCATATCAGCAGGTTTAAATGTAAGAATAAGTTCTTTTCCTTTTTCTTTAACGGATTCAATAGATACCCCCTTGGGAATAATAGAAAGAAGGGTTTCGTCCTGGTCACGGTACATATTTTGGAAAGCTTCACTAACCGTGGAATAGGATTCTTCTGAATAAACAAAAAGAGGCTGGCTGTTTTTTGATACATATTTATAAAAAGCTTTTTTTTCCCTCTTCTTGAGATCCAGTTCTTCAACAAGGCCAAGCGGCCCCATCTCGATTCCCGGTTTTTTTCCGGTAAAAAGCCTGGCTTTTTCAAATCCCTTGCCGCTGAAGGATTCTTTAATCATTTCAGCAAAATGCGCTTCTGATGAGCTTTCGAGCTCTCGTGATTCATCCATATGAATTTCAATTATTTCGGGACTTTCTGATTCTCTGATTTCAATATTTTCAAAGTAGTTTGTTAATCCAAGTTTATCCTCTTGAAAGGCGGTCACCATCCCGCCGTACTGACCGGCTGAAACCGGTCCATTTTCAGAGACAAGGGTTACAGGAATCGTATACCTTACATTAGGATCCGAGTAAGCCATTACCAATGATTGCTCCTGCTTGCTTTCTTCCGCTAAATAGGTCACCGTCTCCCCGTCATTTTCGGGAGCATCGTCTTCAGGCACTGCTTCTTCCTTTGCTGCTTCTGTCTGGTTTTTTTCCTCGGGAGGTGTGTCCGGGGATTCTGTTTGATCGGTCATCTTTTCTCTTGGAGCAGGTGCCTGTGACTCCTCCTCCGGCTGTGCAGCCGGCCGTTCTTCTGCAGATTCCGCAGGTGCCTGATCCGGTTCAGGCAGATCCAGTGCTATGTTTTCTTTCACACTGTTCCCCTCTGGCGTGGTGCCCAATTCTTCCAGCCAGAACGGGGAAATCAGTGTAAGGATCAATAGTGCGGCGAAGCTCGCCAATAGAGGCCCGATCCATATTTTTTTATGTCTTGCCGAACGGCTTCTGGCTAATCCTCTGTAAATTTCCTCACGGGACCGCTTATCTTTTAGAGTGGGAAGCTGTGACAGCAGTTCCTGCAGCTGTTCATCATTATACTCGGACCTTTTCATGCTCTGCTCCCTCCTTCCCGCTGAGATGAGCCATGCTTTTCTTCAAAGCTTTTATCGCTCTGTGCTGAGTTGTTTTCACTTTGCTTTCCGACCATTTCAGTGCCCGGGCTGTTTCCTGAATGGAATAGCCTTGTATGTATCTCATAATCACTACACTTTTCTGATCGATTGTACATGCATCCAGAGACTGATAAATCCACTGAACTTGCTCGTTTTGGAGAGCAATCTCATCCGGCAGCGGAGACTCGTCCCTCACTTGATTCTGATCCCAGTCAAATTTCTCAATCAGGCGCTGCTTAATCGTTTTCTGCTTTCGAAACCAGTCGATGGCCACGTGCCTGGCGATTGAAAACAGCCACGTCTTTTCAGAGCTTCTGCCTTCGAATTTTTCATAGGATTTCAGTACGCGTATATAAACCTCTTGAACAAGGTCTTCTGCCTGTTCGCGGTCTTTCACCATATAAAACAGGAATTGAAATAGATCCTGATGATAGTTTTCATATAAAGTCTGGAAGGCTTCTTCCATGGAAACCCCTCCGTTCATCTGCTTAGTCGTATCAGACTTTTCAAAGGTTACAGATACAGTCCTTTTTTTCTGACCTGCCTTAAGCAAACTGCAGGCTTAATAGAAATTATACCTTCGAACACAAAAAAAAAGGAAGGTGATTCCTTCCTTTTTCACAAAAATTTACGATTCTTTATTTTTTCTTCCAAACACGATGGCACTTCTCTCATATTCTACATCTTTCGTTCCAGAGCGGTAATTAATGACTCTGGCTACGGCAAAAAAGTAGTCGGACAGCCTGTTTACATATTGAAGGATATTTTCATTCACTTCAGAATGCTTCTGAAGCGTGACGATCCTCCGTTCAGCTCTTCTGGCCACCGTTCTTGCGAGATGGATAACGGCTGCTGCCTGAGTCCCTCCCGGAAGGATAAACCGCTCGAGCTCCGGAGCTTCCTTCACATATTCATCAATTCTTTTTTCTAAAAAACCGGTCATTTCCGGAGATGCTTTATCTTTGCGTTTTTCCGGACTCAGCACAGAGGCGAGGTCTCCCCCGCAATCGAACAGCTCATGCTGAATCTTTTCGAGTTCCTGATAAATGTCCCTGTATTTATCATCTTCCAGCAGCGACATCGCCTGACCTGTGATTGCATTCAATTCATCAAGCGTTCCATATGCCTCCACCCTGATGTCATCCTTATCTACCCGGCCTCCGATAAGACTGGTCTGTCCTTTGTCACCGGTTCTTGTATATAAATTCATCATTCTTTACTCCCTTCCATAAGCTTTTCGTCAATCTTAGATAAATAAAACGTAAACGTGGTTCCCTCATGAATTTTGCTGCGGACAGTGATCGTCCCGTGATGAGCTTCTATAATATTCTTTGCTATAGCAAGACCGAGTCCGGTGCCGGATCTGCCTCTTGTCCTTGCTTTATCTGCTTTATAAAACCGCTCAAATACAAACGGAAGGTCTTCCTCCGGAATGCCTGTTCCAGTGTCTGTCACATCGACTTTCAGCCCATTATCTGCTGTACGGACCGTAAAAGTGACCGTTCCGCCTTCATCGGTATGGCGTATGGCATTGTCGACAAGGTTGGTCAGGACTTGCTCGATCTTGTCCGAGTCCATAATGAACCAGTCGTTCTCCACATGGACGGCAGAGGATAGAATGATGGATTTCTCCCTTGCCATTCCCTGGAACTTACGTGATATCTTGGCAATCAGTTCAGAAACCTGAACTCTCTCATAAAGGAGAGTCACATGGCCCGCTTCCATTCTTGCAAGGTCTAGCAATTCATTGACGAGTCTCCCCATTCGGAGAGATTCTTCGTATATGACTTTGGAAATTTCCTTTTTCTCCTCATCCGAGCTTGCAATATCATCGACAATCGCTTCACTGTAGCCCTGCAGCAGGGCAATCGGCGTCCTCAGTTCATGGCTTACATTGGCGATAAAATCCTTTCTGAGTTTATCAAGCCGCCGTTCTTCTGTCATATCTCTTAAAACGGCTACCGCTCCCCGAACATAATCCTGATCATAAAGCGGGCCCATTACCATAACCCAGAAACGGCCCTGCAGCGTCATCTCAATTACCTGTTCTTTCTCAGTGTGAACCACCCTCTGAAAAAGCTCCTTCGCTGCCGGCGGAAGTTCTTCCCCGCTCTTAATATTCATTTCCTGCTCATAATACCAGGCTTGCAGAAATCGCTCAGCAGGAGGATTGGTTACGAGAATGGTTCCATCAATATTAAGCGTAATTACACCGTCAGCCATACTGCTCAAAATACTGGTCAAATGTTCCTTTTCCTGATTTAAAGCATTGATATGATATTTGAGCTGTCTTCCCATCTGATTGAACGCAGCGGCAAGCTCCCCTATTTCATCTCCGGTTAGAATCGGAACTTTTTTATCAAACTTGCCTTTTGTCAATTCGAGGGCAGCTTCTCTCATTTTTCTGAGCGGATACGTGATCCTTGTGGAGAGAAAAAAAGCAAAGATTGTTGTAAGGATCAGCCCGACCGCAGCGCCGATAAACGTATACCGGGTCGTACTGCTTGCCGCTTCTCTGATTGCAGCCAGGGACTGAGAAACAAACACAGCTCCATGTTTACCATTCGATAATTGATAGGGCACTCCCTGAAGGAGAACCTTCTCTTTTTTCGGACCGTTCTTATCATCAGCTGTTATGGTTTTCATGCTCTCTTGCTTGCCATTTAAAACAGCTGCCAGTTCTCTGTCATTCTTAATGGTCTGAAGGCTGATATACGGCTGGCTGCTGCTGGCTCCTTCGGAAGAATACCAGGGCTTTCCGTTTTCATCAACAATCATAATTCCGGTTTTCTCATCTGAAAGCTCTAATGCAATTGAACGGGCTAGTGCAGGAGAGTCGTGAATATCATCGTGGTTTTCAAGGATGCTTGAGATTTTTCCTGCAAGCTGAGAAAGCTCACTCTCTGCCTGATTCGTCTGGTAGTTCTCAATAAATTCAAACCATAGAATGGTGAGAACAAGAAGAACGAATGCTACCAGCAGGAGAATGGTGCCCCAAAGCTTGCCTACTACACTCCGCCAAAGCCTCATTCATTGCCAACCTCAAACTTGTAGCCTACTCCCCATACGGTGACAATCATTTTTGCTGCATCCTGCGAAACTTTATTCAGTTTTTCCCTCAGCCGCTTCACATGAGTATCGACAGTACGGAGATCTCCGAAAAACTCATATTGCCATACTTCCTTAAGCAGCTGCTCCCGGTCGTACACTTTATCAGGAGTTTTTGCCAGGAAATAGAGCAGCTCGTACTCTTTCGGGGTCAAGCTTACTTCTTTTCCATCGGCTGTTACCCGGTGTGCGTCATGATCGATGGTCAGATGCGGGAAAACTATGACGTTTTTTGCTTTCGTTTCAGTTTTCAGGAAGCTTGTGGATGAGGACCTTCGAAGCAGGGCTTTTACCCGCAGGACAACTTCCCTTGGACTGAATGGTTTAATGATGTAATCGTCTGTGCCAACTTCAAATCCCTGTACCCTGTTGGCTTCTTCTCCTTTTGCTGTCAGCATAATGACAGGTGTCGCCTTCTTTTCCCTTAGCTGGCGGCACACTTCTACCCCGTCGATTCCGGGCATCATCAGATCGAGCAAAATCAGATCATAATCATTTGCAAGTGCAAGCTCAAGTGCTTCGTCCCCGTTTTCCGCCTCTTCGGTCGTATAGCCCTCTCTCTCAAGGTACATCTTCAACAGCCTTCTGATTCGGTCTTCATCATCCACAATTAGTATTTTTCCGTTATCCATTTCTTCCATGATCCGTTTCCTCCTTAATAGGTCTGTTCGTTTATGTATGCACTTATCATACAAATAAAAGGGCAGCAACTGCAATGCAAAGGCTGTTTTGACCCGATAAAGATAAAGGGACTGGTTTTCCAGCAAACCGGCCCCTTGTTTGATCACGCGTATGAATGAAGCCCGGCAATGACCATGTTAACAAAAATGAGATTAAACATAATGATGGCAAATCCGATAACCGCAAGCCAGGCAGATCTCTCTCCGTGCCAGCCTCTGGAGAGCCTTAAATGCAAATAAGCGGCATAGAAAAGCCAGGTGATCAAAGCCCAAACCTCTTTTGGGTCCCATCCCCACCATCTGTTCCAGGCAAGCTGTGCCCAAATCATGGCGAAAATCAAGGCTCCCAGTGTAAAAACAGGAAAGCCGATCGTAACGGCCCGGTAGCCGATTTCATCGGTTAGATCCAGGCTGACTCTTTTCGTCAAAGGATGCAGGACGGCTGAGACTCTTTTTCTGGCAATCAGCCTGAACGATCCATATAGTACGATTCCCGCCATCAAAGACCAGATAACCGTATTAAACTTGCTCCCGTGTATGATAGCAGGCAATGAGAAAAATGGCTCCATCGCACCATCCGTCTTGAGCTCCCACTCATTCGGGCCGGCTACAGCCGGAAGATTGTAGACCATTGTATCCGCTTTTCCCCTTTTATCAACCCAGGAAAACTCTGTTTCATAGTTTGCAGCCCTGAATCCGCTCGTCACAAGAATATAGCCAACAGTTAAGATCAGGATAAACATAATTGCTTCAAGCCAGAATGTTTTTTTGGAAGGCTTCGATTGGTCCACGTGTTTTAAAAGATAAATGAGACCTGCAACAAAACTTAAGGCAAGAATCGCCTGTCCGAGTGCGGCTGTCGTAACATGAATGTGAAGCCATTCACTTTGCAAAGCGGGGATCAGTGGAGTGACATTATCCGGAAACATGCTTCCGTAAGCGATAATCAGCAAGGCAATCGGAAGTGTGAACAGTCCCAAAATCGATACTTTGTACAAAAAATAGATAATAATATAGGCGAGAACGAGCATCATCCCAAAGAAGGTCGTGAACTCGTACATATTGCTCACAGGTGCATGACCTGAAGCGATCCACCTCGTTATAAAATAGCCAAGCTGGGCCAAAAATCCAGTAATTGTTACAATTACCGCTGCTTTTGCCCAACGGTCAGGTGCTGATGAGTTCTTGCTTTTGTCCCTGATTGAGCCTCCGAACAGGAACGTTGCGACAAGATATAATATGAATGCTGCAAACAGCAGCCCGCTGCTAATTTCCGCCAACCTCTACCCCTCCACTTCGACCCTCAATGTTTTTTTGATCCCATGCTGCCGGGATGGAAGTTCCTTCAGCTGCATCCTCAATTTCCTTTTTGAGAGAAAACCAGTTTTTATTCGTATGGGCTGCGATAAGGATCATACCGCCTTCCCGCTTCAGCCAAATTCGCCGGTGATTCCAGTACATGCCTTGACAGACCCCGATCATGAATATAAGACCTCCCAATGCGATGACCCACAATGTCAAATCTTTGCGTACAGTCAGGAGCGATTGGTTAACGGTCTCAACACCTGCAAACTTCATGGACATCAGGTTTTCCCCGTTCGGCTCCAAATTCATCTGAATGCCGACAAAGCTTACCTCCCCATCCGGCTTATCCGGTGAAATCATATTAAATACAAAGGCAGGGTTATTCGGGGCCCTTGATTTTGTATCCGGCCGTCCTTCATCATTCATGAAAAAATCCGGTAGATAGCTTAGAATTTCCACTCTATGGCCTTCCCCGAGATTATATTCCGGCTTTGGTTCATCCAGGTTCACTGTAATGGGGCCAAAGGATTTTTCTGTTTCTTTATTAACCAGGTTAAACGTTAATTCTTTAAGCGCTCCTGTGGAATAGCTGTTTTGATACAGCCCGAATGAATCAAACTGCAGTGGCTGATTTACCCTGATTGAATCCTGTTTTACTTCTTTTAGCTCAGGTTTTTCACCAGGCAGTGAATTTCCGCTTCGTTCGTAAAGAATGATGTCAGTTTGAAAATTTTTAGCCACACTTCCCTCTCCCGCTTCAGAAATGGCTTCTTTAAATACCTCTTTTTCTTTACTTGATTCATAGGTTTCTATGATGAACCTCTCGTTTTTCAGAAAATACCTGCCATCTGTACCCGGGATGGCCGCAACCTGTCCCTCTCTCAGCCAAAGGTTTTCATCCACATACATCCCCGGAACAAACCTCAGCATGGCACCGATTAAAACGATGATAAGGCCGACGTGATTTACGTAAGGCCCCCATCTTGAGAAGCGCCCCTTCTCAGCCATCAAGTTCCCGTTCTCGGTCCGCACTTTATACCTTTTTTTCTCAAGTCTTGATTTAAACGCTTCAAAATCACTGTCTTTATCAAGCACCCGGTCCCCATACAAACGCTGTCTCTTCATAAACGCCGTATTTTTTGTCACACCCTGTACGTTTAAAGTTCTGTAAAGGGGGATGACCCTGTCCAGACTGGCTATTACAAGTGAGATGCCGAGGCATGCCACAAGCGTAATAAACCACCATGAACCATAAAGGTCGTGAAGTCCGAGATCATAATAGATTTCTCCAGGCAACCCGAACTCTTCCCTATAATAATCTTCTGGGAGAATATTCGAAGGGATATACTCCAGCTGCGTGAAAATCGTTCCAACCGCTGAGGCAGCCAATACCAGAACAATCAGCCATATCCCTACCTTAACTGAGGAAAAGAAGTTCCACACTTTATCAATGACTGTTTTCCTGTAAGTTTGAGAACGGCGTGCACTTCCGTCATACCGCATATCCAGGAGAGGCCCTGAGTCCGTAACCGGATTCTTGTAATCTGCCTGCTGCTTCCCGCACGATTCACAAAGCAGCGTTCCGGGGGGATTGACGTGTCCGCACTCGCACTTTAATTCTTTCATGTGCATGACTCCCTGTCTCTATGGTTTAATTGATTCCATCATGTCTCTGATATTCCGTTCCGTCAGCTCCCCTTTGACAATCCTGGTCACTTTTCCATCCTGGTTTATTAAAAACGTAGTAGGGAGCGGCTTAACCCCATATTGATCGAGTATTTGCCGGTCCTTATCAATTCCAATCGGAAAGCTTAATCCATGCTGCTTTGCGAAGCTGTTGACGGCCAGATCAGATTCTGCAATATTGACGGCCAGAATTTCTACCCCGAGGTCCTTGTAATGACGGTACTGATTGTCCATATACGGCATTTCTTTTTTGCATGGCTCACACCACGTTCCCCAAAAATTCAGCAAAACTCCTTTGCCCCGGTAATCAGAAAGCTGCCGCCGATCTCCGCTCAAGTCCGTCACGACAAAATCCGGAGCCTCGCTCCCAACCTTCACCCTCTCTTTATCCGCAAAAAAATTCGAATAAAGGGTATAAGCCAAAGCCGTAAGAAGCAGAAATAGTATTGCCCCCCTCATAAAAAGACGCCTTCTTTTCATCCTAACTCCCCTAATATGTAACCATTTCCTATTATTATATCATTACGAAAACGCTCTCAAAATCTTTTGTTTGAAGGTTATGTGAAAAATCCTATTCCTCAAGGGGGGTGACTGGGGTATGAATACGCTAAACAGAAGCCAGAAGGTTAATCATGGAACCCTGTATGCTTTCGGCTGCACGAACCCGGCTCCTCAGGTTATTTTCTGCTGCAATAACAATAGCAAGTCCGAGATGATGGCATGGTCTAGCAGATAAAGGAAGAGTCCATCTCTTTTGATCCTCTATATTGAAAAAAGTGCCCAGAGCAATAGCCCTGAACACTCTTCACCAGTCCTCTTTGCTCCAATTCCCGGAAGAGGACTGGACAGGGGAGAGAACTGCCCGCTCGCTTCCCCCGTGTTGAAGGCTGCCCGTTTCGATAAGCCTTCAGTTTGTGTCGTATTAAAACCCTATTTTTCCTGTTTCCGCCAGCGCACGCAGCTGCTTTACTTCATGCGGGGAAAGTTCTCTTGAATCCCCGGTGCTTAACCCCCGCAAATCAAGAAAAGCATACGTTTCCCGTTTTAGTTTTAAAACAGGGTGACCCATTGCTTCGAACATGCGGCGGACTTGATGGTTTTTGCCTTCATGAATCGTCAGTTCCACGATGCTCGTGTTTTTCTTTTTATCAAGAGAAAGCAATTTCGCCTTTGCCGGTGCAGTCATGCCATCCTCGAGTTTAATGCCTTTTTCCATCGTTCTCAAAATCCCCTTTGGAGGGATTCCCTTTACTTTTGCTACATAGGTTTTATCGATTTCATAGCGAGGGTGCATAAGCACGTTCGCAAATTCTCCATCGTTTGTGAGCAAAATCAACCCTGAAGTATCGTAATCCAGCCGGCCTACCGGATAGATCCGTTCTTTAATTTCCGGGAAAAAGTCCGTCACAATTTTCCTTCCCTTATCATCCTGCGCTGCTGAAATGACACCTCTTGGCTTATATAAAAGAAGATAGACGGGAACCTCTTTCTCCAGAGGAACTCCATTAACTTCAACCCGGTCGTTACCTGAAACTTTAACACCCAGTTCCTTTACGGTTTTTCCATTAACCGTAACTTTCCCTTCTACTATCAGCTGCTCCGCATTACGTCTTGATGCAATACCAGCGTGAGCAATTACCTTCTGCAATCGTTCCATGCTTTTCACCTCTTTGTACATCTTACTTGTTTCCTTTCCATTAAACAAGCACATTAAAAAAAACCCTGATGTACGGGTTTTCTTAACTAAAGCTTTTATGCGGCCTGCCCGCATCCCGGTCTTCTTTTCATAGCAATGAACGGCTGCAGCATGCAATAAGCCTAAAATAAAAGAGAGACAATAACGATGGAAGCAATCACACCGATTAAATCTGCAAAAAGTCCGACCTTTAGCGCGTCTCCCATTTTTTTTATCCCGACAGCCCCAAAATAGACCGTTAAAATATAGAGGGTTGTATCGGTGCTTCCCTGCATAACAGCTGCAAGCCTGCCAATAAAGGAATCGGGCCCGTTAGTAGCAATCAGATCAGTCGTCAGTCCAAGAGCTGCGGTGCCGGAGATAGGACGAATAAAAGCAAGAGGAACAATATCCGAAGGAACGCCAATCATCGCCAATGCAGGTTTAATCAGATCAAGCAAATACCCCATCGCTCCTGAAGCCCGGAAAATTGTAATCGCAGCCAGCATGCCGACTAAATAAGGAATAATAGAAAAAGAAATTTCAATCCCCTCTTTACCGCCTTCGACGAACGCTTCGTATGTCTGAACCTTTTTAAAGGTTCCGTATAAAAGAATAAAGGCGATGATCAGCGGGATGAGCCATAGAGACAAAAGGCTGATCCACTCCATCAGTCTTCCCCCTTCCGCTTTCTCCTATGGTAAAAATAGCGGTCAATCAGCAATGCACCAACAGCTGAGATAATCGTTGCCAGCAAAGTCGGCATGACGATATCCGCCGGATTAGCGGATCCATAGGAAATTCTTACGGCTATAACGGTTGTAGGAATTAATGTAATACTCGATGTGTTCACCGCAAGGAATGTGATCATCGAGCGGCTGGCAGAATCCTTTCCTCCATTTAATTTTTTCAGTTCTTCCATTGCTTTGATTCCCAGCGGAGTAGCGGCATTGCCAAGCCCAAACATGTTAGCCATTGTGTTGGAGAGGATATAACCCATAGCCGGATGGTCCGGAGGCACCTCTGGAAAGACCCTTTTGGCTGCAGGCCGGCAGATTCTTCCCAAAGCCTCCAGAAGCCCCGCTTTTTCTGCTATTTTCATGAGACCGAGCCAAAACACTAAGACACTGATCAGCCCAAACGAAATGGTAACCGCATCTCTTGCTCCCTTGAATATTGCGGCATTCACCTGTTCCATCGTGCCGTTAAACAGGGCAAACACAATGCCAATGATAATCATGCCCACCCATATATAGTTAACCATCCGTTCCAGCCCCTGCCAAAGCGAAGAAAAGCCGTTTCACTGATTCCCAAAGGGATACTTCGGGTTTTTCCATTTGGCCGTTCTCATAATAAATAGGAATATTCAAAACTGGCTCCTCCCCAACCATGACTTTCATCCGCCCTACCAGAGAGGGAGCTTTTTCGGGATCTTTCCAGCTTTTGTCCGGCTTCAGCAAATTGACCTCTGTGCGAAGCGACTTCTTTTCTTCCTCCGTTAGCGGATAAAAAACATCCCTCTGGATAAATGCTTTGTTCTCGTAATAGGGATGATCAAGAGATTTGATCACTCCCTTCCCTTTTATTTTATAAAGATCATATTCATTAAAGCCGTGCTCGTACATGCTGATGTGGTCGTTCCAGTCATCTCCAGCGTTAATTGTAACAGCGATGAGGTTGAGTCCGTCTTTGGAAGCGGTCGTGACAAGCGTTCTTTTGGCGCGTTTCGTGTAACCGGTTTTCCCGCCCGTACAATATTCGTACAGACTTGTCAGAAGTTTATTCTTGTTTTTCCAAACCCGGTCCCACTTTTCGGAAGGATTCGGTGATTTGTGGACTTCCGTTCCTGAAATCTCCGCAAATTCAGGCCTTTTCATCGCATACTTCATAAGCAAAGCCATATCATACGCTGTCGAATAATGATTTTCATGATCATCCAGTCCATGGGGGTTTGCAAATTCAGAATGGCTCATTCCGATTTCCTCTGCCTTTTGATTCATTTTATAAACAAAGCCTTCCAGACTTCCCCCTACATGCTCGGCAATCGCAACAGCCGCATCATTTCCCGATCGCAGCATGAGTCCGTATACAAGTTCGCGCAGCTTAATCTTTTCGCCGGGCTGTAAATAAACGGAAGAACCTTCCGTATAAACCGCTCTTGAACTGACCGTCACCTCTTCATCCAATTGGCCGGACTCTATCGCCAGGATGGCCGTCATGATTTTGGTAATGCTCGCTATCCTTAATTTTTCATGTTCATTTTTTGAAAGCAGGACCCTGCCCGTTTCCTGTTCTATCAGTATCGCGCTTTTGGCGCTTACATTCGCTTCTTTAGACACTTCAGCTCGTGCAAATCCAGGTATGATAAGTGCTGAAATAAGTACAGCCGCCACGATTTTTTTTATCCTTTTCATCCGCCTCCACGTCCCTTGTCCATATTTGTACAAGTTTATGCGGTGGAGGATAAGTTATGACAGATGAAACGAAGGAGGCCGGCTCTGGTTTATGCTAAGGATAAGGTCTATTCCCCTAACGTTGCCTTTCATGGAACCGGTCAGCTCGTTCGAGTGAGTTTTGTTCTCCGGCATGAAAAAAAGCAGCCTGTGAAAGGCTGCTTTAGCATTATCTGGACTGTATGATCTTTGTGCGGTAATCGGTCTCGTAATACTCAAGCTCTTCACGCATTTGCTGAAACTGACTTTCCAGCTCTGCAACAAGCTGCTTGACAGACAGCGGAGCCTCCTGTCTGAATTTGATCGAATTTTTGCCTGTATAGGCGGAGCGGCTGTCTTCGAACCAAATGTCATGCTTTGGCTGAAAAAATTCTTCGATGCACTGGTGATACACGCGGTACAGGATTTTTTCAGCTGCTGCTTTTCTGAACGGCTCGGTCTGCGTAATGATGCTGCACGCTTCGAGACCTTCCTCACAAAAAACGGTCAGCCTTCGGAAGTTACTCAGCAGCTCTTCGTAAAATTGACGGTTTCCAGGCTCTTCTTCAAGCATAGATTGAATGGTTACCGAATTTAAATGAGCAGATAATTTTCCTGCCACTGATTTAAGAAATTCGGCCGTTTCATCGGTTTGCGCTTTTACCATTGAGTTACCCAAGTTTTCCCACGTCCTCTCAAAGCATTCGTTTCGGCAGACTACTGGTGTTCCCGGCTTATCCTTCACTTTATCCATTCATGCTTTTAAACTTTTTTACTGGACCGTTAACTTGAACTATAGCGGGTAAGAGAAAGGCATTCTCCCGTCACCCTTATGATGGTTTTCTAACCGGCAGACTTATTCCAGGACCAAGCCTCTCATTATGTATACCCGGTTTGAGAGGAGATACGCTTGTCAGGTGCTGCTGATGTCTATTTTATAGTATCATATTTTCTGAATTGTTTACCGGTTATTTTATTTCATCCATTGTTTGACTGAACTTTTCAAAAAACAAATCCGCTTCTTCCTGAAGAGGTTCTTCTCCTCCCTCCGGCAGTGGGGGGAGATCCTGAAGAGACTTCATGCCAAAATACTCCAGAAACTCGCTTGTTGTGCCATAGAGGATGGCTCTCCCGGTTCCTTCGGCTCTGCCTACTTCTTTTATTAAGGCTTTAGCTACCAGAGTTTGAAGCGGGCGCTCCGTTTTCACGCCCCGCACCTCTTCTATTTCAATGCGCGTCAG
Source organism: Metabacillus sp. 113a (assembly GCF_050107635.1). Lineage (NCBI taxonomy): Bacteria > Bacillati > Bacillota > Bacilli > Caryophanales > Bacillaceae > Metabacillus > Metabacillus sp. 113a. Next base: position 254,578 of record NZ_JBNILJ010000001.1, on the reverse strand, counting down.
CGGCTGTTTATAAGCCACGATAGCCAGTGTTTCCAAGGCTGCCTGCGAAAGGGACTGGCTGCCCGGCGCTTCTACAAGCTTCTTAAGGTATGGAGCATGTTCTTTCTTGGTTGTCAGCTGATAAACATTCGCTACCTCTGCCATTTCAATCCCTCGTTCAGCCTTTTTATAATCGGCTGCAAGATCACTCATAATGTCTTTTACTGCTGGCTCGTCTATCTCCAGGACATTCATAAGCTGCTTTAATGACAGTCCTTCGTCTCCGGCTGCGAAAAGCAGTGCTTCTGCAATTGATTTCCACTCGATGATGCCTGTCACTGGCTTTTTCCACTCCCTGTTATATACAAATCTGAAAAATTTCCTTCTTGCTCAATTTGAATGGATTTTGTTTTCATTAACTCCAGGACCGCCAAAAAAGTAACGACAAGGTATTCCTTCGACTCCAGAGGAAACAAATCCATAAAATGGCGCCTTCCCGGCCTCATGCGGAGATCTTCCAAAATTTCGCTCATTCGTTTTTCAATGGGTATATCCTGCCTGGATATTCTGGTCTGGAGCGGTTTTTGAAGTTTTTTTCTTCTCAGTACTTTCTGAAAAGCACTCAGCATATCATACACCGAGATATCTAAAGGCGCCTTCTCGGGGGAAGCTTCCTGGGCAAATGCGCTTAAATCGCTTGGCGCTTTAGTGTAGACGAGCGCTCTCTCCTCTTCAAGGCTTTTCAGCTCAGACGCAGCTTCTTTATATTTCCGGTAATCTATGAGTCTTCTCATAAGCTCGTCCCTCGGGTCTTCTTCAGGCTCCAGCCCAAACTCCTCGTCGAAAAGCTCCTCCTCCTGTTTCGGGAGAAGCATTTTGCTTTTTATGGAAAGAAGGGTTGCTGCCATGACGAGATATTCAGACGCGACATCCAGCTCCAGCTCTTTCATTGCATGAACATAAAGCAAGTACTGCTCTGTTATTTGTGAAACCGGAATATCGTATATGTCGATTTCCAGCCGGTTAATTAAGTGCAAAAGAAGGTCCAAAGGTCCTTCAAACGCATCTGTCTTTACTTGATATTCCAAAATGAAACTCACCAACATCCTTCTATAAACTGCGCTATCCCTTAGTATAGAACAATCATCCTTATAGTCCAATAAAAATCAGAAGAGTATTTTCAATTTTTCCTTTTAAACCGGGCGAATGCCCATACAATTACAGGGCCCTTACATATGATACGAATGAAAACAGCATGATTTTGAAGGAGGAAATATAAAATGGGTGATAAAGGATTCGGATACGGCGGCGGCTTTGCACTAATCGTTGTGCTTTTCATTTTATTGATTATTGTAGGAGCAGCTTGGTTGTACTAATTGCTGGAAAGCGCCTGGAAAAGGCGCTTTCTTTTCATTTATGATACAATCTCCCTAACAGAAAATTGGAGTGATCGGAATGTATCCTGAAGCCTACATAGATTATCTTGTTCATTTTCACGGGGACAGGGACTATTTTGAGTGCCATGAAATTTTAGAAGAATACTGGAAGGAAAAACCGCCAGCAGAAAGAGATCCCGTCTGGGTGAGCCTCATTCAGATTGCCGTAGCATTGTACCATCATCGGCGCGGGAATTTTAAGGGGGCGGAGCGGCTGATAAAGAATTCACTGCGTTTCCTTAATGACAGCCCTGGAAAGCTATTAAAGCTTGGTCTGATTGAAAATGAAGTAAAAAGCCTGCTTGAAACCCGGCTTTTGGATATTCAAAGCAGACACCCATACGGCAGCCTTCATCTGCCTATTGGTGACACAGAGCTCGAAAAGGCATGCAGGCACCGCGCCGCCTCCAAAGGAATGAAATGGCAATCTCTGAGTGATTTGAACAATGATGACATTATTCACCGGCATAGGACAAGGGACCGGAGTGAAGTAATTGAGGAACGGCTGAATCAGCTGATGCTAAAAAAAGAAGCCGGCCAAAAAAACGTCGAGTCCCGAAGACTCTTTGACAAAAACGAGTGAGAGCGATAGCCAGGACCCCAGACTGGAAGGTTAATGGAAACCCGCCTTTGCGAGAGGGGTTAAAAGGATACAATACCAGAAGAAATAGGCGAAGAGACAAAGAGTGAGATAATTGGATGCACGAACATCCAGCCAGTCAGCTTTCCATTTTAGGAAGCTGACTGGCTGGTTTTTTTATGCTGATAGCCCGGGATGCGATAGCTGTTGGGTAAGTGGGGGTTCGGGGTTTGTCTGACGTTTTGTCTGACATGTAGGGAATTTGGTGCTTTGTCTGACATCCTTGTCTGACATCGAGGAGATTTGATGCATTGTCTGACATCCTTGTCTGACATTGATGCATTGTCTGACATCCTTGTCTGACATCCTTGTCTGACATCGAGGAGATTTGCTGCTTTGTCTGACATCCTTGTCTGACATCGAGGAGATTTGCTGCTTTGTCTGACATTCTTGTCTGACATCGAGGTGATTTGGTGCATTGTCTGACATCCTTGTCTGACATCGAGAAAATTCGGATGTTTGTCTGACAACCTTGTCTGACATCGAGGAGATTCGGTGCTTTGTCTGACATCCTTGTCTGACATCGAGGAGATTTGCTGCTTTGTCTGACATCCTTGTCTGACATGGTGGAGATTTGGTGCTTTGTCTGACATTCTTGTCTGACATCGAGGTGATTTGGTGCATTGTCTGACATCGAGAAAATTCGGATGTTTGTCTGACATCCTTGTCTGACATGGAGGAGATTTGATGCATTGTCTGACATCCTTGTCTGACATGGAGGAGATTCGGTACATTGTCTGCCATCCTTGTCTGACATCAATAAGATTTGGCGCCCCAACCCTTCGCTCATAAAACCCAAAAAACCGGTTGCGCTCCAGGAGTCCCAGCAATTGCGAATCAGGGGATGGGCCTCGTTTCGCTTCACTTCAACGGCATAAAGAAAACCCCCGTTACCGGGGGTTTTCCATTGCATGGTTGACTCTTAGCAAGACTTTTCAGCCTGCCTTTTACTGTTCTTCCTGTCCCGATTCACGGCATTTTTCAAAAAAAGAAACCGTTTGTTCATTCGGGACCAACGTTTTATTCTTATAAATATCTTTTAGTGCAAAGACCATTTTCTTGCCGATTCCCTGCTGACGATGAGAAGGATTTACACTTACATGCTGAATTTGAACTACATCATTTTCTTTTAGAAGGACACCCAGTGCACCGATGATATCCTCTTCTTCCTTCCATAAAAACAGCTGCCAGTCTTTTTCAGTTTCATATGTTTTAATGGTTTGCTGCAAGGTTTTTAATTCTTTTTCTGCAGGCATGAAAGATAAAAGTCCCATTGCAATCTTTTCAAAGCTTTTCTTAAAGCGAATTAGCATAAGTACCCCTCGATTAGCGAAATGGCCCCATTCGTAAAAGCTTTGTTAAGCCTGGCTCGCTGATTTCTGAATCCCGGTTTCGATTCCGGCATGCGCCAAAGCAGCATAAAGTTTTAACATTGCCTAAACAAAAGAGCGATAGCAATTTAAGAAATCTTATAATGAAATATTAATGATAAAACTACTCCAAATAATATTATAAACAGACTTCCAGCTATTTTAAACACTTTTTGAACAATTTATCCTTTAGCCCAGCCCCTTTCCTTAATCCCTCTAAGGATTTCCTGCTTTTTTGAATGGAGCATTAGCTTGTTAAGGATGCGCCAAATTGTGCATCACCTAAATGGGTTCTGTGCTTTCAAAGGAAAAATGTACTTCTCGGTAAGGGGATTCTACTTGGGAATACCCCCTTCATTGTAAATTTATTCGAATGATTTTAAAAGATTCGCCATTTCGATTGCTGAAACAGCAGCTTCCCAGCCTTTATTTCCAGCTTTTGTGCCTGCCCGTTCAATCGCCTGCTCAATGGTTTCTGTCGTGAGGACGCCAAAAATTACCGGAATTCCGCTGGAAGCTGAGGCGTTCGCTACACCTTTAGCTGCCTCGCTGCACACATAATCGTAATGGGTGGTGGAACCGCGGATGACAGTTCCGAGCGTGATAACGGCATCATATTTTCCGGATTCAGCCATTTTCTTCGCTACAAGCGGAAGTTCAAATGCTCCCGGAACCCAGGCAATTTCGACATTTTCTTCTTCCGCTCCATGGCGTTTCAGGGCATCCTGAGCTCCACCCAGCAATTTGCTTGTTATAAATTCATTAAACCTTCCGACTACTATTCCAACTTTTAATCCTGCTGCTACTAAATGGCCTTCATAAATTTTAGTCATGGTTTCTCCTCCTGGTTTTATTAAAAGTTAAGTAAGTGCCCCAATTTTTGGTGTTTTGTTTTTAAATAGCTTTCATTTTCTTTCCGGTGCGGCATTTGGATGGGAACCCGCCCGGCAATTTTCAGTCCGTAGCCTTCCAGACCTTTGATCTTTTTTGGATTATTCGTCAATAGGCGGAGTTCAGCGAGTCCAAGATCCTTTAATATCTGGGCTCCGATGCCATAGTCCCGAAGGTCGGCTCCAAACCCGAGCTTTTCATTGGCCTCAACTGTGTCATATCCCTCTTCTTGAAGCTTATAGGCCCTCATTTTGTTTAAAAGGCCTATCCCTCTGCCTTCCTGTCTCATATAGAGGAGGACCCCGCTGCCTTCCGCTTCAATTTGGGCGAGAGCCGCGTGGAGCTGTGGTCCGCAGTCGCATCGGTAAGATCCAAATACATCCCCGGTCAGGCACTCTGAGTGAACTCTGACAAGTGTGGGCTTATCAGGATCCAGCGTCCCTTTCACAAGAGCGACATGCTCTTTTCCATCCAGTATATTTGAGTACCCGATAGCCCTGAAGTTTCCGTATTCAGTTGGGAGCTGAATATCCACTTCTTTTTTGACAAGATTATCTGTCAGATTTCGATAGAGAATAAGATCTTCGATGGAAATAATTTTCAGGTCCATTTTTTCTGCCAGCTCCAGCAGTTCAGGAAGGCGGGCCATGGTGCCATCTTCACTCATAATTTCGCATATGACCGCTACCGGTTCGGCTCCGCAGAGCTTAGCCAAATCCACCGACGCTTCTGTATGGCCGGCTCTTCTTAACACTCCGCCCGGTTTCGCAACGAGCGGGAAAACATGGCCGGGCCGTTTAAAGTCCTGCGCCCTCGATTCACGGCTGATCAGTGCCTGAATGGTTTCTGAACGTTCGAAAGCGCTGATTCCCGTTGACGCGGTTTTGTAGTCAACACTGACGGTGAACGCTGTACCGTGCGGGTCTGTGTTTTCATCAACCATCGGCTTTAAATTAAGTTCCGCAGCGCGATCCTCAGTCATGGGCGTGCAGATCAATCCCCTTCCATAGGTAGCCATAAAGTTGATGACATCAGGACTTGCCATTTCACCCAAAGCAACAAAATCCCCTTCATTCTCCCGGTCCTCATCATCTACGACAATGACTGGCTTTCCGTTCTTCAAATCTTTAATCGCCTCTTCAATTGTATGGAACATCCATTGCGCCTCCAGTCGTGTATCGTTATTTAAATCCATGCATAGCAAGAAAATCTGCAGAGATAGGATCTTTTTTAGCATCGGGTGCAGGGGGGGACATAAATTTGCGGACATATTTGCCGATGATGTCACATTCTACATTTACCAGGTCCCCCGCTTCCTTCATGCCCAGTACCGTTTCACTTATCGTATGGGGAATGATGGATACCTGAACGAGACCATCCTGCAGTCCGAAAAGGGTTAAACTGATGCCATCTATTGCAATCGAGCCTTTCATCACAAGGGTATCAGTAATTTCTTTAGAAGTACTAATGTCATAGTAAACAGCATTTTGATCCTTTTTCTTGGATTGGATTAAGCCGGTTCCGTCTATATGACCGCTCACCATATGTCCGCCAAAACGGCCGTCCGCTGCCATAGCTCGCTCAAGGTTCACTTTTGTGCCTCTTTTCCAGCCGCGGATCGTCGAGGCTTTAACGGTTTCCGGCATCACATCTACCGTAAACTCACTGGCAGTGAAATTTGTTACCGTCAAGCAGACTCCGTTAACGGAAATGCTGTCACCAAGGCTGACATCTGTCAGCACTTTGGAAGCTTTTATGGTGTAGGACATCATTCTGCCGCCTGATGTTACCCGTTCTACTGTTCCCAGTTCTTCCACTATACCTGTAAACATTTAAGTTCCCTCCTTTCCCCTTAAAACTGCCGTGATTTTCAAATCGTTTCCAATCACAGACGTTTCTTTAAATTCAAGCTCCTTTGCTTCCCGCATCCAGTTAAAGCCCGGTCCTCCGGATATCGGCAAACTTTTACGGCCGCCCAGCAGCTTAGGAGCCAAATACAAAATCATTTCATTAAGCAGCCCCTCCTTAATGAATGAACCATGAACCTCTGATCCGCCCTCTGCAAAAACAGAGGTAATGCCTCTTTTCCCAAGCTCTATAAGCGTATGCTTTAACGAGGCTTCAGGGTCTGTAAAAATAATCTTTACCCCTCTTTCGACAAATGCAGCAGCCCGTACTTTATCTGCTGTCTGGGATGCAACGATCCAGGTCTCAGCTTCTTTGTCTGTAGCTACCTTTGCATGGAGCGGTGTTCGCAGGTTCCTGTCAAGTACGATGCGGATTGGCTGCTTTTTTGGATTTTTCAGCCGGCATGTCAAACTGGGATTATCGTGGATGACTGTGTTCACACCCACTAAAATAGCATCATGGACTTCCCGGTATTTGTGAACATCTTCTCTTGCAGCTTCTCCTGTAATCCATTTGCTGTCGCCGTTTTCAGCAGCTGTTTTTCCATCTAATGTCGAAGCGGCCTTAAGTGTAATAAAAGGCAATCCGGTTTTGATATAGTAGAAGAAAAAGCGGTTCAGCTCTGCCGCTTCCTTTTCCAGAACCCCGGTCTCTACAGCTATGCCTGCGTCTCTAAGCCTTGCCAAGCCCCCGCCTCCAACGAGAGGATTCGGATCGAGGCTTGCGATAATCACCCGTTTTATTCCGGATTCTATTATCAGCTCTGCACAGGGCGGGGTCTTCCCGTGATGGCTGCAAGGCTCAAGAGTGACATAGATATCCGCACCCTTCGCTTTTTCACCGGCCATACGAATCGCATGCACTTCCGCATGGTGTTCTCCAGCCCTAAGGTGGGCACCGACTCCTGCAACCTTCCCGTCTTTAACGACGACAGCCCCTACAGCTGGATTTGGAGAGGTTTGCCCGATCCCTTGCCGGGCGAGCTCAATCGCAGTTTTCATAAACGATTCCTCACGCAACACCTAATCCCCCTTTCTAAAAAGACAAAAAGCCCCGGAATGGAATCCGGAGCTGGAGTGATCACGAAGGCATATCAAATAAGAGTATGCTATATTCATCTTTTCAGAATTTTTCATACCCGTGTTTGCAATAAGCACGTGCGATCCTTCTCCCATCCAGACTCTAACTGTCGGCTCCAGAATTTCACTGGATCCACCGCCGGCCTGCGGCCGCCGGGTCACGGACTTTGAAGCACATGACTTCATCACCGCCGGTAGGGAATTTCACCCTGCCCCGAAGGATATACAACTATTTAATTGTCTTGAAGCTATTTTAGCCGTTTGAAAGGATTTTTGCAATTCAAATGAAAAAGGGTTGAGGTGATTTGACAAAAAATAAGAAAGTGAGAGAGTAAATTTTCATCAAAGCCGGGTTGCTTTAACATGGATGGCACACTGCTTGACTCAACGGAGAAACGATATGTAAGACGCAAGCATGACAGAGTGATAACGTTCGCGAAAGGAATGGCTGCCGCGGAAATTTATTAAAAAATAAAAACTCCTTAGCCCGTAAGCAAGGAGTCTATTTTTCTTTCTATTTATTTACTGATAAACTGCTGCGTCCAATGATTTCCTTCTTTAACGTATCCGACGCCAATATGAGTGAAGGATTTATTCAGTATATTGGCACGGTGGCCTGAACTGTTCATCCATGCTTTCATAACTGCCTGTGGGGAAGTTTGTCCTTTGGCGATGTTTTCACCGGCTGCTCTATATGAGATCCCGAAGTCCTTCATCATTTGAAAGGGGGATCCGTAAACAGGGCTTGTATGGGAAAAGTACCTGTTTTGATACATATCCTGAGATTTGTATTTTGCAACTCTCGCTAACTCCCAATCAGCAATAAGCGGCTTTAAGCCTGCTTTTGCCCTCTCTTGATTGACAAGAGAAACAACCTGGGCTTCAGCAGAAGCCTCTGCATTGGCAGGAACGTTTAACTTTTGTCCGATTAATATGCGGTCAGGATTTTTCACCTGAGGGTTAGCGTTTATGAGCTCGGAGACACCTGTCTTGGTTTTAACAGCAATTTTCCACATTGTATCTCCTTTTGCAACCGTGTAGGTTCCAGCTGCGGATGCCGCTGCAGGCATAAGTAAGGATAAGGCCAGTGCTGAAGAAATCACTTTCTTGTACAGTTTAATCTCCTCCGATATGTAAGATAAATTTTGCGCAATCAATCTATTGGATGCTCTATTATTTTATATACTTTTGGACTCGAGCGGCAATAACAAAAATGTGGTAATGATCACGGGCCAGCAGTGGGCTCTCCAAGAGGGTTAACATTCGTTCAGCCTTAAAAAAATTCCGCAAAAGCAAGGCTAATACCCATTCACGATGGGAAGCAGCGAGAAGGTCCCTTTCCTGCAATTGGCTCCCCTCTTCTAATGCGATCTTGTTTACAAGAGGTTATTGTCATATAATACCAATTGAAAGTTGAGATTCTAGTGTTAATTACAAGCGACGAGAAACGAAATAGAGGAGGTGCTTCACGTGAGGCCTGACCTGACGAAAAATACGAGAGTACAGGATTTAGAGGATTTTTACTGGTTAAAAGCAGAATTGCAATGTTTTTGCAGAGAAAACGGGTTAAGTGCTTCAGGCCCCAAGGCTGAACTTACCGAAAGGATTAAACGTTTTCTTGTAAATGGAGAAATAATAAAACCCGCAAAAAAAGCAAGATGGAGCACCAATGCAAAGCAGCAGGAGCTGTCTTTAGAAACAGTCATACTGGAAAATCACCGCTGCAGTCAACATGTGAGAGCATTTTTCAAAACTGTCATCCCATCTTTTCATTTTTCAACGTTTATTCAAAGCTACTTTAAAGAGAATATCGGAAAGACTTATCGGAAGGCAGCAGATGCCTGGCTTGAAGAAGAAACACGAAAGAAGGACCCGGGTTACAGAAAAGAAATCCCGCCTCAATTTGAGTACAATCAATTCACCCGTAACTTTTTCGCAGATCCGGATAATGCGGGCAAAAGCCGTTCAGAAGCGATTGAAGCATGGAATTCTGTCAAAACCCAGTCAGGAAGCAACAAGTATAAACCCGGTGTTAGACTGTGACTTGCCATATTAAAAAGGGAGGCTTCAAGGCCTCCCTTTTTCCTTACGCTTCGAACACTTCTACTTTTTCCATTTTATCGCCGTTTTTCATTGCTTTTGCAGCAGCAACGTTAGAGGTTACTTTACCGAAAACGGTATGAACGCCATTTAGATGAGGCTGCGGCTCATGGACGATAAAGAATTGGCTTCCGCCTGTGTTTTTTCCAGCATGTGCCATGGAAAGACTTCCTTCTTCATGCTTATGCGGATTGCCTTCTGTTTCGCAATCGATGCTGTAGCCTGGTCCGCCTGCTCCAGTTCCTGTAGGATCCCCGCCCTGTGATACGAACCCGGGAATTACACGGTGGAAGGTCACTCCATTGTAAAAGCCTTCTTTAGCCAATTTTTCAAAATTAGCTACTGTATTCGGAGCTTCTGCCGGGAATAGATCAAACTCGATCTTCTCTCCGTTTTCCATCAATATGTATCCTTTTTTTGCCATTGTAATCTCTCCTTTAGAGTTAATCAGCCATAATTATAGCATAAAAGCGCCCAAGACATAAAAGCGGCGGATTGGCGGACAGTGAAACTTTCTTCCCCTGCCTTCCGTCTAACCTATCTGAAGCGCCCCAATGAGCCCTGGAGCTGCCTCTGGCAAAAATTATGCTATGACAGTCCATTAATTGCGGCTATAATGGGGTGGTGACCCGCAAGATCTTTTCACCTTTAAAGGAGGGTATTTACTTGAAGAAAGTATTTGCAGCGATGCTTGCCGCGTGCATGATCGCCGTTCCCCAGATCGGCCTGGCTGATGCAGCCGTCGGGGATGTCATTGTAACACTCGGAGAAAATTTAACTCCGCAGCAGAAACAAACCGTTTTGGGGGATTTGAACGCACCTGAAAATGCACAGACGGTTACTGTTTCGAATGAAGAAGAACATAAGTATCTCGGAAAGTATATCCCGAAAAGCCAGATTGGCACAAAGGCGCTTTCCTCTTCTTCCATAACCATTGAAAAAGAAGGCTCAGGCCTCGAAGTGAATACGAAAAACATCAATGTCATTACAGATGAAATGTATTTAAATGCCCTTATGACTGCAGGGGTTAAAGACGCGACAGTTCAGGTTACAGCACCGATTGAGGTTTCCGGAACGGCTGCACTCACAGGACTGATTAAAGCATATGAAGTAAGCTCTGATGAGGCGATTCCAGAGGATGTTAAGCAAGTAGCAAACGAAGAGCTGGTCACAACTTCTGAGCTCGGCCAAAAGCACGGGGAGGAAAATGCTTCCGCTCTGATGGCTAAAATTAAAGAGGAAGTTGCCAAAAACGGTGTTCCTGCCAATGACGAAGAGCTTCGAACGATGATTGAAAATGCGGCAAAAGACTTGGGGATAACGTTAACAGATGAGGAGATTAACAATTTAATTGCTCTCTTCAATAGAATGAAGGATGCCAACATTGACTGGAACCAGGTGGGGCAGCAGCTCGATCAGGCGAAAGAAAAGATTACGAAGTTCCTTGAATCTGAGGAAGGACAGAACTTTTTAGATCAGGTCATTCAGTTCTTTGTGGCAATCTGGAATGCCATTGTTTCGCTATTTAATGGCGGAGGCAGCGGGCAAAATGCCGCAGGGCGTTTCTATTAATCAAAAAAAGCTGCCGATCTGAATCGGCAGCTTTTTTTAGATTGTTCACCCCGCCTTAAAAGCTTTTCACCTTGGCGGACAGTGGAAGATCCAGTTTCAGTAAGTCTTCGTAGGTTTCTCTTTTAATAACAAGCTGGGCTTCCCCTTTTTCTGCAAAAACAACAGGGGGCCGCGCAATCCGGTTGTAGTTGTTGGCCATTGAGTAGCCGTAAGCGCCTGTGCAGAATACTGCTAGTATGTCACCTGCAGATGTTTCCGGAAGCTCGATGTCCCATAGCAGCATATCTCCGCTTTCACAGCATTTTCCTGCAATGGAGACCTCTTTGCTGCAGGCATCGTTCATGCGGTTGGCGAGTGCCGCTTCATACTTGGCCTGGTAGAGAGCCGGCCGGATGTTATCGCTCATCCCGCCATCCACAGCGATATAATCCCGAATGTTCGGAACCTCTTTATGTGAGCCGATGGTATAAAGGGTTGTGCCTGCATCGCCTGCAAGAGATCGGCCCGGTTCGATCCAAATTTCAGGAATCTCCATGGCGAGCAGCTCTGATTGCGCTTTGACTGCTTGAATCATTTGCTCTACGTAGGATGCCGGATGAAGCGGCTGGTCTTCTGCTGTGTAGCGGATTCCGAAACCTCCCCCAAGGTTAACAACCGCCGGAGTATAGCTGAAGGTGTCCCTCCACTCTTTAATTTTTTTGAAAATTTTCTCGGCAGCAAGCACAAACCCCGTTCCATCAAATATTTGCGAACCAATATGGCAGTGCACACCAAGGACATTGAACGAGCTATCTGCAAGAACCAGCTCCATAGCCCGTTCTATTTGGCCATTTTGAAGGTCAAAACCGAATTTGGAATCCTCCTGACCAGTTGTTATGTAATCGTGGGTATGAGCTTCTACTCCAGGTGTCACACGAAGCAGGACAGAAACGATTTGCTTCTGCTCTTTCGCAAGCCTTGAGATGAGATGGATTTCATAAAAGTTGTCGACGACAATGCAGCCGATTCCAGCTTCCATCGCCATAAGCAGTTCTTCTTCACTTTTATTGTTGCCGTGAAAATGAATTTTTTCCGGTGCAAATCCTGCTTTTAGAGCTGTATATAACTCACCTGCCGAAACAACATCTAGAGAGAGCCCTTCCTCCTGTACAAGCTGAAACATCGCTACCGATGAGAATGCTTTACTCGCATAGGCTACCTGAGCTTTTACATTTTCGTTCTCAAAGGCCTGTTTAAACTGCCTTGCTCTTTTACGGATCAGTTCGACATCATATACATAAACAGGAGTACCGTATTGCTTTACGATATCTGTTGTGTCTACCCCGCCTATTTCAAGATGGCCTTGATGATTGATTTTGCTCGTACCATGTAAATACACCGTTCATTCCCTCTTTCTGTCTGCATTAAAGTGACAATGTTCGTCTTGATCAGGCCAAGCCTCCCGGCGATTCTTCAGAATTTTCGTTCACACGGGGTAAAGAAAAAGCAGCTAACAACATACGGTTATTAACTGCTTTTTTTCAGTGACTTTTATGAGGCTGGTTCAGGCTGAATGTATCCCTTTCCCGCTCTCGCCTAATCCTGAGACTGCTGCCTCAGCAGTGGGTTCCATTGCCAAAAGATTAAACATACATTATCACAATTATTGGCATGTTTCAATCCTCATATTACTTTCGCTGCCGGTAGATGTCCTGAGGGTGAACAATGCTCGGCCGCAGCTTCGCGCCGGGCACCGAGGTCCGCACAGCAATTTGCTTAAAGGCCGCAGCGTTGAATGGAAGAAACGGCCATAAGTAGGGGGTATTCAGCGTTCTGGTTGAGGCTAGATAAATGATGAATACGGTAACCCCAATGACCAGTCCCTTCACGTGGAAGATCGCAGTGACGGCAAGAAGCAGAAGTCTGACGATTTTGTTCGCTACGCTAAGCTCGTAGCTCGGAGTTGTAAAGCTGCCAATAGCGGCAACAGACACATACAGGATGACTTCCGGCACGAAAAGCCCGACATCAATGGCAATCTGGCCAATCAAAACGGCAGCGATAAGCCCCATAGCGGTTGAAAGAGCTGTTGGGGTATGAATGGCAGCCATCCTTAAGAATTCAATTCCAAAGTCCGCCAGAAAAATTTGCGCGACAAGCGGGATGTTTGTCTGCTCGTTTGGTCCGATAAACGAGAGACTTTTCGGGAGCAGAGAAGGCTCTAAAATAAACAGGAACCAAAGCGGCAATAAAAATGTGGAGGAAAGAATTCCAAGAAAACGAACCCAGCGGAGAAAGGTTCCAATGGCAGGAGCCTGGCGGTATTCTTCTGCATGCTGAACATGATGGAAAAAGGTTGTCGGTGTAATAATGACACTTGGAGAAGTATCAACGATGATGATGACATGCCCTTCTACGAGATGGTTGGCCGCCACGTCCGCACGCTCAGTGTATCTAACCATCGGAAATGGGTTGAAGCCTTGTTTCACAAGGAATTCTTCTACCGTTTTATCTCCCATTGTGATGCCGTCCACCTGAATTTCCTTTAACTCTTTTTTTAGCAGATCGACTAAATCCTTGCTCGCAATGTCTTCAATATAAGCGACACATACGTCGGTTTTAGAACGCTCGCCAATTCTCATGATTTCATAACGCAGCCGTTCGTCCCGGACTCTTCTTCTAATTAAGGCAGTGTTGACGATAATGTTTTCAACAAATCCGTCTCTGGCGCCTCGTACTACTTTTTCCGTATCCGGCTCTTCAGGGGTTCGTCCGGGATAACTTCTTACATCCACGACCAGAGCATAATCGGCCCCTTCAAGCATAATGGCAACCAGTCCGGATAAAACTTCCGTTACCGCGCGCTGGATCGTTTCCACTTTAAACACCTGCTGGTGGGCCAGACGGTTTTCAACAATTTCCTTAAATTTATCGGGATCCTTCTGCTCTGAATTGTTGATGTCCGCTAATGCGGTTAAAATTAAAATCAGGTATTGGGAATCACAAAGGCCCGTCACATAGTAGAGGTTGACCCCTTTTCCCATGATGGTAAACTTCCTTACCCCCAGGTCAAAGCTCGTACCCATCCCAACGTAATCTTTGAAATAATTTTCGTTTTCATAAAGCTTAGGTGAAACCGGGGACTCACTCTTTGTGTTTACGGGCATTGATTCCATTCCTTTCTAAAATTAATTCCGCAGCTTTCATTGTAATTGGTGCACCTTTTTCAACGTCATCTCTTCTTGCCATTTTCCCAATATCCCCAATCCCGACGATAATCGGGATATTGAGCTGATCCAGACTGTAAACGGTATCCCCGTTGATTCGCCCGTCCTCAAACTCCTGAACTCCGCTTTTATCCACTCCATGACCGGTAAGTTCTCCATCCCGGTCAATGCAGACGTCGACTCTTGACCAATCTGACTGCCTGGTTTTCGCTGCAACCGCTATTACACCCAGAACCTCTATAGAGGGGTGCCCTGCTACGTACACCATCGCTTTTTCGCCCGGACCCTCGCCCGGCATGCCGCAATCATCGAATAGGACAAAAACAGGGTCATACGGTGTTTGCAAAATGAGAGCAACAAGCTCCTGACCTGTCAAAGCAGAAGGATTGCCCTGAGACTGGGAAATCCAGCGGCCCCCTAAGTGAGCAGCAGTATACGCAATGGCTTTTGCTGCATACACATCTCCATCTGTAACCATTATGACCTTCCGCTTCATTTATCCCCCCCTACCCTCTCGGCTTAAAAATGACGGCAACGATAAAGGCGAATAAAATTGCAGAGGAGATACCTGCAGATGTCAGCTCAAAAATCCCCATTGCAATTCCGATAAATCCATGCTCCCGGGACTGCTCCATCGCTCCATGCAGCAGGGAATGACCGAAGGATGTAATTGGCACTGTCGCTCCTGCACCGGCAAAGTCAATAAAATTATCATAAATCCCAAAGCCGTCGAGAATGGCACCTATAACAACAAACGAACTCATAACATGAGCCGGAGTAAGCTTAAATTTATCTAAAAGAATTTGGCCGACTACACAGATAAGGCCTCCGCATACAAAGGCGAGTAAATATTCCATTAAGGCGTCCCTCCTGCCCTCTCAAACACCACTCCGTGAGCAATGGTTGGGATGGATTCCTTTTGCTGGATCATCGTCGGACTTAAAAGAGCCCCGGTAGCGACAACAAGGACACGGTTAAGATTCCCGGCCTTCATTTCATTGAAAATGTGACCATATGTTACGACCGCTGAACAGCCGCAGCCGCTCCCCCCCGCAAACACCCCTTGATCAGGACGGTAAATTAAAAGCCCGCAATCCTGGTGTTTCGAAGAAATCTGAATGCCTTCCTCTTTTAAAAGGTCAATTAATATCGGACTGCCTACCCCGGATAAGTCACCGGTAATGATCAGATCATAGTCCTCAGGAGTCCGGTTCATATCCTCGAGATGACGCTGAATCGTATCTGCAGCAGCCGGAGCCATGGCTGAGCCCATATCATTCGCATCCTTTATTCCATAATCCTGTACCTTTCCTATGGTGGCAGCGGTTATACGAATGTCCGAAGGTTCATTCGTAATCAGCATTGCTCCTGAGCCTGTAACCGTAGCCGTAGAAGTGTCCGGCTTTTGTCCGCCATATTCGGTAGGGTTCCTGAATTGCCGCTCTGCCGTAGCGTTATGGCTGCTTGTGGCAGCAATCACCTTGCTTGCATACCCGCCGTCTACCAGCAGGGATCCAAGGGCTGCGGTTTCCATTGAGGTTGAGCATGCTCCAAACATACATATGAAAGGGATTCCGAGATGACGTGCGGTATAATTAGATGTAACGTTCTGGTTCAGCAGGTCCCCTGCAAGCAGGAAATCGATGTCATCCTCCTGCAAACCTGCTTTGCTTAAAGTGTAGCCAATCGCATCCTCCATTAATTTCCGCTCGGCAAGCTCCCAATTATCCGCTCCGCAATGGAGGTCATCGTAGGTTGTATCGAATAAGCTTCCAAGTGGCCCTTTCGCTTCTTTCGGGCCGACTGCCGTCCCTGCAGAGGTAACATATACGCTATTTTGGAATACCCACGTTTGTTTTCCAGTCAATTTCATTTCATACCCTCCTCAGGATCCTGTCATCATATTGAAAAAGAACCGGATGATTCCGACGATATATGCCGCCACGGTCCCAAACACGATGACACTTCCCGCAAGCTTAAACATATTTGTCGCAACGCCAAGAACGAGCCCCTCGCTTTTATGTTCCAGGGCAGCACTCGTCATCGAGTTTGCAAATCCGGTTACGGGGACAGCCGATCCCGCTCCTGCAAATTGACCGATACGATCATAGACTCCAATGCCTGTAAGGATCGCAGAAATCAAGATTAATGTCGCTACCGTGGGATTCCCGACCGTATCCTCATTAAAGTTAAAGAAAGCCATATAAAAATTACTGATTGCCTGTCCAATTACACAAATCAGTCCTCCTACCGCAAATGCCTTTAAACAATTAAGGAAATAATTTGGTTTCGGCTGATAGGCTTTAATGTTATCTGAATAATGGTCTTTTATTTTTGACATCCCGCTTCCTCCTTTTTATAAATCCACAAAGACGATCCAATGAAAGAGCGATCCGCTAACTTTTCCCAATACGATTGCCATTAAAATAATTAAAATTTGTTCAGCGATTCCAATCCGCTTAGCAAGGATTGGCAGGACATTCAAAACCTCGGTCAGGGCCGCCGCTAAAAGCCCAATAAACATTCCATCCATCAAGCCAATCGGTACGGCAAAAAAGATCGGAGCATGCAATACAGTCGTCCTTAAGCTCATCCATCCTCCCGCAGCCGCCCCGCTCACGACGCTCCATTCATATGCCTGAATGTTTGACATTGTTTTCGTCAGCTGGCTCAGGCGGGGGATAATTCCGAGTACGGCAAGAAAGGCTACAAAACCGGCCCCAACCGCAAATCCCCATGAAAGACCGAGAAAGATAATAAGCAGAACGCTAATGTTCATGCAGCTTTTTCACACTCTCCTTGTTCTCATTCATGGCTACATATTGGTCAAGATCCATTTGGTATTTGAACATCTCTACCTCCAGCGGGCTTGGCTCTTCATTGATCCTCTTCTTGAACACGTGATTGAAAAAAAGAATCATTCCAAGGCCCAGCCCGATTGAATAAGGAATCTGCAGCAGAAGCGGCTTTTCAGCTTCCTTGCCGGTCAGCATAAAATAAAGCTTTTGATGAACTGCCTGCATACTGACATCCTCATGAAAGTTTATTATGGCCATAGCCGCTCCTACAAAAAGCAGCAGCCAGACGGCTATAAAATACACCAATTTTCGTTTCTTTTTCCTGCTTACGATTTCTACTACTGTTTGGGAAGGGCCAATTGTCTGAATCTCCGCATCTGGTTCTGCAGCTCTCAGCAATTTAATGATGTGCATCACATCCACTACCGCTATACTCCGGTCATTCGGTGTTACATGATAAACATTAAGCCGCGAAAGAGACGATTCTTCTTCAGAGTCAATGATTTGAGCAAGATCCCCAAGCCTGATCCATCCTTCGGGAGCCGATTGGATTCTGTGCCTGAGCCTAATGTAAATCGTTTTTGCCATTTCCTTCACATCCCATAACGCAGTGCAGTGTATAAGTAGTATGCAAAGGATAGCTTATAATCATGCAAAACATAAGGATATACACTAATTACCAATTTAATGCCAATACACTTTACCAAAACGCTCTGTTCCACTTGGCTGTAGGTTGCACCCATTCAAGGCGCACAAAAAAAAAGCAAACCCATATTGGATTCGCTTTATCCGGGCTAACCGCCCATCAGATTTTTCATCTGACTCAATATTTTTTTCTCAAGCCTTGAAACCTGTACTTGGGAAATTCCAAGCCTCTCCGCTACTTCAGATTGGGTCTGGTCTTTATAGTACCGCAGATAAACAATTAGTTTTTCTCTCTCATCAAGGCCCTCAAGCGCCTCTTTGAGCACAATTTTATCAAACCACTTCGATTCTGAGCTGTCCGCTATTTGATCAAGCAGGGTGATGGGGTCTCCATCATTCTCATAGACGGTTTCGTGGATGGAGGAAGGAGCCCTGACAGCCTCCTGTGCTAAAACAACCTCTTCGGGTGAAATCTCAAGGTGAGCGGCAATCTCAGCAACGGTCGGCACCTTGCCTAACGTCTTGGACAGTTCATCTTTTGCACGTCTGATTTTATTGCCAAGTTCTTTTAAAGACCTGCTGACCTTTACGGTGCCATCGTCTCTGATAAACCGCTGGATTTCTCCAATGATCATCGGAACAGCATAGGTCGAAAAGCGAACATCGTAGGATAAATCGAATTTATCCACTGATTTCAGCAGACCGATGCATCCAATCTGAAAAAGGTCATCCGGCTCGTAGCCCCGGTTTAAAAATCTTTGAACAACAGACCAGACAAGCCTCATGTTACGCTGAACGATGATATCCCTCGCCTGCTGATCTCCCTGCTGACTTCTTAAAATCAGCTCTTTCACCTCATGGTCTTTTAACTGAACGCTCTTCTGGCCGTTCTTAACCTCCACATCCATAGCTCGTCTCCTTAATTAACCAAAGCTTTACTTTTCGATAAATGCTTTGTCAATTTTATCGATGTCCCTAGGGAAGGGGCTGATTCTACATGAATATCATCCATAAAGTTTTCCATGATCGTAAAGCCCATGCCGGAACGCTCAAGCTCAGGCTTAGTCGTGAATAAAGGGGTTCTCGCCTCATCAAGATCATGAATTCCTTTCCCTTCATCCCGGATTGTCAAATGAACCACCTCATCTTCAAGTGACGCTGTAATATACACAATTCCATTCGGATCATTGTCATATCCATGGATGATCGCGTTCGTAACGGCTTCGGATACAACGGTTTTTATTTCTGTTAATTCATCCATCGTCGGATCCAGCTGCGCAATAAAGGCCGCTACTGTAACCCTCGCAAAGGATTCATTCTGGCTTAGCGCAGAAAACTGCAGTTCCATTGCGTTTTTCATCAGGAAGCCACCCCCAATGTTTGCAAGGCTGCCTCTTCGTTCTCTTCTAAGCGGACGATTTTAAATAAACCTGACATATCAAAGAGCCGCTGAATAGAAGGTGATATCGAACATACAACCATTTCTCCGCCCAGCTGTTTGATTTGCTTGTAGCGGCCCAAAATGACCCCAAGTCCTGAGCTGTCCATAAACATCAGATTGCCGAGGTTTAATATAATATGTTTAACCTGGCCCTCTTCCAATATTTCATTTACTTTTGACCGCAGTTCGTCTGTACTGTGGTGATCCAGTTCACCTGAAAGCCGGATGCACAGCACGGACTCCCGAACGCTAAGTTCAACCGCTAGACTCATCTGTCATTCCTCCTCGATCTGTGCTTGTATGAGTCTTTCGTTTTTCCTTATGCGTTTTCCTGCCGCGTGACAAAACTAGTGGAGATTCGCCACATTCAGCCAGCCTTTGTAAAGTCCGACATCACCCGTTTAAATAAAGACCACCAGCCTGCAGGTTCGATATCCTTTTCAGCGGTAAGCGGACTTTTTGCGACGATATCGCCATCCTTTTTTAGAACAAGCATACCCAGTACATCTCCTTTTTTAAGCGGAGCAGCCAGGTTCTTTTTAGGAATGACTTCCTTGGTAACGTTCTTTGTAGACTCTCCCTTCTTAGTAAGCAAAGAGATCGGCTCGGATGTTACAAGATTGACGGATTGATCACTTCCCTTGCTTACCTTTTCAACCCCGATCACTTCATTTCTTTCATAAAGAGGATGGGTCTGATACTGGCTGAACGCGTAATCGAGCATCTTCGTGACTTGACTGTTCCGGTCTTTAGGTGTTTCCGCTCCCATGACGACTGCAATGACTCTCATGTTTCCTTTTTTCGCCGTAGCCGTCAGGCAGTATTTCGCTTCATTTGTAAACCCGGTTTTTACCCCATCGACTCCGGGATAAAATTTCACCAGCCGGTTCGTATTCACAAGCCAGAATTTTTTATCCGTGTCCGTTCTTAAATAATCCTCGTATTTGCCCGTATAGCTTGTAATACTTTCATATTTCAGCAGCTCTTTCCCCATAATCGCCATGTCATGAGCCGTACTGTAATGACCTTTCTCAGGAAGTCCGGTTGTATTTTCAAAATGGGTGTTTTTAAGGCCCAGTTCCCCGGCTTTTTTATTCATCAAATCAACAAAGCCTTCCTCTGATCCGCCAAGGTGCTCTGCCATTGCAACAGATGCGTCATTCCCTGATCCGATGGCAATTCCTCTCAGCATTTCATCCGCTGTCATTTCCTCACCCGGTTCAAGGAAAATCTGAGAACCGCCCATCGATGCAGCATATTCGCTCGTACGGACTTTATCGGAAAGCTTCAATTTCCCTTCGTCCAATGCTTCCATAATGAGGATCATCGTCATGATTTTCGTCATGCTTGCAGGCGGAAGCTGTTCATCACTGTTTTTTTCATAGAGGATTTTGCCTGTATCCCGTTCTATTAATACTGCCGATTTGGCTTGCGGTGCGAGATCCGGACTGTTTTCTTTTGCATAAGCCCCCTGTGCAATCGAGCAAAGGAAGCAAACCATGAATAGCATGGAAAAACCTTTTTTCATTTCCAAACCCTCCCAATTAAGATACACTCCATTTTCTCCAATTAGGGCGGAAATATACATATGAACATCGCCAGCCAGGGATCTGCACGTTAAACCGGTGCCTCGCTGTTTCCAGGCACCGGTTTGCCGCCTCTGGTAAAACATTTTTTCCCGGCATCCGTATCCAGCGCTGCCGGCATTCCAGCCCGGCTATCCCCTCTATCCGAGCAATGCCTGGAATTCTTGCCAAGCCTTGCTCAACACCACCTCCACGCGGCTGGTCATCATTTCAAGGCATAAAAAAAGAGCCGCCACCTGAAGGATTCTTGCTTTCCTTCTGGTGGCGGTCCTTAAACCCGGGCCTGTTTTATTTTGAAATAATTTCGTAAACATATGGACGTTTCTCAGGTTTATCGCCTGAGTATGAATATGCAGCATGAAGCGTGTCCATTGCCTGCTCGCAATCGTCTTTGTTAGTATGAAGAACAGCGATGACATCGCCTTCCTTCACCTCGTCGCCGGCTTTCTTTTTCAATGAAACGCCTGCTGCGTAATCGATTTGGTCTTCCTTTGTCTGTCTTCCGGCACCAAGAAGAAGAGCCGCTACACCGATTGCTTCGGCCTCGATATCACTTATGTAGCCAGACTGCTTCGCCTTCGCTTCAAAATGGTTTTTTGCCTGCGGCAGGAGATCAGGGGATTCAATCTGCTGTGCGCTTCCATTTTGAGTGGTGATAAACTCTTTAAATTTCTCAAGCGCCTTGCCGGATTGGATGGCTTCCTGCAATCCTTTTCTGGCTTTTTCTTCTGTTTGGTAAATACCTCCGAGCATCGACATTTGAACAGCGATGGCCATTGAAATTTCAATAAGGTCATCAGAACCGCTGCCATTCAGGACTTCAATGACTTCCCTTATTTCATTTGCGTTCCCGACTTCATAGCCAAGAGGCTGGTTCATGTCGGTGATGACAGCAACTGTGTTTCTGTTCAGGTGGCTGCCGATGTCGACCATCGTGCCCGCCAGATCCTTAGCGGTTTCCAGCGTTTTCATGAACGCTCCGGATCCCGTCTTAACATCTAAAACAATAGCATCTGCCCCCATCGCAATTTTCTTGCTCATGATGCTGCTTGCGATAAGCGGAATGGAATCAACAGTTGCTGTAACATCCCTGAGTGCATATATTTTTTTATCCGCCGGAACTAAATCTCCTGATTGGCCGATAATGGAAATGCCGTGTTTGTTGACATTTTCAATAAACTGATTGCCGGTAAGTTCGACACTGAAGCCTTCGACAGCCTCCAGTTTGTCAATGGTTCCGCCTGTATGGCCAAGTCCTCTGCCGGACATTTTTGCTACCGGCACCCCTACGGAAGCGACAAGCGGAGCAACAATCAAGCTGATTTTATCTCCGACTCCACCTGTAGAATGCTTATCCACTTTTATGCCGTTAATTCCGGATAAATCAACGGTTTCTCCAGAATGGACCATCGCATCTGTAAGCCAGGACACTTCTTCCTTCGTCATCCCCTTAAAATAAACAGACATGAGGAAAGAGCTCATTTGATAGTCAGGAATGCGGTCATTTTTATAGCCATTTACGGCAAATTCAATTTCTTCCTTTGTCAGCGGCTTGCCATCGCGCTTTTTTTGAATAATGTCGACCATTCTCATTCTGCTGCACCTGCTTTCCCGATTTGCTCCACTGCACCTTTTACAAGGCCGAGGAAGCTGGATTTCACCTTTTCTGTCGTTTCAATCACTTCATCATGGGATAATGGCTGATTCAAAATCCCCGCTGCCATATTCGAAATGCAGGAGATCCCGAGCACTTCCAGACCAGCATGTCTCGCTGCGATAACTTCAGGAACAGTCGACATGCCGACTGCGTCCCCGCCTAGAATACGAAGCATTTTCACCTCTGCAGGTGTCTCGTAGACAGGACCGGTATTGGCGACATAAACCCCTTCTCTCACTCTTAAACCCAAGCTCGCTGCTGTTTCCTTCGCAATCGACAGGAGCCTTTTGCTGTATGCTTCGGAGAGATCCGGAAAACGCACTCCAAATTCTTTATCATTCGGACCGATTAGAGGATTGGTCCCCATGTTGTTAATATGGTCACGGATCAGCATTAGGTCGCCTGGCTCGAATTCTTCATTGATGCCTCCGGCTGCATTCGTCACAATCAGGGTTTTGATTCCGATTTTCCTTAGAACCCGGACAGGCATGACGACTTTCTGCATACTGTATCCTTCATAAAAATGAAAACGCCCCTGCATCGCGATGACAGTGGCTCCATTCAGTTTTCCATACACGAGCTGTCCGGCATGCCCTTCCACGGTAGAAACAGGGAAGCCCGGAATGGTTTCGTAAGGCATCTTTACCGCATCTTCAATTTCATCTGCCAGAACCCCGAGTCCCGATCCTAATATTAATCCGATTACGGGAGCCTCGCCGATTTTTGACTGAATATACTCAGCAGCCTGGTTAATATCGTTCCTATTCATTTTCCGTTCTCCTCTCCCAGTTCATTTAAGAAGCTGGTTCCAAATTCAGGCATGCTGACCCGGTAATTTTCCGCAACTGTTGCCCCTACGTCAGCAAATGTTTCCCGTACCGGAAGCTCTTTTCCAGCTTTGAAACGCGGACTGTATGCAAGCAGCGGAACAAATTCCCTCGTATGATCGGTTCCATGGTGAATTGGATCGTTCCCGTGATCAGCCGTAATCAGGAGCAGATCCTCTTCTGTGAGCTTTTCAAAAACCTCCGGAAGCCGTGCATCAAACTCCTCCAGCGCTTTCCCATAGCCTTCAGGATCCCTTCTATGGCCAAAAAGCGCATCAAAATCAACCAAATTCAGGAAGCTGATGCCTTGAAATGGGCGGTCCATTACTTGGATAAACTGATCCATTCCATCCATGTTTGATTTGGTCCTGATGGAATCTGTAATGCCTTCCCCATCAAAAATATCAGCTATTTTCCCAATGGCTATAACGTCGAGACCGTCATCCTTCAATTCGTCCATGACCGTTCTGCCAAATGGCTTTAGTGCATAATCATGGCGGTTCGCGGTTCTCTTCCAGCTGCCCGGTTCCCCGATGAACGGTCTTGCAATCACCCGGCCAAGTTTAAACGGCTCTGTCATCGTCATTTCCCTTGCCTTTTTGCAAATATCATAGAGCTCATCGATTGGCACAATCTCCTCATGCGCTGCAATCTGCAGGACAGAATCTGCTGAGGTGTAAACGATCAGGCTTCCTGTTCGGATGTGCTCTTCCCCTAACTCTTCCAGTATTTCAGTGCCCGATGCCGGCTTGTTCCCAATCACTTTTCTTCCAGTCTCTTTTTCGAGCAGATTCATCAGCTCCAGGGGAAAGCCTTCAGGGAAAACTTGAAACGGCTCACGAATGTTTAGTCCCATTAATTCCCAATGACCTGTCATCGTATCTTTTCCGCTTGAAGCCTCCTGCATTTTTGTATAATAAGCCATTGGCCGTTCTTGAACAGGAATGCCTTTGATTTCCCGAATGCTGCTAAGCCCGAGCTTAGCCATATTCGGCATGGTGAGCCCATTCATCTTCTCGGCGATGTGTCCAAGGGTGTCTGCCCCTTCGTCATTGAATTCCTTCGCATCCGGAGCTTCTCCGATGCCTACTGAATCAAGGACGATGATGAACATTCTTTTATATGTATAATCCAATGTAAACCCTCCTAAGATGGGATTTGCTGTAAGGAGCCAGCCTGTCAGAAGTCTGACAACCTCATTATAAACCGGTTACAAACAAACTGACAATCTAATTGACGCAGATGATTCAAGTATTCCTCCGAATCGGATTTCAATGAGTGCTTTTGTTATAGAAGCTCCGCTAATCTCGTGCAAAGAATTCCCATACTGGCGGTATGATCCGGCTCCAAGCCTGATAAAGAGCTATAGCTATGCCACCGCTTCTTAAAACCGAACTCTGCCGCCTCCATGTGAAATCAAAAAAAGACAGCAGCTCCAGGAAAATGCGAATCTTCAACATGTCCGGAGGGCTATCCTTTAATATAGGTAAATTCAGTAACTTAAATCCTTTATGAGCATTCCGCTATCAATTTTTGCTCTGCAAGTCTTAGCGTTCTTATAGCCGAGCTGCAGGAAAAGCACTCCTACGCCCGCGGATGAAATTGCTGGTAGACATCTTTTAGCCGTGATTTCGTTACATGTGTGTAGATTTGAGTAGTTGAAATATCTGCGTGGCCAAGCATTTCCTGAACCGCACGTAAATCCGCTCCATTTTCAAGAAGATGTGTCGCAAAGGAATGCCTTAATGTGTGGGGCGTTAGTTCTTTCTGGATTCCTGCTTCAAGCGCAATCTTTTTCAGGTTTTTCCAAAAACCCTGCCTTGTGATGCGTTTGCCGTGATGATTTAAAAACAGGGCATCGCTTGTCTCTTTCCTGCTGGCGAGTTTGACGCGGCCCTTCTCCAGGTATTCCCGTATAGCACTTGAAGCAGTCCGTCCGATTGGCACAATCCGTTCTTTGCTTCCTTTTCCAAAGCATCGGATAAAACCCATTTCTAAATGGACATCCGCTAAATTCAATTCAGTCATTTCACTGACCCGGATTCCCGTCGCGTAGAGCAGTTCAAGCATCGCCCGGTCCCGGTATCCGTATGGTGAATTCATTAAAGGAGTGTCCATTAATTTTTCCACTTCAGGCAAGGAAAGCACTTTGGGCAAAGTCCGTTCAATCTGAGGTGATTCAATGTGAACAGACGGATCTTGATCAGCTGCCCGTTCCCGAAGGAGAAATTGGTGAAAAGCCCTGAGCGAAGCGACATGCCGGGCAATTGTTTTGCTTGATTTTCCGCTTTCCTTCAACGACTTCAGGAATTGAATGATGTGGATCCGTGCAATTTTATTCACGTTATCCAGATCCTGCCCCTTAAGGAAAAGAAGGTAATTTTTCAAATCTCTTTCATAGGAAACCACTGTGTTTTGAGAAAGTCCCCGTTCTACTACCATGTAATGAATGAAGTCCTTTAATTGATCATTCACATTCTTCTACTCCCCATCCGTATAAAAGAAGATAAGACGGTTCAGCCATTGATCAGGCTCATTTTCTGCCATCTTTGTAACCCTCAGTGCCGATCCCTCAGGCTGGTCATACCGATGATAGTCCTGATACTCTAAGTTAATCCAAATAATAGCATAGTAGAAGAGAATCGTAAATCCAGTAAACACAATGAATACTTTCATCATATCGAATCCCGCTCGAAAATATCGTTTCATGGCATCCTCCGGTGTCCTGTTTTGAATACTTCATTATATGCCCAAAGGATGAACCTTTATACGAAAAAAAGGACAAGAAAAAAAGACCCTCTGCGGAGCAGAAAAGCCTTATGCATTCATTCTATTCGCCGTTTTCCGCTTCAGCATTTTTCTTCTGGCATTTTGTACAGATGCCGTGAAACGTCAGCCGGTGGTCTTTTATCTTAAACTTCCAGTCTCTTTCTACGATCTCTTCAACGTCTTCAAGCAAATCTTCTTCAATTTCAGCCACGGCCCCGCATTCTATGCATACAAGGTGATGATGAAAATGAGCCGCTCCCTCTTTGCGCAGGTCATAGCGGGACACGCCGTCCCCAAAGTTTATTTTATCAATAATTTTAAGTTCAGTAAGTAATTCAAGCGTTCGATAGACCGTTGCCAAGCCAATTTCCGGAGATTTTTCCTTAACGAGGAGGTAAACATCTTCGGCACTCAGATGGTCTGCTTCATTTTCCAGAAGTACCCGAACGGTCGCTTCGCGCTGAGGCGTTAACTTATAGCTTGATGAATGGAGCTGTTTTTTTATCCGGTCAATGCGGTTTTCCATGAACAATTTCCTCCCTCGCCGCTTCCTCAACCATTATAGCAGAAGAAAGAAAGGGTTCCAACTAAAATAATTACAATTAAACGTTTATAATCATTTTAATTTAATAATTAATATCATTTATTAACCAATTGGACGACGGCTTTCATCAGCTCAGGAGAAGCAAAGGCCTCAAGGATGGAAGCCCCGGCAATCAAAACAAAAATGCCGGCAAAAATAAGGGCGTATTTTGAGAAGGATTGCAGCGGTGAATCCTGCATGCTCCTTTTTTTGTTCAGCAGATACACGGCAAGCTTTAATGAAAAAGAGATGGAGGCTGCGCTGAGAACAATAAAGCAAGGAATGATCAGCACATTCTGCGGCAGGATGGAGACGAATGAAAGAACAAATCCATTCCAGCCCATTTGGTTCACGAGAAACCCGACAGTAAAGCCTACGACCATGCCTTTAAGAAACAGCATAATTAAAATGATTGGGAGCCCGATAATCGATATGCCGAGGATCCAAATCAACCCGAGATATTTTATATTGTGCATAAAGCTCTGCTGAAACATTTCGCCTGCGTCTGCTACTTTTCCGTCCGTAACCTGGCCAAAAAATCTGCTCAAATAGAAGAAAAGGTCTTCCTTTTGTGAAAAGGTCATACTGTTCACAATAATTGCTCCGAAAATAACTCCCATCATAAAAAGCACACATACAAACAGATAAATGGAAGAATGGTTTTTTATATGGTTTGCCATCATTGCTTTAACCGGCGGCCTTTTCACTGGCATGTCCCTCCCGAAATTCCAATTACTAGATTGTATGCGGGAGAGGACAAGATATTCATTAAAGGTTGATTCTTCAGCTTCCCTTCTCCCGATCCACTCAGGAGTAAGTCAGCGTATGCATTTATTCAGGTCCTATCCTTTTGGACTTTTCCGTATATTCCGCCGCCTCCGCTTGAGACAGGAAGCTTCCCGCTCCTAGCATCTGCGATCATACCGGCCACTTTACCGGAGACGGCTGTTTCCAAATCACTTCTTGAGACCCGGTGCAGAATATCCATCTCCGTTCCGAATCGTTCTTTTAGCTTTTGCAAGGTTATTGGGCCAATTCCCGGAATAAACTGAAGCGGTACCTGATGGATGTATGGCGGCCTTCCCCTCACCCCGTTTTCAGTGTCAGCCAGCTCTCTAAGTCTTTCGCTGACTCCTTTATTTACCCGGTGAGAGCCGCACTCTGAGCACTGCAATGATTTTCCGGCAATTACAGCACCACACTTTTCGCATACCGTTTGGTGATATTTCCCGAGCAGAGGATTTAACCCGTATGTAGTCAGGATTTTTCTCCCTTTCAGGTTATTCAGGGCTAGTACAAGCTCATCAAATGCAGGCTCTTCCAGCCAAAACTTTTGGTATTCCCTCGCAATTTTCCCGGCCGAATGAGCATCCGAATTCGCCAGAAAGGGATAAGGATCCAGTTCCTTTATGGAGGAAGCCATTTCTGTATCTGCACTCAAACCAAGCTCTACTGCATCTATGAGCTCCGGGTCGAAAACTTCCGTTAAAGAACGAAGCACGCCTCTGCCATACAGGCTTTTAAATGGTGTAAAAATGTGAGCGGGAATAAATAGTCCTCCGAGTTCCTTTGTTTTCTTTTGAAGAACTTTCCCCGGTACATATACCCGCTGCGAACTAAGCGTGTTATTTTTCATAAATTGAGCAATCCATTTTGAAAAACGGACCATCGCTTCATAGTGTGGCATGTAGATGAGAACATGGATGGGGCCTGAGCAGTTCCGGTCGAAGACCTCAAGCTCTGAGCCAAGAATCAGTGTTGTTTGATGAACCTTGATCCCGCCTCCATCCAGCTCCCTGCCTCTGCCTGATTGCAGCCATTGTTCCAATTCTTCGAGCACCTCGGGAACGTGGGCATCAATGATTCCAATCATATCCATCCCTTTTTCTTCACTCGCTGCTTTTAGAATGGAAGACAGCGTCAAGGATTTTGAAGCTGTTATTTTGACGGGCTTTCCTGATTTGGCTGAACCGATATGAATATGCAAATCGGCGAAGCATTCGTTCATTTCTTCTTCAGCGCTTTTTGAAGCCTAACATACTGTACCGCATAGGCTGTCTTCGCATCGTAGATCCGTCCGTCCTTAAGCAACGCCTCCGCTTCTTCCAGTGTAACTTCCATCAAGTCAACGAACTCGTCTTCATCAAGGTGTGCTTCGTTTTCAATTGGCGCCAGATCTTCTGTTATGTACAAGTGGACAAGTTCATCTGCAAACCCTGGAGAGGTATAGAACGATACGAGATGGTCGATACTGCGGGCTGTAAAACCTGTTTCTTCTTCCAGCTCCCTGACCGCCGTCTTTTCAGGTTCCTCACCGGGTTCAAGCTTTCCTGCCGGAATCTCAATCAATGTCCGCTCCAGCGCCTTCCTGAACTGCTCCACCATCAGCAGCTTCCCTTCCGGCGTTATGGCAATAACCGCTACGGCTCCAGGATGTTTAATCACTTCACGCTTTGATGTCTTTCCATTGGGAAGCTCTACTTCCTGTACATACAAATCAATGATTTTTCCGGAGTATATTTGCTCAGAAGATAGTTCCTTTTCTTTTAAATGGTCCATGTTATGCCTCCTGTTGTATGATTCACTGTTTCTTCATACATTTTATCATACCCTGTTTAACAATCGGCATTGCAGAGCACCTTGTGTGCCGCAGCTCTTATCCCCGGCTGGCTGCTGAATTTATCCCCATTCTCATTGATCCCTGCCCATTTTATTTTATGAGAGGAGACCTTCTGCATGAAAGTATACAAATTGGAGAAAGGCGTCATTCTCGTCGGAAAAGCCTGGGAAATCAGAATGAAGCTAAAGGAATACAGCAAACAGTTCACGACCGTAAAAGAATGGATTGACAAGGCTTAGGGAGCCTTCTTGTTTGCAAATTCAGCCGCCGTATACTACTGTCAGGTTAGACTAGACGGGAGGGATGGCAGTTGGATAAAAGACAGCTTGGACGATCTGAGTTATTTGTAAGCAAAATGGGACTTGGCTGTATGTCGCTTGGAAAAGAAGAATCCCGCGCCAAATCACTTATTGACGAGGCCATAGAGCTCGGGATCAATTATTTTGATACAGCCGATCTTTATGATTTCGGCTTGAATGAGGAGTTTATCGGAAGAGCGATTCAAAACCGCCGGCAGGAGCTGATCCTTGCCACAAAAGCCGGTAACCGCTGGGAAGAAGGGAAAGACGGCTGGACGTGGGACCCATCCAAGTCCCACATCCATAAAGCGGTAAAAGACAGCCTCCGCAGACTCGGAACAGATTACATTGACCTCTATCAGCTGCACGGGGGGACGATTGAAGACCCAATTGATGAGACAATTGAAGCGTTCGAAGAGCTGAAAAAGGATGGTCTGATCCGGGAGTATGGCATTTCGTCCATCCGCCCCAACGTCATTAAAGAATATCTGGAGAAATCCTCTATCGTCTCCATTATGATGCAGTACAGTCTGGCAGACCGCAGGCCGGAAGAATGGTTTCCACTTGTTGAAGAGCACGGCGTAAGAGTCATTGCCCGGGGGCCGCTTGCAAAAGGGATCCTCTCTGAACGCGGCCTGGACCAGGCAGGAGACAGAATCAAGGAAAAAGGGTACATGAATTATTCCTTTGAGGAGCTTGCTGAGCTTAGGGACTCTATTAAAAATGCGGCACCGGGGCACTCCTATACGGAGGCTGCCCTTCAATACTGTCTCGCCTCCCCTGCAGTAGCAGCCGTTATACCGGGAGCAAGCAAGATTGCACAGCTGCAGCAAAATGCGGAAGCTGTAAACGCTGAACCTTTAAATGAAGGAGAAATAGCTTTGCTGCAGCAAATCAGCAAAGCCGGCCAGTACGAGCAGCACCGGGTATAAGAGGAGACTGAATGCCCCATGAACAGCCTTCTTGGAAACGATGTAATCTCCAAAACCTTTTGGTCATGAAGAACTCTTGTGCACTTCATGCCAGTACCAGCTAATGAAACCAGCTTGCGAAAGGATCGCAGGCTGGTTTTTTATCTGTTCATACAGAAGGTACTTCAAGTGGCTCCAGGCCAGCATTTCATATGGTTCAACCTGGTATAGTCCGCAGAGGTGAGGCATATGTCTAAACCCCATCATTAAATCCCAAAGTAATAAATCGGTTTTTTTACAATAGGCTTTGTTAAAGCATGGTGTTGATTTTTTAATACCTGTTGATTGGAGCGGAAGGCGTGAGACTTCGTGCTGAGAGCAGCTGAACAGGAGAGATCCCGTATTCTCCCAGCAAGAGGAGGATAAGCGAACGCCTGAAGCGGAAATCAACAACTAAGCTGAATGACCTTTACAATAAAAGAGAAAGACTTTAAGGAAATTGCTCATTTATTTCAGGATTAGCAGCCTTTGCTCCAGCAATGCCCGATGCCACTGGATGAGTTACAGGTTGCCGGAGCAGATATACATACGCTCCTGTATTATTCATGTGGTTGAAATCGATTCGTCCTAATGCTTGTCTATGAAACAAGTTCCAGCTCCCCGCTTTTCGAAGTTTACTTCTTCATAAAAATAGGGTATTTATTTGTAAATAACCTTTTGGAGGAACATAACCATGGCTAACAGTTCTGTGAAAAATACGAAGGTTGCGATTGTATCAGGCGGCGGGTCAGGGATTGGGAGAGCAGCGGCACTGCGGTTTGCGCGTGAAGGAATCCGGGTGTGCATCCTTGATTTGGATAAAGAAAGAGCGCTTGAAGTGAAGGATGAGATTAATCATCTCGGCGGAGAAGCGATTGCCATTGAGACGGATATGGCAGATGAAAAAATGGTGAAGGATGCACTTAATGAAGTAAAGAACCACTGGGGTAACTTGGATATCATCTTTAACAATGCGGGAATCAATGGAGTATTCTCCTCCATCGAGGAAATGGAAGCTGCCGATTGGGATAAAACCATTCATACCAATATTCGGAGCACCTTTCTCTTTGTCAAATACAGCATTCCGCTGCTTAAGGAAAACGGAGGCAGCATTATTATTACAAGCTCCATCAATGGAAACAGAACCTTTAAAAACTTTGGCATGTCTGCCTACAGCACGACAAAAGCAGCTCAGGTAGCCTTTATGAAGATGGCCGCCCTTGAACTCTCCCAATTTAAAATCCGTGTGAATGCGATTTGTCCAGGTGCTATCGATACAAATATTGATGACACGACTGAAAAGCAGGAGAACCTGGATGAGGTTGAAATACCGGTTGAATATCCAGAAGGCAATCAGCCGCTGGCGGAAGGATCCGGACAGCCTGAGCAGGTTGCAGACCTCGTCTATTTCCTTGCTTCTGAACAGTCCTCACATATTACGGGAACTGAAATTTACATTGATGGTGCGGAATCCCTTTTATAAAACCAATCGGCGGAACTTAGTTTCCGCTCTTTTTTTATGCCCGAATCCAGCACCTCCACACTTTTACATGGTGAAATAGTCAGCCAAAGTGCCTGTACCGTTCCCGCCGGACTATAGGTCATCCTCTTCATTCAGCCGGATCTGCTTGCGGATTTCCGCAGCCGTTCCTGTTGGATTCACGACCTGAAGGACGATGAACCGGTACTTTGGATGGCCATTCAGCTCCAGGATTAAAAACGGGCCATTCCCGCTGAATGAAAGAAAAAACCACTCATCCCGGTATTTGAAGCTTCCTTCGTAAATATTTAAAAAACTGACTGATGTTCCAGGCATCCTCAGCATGATTCTTGGCGCTTCAAATGTATCGACATATACTTGGCTGATGGTCTCATACGGAACTTCAAGCTTCATTTTAATGGCAAAAAACCAAGTCAGCCCGGTTAGTCTGACAATCGCTTTGTCCTCCCCTAATTCCACCATTCTCCCCATCTTTGACCCCCTTAGAAAATGAAGGGCAGAATCGGCTCACGCCATCCTGCCCCTGCAGACTAGAAGGCTTCCAGTTTAACATCTCCGGACACGATCAATTCCGGCTCTGTACATTGCTGGATATCTTCTGCTGTAAATCCTTTAGCCACCTCTATGAGCTTCAGTCCAAGTTCAGTCACGTCAAGTACAGCCCGGTCCGTAATAATGCGGTTTACAACGGTCTTCCCTGTAAGCGGGAGCGAGCATTCCTTTAAAATTTTCGGTGATCCATTTTTGCTTACATGCTCCATGATGACAATGATCCGCTGAGCCCCATGGACGAGATCCATGGCTCCGCCCATTCCCTTAATCATTTTACCAGGAATCATCCAATTTGCGAGGTCCCCGCTTTCCGAAACTTCCATTCCGCCAAGAATGGCCAGGTTTACATGCCCTCCGCGTATCATTCCGAAAGATTCCGCGCTGTCAAAATAGGATGCTCCTGCAATGGCGGTTACCGTTTCCTTGCCTGCATTGATCAGGTCCGGATCCACTTCGTTTTCTTCAGGATACGGTCCGATTCCAAGGAGGCCATTCTCTGACTGCAGAACAACCTGCTTATTCTCCTGAATAAAATTGGCAACGAGCGTTGGCATGCCAATTCCAAGATTCACATAGTACCCGTCCTGAATCTCCTTTTCTGCCCTTCTCGCTATCTTTTCTCTAACCAGCACTTTGTCTTCTATCATATCCGCTCCTCCTTAGCCTGTTTTCTTCACGGTTCTCCGTTCGATTTTTTTCTGCTGCTCTCCTACAATGAGACGCTGTACGTATATACCGGGCGTATGGATATGGTCTGGATTGATTTGTCCCGTTTCGACTAGCTCCTCTGTCTCCGCAATGGTTACTTTGCCTGCCGCCGCCATCATCGGATTAAAATTCCGGGCGGTTTTGCTGTATACCAGATTTCCCATCTTATCTGCCCGTCTTGCTCTTACCAGACTGAAATCGGCGGTGAGCGCTTCCTCCAGCACGTAATCCTTCCCGTTGAAGTTTCTTGTTTCTTTTCCTTCTGCAACTTCTGTTCCGAAGCCGGCCGGCGTGTAAAAAGCGGGAATTCCCGTTCCTCCCGCACGGATTTTTTCTGCAAGAGTGCCTTGGGGAAGCAATTCCACTTCCAGTTCTCCGGCAAGCACCTGGCGCTCGAACTCCTTATTTTCTCCTACATAAGAGCTGATCATTTTTTTGACCTGCTTATTTTTCAGAAGCAGGCCAAGCCCCCAGTCATCTACTCCGCAATTATTTGAAATCACTGTCAGATCCTTGGCTCCCGATTCAGCCAGTGCGAGAATCAGATTCTCTGGAATTCCGCACAGGCCAAAGCCTCCAACCATCAGCACAGCTCCAACCTGAATGTCCTTTACTGCCTCATTATAAGAGTGATAGACAGACTTCATTCTTTCCCCTCCATTAATCCAGATTTTCTACAACGGTTGCTACTCCCTGGCCTCCGCCAATGCAAAGAGCTGCCAGTCCTTTCTTCGCACCCCTGCGTTTCATTTCGTGGATAAGCGTTACGAGAATTCTTGTGCCGCTTGCGCCAATCGGATGCCCCAGTGCAATCGCTCCTCCGTTCACATTTAGAATTTCTTTATTAAAATGGAGCTCCTTATCCACAGCCAGTGTCTGGGCCGCAAAGGCTTCATTCGCTTCAATCAATTCAATGCCGGAAAGCTCTTCACCGGCACGGTCCAGCGCCTTTTTTATCGCTTTTACAGGTCCGATGCCCATTATGCTGGGATCCACGCCGGCATTTCCGTTTCCAAGGATTCTCATAAGCGGCT
Organism: Metabacillus sp. 113a; assembly: GCF_050107635.1. Lineage (NCBI taxonomy): Bacteria > Bacillati > Bacillota > Bacilli > Caryophanales > Bacillaceae > Metabacillus > Metabacillus sp. 113a. Next base: position 220,427 of record NZ_JBNILJ010000001.1, on the reverse strand, counting down.
TAAGGCCGAGCTCCTCTGCCTTCTCCCTGCTCATCACGACGACAGCCGCAGCTCCATCATTAATGCCGGAAGCATTCCCTGCGGTAACGCTTCCATCTTTTCTGAATGCAGGACGAAGCTTTCCAAGTCCTTCTGCCGTCGTCCCTTCTCTCGGGTACTCGTCTGTATCAAACACAACCGGATCGCCTTTGCGCTGCGGGATGGTGACCGGTACGATTTCTCCCTTGAATGTTCCTTCCTTAACCGCCCGAACCGCCTTCATCTGGCTGTCCGCTGCGAACTGATCCTGCTCTTCTCTTGATATCTCGTATTGATCAGCCAGGTTTTCGGCTGTTACTCCCATATGGTAGTCGTTAAACACACAGGTCAGCCCATCTGAGGTCATGCTGTCAATTAGCTTTTGATCCCCCATCCGGAATCCATCGCGCGCCCCTTTCACTAAAAATGGGGCCCGGCTCATATTTTCCATGCCTCCTGCAACAATGACATCCGCTTCACCGGAAGCAATGGCCTGAAAAGCAAGGTGAACGGCTTTCAGTCCGGAACCGCATACTTTATTAATGGTCATAGAAGGTATGTTATCCGGCAGCCCGGCTTTCATGGCAGCCTGCCTCGCCGGGTTCTGGCCTAATCCAGCCTGAAGTACATTGCCCATAATCACTTCATCGACGTGCTCAGCGGAAACACCTGCTTTTTCCAGCGCCTCCTTAATCACGATGCCTCCGAGCTCCGGGGCAGATACCCCCTTCAGCGCCCCTCCAAAGCTTCCTACTGCGGTCCTTACTGCACTTACAATGACGATTTCTTTTGCATCCACGTTTCTTCATCCCCTTTGAAAAGATTGCAATACTCTGAAAATAGCATTTGCCTTCCCCTTTATTTTCCTATTAAAATAACAATATGTAAACCCTTACAAACAAAAGGCGGTGTGCGGATTGAAACTACCGGAAAAGGCAGTGCTGATAGAGGTTGGACCCCGTGACGGACTTCAAAATGAAAAAAACATTCTGCCAGCGGATCAAAAGCTGCAATTTATACACGATTTAAGCGGGGCCGGGTTTAAGGAAATGGAAATTGCTTCTTTTGTTTCACCAAGATGGGTTCCCCAGATGGCTGATGCTGAAAACATCGTAAAGCATGGCTCCGCAGCGGGCCGAAGCATTGTCCTCACTCCGAATGAAAAGGGCCTTTCTCTTGCACTTGACAGCGGATGCACGGCGGTTGCTTTCTTTGTCGGCGCAAGCAATACATTCAACCTAAGAAACATCAACCGGCCGCTGGAAGAGTCCATGAGGTCACTCCTTCCTCTCATCCGGAGCACGAAGGAACGCGGTTTATTCATCCGGGCCTGTATTTCCACAGCCTTTTATTGTCCTTATGAAGGAAAAATAGCCGAGGGAGCAGTGATGGATATCTGCAGGCAATTTGTGAAGGCTGGAGTAGACGATTTGAGTGTAGCCGATACGGTCGGTATGGCTCTTCCCCACGAGGTGTATTCCCTTTTCAGCCGTTTAAAGCAGGAGTTTAAAGAAACCCTGATAACTGCCCATTTTCATGACACAAGAGGGCTTGGCCTGGCTAATATCCTGGCTGCTCTGCAGGCAGGTGTCGACCGGTTTGATACCTCCGCGGGCGGTCTCGGCGGCTGTCCGTTTGCGCCCGGTGCAAGCGGAAATGCAGCTACCGAAGATGTTCTGTATATGCTTCAGGGCATGAACATTGAAACCGGGCTATCCCTCGAAAAGGTACTTGAAGCTGTGCAAGGAATCGAAGCTTATTTGGATAAACCGATTTCAAGCAGACAATACATCCTTTGGAAAGCAAAACAGGCTGCGAAGGCCTAAAAAAGAGTACTGTCCCATCGGAGGCCGTCCCCTTGCTTGCCTCCCGGTTCAGACGCTGCTGCTCAGCACATTCCGAAGAGCCTTTTATTTCCGTTCCTCATATGTAAGCGGTAGAATTGAGCAAAGGCTTGAATGGGGGGAACGGACATTTTAAAGAAAATTTCAATCGGTTTCGGTGCTGCTCTCTCTTATTTTTTTTCAGCAGGCTTTCTTTTCACTCAGCTGATCATGTATTCGAAGCCAAAGAAAGAAAAAGAGGTTATCGAGCTTGAAACACGGAACGGACATTTTAACCAAAAGGACTTTGACTGTCTTGAAAAAGAGGAGATTGTTATCCCATCATCTTTCGGCTATAGTATTAAAGGGCTTATTGCAGCCCCGCATAAAGAGAAGAAGTTTGTTATCATATGCCACGGAGTTACGATGAACCGTTATAATTCCGTGAAATACATGAATCTGTTTCTTAAACTGGGCTATAATGTACTCCTGTATGATCATAGAAGACACGGGAATTCTGGCGGCAAGACGACGAGCTTCGGCTATTATGAAAAATATGATTTGCACTCAGCCGTTCACTGGCTGAAAGAAAAGTACGGGCATGATGCTACGCTCGGGATTCACGGGGAATCAATGGGAGCAGCTGCTATGCTGCTATATGCAGGCATCCTCGAGGATGGGGCCGACTTCTATATCGCAGACTGTCCGTTTGAAGATATGGAAAAGCTGCTGCTGCATCGCATACAGGCTGAGATCAGAATACCAGGCTGGCTTTTCATACCCATTGGCCGGCTCTTCCTGAAGCTTCGCGATGGCTACAGCATGAACGAGGTCTCTCCAATCCGGGTGATTGACCGTATCCGGAAACCCATCCTTTTCATCCATGGCAGAGATGATCAAACGATTCCTTTTACTTCCTCTCAGCACTTGTTTAAAAAGAAAAAAGGGCCAAAGCAGCTTTTTATACAAGAGCAAACAGGCCACGCCATGTCCTATACGGAAAATCCCGCTCAATATGAAAAAACCGTAGCGGAATTCCTTGTCGGGACACGAAATGAAACTAGCTGACAAAAAGGAGGGACACTTCCTTTTGTCAGCTAGTATTTAATAACTCCCTGCTTTTCTCCCCTCTAAAACTTGAAATGATAGTATACACACAGCAGAACAGCCAGCAAAAAAAAACAGCAAAGACCCATGCTGGAATCCCCCAAAAATAGATTCCTTTGAAAGCAAGAATTGCCATCATCATCGCATCTATAAACCGTTCAAATTTCGCCATAAGCTTCTCCTTTGTTTTTCCCCCCATAACATTACCTTATTTTTACTGAAAAGGGAATCTCAAGAATCAAACCATTTTTTTCTGCATTTCTCAGCCTATGTTGATCTGCCGGTGGATGGTTAGCGGGAAAAGAAAGAACGTTTTGCCCGTTCTCTTTTAAGGTATAGATAGAAGGAAGAATAAAAGGAGGTGCTGGAGTGAAAAAGCTGTGGATGATTCCCGGAATTGCGCTGGCCTATACGGCTCTGGTCGGTTTCTCCCTCACGCAGGGGCTGATGTATCCGAAAAGGCGCTCAGATGAAGAGATTATGGAACAAGAATCGCAGATCGGCCATTTCGATAAAGATGAATTTGACCGGCTGGAAAAGCTGGATGTAACCGTAATGTCAGAATTCGGATACGAAATCAAAGGCCACCTAGCCGCTCCTCATGACACCAAAAAAGTCATGATCATCTGCCACGGCATTTCCATGAGCCGCTACAATTCTGTCAAGTTTATGAACATCTTTTTAAAGCGGGGCTACAATGTTTTTATTTATGATGCCCGCAGACACGGTGAATCCGGCGGGAATACAACGAGCTTCGGACACTATGAAAAATACGATCTCCGCTCAGTCATCCAATGGCTTAAAAACCGGTATGGAGAGGAGATGACCCTGGGCATTCACGGTGAGTCCCTTGGGTCGGCTGCCATGCTTCTGTACGCCGGAATGCTTGAAGACGGAGCCGACTTTTATATCGCTGACTGCCCCTTCGAGGATTTAGAAAAACTTCTTCTGTACCGGATGCAAAAAGAAATTCAAATTCCTGAATTCATGATTATGCCGATAGGGCGGGTCTTTCTTAAAATGCGTGATGGCTATTCCATGAAAGAAGTTTCGCCCATTAATGTGATAGACAAAATTGACAAGCCCATCCTCTTTATCCACAGTAAGAATGATGAGACTATCCCGTCCTCCTTTTCCAGGAACCTGTATGAAAAGAAAAAAGGGTATAAAAAACTATTTATGCCGGAAGCAGGCGGGCATGAAGACACCTATACAAAAAATCAGCACGATTATGAAAAAGCAATAGATGAGTTTCTCGAAGAAATCGGACAGCACAAATCAGACACAGGGAGGAGGCTATAAACCTCCTTTTGTCTGTCCTGCTATAGCAAATCTAAAAATATGCAGCAGGTAAGCTTGACTTTTCATTTCCCATTCTACCTGGTTTTTCCTTTTCTTTCACCGGTCTCAACGCTACAATTAAAGCAAAACCATAGGGAGGAATCGCAGTTGAAAAAAGTCTGGATTGGTCTCGGCATTGCCCTCTCCTACATATTCATTGTCGGCTTCTTTTTCACCAATATGATGATGTACATAAAAAAGCGGTCAGATGAAGAAATTCTTGAGCGCGAAACGCTGGATGGCCATTACGTTCAAAAGGATTTCGATGAACTTAAAAAGGCAGAAGTCAGCATTCCGTCGGATTTCGGCTATGATATAAAAGGATACCTCGTCGCTCCTTATCAATCGGATCAATTCGTCATCATTTGCCATGGAGTTACGGTAAACCGCTACAACTCAGTAAAATATATGAATCTTTTCTTAAAGCGCGGCTATAACGTATTAATCTACGACCACCGCAGGCATGGAGAATCAGGCGGAAAAACAACAAGCTATGGACACTATGAAAAATACGATCTGCGGTCTGTTGTCCATTGGCTGAAAGAGAACTACGGTCAGCACATTACGCTTGGCATTCATGGCGAATCCATGGGGTCCGTCACAATGCTGCTTTACGCCGGCATGCTGGAAGACGGAGCCGACTTTTATATTGCAGACTGTCCGTTTGACAGCCTCGAAAAACAGCTGCTTTTCAGGCTTAAAGAAGAATTCAGGATACCAGGCTTCCTCGTCATGCCCATCGCAAGACCTTTTTTAAAATGGCGGGACGGCTATTCCTTAAAAGATGTATCTCCCATCCATGTCATCGATCAAATCGGCCATCCGGTTTTATTTATACACAGCAGGGACGACGCCTACATTCCCTCGGATTCTTCCAAGCTTCTTTATGAAAAGAAAAACGGGCTGAAGAAGCTTTATTTTGCCGAAAAGGGAGACCATGCCATGTCCTATACAGAGAACCGGGAGGAGTATGAACGGATTGTTGATGAGTTTTTGGGAGAGATCCAAACGACCGAAAGAGCAGGAGCAGCAAATAACACTCTCCAATAATATTCATTCAAAAAAGAGCATCTCATTTTAGTTGCTCTTCTCTTTTCCCTAATACCGTTATGTAAATCGATAGCTGGAAGCGGGCCTTCGTGAATTTGCAAGCGGATAATACGAGGTGTTACCGTACCGGCCGGCCATAGCTGCGAGCGAATCGGGATGAGTGATTTTGCAGCGAACCGGCTCATCCCTGCGGGCATAGACATTTGTTTGCCAGCTGATAGCTGATCAAGAGTTTTGCCAAACGCTCGCTTCTCCCTATTCAGTTTCAGCCAAAATTTATAAAATAGCCTCCCGCACCAATGCTGATAACGAACACTGCCGTCTGAATCCTAAGAATTTTTCTGGATACTCCCATTCTCTTTTGAAGATAAAATATGTACCCATTAGTTAAGATAAAGCCGAATAACCACAAATAATGAGCAGCCTGGGCCTCTGCTGCCGTGTAATAACGAAGCAGCCCCAATCCGAGCAAAATCATTCCAGCCGTCCCCAACGCAAGATTCCAATAGAGTGTCAGATTTTCTTCTTTTTCTTTAATGGCTATTCTCCCCTTTCTTTAAGCCTCTTTAAATGGATTCACATTATTTCCCTTACCCGTTTAACAATCCAGCAAAGCTGTTTTCTGCTCTTTCATCGGAAATCACAGGAAAATTCGTTAAAATAATGAAACAATTTTCTCACCTCTTCCGTTTCACGGGTATACAGCGAATAAAGGGGAGAAAAACATGAAAACATGGAAAAAAATTTCAGCAAGTATTCTGACTGCTTCTGCATTGGTGATCACAGTCCCTCAAGGAGCAAGCGCACACAATCATGTTCCTTATATTTTCACGCTTCCTGATTCCGGAATTGTACAAGAGGGCTCCCGCGGGGAAAATGTAGAAATTATTCAGCGTTCATTGAATAAGGCGGCAGAGGCAAATCTCTCAGTTGACGGAATCTTCGGGCCTAAGACCACAAGCTGGGTGTATCATTATCAAAAAGCGAAAGGCTTAAAAGCCGACGGCATTTACGGACCAAAAACACATGAAGCCCTGTCTATTGAAATAAATTCTTTTGGCCTCCCTAATACTATCCTTAAAATAGGCGACCGGGGAAGTGACGTTTTAAAAGTTCAGCAAGGATTGAATGATCTGAGTTCCGGTCTCGCTGAGGACGGAATCTATGGTCCTAAAACAAAAGCAGCCATCCTTAAGTTTCAGCAGCGGTTTCCAGAACTTGCAAATGACGGCATTTACGGTCCTGAAACGAGAAAGGTTATGGAAAAAGTCCTTAACAGTTAATAAAAGTTTGCAAAAGAACAGCGGCTGCCGCTGTTCTTTTTTCTGTTCCCTGTTATTCTATTCTTACTACCTATTAAATTGGAGGCACTATGGCTAAACATATTCTAATTACAGGAGCTTCGTCCGGCTTCGGCATGCTCGCTGCCCTTGAACTTGGGAAAAAGGGGCATCGGGTGCTGGCTTCCATGCGCAGCCTGGAAAAATCCGATGATCTGATCAGGCTTGCCACAAAAGGCGGTTTTGCTGAGCAAATCAAAGTTTTAAACCTGGACGTCACCTCATCTGATTCCATTGCCGGGATTCAAGGCTTTCTGAAGGAAATAGAAAAGATTGACGTTCTCATAAATAACGCCGGTTATGCTCACGGAGGATTCGGCGAGGAAGTAACCATTCAGGAATACCGCGAACAGTTTGAGACGAACTTTTTTGGAGCGATTGCCGTGACCCAGGCTGTTCTGCCATTTATGCGGTCTGCAAAAAGCGGAACGATCATTAATTTGAGCAGCATCAGCGGCCTGGCCGGGTTCCCGGGAGTGTCTCCTTATGTTTCGTCCAAACATGCGCTGGAAGGATTCAGCGAGAGTCTGCGCCTTGAGCTGCAGCCATTTGGGATTGATGTCGTGCTCGTAGAGCCGGGATCCTACTCTACAAACATATGGACTGCAGGAAAAAAGGTATCAGCTGGTTTAATGGAAGGAGCCTCCCCTTACTCCTCTTATATGAGGAAGATTGAGAAACAGCTCGAGCGCGGAAGCAAACATCACGGCCACCCTCAGGAAGTTGCTGATTTAATTGTAAAGCTATGTGAGAAAGAACGTGTTAAAAAGCTCAGGTATCCTATAGGCAAAGGGGTAAGGCTGACCATCCTGCTAAAAAGAATTCTGCCATGGACTCTATGGGAAAAAATGGTCTTTCGGATCCTTTTCAGGTAAGAATCTCTGCAGAGCAGGACTTTTAGACAGCCCCTTTATTTTTGTAAAGGCTCTTTTCCCCGTTTCCCAGCCTCCCCGCATACCACCGAATACCTCCAACTCCCCCAAGAAAAGGACTGCCTTTCAAAGAGGCTGGGACATATCTAAAATTGATGTCATTAAAGCCGAATATTTCTTTTGAAAAAGCTCTTTAACTCGGCTGTTGATTGCAGTTAGCAGGCATTCGCTTATCCATGGGCGGGCGGTGAGCCTCCTCGCCGCTTTGCGCCTGCGGGGTCTCACCTTTCCCGCTGGTCCCGCAGGAGTCTCATGCCTTCCACTCCAAACAACAGGTGGTAATAAATCAACATCATACATGAACAAAGCCTTTGAAAAAAACATGAAAACTAACAAAACCGAACGATTACGAAGCTCTATATCAGAGTTTCAAATAATAGTTCGGTTTTTTAATTAACCGGGAACCTTTTGTCTCAGCCTCTTTCCGTTATAGCGGGGCCCTCTGATTCTGATAAAGACCGAGAGCTCCATCTATCCATTCGTTGTCCATAAGTCTCTGTCCCGCTCTGTTTGACTGTCTATAATCAGGATTAATGGCGGTAAGGCCAAGGCTCTGCCATCTCTTTACACTTTCTTAATCAGCCTGCTTCCGGTACCGGTACTGCTGCCATTGGAACCGGATAAAGCATCCGATGCAGAAGCCCAGTATGGCAACAAAAGCTGCGAGGAAGACCATGGCGGTAAAGACATAAAAAAGAATCGTCCAGCCCATGGTGTATCCGATCAAACCGCCGCCCAAGCAGATGACGGCGATCTTTTGATTGAACTGCTGCTGATCGAAGTCTTCCGGAATATAGGCGGAAGCCGGTTTTTTCAGAAACGTTCTGGCTATTTTCATGACAGGGTTGACCTTAAACAGCAGACCGGAAAGTCCGGCGGCTAAAGGAAGCAGAAGAATCCAGCCCAGTCCTGTCAGCCATGCAGCCAGCACGGAGAGAACAATAAACCATTGGTTGGTCAGTACGAGAGGTTTAGGTATGGTTTTCATAATTTCCCACCTTGCTTATTGGAATAGATTGATTTTATCTTATAATAGAAGTTTTGTGAACGATTATGCCCCGGCTTTTACGTAAACAGCCGAAGCAGCGGCTGAAAACATTCCGCCTATAATAATAACAGCAGAGGTCCCTAAGCCTTCTGCAATCAGGCCAGCCAGAAAAGCAGCTCCAGGCATGAGTGACCACGTCATCAGCCGGCTCGTTGCCTGCACTCTCCCCATTAGATGATCAGGCGTCACGTTTTGGCGGAGCGTGGCAATGCATGGGTTCATGATGGATGCAGCAGCCGTACCCGCACTATTTAACAGGACAAGGAGCCAGAACGTTCCCGTAAAGCCGAATAATACGATTGATATACCTCCGGTAAAAGAGGAGAAGAACAGCAGTTTCCGGTAGGATGCCCTTTTATTAAAGTAACCAGCCATTAGAGACCCCCCGATTGCCCCAGCCCCGCTAAATGAAAGCAAAATTCCAATTTCAAACACAGAAAGTCTGATCGTATCTTTCAGATGAAAGATCAGGATCGTTAAAAACAGGGTCGTTCCAAAGACGGAAAGCAGCAAGGCCAGATTGGTGTAAAAAAGCGGTTTTGTTTTTAGGACAAAATGAAACCCTTCATTGGCATCCTTCCAGAAGGATTGGCTTCTTTTAGCCACTCCCGCTGCTGGAACAGAAATGCCGGCAACGGCGGCAAAAGCGGCTAAAAAGCTGAGACTGTTTATAATCAGCCCGGCGCCCGGACTGTACAGGGAGATGACCAGTCCCCCTGCCGCTGGCGCCATCAGAACAGACGTATTCAGGATGGCCGAATTAATGGAGTTGACAGCAGCAAGATCCTCTTCATTTACAAGATTTGGAACGTATGCAAATTGTGCAGTCTGATATACCTGGCTGAAGACGCCTATTGAAAAAGCACCGCAGAACAGCACCCAAAGCGGCAAAGCTTCCGCAAGAAAAAGAATCCCCAACAATCCGGTCAGCACAAATCTTCCAAAGTCGCAGATCAGCAGCAGCTTTCTTCTATCCATCCGATCAGCTAAAACCCCTGCAGCCGGCTGCATGAGAACGGGCAGCCGTTCAGCGGCAGCGGCAAGTCCCATCATGATAGCCGATCCCGAAAGAGAGAGCACCATAAGCGGCACAGCAATCAAATAGATTTGATCTCCGAAGAATGAAATAAAATTGCTGCTCAAAAGCTTGTGGATTTCTTTATTTTTCTTTAGCCCTGGTTTTATGCCCCCCATTCGATATGCGTGTTCCCCCATCCTGCTTCACTTCCCTTTCAAAAAATCATCGAGTTCTTCAGAAAGTCCTTGCAGCGAGAATTGTTTCAGCAAGTATCTGGATTCTTTTACCTCTACCAGCCTTGCCCCTTTAAGTGTTTTTAGATGATGATGGACCGTCGTCTTCCCCATCCCGAGTTCATTGTTTATTTCCTGCAAAGTCCGGCCTTTTACGGAAAGCATTTTGATGATTTTCAGCCTGGTTTCATCTCCAAGCGCTTTATGTTTTTGAATGAGGGGGGCAGGCGGAATAAATGGATCATCCGGATAAAGACTTTCATTGGATGCCGGATAATAAAATACTTTCGTGTCCGGCAAATCCGCTTCAATGTTCCACGGACGGTAAATGGTGTGGGGGATGAGCAGAACGTGGTGAATACTCGGCTCAGGGGAATACGTCCTCCCCTCTGTCGCCCATTCTACAAATGGCTCAGGCTTCATTTTCTCGGCCATCCTCTTTTTCGATTCAACCTCTCTTTTCAGGATGCCGGCAAGTCTTTCTTCATCAGGCTTTACTGCCGCCTCATACCAGCCGGCAAGCGTTTCAATTAGATGCTTTTTCAGCCATTCCGTATCTTCAGTGCAGATCAGGTCAATATAAGCTGGAAAAAACGGATTCCAGCCGGCCGCATTTTTCAGCTTTTCCATTGCAGCTTCCTCTCCACTCGCCGCTTTTAGTCTCGTATTCTGCAAGCGGGATCCAAGGAATGGGAGACAAGTGAAGGTGAAGGCTTCTTTTGACAGGGAATGGACATAGGCTGTGAACGTTGAAAGATTCTCAAAGCTCTCTTCATGCAGCAGCTGAAGAAGAGCCTTCCATGTGTTGTTTTTTTCTGTGTATTCCAGATGACGCATCATCTCTTCCGTAAGAGAGTCTTTTATTCGCTCCCACTCCTCCTCTGGCTTCTCGAGTGTTTTAAGAAGCGGAGTGTTCGTAATGGCTGCAATGCCAAGGGCGGCCTCCCACAGTAATGAATAGCGGACTTCAACCTCATAGGTTTCCCGTTCTCTTCCTGTTTCAAATATGAATTCCATTTTCAGCACCTCCTTATATATTCTATATTTTTAGAATTATTAATTCAATAATTATAGAACTATTCTTGCAAAATAATCCAAACGGCAGGATTATTAAGCCTTTAGGCGAAAGTAGAATAAAACGATAGAAAGCAGGCGAAGAGATGATCGATTGCATTCAGCTCCCAATGAATGTTTTTCAGCAGGAGCGAACGATCCGCATATACCAGCCTCCCTCCTCCATCAGCACTAAAAGATATCCTGTTCTCTATTTACATGATGGACAGAATGTTTTTACAGATGAATCGGCGGTTGGCGGCGTTTCTCTTGACTTGGCAAATGTATTAGAAAAAAAACAATATGAAATTATCATTGCGGCCATTGATTTAAATCCTGCAGGGGAAGAGCGAATCAACGAGTTATGTCCTTGGGTCAGCGGCCTGTATTCGGAAAAGCTGCTTGGCGGAAAAAGCACGGCTGGAGGGAAAGGATCCGCTTATCTTGATTTTATCGTTCAAGAGCTGAAGCCCTTTATCGATGATTCTTACCGCACCCTCCCACATGAAAACTATATGGCCGGCATTTCATTAGGCGGCGCCATTTCAGTTTATGCAGCTTGTATATATCCCCAAATTTTCACGAGAGTAGCAGGGCTTTCATCCGCGTTTTACCGCAATCAGGAAGAAATGGAGAGGCTTTTGAAGGATACTGACTTGTCCTTCCTTAACCGGCTTTATTTGGATTGCGGGACAGATGAGAGCAGCGGGCATCAAACCGTAAGCCAGGAGTTCCTGCGATCCAATCAAAGGATCTTTGGGATTGTGAGTAACAAAGTGAAGGAAGCTCGATTTGAAGTTATTGATCACGGATGTCATCACTATTCGGATTTCAAGAAACGGTTTCCCAAGGTTTTGGACTATTTGCTGAACCCTTTACAAAAATAAGCCCGCCCCCTTTTATAAACGAATTGCGTTGTCCAAAGGATGCCATCGCCGCATCCTTTTTTGTGCGCTCCGGGGCTGGAAATCAGAACTGAGATTTTCCTTTTCCGCCCATTGACATATTCTCCCTAAGCTTATATAGTTAGTTACATAAGTAATTAACCAACATACTATAAAGGAGGTCTTGCTCATTTGATTGATGACAGCCGGCCAATTTATGTACAAATTGCTGAAAGGATTGAGAATGACATCATTGAAGGCGGTCTGCCGGAAGAAACTCAAGTTCCCTCAACCAATCAGTTCGCCGCTTTTTACCAGATCAATCCGGCTACTGCCGGGAAAGGAGTCAATTTGTTAGTGGATCAGGGAATTCTTTATAAGAAAAGAGGGGTTGGCATGTTTGTCGCGGCAGGAGCTCTTGAAAAGTTAATGGAGAAAAGGAAAAAACAGTTTTACGATCAATATATTGTTACCATGCTTCATGAGGCTGAAAAGATAGGGATTACTGCTGTGCAGCTGCAGGAAATGATTCAAAAAGGGGCGAAAATACGATGAATCCTATTCTAGAGGTAAACGGACTTACAAAGACTTACGGTGATACAGCAGCGGTGAAAAACATCAGCTTTTCACTGGAGCCTAATAAAATTTATGGCCTGCTGGGAAGGAACGGTGCAGGCAAAACCACCATCATGAATATGATTACAGCCCGGCTTTTCCCGTCTGAGGGAGACATTAAGGTGTTTGGAGAAGCCCCATTTGAAAATCAAGCGGTTCTGAGCCAGGTTTGCTTCATTAAAGAGAGTCAGAAATACCCTGATATCATCCATATTGCTGATTTGCTGGATATTTGCTCTGCGATCTTCCCAAATTGGGACCAGAAATACGCTGATTCCTTAATTAAAGACTTTACCCTTCCTCTCAACCGCAAGATGAAAAAACTGTCCCGCGGGATGCTCTCCTCTGCAGGGATTGTCATCGGTCTTGCAAGCAGAGCGCCCTTAACTATATTTGATGAACCTTACCTTGGCCTTGATGCTGTGGCCAGAAACATTTTCTATGATCACCTGATTGAGGATTACAGCCAACACCCTCGAACCATTATTCTATCGACACACCTGATTGACGAGGTCAGCAAAATTCTGGAGCATGTACTGGTCATTGACAATGGGAATCTGATTATTAATGAAGACGCCGAGGACATTCGCGGAAAAGCCTTTACTGTGGTGGGCCCTGCTTTAAAAGTCACTGAATATATAAAAGGGAAAGAAGCACTGAAGCGGGAAGCGTTTGGAGGACTTATTTCGGCTACAGTCCTGGGGCATTTAAGCCCATCCGATAAACTGCTTGCAGATCAATCAGGCCTGGAAATTGCCCCGGTCTCCATGCAGCAGCTGATTATCCATTTAACAAGCGCTTCAGCCAATTTAAAGGAGGCAAAAGCTCAATGAATTCAATGACTGCAGTCATGAAAATGCATGTGAAATACAAATTCACTCTTTTATACCTTCCTTGGATCATCACCTTGTCAAGCCTTGCGATTAACTATCTGATTGCTTTTATCATTCAAACGGAAGAGGGATTTTATACGGGCGGAATCATGACCATATTTGTATTTATGTTTGTCTCAGGCATCGTTCTCACTTCTCAAATATTCCCTTTTTCTCTCGACTTGAGCCTGCGGCGGAAGGATTACTTTAAAGGAACGATGGCTGTTTTTATTATAACCAGTATAGCAACCGCTCTGCTTCTTTCTGTCTTTTCCATTCTCGAAAGCCGGGTGACCGGAGGCTGGGGCTTTCAAATCCATTATTTCAGCCTGCTGAACGTCTTTAATCAAAACCCGCTCTGGCAGTTCTGGATCTTCTTCGTTCTATTAATCTACAACTTTATGTTCGGATTTTTAATAGCGAGCCTGTATCAGCGATTTGGCAAAAACGGTCTTTATATTTTCTTCTCTGTTCTTGGACTTCTGGTGACAGGATTAAGCTTTGTTTTTACCTATTTTCAATGGTGGGCTCCTTTCTTTCAATTTTTTGCAGACCATCCGGACAATGCCGCATTATCCATTCTTTTCATCAGCCTGGCTTGCCCTTTCTTCTCTTACTTGCTTCTCCGCAAAGCATCTATTTAATCTTCATGCAGGGATCGCTCTTGCGCATCCCTGTTTTTTACGCGTTTTGTCTGACAAACATGAAACCCACGCGTTGTCTGACAAGTTTATCTGACATCCACCTGAACACACCCTTTTTCCGCTGCCAAACCGGCTCTTCGCCGCGTAAAAAAAGAGAGGCGCTTCAGCGCCTCTCTTCTTATAGTACATCCGTTACATCTTCCATATTTTCGCGCATCCAGGCAATTGCATCATCAATCGTCGGAAATTCCTGGGCCTGGAACGTCATTTCGTCCTGCAGGAGCCAGACGTTCTTTTGCTCGTCATGGATTCCTCCGATTGACCAGTGCATCAGACTGAATGGATGATTGTTGTTTAAGAATGATACCCATGTCTTGTCCTGGGCAATGTTTTTCATCGATTGGAATTTGTCTTTTTTCATGATGTCTTCCTCACTTAACGACTAAACTCATGCGCGGATTGAGCATTTGTGACGGGCTTTTCAGCGCAAAGGTGTTGGCGGATTCAAGAAAATCTACGGTCATGTTTTCATCTAAAAAGACCATTTTTGTCTTTTCCAGATAGACCGGCTGAAAATTGGTTTCAATCTTCAGATCATCCTCATCTGTTTCCTTCACAAGCCACAGTGCTGCGACCCCTGATACGACACAGCCGCAACCCTCTGTATCATATTTCAGCTTTAGATAAGCTTCCGGGTTTTCAGTTAAACTTGGCTCAATTCGTTCTATTGCTTTTTCTGTAAATGTTACCTTCATGTCCTGCACCTTCTTTTAGATGATGTATGGACAGTGTATCACATTCTTATGCGCAATGCCTGGATGATGCAAGGGACCGTTGCTTTTTCAATTGGTTCAGATTAACATTAGAGTATCTTTTTTCTGGAAAGGAGGACTCTTGTGTCTAAAGTTCAGATCAAAATATTGGATAATGGCCCTTTCCGTGTGACTGGCGATGTGGAGCTGATTGACGCAGATGGAAATGTGTATCCGGCGAAGCCCGCTTTCTCGTTATGCCGCTGCGGCCAGTCTCAAAAAATGCCTTACTGTGACGCTACACATAAAGGCAAATTTGACTCATGCGTGCGTGCTGAAAAAGAACTGGATTAATTTCATTGGGGGGTGGGAATATGAAGGTCCGCGTGTTAAAGCCTGTTTTTGCTGATTCAGCCAGCCAGCTCGTTCATACAGCTAACCAGTTTGAAGAAAGAATCCTGATTCAAAAAGAGCATTGGGTCATTGATGCGAAGAGCCTTTTAGGGGTACTGGCCCTTTCCCTTCAGCCTGGGGATGCAGTTGAAATTGCGGCGGAAGGAAGTGCTTCGGCAGAGGAAGCATTTCTCGGTCTGGGACTTTTTGAAAAGGAATAATTTCAAGAAAGACCAATTGGGTGATGCCAATTGGTCTTTCCCGTTTACTCCCCGTGCTCCTCAATCCTGACAATCTGTGTGATTGGAATCGTGCGGCGCTTTCCCGCTGCATCGACTACCCGAATCGCCTGTGCCGTCTGGTCGAGAAAATGAATGTGCCCGGTATAAGGAACAAGCTGTTCGTGCTCGTGAATGGTGAAGCGGAGCGGCTGATGATGTTCCATTGCTATGCAGATGATTTCGTTAAACTCTTCCAGCTGCTGTTCGTCGATTTCCGGCTTCGCTGTATGCCGCTCTTCCTCTTTCCATTGCCGCAGCAGCTTGACATGCTCCGGCAGCATCATGGAGGTCCATTTGATGTTTCCCCGATCGCGTATCATACGTTTCCGTTTCCCCCTTTCTTAAGCCTTATGCCCGCCGACGAGTGTTGCACGGTGTCTCGCGGTTCCCGCCTTCGTATAGGAAACGGCGCGGAGCAGGGAGTCAGAGCCGTATTTGCTTCGGATAGAATCCATGACATACCCGAGAGTCCGGTGCTTCTCCCGGTCGGGCTGAAACAGGTTAAGCTGGCTTTCCGCGTCCTCTTCAATATTGGAAAGAGCAATTGAAATTTTGCGGACCGTTTTTCCATCATAAAATTCATCAAACAGCTCAAGACACGTGCGGTAGAGGTCCATCGTAATATTGGTCGGCTCCTCCATCGTCCGCGAGCGGTAAAAACCTCCGCCGAGCTCATCCTTGCTGTATCCGACTCCGAAGCTGACCGTTCGGCCGGCCCGGTAGTGATGGCGGGCCCTCCGAGCTACTTCCTCGCACATTTCAAGGATCACATGCCTGATTTCCTTTGGATCGGTATAATCGCGCATCAGAATCTGGCTTTTGCCGAAGCTGATCTGCCCCTGCAAAATCGGTTCGCCAATATCAGAGAGATCCACCCCCCATGCATGATAATAAAGCTGATTTCCCATGATGCCGAATTTTTTCTCCAGCCGCTCAAGCGGGTAGCGGGCGAGCTGGCCGATGCTGAAAATCCCCATCCGGTTCAGGTTTTTTTCCATTCTGCCGCCAATGCCCCACATTTGGCTCAAAGGCTTTAGATTCCAAAGCTTCGTTTCTACGTCATCATAGGTCCATTCCGCCACACCGGTCTTTTTCGCCTCGATGTCAAGGCAAACCTTGGACAGCAGCATATTCGGACCGATGCCGATTGCACATGGAAGCTGGAATTCCCGCTCCATTTCACTTCTGATTTTCCAGGCGATTGTGGTCGCATCCCCCCAAAGGTGCTCCACCCCGTCTACTTGAATAAAGCTTTCATCGACGCTGTAAATGTGGATTGCCTCCCGCGGAACATACCGGTGAAACATTTTGGAAAGCTCCGTTGAAATCCGGATAAACATCGCCATCTTCGGATTTACCACATGAATCCGGGGATCGTCCGGAATTTCAAACTTTCTTGATCCTGTTTTAATATTGAAATCCTTTTTCAGCCGGGGAGATGCGGCCAGCACCACGCTTCCCTGCCGTTCGGTATCACCGACTACAGCAAGATAGCACGTGTGCGGATCAAGCCCCATCAGAACCGCCGCGCAGCTCGCATAAAAGCTTTTCATATCAATGCAAAGAATTTTCTTTTTGGGAAGCTGGTCATACTCCATCTCACTTACCCCTCCAACAAGAATGTGTGTTCGTAGTTCTATTATACCGCTAATCATAATCGAATAAACGTTCGTGTTCAATGGTAGTTTTTGGCGAACAGTGAAAAACTGCATGATAGCAGGCAAAAAGAAAGCCTTCCTGGGGGGAAATCTTTTTTCAGGCAGAAGGAATGGCTTTATAACAGGGGAAATAGCAAGCAGCTGTGACGTTGCAAAAAGCACCGCTGGAGAATAGGCTGATCTGTTCATTCAACCATTATGGACGGAACTTTGGGAAGATGAAGAACCGGCGCAGGAGTATTAAGAGTGTAAATCCATCATTAATGGAATATAATGGTATAAAGGGTGAGGAGGGATAATATGGCAAATTCCGTTAGAAATGGGATTGTTTATTTCGTATTTTTACTTGTGGCGGGATGGTTCTTATATAGCGGTGTGCGATTCGGAATGGTGTTAGAAAAGGAAGCGAAAGAAATTTATGACCTTAGAACATTTTCAGCGTTTCAATATCTCTTCCCGGTTGCAGCCGGGATGCTGTTTGCAGCTCCAGAGCTGATACTGGACATCTGGCGGGAAGGGCGCTGGAAAATCGGGTGGCTAAAGCTCCTGATCATTGGCCTGCCGCTTGCATACTTGACCGGAGCAAACCTTCAATTTCTTACCGGCGAGCACCTCCTGCCTTTTCCAGGTTTTCTCACAGGAGGCTATGGGACATTGCAAAATCTCATGATCAGCTCGATCTGCGGAACGGCTTTCGGATATATTCTCCTTTCAAGTGTAAGAAAGCAGCCCCGATAAGAGCTGCTTTCTCTGCAATCATTTTCCTGCCCAAACGTCTTTCGCAACACGGCCCTGCTGCTGCAGATCAGCGAGCCACTCGGCCGCTTCTTCTTCGGATGAATCTCTTTCGGCCTGGTAGATTTCTTTCATTGCCGCTTCCACATCCGGTGCCATTTTGCTGCCATCCCCGCAAATGTATAGATGTGCATGCTGGTCAAAAAGCGATATCACTTGAGATGCATGTTTTTTCATAAGATGCTGCACATACGTTTTCGCTTTCCCATCCTCCCGGGAGAAAGCGGTATGAAGGATTACGAGCCCATCCCGTTCTGCTTCTTTCAGTTCCTCTTCGTAAAGAAAGTCGTGTTTCCGTGTTCTGCAGCCAAAGTACAAGTGAGCTTCCCCAAGACTGTATCCCTGCTCCTGAAGAATCCTCCGTCTCTGCAGAAAACCTCTGAATGGGGCAATTCCAGTGCCAGGCCCGACCATAATAATAGGTGTCGCAGGGTTCGAAGGCATTTCAAAGCCGGCTTGGGGCTCTTTAATAAAACACGTAACTTGAGCTCCCGGCAGCAGGCGGGCAAGATAGCATGAAGCAATCCCATGGTATTCTCCTGATCCGCTCCATGCCTGTTCCTTAAGCACACTTACGGTTAAGCTCACCTTTCCAGTAGAACGCTGAGGAGAGCTGGAGACGGAGTAGTAACGCGGCTTGAGGGGCGGCAGCAGGCTAATATACCGTTCAAAATTCAGCTCACAGGCCAAATAGTTTTCCAAAAGTGCAAGCATGGAAATCCGCTTAGGCAGAATATCTTCCTCATACCTTTTCAGCATTGCTTCCAGTTCAAATCTGTGAGGAGGACAGACCGTGGCTTCTGCGAGTATTTTCAGCTGGGTCTTTGTAACAGGATCCTGCAGCTCCACGTACTCGGTAAGCAGTCTGCGAACTTCGATGGTTTCCCCCTTTGGAAGATGTGCAGTCTTTGCTCCTTCTCCCCTCAGAACAACCCTTTCCCTGCCGCTGAGCCCAAAGCGCAGCAGGACGCGATTCACTAACTCTTCACGATTATGAGGCAGGATGCCAATATGCCCCCCTTCTCTGTAGGTCACATCTTTTGGCAGGGACAATTCAAGATAGCGGGTGCTCCGTGCGCTGGCAGCCGATTGAAGCTCTTTGTTCACTGTCACTTCAGCGATGAACGCCTGATGCTTCAGGGCAGCAGGAGCCATTGGTTCACTGCTGACAAATTCAATGGATAAGGTCTCATCCTCTTCTGGGCTGGCAGCGGCATCATCCAGCTCAAAGCGAGCAGCAAGCGCTCTCCACATCTCGTGCTCCCAAGCTTTAAAACTGCCGAAAAAATCACCATCTGCATCGCCTTCGCCCCGGACACACAATCGAAAAGCACCTTTCTCCTCCAGCTTTTGGTCCATATCTGCAGGAACTCGCTGATAGGTCGCAGACCAGCTTCGATCGCCGCATCCGAACACGGTGTACGTCACCCCTTCCAGTTCATTTCTGCCAGCTTTACCGAGCCAGTGAAAAAATTTCACGGCGTTATCCGGGGGATTTCCATTGTAGGAGGAGGTAATAATGAGTACGGCACCCTTTTTCGGCAGCTTGCCGGAAAAATCATCCAAAGCTCCCGTTTTTGCTTGAAACCCAAGCCGGCCCGCTGTCCCCGCAAGCTCCATTGCCAGTTCCTCCGAGGTTCCCATATTAGACCCGTAAAGAATGAGGAGCGGTGTCCGATGAGCATCTTCAGCAGGTTCCTGAAGCGAATTCCTTATAGATGAGGCTGCTGATGGATGTTCAGCGATCATTGCTGATCCCGTCCATTTTTTCCTGGATACAGCTTTTAGTGTAAAACTGTGCGGCTTCCAGCTCAGCGTTTCTTTTATTGCCAGCTGATAATTCGCGTCATCTGCGAAGTCAAAATGCTTTAGCAGAAGCCCGAGTGCAAGGGTTGCCTCATGCAGGGCAAACTGCTGGCCGATACAGGCTCGCTGCCCGTTCCCAAAAGGCTTGTAGGCATGAGGGGGAATGGTGCTCATATCTTCAAATCTCCCGGGTTTGAACACGTCAGCATCCTTCCCCCATACAGCAGGATCGCGGTGAAGCCGGGGAAGAAGAACGGTTACCTCCTGTCCCTTCTGAAGGGCAAATTCACCGCCGATTATTTCATCATTTTTTGCATAGAGCGAAATGGCCGGAACGGTGGGCCAAAGACGGAGTGCTTCGTTTACAATCATCTGAATATATTTCAGCTTTTTCACTTCTTTGTACGAAGGCACGGGAGAAGTAAGGACACGGTCGGCTTCTTCCTGTGCTTTTTTCAGGACAGCCGGATTTTTGCAGAGCTCGTACATGGTAAAGGAGAGCAACCCGCTTGTTGTCTCATGGCCCGCGATTAAAAACGTAATCATCTGATAGCGGATGTTTTCATCGTTCAGCATTTCCCCGGTTTCGGGGTCCCTGCTGCGAAGCATGTGTGAAAGCAGATCCCCGGGCCACCGGTTTTCCGGCTGTTTCCTGCGGCTCGCTATAAGCTGGTCGACGAGTCCGAACATGATTCCGATATCGGCGTGAAAAGCGTCCAGCTCTTTCTTGTATAATGCCTCCTCTTTATGGGACCTCGTCAGCTGGCTCATTGCCTCAAGAAGGGCGGCATTCATGCTTTCCACAAATGGATGGAATCCTGTCCTGTAAAAGCTGTTGAAACGATAGTTAAAGCCGCAAAGACCGATTGTATCGAGCGTAAGCTTTGTCATATCTTCCGGGATATGGATGGATTCCCCTTCATTCATGCGCTCCCATTTCTGGACAAGCTGGACTGCAATATCCGCCATCATCATGTGATAGCCTTTCATTGCTTTCTGGCTGAAGCTTGGCATAAGAATTCCATGAGCTTTTTTCCAGTTGGGCTCATGAGTCCAGCTTGTAAATAGCCCATCTCCGGAAAACGGGCGGAGGTTTTGCAAAGCAGCGCCCACACTTTTATCAAACCGCGCCTCATCGAATACTTCTGCTGCGAATTTATGGCTTGAAAGAAAAACAGCTCCATTCCGGGGTCTGTCGAACCTGAATATGGGACCGGCTTTTTTAGAGATTTCGATAAGGGACTGAATGATATTTCCAGGGTCCAGAATAGACTTGCCCCCATCCGGCTCTTTCACATGCAGCTCCGGGATTTGTCTTAAAGACGTCATATAGCATTTCCCTCTTTCAGTTATGATTCTGTTTCATTCGCTCAAGATGAAAAGTTCTGCCGTTCCGCAAAAACTTATGAATGCTATATAAATATGCTGTTTTTGCACATTTGGCTGGACAAAACATCGAATTCCTGCAAAAAAACTGATTTTAAAGCCCTGATTCGCCAAAGGAAAAAGCAGCCTTCGCCAGGCTGCTTTCCTTTGTGCTGAAATATTATTTCCCTGCCCATACATCTTTTGCAAAGCGTCCCTGCATTTGAAGATTGGCAAGCCAGGAGGCCGCTTCTTCTTCTGATGCATTTTTTTCAGACTGATAGCTTTCTTTTATGACATTTTCTACATCAGGCGCCATTTTGCTGCCGTCGCCGCAAATGTAAAGGCGGCCGTTCTGTTCCAGCAACCGAATGAGTGAGGAAGCCTCTTTTTTAATCAGGTGCTGAACATAGGTTTTTGCCTTGCCTTCTTCCCGCGAAAAAGCTGTGTGAAGGGTCACTAAACCATCCCGTTCCGCTTCCTTCAATTCCTTTTCATACAAATAATCGTGCTCACGGGCTCTGCAGCCAAAATAGAGATGGGCTTCTCCAAGCTTTGCCCCTTTCTCTTTCAGGACACGCCGGCCTTGCAGAAAGCCTCTGAATGGAGCAACTCCCGTACCGGGGCCGACCATGATCAGGGGAATTTCCGGGTCTTCCGGCCTTTCAAAGCCGTCCTGCGGTCCTTTTATAAAGCAGGAGACGCGTTCTCCCGGCATAATACGGGCGAGGTAGCCCGAAGCCACTCCATTGTATTCTCCGGCACCGCTCCACGCAGAATCCTTTAAAACACTGACGGTCAGGCTGACTCTGCCGGGGGATGCATCCGGAGAGCTGGAAATCGAATAATAGCGCGGTTTAAGCGGCGGAAGCAGGCTTAGGAACCGTTCAAATGAAAGCTCGCATGCCATGTACTTTTCCAGCAGCTCAAGCATTGTAACCCGCTTGGAGAGAACCTCCTCCTGATAGCGGTCCAGCATGGATTCTAGCTCCATCCGGTGCGGCGGACACACATTAACGTAAGCTAAGACCTTCAGCTGTGTCCTCGTAACCGGCTCCTGCAGCTCTGCATAGGCGGAAAGCAGCTCCCGCACACCAATTGGCTGTTCTTTTGGCAGGTGAGACGTACTGGCCCCTTCTCCATGCAGCAGAAGCTGTTCTTCTCCGCTCAGCTGAAAGCGGCGGAGAACCCGGCTGATAAGCTCCGGGCTGTTCTTGGGAAAGATACCGATATGTCCGCCCTCCTTGTACGTTTTGTCAGCCGGCAGGATCAGCTCCACGTGGCGGGTGCTCCGTCCGCTCGCCTCGGCTTGAAGCTCTGCTGATACGGCAGCCTCGGCTGAAAATGCCTTATAAGCTTCCCCAAGAGGGGTCACCTGCACACCCGGCACGAACTCTGCCGTAAGAGAAGCACCTTCCCCGGCTCCGGATGGAAGTTCTGCATCAAAATGGGAAGCAGCCTCTGTCCAGAACCCTTCTTGCCACAGTTCAAAATCCGCTTCAAAATCTGTATCTGCATCTCCCTCGCCGCGGCTTGCAATTTTAATCGCGCCTTTCTCCTCCATCGTCCGGTCAATGAGCTGAGGAATACGCTGTGATACGTGCTCGACCAATTCCGGTCTCCGCATCCGAATACGGTATACTGAACCCCTTTCAGTTCTTCCGGACCGGCCGACTCCAGCCAATGCACAAACGCTTGTGCATTATCAGGCGGATTTCCGTTATAGGAGGCCGTGAGAATAACAACGGCTCCTTTTTTAGGAAGCTTTCCTGCAAAGTCATCAAGCGGCGCAGCCTCTGCTTTGAATCCCAGCTGCACACCTTTTTCAGCCAGCTCCTTTGCTAAACCTTCAGCTGTGCCCATATTGGAGCCGAAAAGGACAAGCATCGGTGTCTGATGGGCGTCCTCGTCGGGCTCACCGGCAGCAGCACGCTGTTCTTTTTTTACCGGCTGCTCTGCTGAAACCGCAAAGCCCATCCATCTTTTCCTGGATTTAACCTTCATCGTAAACTCATTCGGCTTAAGAGTAAGAGTCTCTTTAACATTCAGTTCATAATTGGTATGGTCGTCAAAATCAAAATGCTTCAGAAGCAGGCCGAGGACTAATGTTGCTTCATGCAGGGCAAACTGCTGGCCGATACAGGCCCGCTGCCCATTCCCGAACGGCTTGAATGCATGCGGCGGAATCCCGCTCATGTCCTCAAACCTTTCCGGCTTAAATTGTGAGGGATTCTCCCCCCAAACTTCCGGATCGCGGTGCAGCTGCGGAAGCAGAACAGTGACTTCCTCCCCTTTGGCAATGGCGAATTCTCCGCCGATTATTTCATCTTCTTTGGCATATAGGGAAAAAGCAGGAGCGGTCGGCCAGAGTCGCAGGGTTTCATTTAAGATCATTTGCACGTATTTAAGCTTTTTGACCTCTTTGTAGCCCGGAACCGGTTCTGTCAAAACACGGTCCGCCTCCTCTTGAGCTTTTTTCAAAACATCCTTGTTTTTCAGTAAATAATAGAGGGCAAACGAGAGAAGGCCGCTTGTTGTCTCATGGCCGGCAATTAAAAAGGTGATAATCTGAAAACGGATGTTTTCATCATCGAGACCTTCCCCTGTTTCCGGATCTTTGCTTCTCAGCATGTGAGAAAGCAAGTCGTCCGCCCATTCCTCCACCTTCATTTGTCTGCGCTCCGCAATCAGCTCGTCAACCAGGCTGAACATAGACTGAATATTCTCCTGAAAGGCTTCCTCCTTTTTCTTTAGGAAGGCTTCGTCTGTTTCGGTGCGCTGCAGCTTGCTCATCGCTTCCCCGAGTGCCCCGTTCATACTCTCAATAAATGGATGGAATTTCTCGCGGTAATAGCTGTTGAACCTGAAGTTAAATCCACAAAGTCCGATCGTATCAAGAGTCAGCCTTGTCATATCCTCTGAGACATCCACCGTATCCCCGGCATTAAGGCGCTCCCATTTCTGCACCAGCTGAATCGCGATGTCGGCCATCATGCTGTGGTATCCTTTCATGGCCTTCTGACTGAAGCTCGGCAGCAGAATATTATGTGCTTTTTTCCAGTTTGGCTCATGCGTCCAGCTCGTAAACAAGCCGTCACCAGAAAAAGCGCGGACATTTTTCAGCGCCTGGCTTACACTTTTATCAAACCTTGATTCATCTGATACCTCTGCTGTCAGCGCCCGCCCCGACAGATAGACAGTGGATTGAGTTTGTTTCTGAAATTGAAAGATTGGTCCCATCTGCTCCGCAATCTTCATAAGTGACTGAACCGGCTTTTCCGGATTCAGCAGCGGCACTTGCAAATTCTCTCCATGAAGCTCCGGCTGTGGAATTTTGCTCATTAGCGTCATACAGCATTCCTTCTTTCTTATTGATGAATTCTTACAGCATCCCAGCAGCTTTCTTCGATTCCGCTTAACAGCTCCGCCGTCTCTTCCAGGTGTCCGGCACGAATAAGGCGGTGAAGCTCCAAGAAAGCTCCGAATAAAATCGCGATCAAGCCGTTGGAGGGCAAATTCCGGATCATCCGCTTCTTTTTTCCTTCTTCAAAAAAATCATAGAGGCCGGACAGGGCCTGTATAAATTGATCCGTGCTCTTTTGATTCAAAAAGTGCGCATGGGCGTGATTCCTTATGAAGCACAGAGCATGCTCATGTTTATTGGTAAAAGTGACCATTCCATAGAAAAAGTGCCGAAACTGCTCCCTCAGATCCACCGCATCTCGGGGACCATGTGACAGCGCAGCTTCAAGCTGTCTTGAACATTGCTGAAAAAGTACGTTGCCGAGCGTTTCTTTATTGTCAAAATAACGGTAAATGGTGCCCGCCCCTACTCCAGCCTTATCAGCTATTGCAGGTACGGCCGTCGCATCAAATCCGCGTCCGGCAAACAAGATGAGCCCGGCCTCTAAGATCTGATTTTCTTTCCCTCCTGCAATGACGGTCATTCAAATCCCCCTTCTAAACGGAATGAACATTCATTCCGTTTAGATTAGTGTAACGCTGAAAGCTTAACAGATGAATAGAACAGAAGAATGAAAAAGCTTCTAAGCAAAAGAACCCGGATTGTACGTCAATTCTGACTTTTCTATCAAATAATGGAACCCGATGCCATAGCAAAACCCGCCGTGTGAGGCAGACAAATCCTCAAGCGGCGGGCTTATGCTGCAGACCGTTCCGTTATTTCTTATTGAAAGCATTCCCGGCAAGCTTTTCAATCAGCCCCGGGGCCATCTGATACAGCGTGCTCCCTGCATTCATCCAGCGCGGCAGATTGATTTCCCGTTTATACCGGACCATGGAGCGTACGACTTTCTCTGCAACAAAATCAGGAGTGAGCATCCAGCGCTCTACATTCTTTGTATAGTCGCCGCTCTCATCAGCGGTTTCAAAAAAATCTGTTCTAATGGGACCCGGATTCACAGTGGTCACCTTGATTCCTGTACCGGTGCACTCCATTCGCAAGCTGTTGGAGAACCCGAGCACGGCATGCTTCGTTGCAGCGTAAAGGCTTGATTTAGGCGTTGCAATTTTTCCGGCTTGGGAGGCAATGTTGATGATCTGTCCGCCCCCCTGCTTTTTCATTGCGGGAAGCACAGCCTTCGTGCAGGCAATCAGCCCGAATACATTTACCTCAAACATCCTTTTCATTTCCTCGAGAGCAGATTCCTCAACGGTTTTGAACACACCAAATCCCGCATTGTTAACGAGGACATCCACGCGGCCTGTCTTTGCGGCCAGCTGCTGAAAAACAGAGGCTATTTCTTTCGTATCTGAAACATCCAGTTTTGCGTAAAACACTTCTGCACCATATGTTTGCTTCAGCTCGAGAGCGAGTGATTTGAGCCGGTCTTCTCTGCGTGCCATCAGGACTGGAACCGCTCCTGCAGCAGCGCTTTTCCGCGCCATTGCTTCTCCGATTCCGCCTGATGCACCGGTGATAAACACCACTTTATTCTTTAAATCCATGCTCCACCATCCTAAGTAAAATACATTCGGTTTTCCTTTGAACCATTTGATGTTATTTTACCTAGGTTCTCTAAATAATCCAACTGGGCAACGCTTTCCGACATGGTCAGCATCAGCTCTTTATGAAAAACGGTCGGAAACAGCTCCGTACAGACTTGAAAGGCCGTCATGGGCTTTTCCGCAAGCATCCGGCGCACTTCCTCTGCACGGTCGCCCTGCCGCTTTTGCCTGTAGGCAATCAGTTCATGTGCGTTTTCGATCACTTCTCCATGCCCTGAATACACCTTCGTAATCCGTAAGCCGAGCAGTTGTTCAAACGTTTCGTTAAACTGAAGCTGGGGCTTAGGGCGTTCCAATCCTTCCATTGGCGGCTCAAGCAGCGGGTTGGCGGAAATTTTTTTCAGCAGGACATCTCCGCCAAATAAGACTCCATCCTTTTCCCGGTACAGGGCAATATGAGACTGGGCGTGCCCTGGTGTTTCCAAAACCTTGAATCCGGGCATTCCTGGAACCGGATCCCCGCTCCGAATGGATTGACTGAGCGAAACGGTACAAGAAAAGGCAAGGGACCGCTCTAAGTTTTTAATATATTTAAGAAAGACAGGATCCACACCGAACTCCAGCAGCAGTCCGTGGAAAAATCCCTTCTGGTTTTCAAGAAATTCCGGATCGCGGGAAAGCCATGGTTCATTATAGGGGTGCCCGATGATTTGCGCCCCCTTCAGCTCATCCAGCAATCCGACATGGTCAGGATGATGGTGGGTAACAATGACCTGTTCAATATCCCCGAGCCCGTATCCGCACTCTCCTAAATGATCTTTGAGTGCATCCAGGGCCTCTTCTGTTTTAGGTCCTGCGTCAATCAGTGTAAGGGAGTCGCCTTTATACAGGTACGCATTGATATCCCCTACCGGAAAAGGAGTCGGGATAGGGAGCGCTTTGATCGCTTCCCGGTCAGTGATTGGATTCATTTTTTTCCCCCATTTATTATTTTTGCATACAAAATTTGATCTCCTGGAATATGTACAAACCAATTTTACCCTTATTCGTTAATTTTGTCATTATATTCAAATAATTCAGCTAAAAAAAGGTTATTTCCCTTATTGACATTAGCTTGTCCACCCTTGCATAATGGAGTACAAATATAAACAAGATATCGGAATCGGCGATGATCAGGACCAGTACATCCATCAATGGCGAAAGAGAGCACAGTTCACCGGCTGAAAAACTGTGCAGCCCGCTTGAGGATCGAACCTACCCTGCCAGCTGTTAGGCAAACCTAAACGCAGCCCGCGTTACAGGCACATTGAGCTGGGTGCAGAACGCTTGCGCCAACTAAGGTGGTACCGCGGAGACCCTTCCGTCCTTTTCTGTATAAGGATGGAAGGGTTTTTTTATGCTGCACAAATTCAGTTTTTTTAAAAAGGAAGGATGAGAAGGATGAACATTGGCTTGATCGGAGCCGGCTCGATGGCAGAAGCGATGATTTCGGGATTGATTAACGGAAATGTCGTAAGACCGGATCAAATCTCAGTGTGCAACCGCAGCGACCGCAGCAAGCTCCTTTATTTGCAGGATCAGTATGGGATTGAAATAACGAAAACGAAAGCCGAGCTCCTCGCCCAATCAGATGTAATCATTTTAGCGATGAAACCGAAGGACGCTGAAGAGGCGATTCTTTCTATCAGACCTTTTGTAAAAAATCAGCTGTTCCTTTCTGTCCTCGCAGGCGTTACGATCCAAAGCATCCAAAAACTTCTTGGCAAACAAGCACCCGTAATCCGCGCGATGCCAAACACCTCGGCGGCCATCCGCATGTCCGCCACCGCTATTTCACCAAGCGAAGAAGTGACCATGCATCAGGTTAAAATGGCAAAGCATCTGCTGGAGACGATTGGGCTGGTTACGGTTGTAGAAGAACATCATCTCGACGCGGTAACAGCACTTTCCGGAAGCGGTCCCGCTTACGTGTATTATTTTATCGAAGCAATGGAAAACGCAGCTGCGGAAGTCGGGCTGCAAGGCGACACTGCCAAAAGTCTAATCCTTCAAACCCTTGCAGGCGCTTCGGAAATGCTGATGCAGTCCGATAAACAGGCCTCCCTCCTGCGCAAGGAAGTGACCAGTCCGGGAGGAACGACAGAAGCCGGTATTGAAGCTCTCAAAGGGTATCAATTTAACGAAGCCATTATTGCATGTGTGAAAAGAGCCGCAGAGAGGTCTGCAGAATTAGAGGCGCTAATCGCCGACGGCGGACTGAAAAAGATTCGAAAAGCCTGACAGGGAGCCCGCACATAGCGGACTCCCTGTTTTTTTCGGTTACCTTACATCGAGCAGGATTTTCCCTGTACTCAGCCTGCTTTCCATTAACTCATGAGCGGCGGCCGCTTCCTCCAGGGGGAAACGGCTCCCAACTTGGATGGAAAGCTTCCCTTCCTGATGCAAAGCGAACACTTTTTCCGCTGTTTTCTGAAGGGTCTCTGGCCGCTTTTTACGCGTTGTTCCAAAGCTGAAGCCTAAAATAGAACGGCAGCCGGCATGAAGATCCGAGGTTTTAAACCGTCCCGGCTCTCCTCCTGCATTCCCGAAGTGAACGAGCCTCCCAAATGAAGCCAGGCAGGTGAGGCTTTTCTCTGAAACCTCTCCTGAAATGGAATCCAAAATCACATCCGCTCCCAGGCCATTCGTTGACTCCATCACAACCGGAGGAAAATCTTCGCTCTCAAGGCAGATAACATGATCCGCCCCAGCCTGATAGGCCGCTTTGATTTTCTCTACTTTTCCGACGGTGCCGATGACTTGAACAGCACCCATCCGCTTGGCAAGCTGGATAGCAGTCGTTCCAATCCCCCCGGCAGCGGCATGGATCAGAACCGTCTCCCCAGGCTGGACCCTCGCAACATCAGCCAAAAGCTGATACGCAGTGAAGGAAACAAGGGGAAAAGCAGCAGCCGCACTCCAATCCATCGAATCCGGTATCGCAAATGTGAGCCGCTGATCTGCTACCGCATACTCTGTGTAAGAACCTCCTGAAGGAAATGCGATTACCCGCTGTCCAGGCTGAAATCCCGTCACCTCTTCTCCGATTCCAATAACCGTTCCTGTTAAGTCAAGACCTGGAATATATGGTGTTTTCGCAGCCTTTTTTCCATATCTCCCTTTCACATCGGCAAAGTTTACACTTGTTTTTTCAACCTGGATCAATACCTCCTGTGCATCCGGTTCAGGAACGTCGACATCTATGTACTTCATATGCTCCGAACTGCCAAACTCCTCAACGACAATTGCCTTCATAGCCTTTCCCCCTTTGCTTATCCCATAATCTTATTCTATTTCCTTTTAAAGTAAAATAATAGAGGAATATTTGGGGACAGAAAAAGTTCGCGGCCTGCTTTCTAAATAAAATACTGGCTCCTGCATAGAGGTTCGCTGTGATAGGAGAACTGGTATATTTTAGATAATGCCTATTTGTTTTATTGGATTTGTTAAAGTGTGGTGTTGATTTTTCACACCTGTTGATTGGAGCGGAAGGCGTGAGACTCCGAGCTAAGAACAGCGGGACAGGTGAGACCCTGCAGCCGCGAAGCGAGGAGGAGGCTCACCGCCAGCCCAAGGATAAGCGAACGCCTGCAGCGGAAATCAACAGCCTAGTTTAACAGAGCTATTTTATTAAGGAGAGAAAACCTATGAATAAAGCATCGCAAATGTACTTGGAGAAGTTTTGGAAATCTCAAGGCCAGGAAAAACCAAAACAAGTAAAGTCCTCTCAATTCGGAGCCGATCCAGACCAATTAGCTCAATTAGTAATAGATGGCGTAAAATCGGCCACTTGTTCAGGACTGGTTTTCTACGAAATTGAACACGAGCCGCTCCCTTCTGCTGAAGATTACAGCATCATTTAAATAGTAAAGATGAACCTATGGCGATTATCAAAACAACAGCTGTAGAAATCATGCCCATGAATGAGGTTGCTGAGGAATATGCAGCCGGAGAAGGCGACCGAACATACCGATATTGGAAAGAAGTCCACGAAGAATTTTTCATGAAAGAGCTACAGGCGCTAGGACTGCAATATTCGGAAGATATGATGCTGGTCTGTGAGCGTTTTGAGTTAGTAAACAGCAAATCACCTAAAAAAAAATGAAACCCGGAGCGCCTGCCTGGCATTCCGGGTTTTTTTACCGCCTGTTTACCCGAAGGCATTGTTTTTCAATTCTCCTTTCCGGTCCATCTGAAAAATTCATGGATGCTTTTTTCCAGAATGGCAGGCAGCTGTCCGAAAGAATAGGGCAGATAGAGACGCTCTGTCCATTGATGGGCGTCTCGCCCCATAGGACCAATGTTGATGACCGGCAAACTGAGATCTTTTATTTCCTTAGCCGGAAGGGAGTAGCCTCTTCCATACACGGGCATGCTTCCAGTCAATTTTTCCAGAGATTCTTCTGTATCATTCAGCTGCAGGAAGCTCAGATCAGAGAGGCCTTGAAAATACACCTGGCGTTTTAAATTGATGCCGTGGTCCTCTTTGGCCAAATTTGAGACATAATCAGCTATATGGGTAATCATTGGATCTTCGTTTGATGAAACTGCCGGATAAAATGGCGGTCCGTAGAAAAGGACAATCATGGGGGACTGCTCCTTGCACAGCCCGGCCAATTCAGCAACAATGCGGATGGCTTGCTGACGGCTGTCCAATTCACCGGCTGCGGCTGTCTCTAAATTCGCAATTCTTCGCTCGACCTCCTGGAGCCCTGCTTTTTCAACTGCATGCCTGAACAGTTCATCATAGCTGACAGTTTTAACAGAGAAAGGTTCCGGCTTGTAGTGTACTTTTTCCGAAAACACACGCGCTCTCTCCATATAGTGCTCTTCGATCTCTTTAGCGGCTGCCTCAGCTGAAGCCATAAGCATCTGATGCAGCTTTTCAAGCGGCCGCCGCATCGTCAGCACATTAAACAGCGCGACAGAAATGTGCGGGATTTGAACGGAGTATTCCTCCTTCAGATCCTTTTGCATAAGACTTGTGGGCGGAGGGGTCGTTTCCCCCTCTAATGTCTCACAAAAATCGGTGTTCAACTCAAGCTGTTCACTGATTTTTGACACCATCAGATTGGCGTTTAATCCGGAAAAAGGCTCTCCTACATGGGTTTCCTTTCCATAGCAAAGAAACCCTGCGAGTACTTTTCCTATTGAACCTGTATATAAG
Organism: Metabacillus sp. 113a; assembly: GCF_050107635.1. NCBI lineage: Bacteria > Bacillati > Bacillota > Bacilli > Caryophanales > Bacillaceae > Metabacillus > Metabacillus sp. 113a. The sequence continues at coordinate 189,225 of NZ_JBNILJ010000001.1, read as the reverse complement.
TAATAATCTGGATCATTCGGGTATTTCGTAAACATGGGCTCAGAATTAATACAGGCTGTGTAGTCGAGAGAATGTTGCTTTTTCAGTTCGTTCAAAGCATGAACGGCCTCAAGCATTCCTTCTGAATTGACCTCTTCGTCCGGCACGGTAAGAAGCAGCAGGTTTCCTTTGAACTCTCCGTTCATTGCCTTTTCAAGAACCCCCATCTGAACCGCCAGACCAGCCTTCATATCCATCGTTCCTCTGCCGAAAAGCCAATCACCGCTTGCTAAATCCTGCTGAACCGCATCAGGAAGCCATTCCTGCTTTTCCTTTAACGTATCTGTCAGCTCATACGGCCTGAAAGCGAGGTGGCGAAGCTCCCCGTAATCAATAACATCCACCGTGTCAAAGTGGCTGAGCAATACAAGCGTATGATTGGATGACCCTTTTACAAGAGCTGATAAAAAACGCCTGCCGTCTTTAAGAGGATGAAGAGTTAAAAAATCTGGATTACGGGTGAAATATTCCGTCTGATTCAGCAAATACTGAACATATTCCGGAAACGAAGCTTCTCCAGGGGTACCGGTTACACTATCGTATTCCACTAATTTTGCCAGCAGTTCGGTCAGCTGTTCTTTTGATTGCCATAATGATTTCATGCAGTCCCCTCCAATCCCCATTTGAATCCATTGTATAGAAATCCCCGAATCTTTCAATACACTGCAGAAGAAAATCTTCCAGAGGGCAGATTGGGTGACTTGCTGATTGTACGCTGGTATACTTTTTTTGAATTTATTTAACGGAGGCGAAAATCTTGAATCGAAAATTATTCGAGCCATATAGAATAAAAAATGTAGAGCTGAAGAACCGGATTGTGATGTCTCCAATGTGCATGTATTCTTCCATGAATGAAGATGGCAAACTTGAAAGCTTTCACCGGACTCACTATGTAAGCAGAGCGGCCGGACAAACCGGACTGATCATGCTCGAAGCATCAGCCGTAACTCCTCAGGGCCGAATTTCTCCAAATGATTTAGGAATTTGGAGCGATGACCATATAGCAGATCTTAAAAGCCTTGTAAAGGAAATCAAAAGCTACGGATCTGCGGCTGCCATCCAGCTTGCCCATGCAGGCCGGAAAGCGGTCCTGAAAGAAGAGATCACAGCACCGACCGCTCTCGCTTTTAATGAAAATTCAAAAAAACCAGTCGCTATGACAAAAGAAAAAATCAGCGAAACCATTCAGGCTTTTCGTGAAGGAGCACGCCGTTCGAAAGAAGCAGGCTTTGATATTATCGAGCTGCACGGCGCTCACGGCTATTTGATCAATCAATTTTTATCTCCGCTTTCCAACCATCGGGATGATGAGTATGGCGGGTCTGCTGAAAACCGCTACCGCTTTTTAAGAGAAGTGATTGAAACGGTAAAAGAAGTCTGGACAGGGCCGATATTTGTACGGATTTCAGCGACGGATTATCATCCGGACGGCTTAACCCCGGATGATCATGTTGAGTTCGCAAAATGGATGCGGGAGCAGGGAGTTGACCTGATTGATGTAAGCTCCGGAGCACTTGTACCGGCGGATATTCCTGTTTATCCCGGCTATCAGGTCCCTTTCGCAGACAAAATCCGCAGCGAAGCAGGCATTCCGACAGGTGCGGTCGGGATGATCACACACGGATTACAGGCTGAAGAAATTCTTAGAAGCGAGCGTGCTGATTTGATTTTTGTAGCCCGCGAGCTTCTCCGGGATCCATATTGGCCGCGAACTGCAGCGAAGCAGCTGGGAACGTCTATTGAGCCACCGGTGCAATATGAGCGGGGCTGGAAATAACGAGGAGCCATCCCGTTGAACAAGGGGCAAACGATACGGCATAACTGCAAGGCTAATTAACCTGCAAACAGGCTTGGAGAACAATCTCCAAGCCTGTTTTCGATTCTGCTTAAATAAGCTTTCGGTTCAAGAAAGGGGGCACAGCTGCCCCTTGGTCTTCGTGATACAGGTTTATTTGCGATTTGTACAGCCTATCTTCGATTTTTCAGTTTTAAGGGCGATTCTCAATTGTATCGCCGACTTCCTGCATCCATGATCATTCCGGCGGCAATTTTCCCCTTCAGGCGGCATAGGCAATTCAGCAACCATTTTTCCAGTCGATCTATTTACCTGACAGCACCTCTGCGTGTACATCCTGAAGAGCAGGGCTTGTTTGTTAACCTGTAAGAGCTAATTGGCAAAAAGGGCGCTCCATGTTTTCGGGCCGACTATTCCATCCGAAGACAGCCCCTTCATCTGCTGAAACGTCCTGACTGCCCTCTCTGTTTTCGAGCCAAAAACCCCGTCTTCCGCTAATTTGAACTTGTGCATGTTCAACTGCTTTTGAACCTGCTGGACGAGAACTCCCTTGGAGCCTTTTTTTATTAGCTCTCCGGGATATGGATTGACGGCAGAAGGCGGCGGCGGGGACTCGCTCATCCGGTCATATTTGGAAAGACCGTTTCTTTCGATGATGCCGATCAGTTTATTGGCATAGTTTGGATCACTTGCATACCCTGCCTGCTGAAGCGCAGCACAGGCTTTTTTATAGTCCGTTTCGGCAAAGATCGGCGCGTATCTAGTCCCTCTTTTATAAAATTCGACCAAATCTTTAAATGACTCATACCAGGACGGATAGCGCTTAAAGGATGAAGAAACCACACGTTCTTCTCCTTCTATATATTCAATCGTTCTCACAACGAGGGACTGACCTTTATAAGAGCCTTTAATACCAAATAAGTTAAAGGCGGTTTTGGCTAAATAGCTTTCGCCCCAGCCGGTTTCCAAAATTGATTGGGCAAGGAGCACAGAGGCAGCAATGTTTTCTTCTTTTTGCACTTTCAGTACATAAGGAAGCACGAGGTCGATAAAGTTTTCCACAAACGGTTCTCCTTTCAGAATAAAAAAAGATACTACATCATAAGCACATTTGCGGAAATGGTATGGATACTTGTACGGGGAAATCAAAAAGAGGCCATGCCCTTTTTATGGCAAGCCTCTTACTTAGAATTATTTGGTTTCTCTGTGCAGCGTGACGCGTTTTAATCTCGGGCAGTACTTTTTCATTTCAATTCTGTCCGGATTGTTTCGCTTGTTTTTCGTTGTGATATAATTTCTGTCGCCCGATTCAGTGCAGGCCAGCGTAATGTTTACTCGCATGATAGTCCCTCCAGTGTTCAAATATATAAAACGTAATAATTACGATTTATTTATATTCTACCTGCAAGTCGAGAGACTGTCAATCATGTTTGCCCCGCATAATGGCTTTTTTAAGTAACAGATCATCAGATTTCAATTCTCAATAAATCCTCAGCAAGCCGCGTATCCGGAAAGACTTTCTGAGCTTCATTCAGAAGCATGTCCACTTGCTCTCCCTGATACCTCGCGCTAATGTGCGTCAAAATGAGCTGCTTCACTCTATTTTCCCTGGCAAGCTCTGCTGCCTGAATCGTAGTGGAGTGGTAGTATTCATAGGCGAGCCTTTCATCGTCCCCGCTGAAAGTGGCCTCATGAATGAGAACATCTGCATCTTCAGCGAGGGCTGTGAGCTGAGGGCAGCTTCTTGTGTCTCCTGCGATCGCTATTACCCTTCCTTTCTTGGGAGCTCCCAAATAATCAGCTCCGCGAATAAGGGTGCCGTCCTCGAGTTTAATCGTGCCGCCTTCCTTAAGGGCCTGGTAAGCAGGGCCTGGTTTAATTCCCGCTGCCATTAGGCGATCTGCCATGAGCGTGCCTGGTTTATCTTTTTCAATAATTCTGTAGCCGTAGCTTGACAGCCCGTGCTCAAGCAGGATGGCTTCAACAATAAACTGGCCGTCTTCGAAAACTGTTCCCCCTTCTCCTTCGATCACTTCAATCGGGTAGCGGAGATTGGTTTGGCTGTGGGAAAGTGCAGCCTTTACAAATTGAGCAATTCCCTTAGGTCCATAAATTTTTAGCGGATCCTCTCCACCTTGAAAGGACCGGCTGCCAAGAAGACCCGGAAGGCCAAATATGTGATCCCCGTGCATATGGGTTATGAAGATTTTTTCGATTTTGCGGGGCTTTAACGTCGTGTGCAGGATTTGATGCTGGGTCCCTTCTCCGCAGTCAAACAGCCACACCGTTCCCCGCTCTTCCAGCAGCTCCAGTGCGGTGGAAGAGACATTTCTCTGCTTGGACGGTACGCCTGCACCTGTTCCTAAGAATAATACGTTCACCGTGTAATCCTCCTATTTGTAATGCTCTCTTCTTAGAATACATGAAAAAAAGAAGCATGCACAACCGGCTATGCATGCTCCTCTTCTTTATTCCTGCATTTTCAGCACTTCCTGCAGGGAGACCCGCTTCAGTTTTCTCTTCGAAAACTGAAGCGAAATCCAATAGGTCAGCAGGATGATTGCAAGACTGCCTGCAATCATGAAGGGACTCGCTGCCACCGGCAGAGCAAATCCAGCTGAATCGGCCGCGGACTTCATAATAGAATCAATCGACAGGACCGCTGCCGGCACTCCAAGGGCATAACCAAGCACGACAACAGGTATATAGATGTCCAGGAGCATCGAGGATATCTCTTTATCCTCATACCCCATCACTTTTAATAGCGAAATGGTTTGAGCGCTTTCGTCCACCATGAGACCGGTGATAAGGCTGATCATGATAAAGCCAATGATGAACGCAAATATACTGATAATCCCTGCTGAATATTGAGTGGGACCAAGCAGGGTTTCAAAGCTTTTCTGCGACATCTGCTTATCATCGATCCTCAAAATGGATTTATCCTTCTCATCCGGCGCTTTCATCGTCCATTCGCCGGTGTAGGAGGATCCCGGAAGACCCATTATCTGATTAGCATCGGCTTTGTTCATATAAATGGATTCTCCAATGTACAATTCTGCAACACCGGCAACAGAATACGTGATGTTTTCTGAAGCCCCCTCCGGTGAAAATGTCAATTTATCCCCGGGCTTTGCATCAAGGGACATAGCGAGTGCTTTGGAAAGGATAATTCCATCTTCAAGGCTTGTGTTAAGCTTCACTCCCGCTTCATCCTCAAGGTTCATCCGTTCGCTCTCCGGTTCCATCCCAACTATCTGAATCGGCTTGCCATTGATTTTTTCACCGTTTACTGCCTCTGCATCAGCTCCAAAAAGGGAAAAGTTTTCTTTAGAGGGCTGGTCTGACTGCGGAGCCGCATAGTACACGGTGTAGTTAAAGCGGTATGCTTCCTGATAGGTTTTGCCGATAAGATCAGAAGCTGAGTTCATCATGAGAAACCCATAGGATACAAGGATAGCTGAAGACATAATGCCCAATAGCATAATGACAGCCTTTGAAGGGTTTCGTGTAAGCATCTTGAAACGGAATCTCGTTTTAAACGGTGCTTTCTTGAGGGTGATCCGCCCCCTTGCTTTTTTGGTGCCTGAAAAAGGCTTGAGCAGAGTCAGCGGTCTGGCAGACACGGTCTTCCAAATGGTCCAAAATCCGCCTGCGCTCAATAGGAAAACCGGCAGCACACAAGCAAGAACAAATTGGACAGGACCCAGCCGGACAGCCTCCAAAATCGGCAAATTAAAATATTCCGTGTAATAGCCGGTAAGCGGCACAGCAAGCGCCCACCCTGCCGCTCCTCCTGCTGCTGTTCCAGCGAGTCCGGCCAGGACCGGGAACAGCATATAAGCACCGGCTACTTCTCTGCGGTAATATCCTAACGCCATCAGAGTACCTATTTGTTTACGCTGAAGCTCCAGCCTTCTTTTTACGACAAGCATGACCATTGCCATCGCCAGAATAAGAATAAATACCGGAACCACCCCGGTTATGGATGCTGCAGACTCCATCTTTGATTCCAAAAACGCAATCCTCGGGTTTTCATCTCGGGTCAGCCACTTTATAAGCGGAGCTTCAGCGGTGATGGCTTTCTTCAGCTGTTTTTCATTTAACGGTTCTTCGCCGTATACCGCAGTGTAATAGATTGGAGGGCTTGAGGACTGAGCAGAAATTGCCTCCTCAGAAACAATTGCAGCACCAAAAGATTCAGGATCCTGAATGATATCCGACTCTGATTTCAAAGGGTAAATATAATCTGGAAGAAAAACGGTGCCGGTGACGTGATAACTGGTGCCACCCGCTTCAACAATATCACCAGGCTTAATGGAATGCGCATCAGCAAATTGCTTGGCAAGAGCAATTTCCTCATCCGTCTTGGGAAGGTCTCCTTCTGCGGCGTACGGACGGTTTATAGACCGGGTCAATGAAAGAAGCCGTAATGTCACGCCCTCCTTAACCTGAATGTCCAAATAGCTCCGCTTATTCACTTCTATCTTATAGGTTTGTTCCAGTTTCTTTACCGCTTCCGCACTCAAAGGTTCGGCTGTCTGAAATTGCAGATCCTCCTGATTGTACTCCTCCTGAAAACGGGCTGCGCTCTCAGAAACGGCCGTCATTGAGGCAGAAAGCATGACATATAGCATAATCGCCAGGGCTGCCAGTGCAACCGTACCTGCCAGCTCCAAAGCGCTGCTTTTCAAGGTTCTCCAAACATTTTTAATTAGTTTCATACCCATTTTACCTTTTCGGCTGCAATCGGCTGATCGTTTTGAGTGATATCGGCAATCTTCCCGCTTTTCATCTTAATGACCTTATCTGCCATGTCAGCAATACCGGGGTTATGGGTGATGATAAAAACGGTAGTCCCGTACTTTTGATTGATTTCCTGCAGCAAACCAAGAATCTTTTTGCCGGTTCCTTCATCCAGAGCTCCTGTCGGTTCATCGCAGAACAGCAGCTTTGGATTTTTCACGAGAGCCCTTGCAATTGCGGTTCTCTGCTGCTCCCCCCCGCTCAGCTGATGAGGAAGCTTGTTTCTCTTATCCAGCATCCCCGTACGCTCCAGGATCTCATCTATAGATAACGGGTTTTTGCTGATTTCTTTTCCGATTTCTACATTTTCCTCAACCGTAAGAGCAGGGAGAAGGTTATAGGACTGAAAAATAAAACCCGCCATTTCTCTGCGGTAAGAGGTCAGCTGCTTCTCATTCAGCGTATGGAGGTTAAAGACACCCGCCATGACTTCCCCGCTGTCAGACGTGTCAATTCCTCCCGCAACATTTAATAGAGTTGATTTTCCGGAGCCTGAAGGCCCCAATATGACTGCAAGCTCACCCTCCTGGACCTCTAAAGAGACGTTCTGAAGCGCAAACACGGTATGATCCCCTGAGATATAGGTTTTCTGAACATTTTTAAAGACGATACTCATGTGTAACCCCCCTAATTTATGAACTATTTGGATGTTTTTATTTCAATATGTATTATACTCCTTCAAGGAAATTTATGAAATGATTTAATATATATATTTCATATTTTTATAAATAAATCTTTTATGGAAAAAAAAGGTGAAACAAGATCAGGATTAATGTTTTTTCCCAGGGTGTCTATACTAATGAAAGGAAACCTGGCTCAAATGTTTGCTTTAACCGGAATGAAGCTTTAAAATTAAGAATCTGTACGGGACCTTTTTTTAGAGCATCTGCATGCTTATTCGGAATCGTGACAAAGCCAAAGAACTGGCACTTGACTATATGAAAAGTGAGGTCTTTAACGTGAATACAGAATTTAACCCAAAAGCCGTAATTGTTATTTTTGGAGCGACGGGCGACCTGGCTAAGCGCAAACTTTATCCTTCCATCTACCGTCTTTTAAAAAGCGGCCGGATCGGCAATGAATTCGCCGTGGTCGGAGTTGGCCGGAGACCATGGTCGAATGAAGAATTCCGCCAGAATGTTAATGCCTCCATTGAGAGCAATGTTCCGGAGCATGAAGGCATGGAGGAATTTCTTACTCATTTTCACTACCATCCTTTCGACGTAACCAACCCGGGGTCCTACACAGAATTAAAAGGACTGCTTGAAAAACTTGATCATACATACGATATACCGGGCAACCGGATGTTCTATATGGCCATGGCGCCTGAATTTTTCGGCACTATTGCCATGAACCTGAAAAACGAAGGGCTCACCTCCACTGAGGGATGGAGCCGTCTTGTTATAGAAAAACCATTCGGAACCGACCTTCCGAGTGCCCAAAAGCTGAACAATGAAATCCGCGCCGCTTTTTCCGAAGATCAGATTTACCGCATCGATCACTACCTTGGGAAGGCCATGGTCCAGAATATCGAAGTAATCCGGTTCGCGAATGCTATTTTTGAACCGCTTTGGAACAACCGCTATATCGCCAATATTCAGATTACATCCAGCGAATGGCTTGGAGTAGAAGACCGCGGACGTTATTATGAGTCCTCCGGTGCTCTTAAGGATATGGTGCAGAACCATATTCTTCAGATGGTTGCATTATTGGCAATGGAACCGCCGATCAAATTGACCGATGAAGAGATCCGCAGCGAAAAGGTAAAGGTTCTTCGCGCTCTTCGTCCGCTGAACGAAAATGAAGTATCTGACTACTTTGTACGCGGCCAATATGGAAAAGGCAGCATCCGGAACGAAAATGTACCAGGCTACCGAGAGGAAAGCAATGTCGATCCGAATTCAAATACCGAAACCTTTGTTGCAGGAAAACTGACGATTGATAATTTCCGCTGGGCAGGAACGCCGATTTATATCCGGACTGGGAAACGCATGCCGGCTAAATCAACAAAGATTGTCGTCCAGTTTAAAGATATTCCAATGAATCTCTACTATAACAATGGAGACAGCATGCACCCGAATCTTCTCGTTATCAACATTCAGCCGGACGAGGGCATCACGCTGCATCTAAATGCGAAGAAAACGGGCGACGGATCTTACGCCCGTCCAATCAAGCTTGATTACTGCAACAATTGCATCGACGGCATTAATACTCCGGAAGCTTATGAAAAACTGTTTGATGACTGCCTGCATGGGGACGCGACCAACTTTACCCATTGGGATGAAGTCGCTTTGACTTGGAGCTATGTCGATACAATCGCCAAAGCCTGGTCAAAGGTGGCAGCAGAATTCCCGAATTACGCATCCGGCACAATGGGGCCTGACGCATCGGACGAACTGCTTGCCAAAGACGGCTTCCACTGGTGGCCTGTTACCGATACCGAATAATCCAGATTCAGCGCCCTGTTCTGCAGGGCGTTTTATCCAATACTAAAGGGGGAACCTGCACGATGAAAATGTATGACGTTTCGGCACCGATTTTTGAAGGGATGCCGGTTTACAAAAACAAGGAAGAAAAGCAGCCTGTGTTAAACACAGCCACAAATGGCTACGTAACAGAAACGCGGATCGCCATGGACCTCCATACCGGCACCCATGTCGACTCCCCTCTTCACATGATTGTTGAAGGAGAGACAATGGAATCCATTTCTCTTAACGATTTAGTAGGAGAAGCAAAAGTGTTCGACCTTACAGGGGCAGAAGACCGGATCCGCAAAGAGGACATTGAACACCTTGATATAAAAAAGGGAGACTTTGTCCTGTTCAAAACAAAAAACTCCCTTGAAGACGAGTTCAATTTTGATTTTATTTTTGTAGCTGAATGTGCAGCCAGGCACTTAGCGGAAACAGGCGTAAGAGGGGTTGGAATCGACGCATTAGGTGTCGAGCGCAGCCAGGAAGGCCATCCTACACACAAAACACTTTTCAAGCATGAAGTGATTATTATCGAGGGACTTCGTTTAAAAGAAGTCCCCGAGGGCAGTTACTTTATGGTGGCAGCTCCGCTTAAAATTTTAGGGAAAGACGCAGCACCTGCAAGAATCATGCTGTTTGAAGGTTTGAAGGCGGAATAAGAGAGAGGGTGCCGGTTTTTAATCGGCACCTTCTTTTTTCAGGTTCTTGCTCACGTGTTCTTCCGCGCTAAATTAAAGTCTGCTTGGATGTGATAGAACGGTCTGGCATTAAGCAGATTTATAAGCGATGCATAATGGTGCTCAATGGATTTTCACTTTCCGGGGTTCATCAGATCCATTCAGCTTTTACGGTCCGCACAAGACTCGTGCGCCTCCGGTCCCTGTTGCGGTAAAGCGCCGGGGGCGGGAGGAAGTGACTTCTTATCCTTACTCCCCCAACTCCTTTGATGCCATGGGGACGCAGGAAAACCAGCAGACATAATCAGGGTCGGAGGCAGCCTCCGACCCCTTTTTGCGGCTATATCGGGGACGGAGAGAAGACTCTCTCATCCCTTGCCCTGCATGGTGTCAGACAGGAAGGGGACAGAGGTTAATGCTTTAGCTCAGTGAAGGCCGGAGGCAAAGCTGCGCTTTCCGCTTCCAGCCCTAAAATAAAAAAAGTGCTCAGAGCCTCTCTGAACACTTTTTTATTAACGCTAAAGCTTACCCTTTTCCTGCCTGAAAGCTTGGATAGTTTGACATCCCTCCATCGATATAAAGCGTCGTACCTGTCACGTAGCTTGCCTCTTTAGAAGCGAGCCAAACTGCAGCGGCTGCTACTTCCTCCGGCTCACCGATCTTGCCGAGAGGAATCATTTTCAGCACTTCCTCTTTCGCAGCGGGATCGCTGAATTTTTCTTTATTAATCGGTGTATTGATGGCTCCTGGAGCGAGACAGTTCACACGGATCCCATGTGGTGCAAATTCGAGTGCCAAGGTTTCGCTCAGCATTTTAATTCCGCCTTTGGATGCAGCATAATGAGCAAAATGCGGCCAGGGAATGATCTGGTGCACGGAAGACATATTGATAATGCTTCCCTTGATATTGTTTTCAAGCATGTAGTCAATGGCTTCCCTGCAGCCCACAAAGATTCCTGTAAGGTTCGTGGATATCACTTTATTCCAATCCTCAATGGATAAGTCTTCTGTTGGAACTTCGTTTTGGATGCCCGCATTATTAACCAGAACATCCAAAGTTCCGTAGGTGTCAATGGCAAATTGGATGATTTTCTTAACATCCTCTTCCTTTGACACATCTCCCTGGACCTTGACTGCTTCTCCGCCTGCTTCCTTAATTTCGCCGATCAGTTCATCTGATTTGCCTTCGCTTTTGTAATAGTTAATGACCACTTTGGCCTTTTCTTCGCCAAACCGTTTGGCAATGGCACGTCCAAGACCTGAGCTTGCTCCGGTTACTACGACCACTTTTCCTTCTAAATCTTTAAACATAGCTCTTCAGCTCCATTCTTTAGCTTTTCGTGTATCCAAGCAATACGCCGCCCGCGATAATAAGCAGACAGCCAATGATGACAAAGACAATCTGTTTTTTTGTTGATTTTTCTTTAAGCAGGAAAAGTCCTCCCAATGTAGAGATGACGATTCCGGTTTGAGAAAGAGAGAAGCTTGTGGCTACTCCGATCAGCGGGAGGGAAAGAAGAAGTCCGAGGTTACCTGCTGACCACCATACACCTGTCAGGATGTTCCGGACTGCGTACTTATTAAATGGCTTGCTTTTAAACGTGAGGACAAGCGCCCCCGCCACCATTCCAATTCCCTGCGGAAGGATTGCAGCCCACCCGTCGATATTAAACTGACGGATGATAACGACATATCCAATATAGCCAAGTGAAGAAATCAGCAGGATGAGAAGCCCCCGTTTTAAGTGCTTTTTGTCTTCTTCATCCTCTGCTTTTTGTCCGACCGAAGTCAGAATCACTCCGGCAATGATGGAGGCTACGGCGATTGATCCAAGAACAATCGCTGTTTGGGTATCCCACTCTTTGAAAATCAGCACTCCAAAAAGGGTCGTGCCCATCAGCTGAAGCCCTGTTGAAATCGGTACCGTCTTTGCAACCCCTATGTATTTCACACTGGATAGCTGTCCGAATTGGCCGATGGCCCACATGATACCGGAGACAATCCCGATTCCCCATGCCAGACCTGAAATGTCAGGGAAGGTAATAAAATATGTAACGATAGCGAAAATCAAGGCCCCGACTGTAATGCCAAGTGTCTGGCTTTTTGCGTCTCCGCCAAGCTTTACACTGATTAATACTAAACTGCCCCATGTTATTGCCGGGATTAATGCCAATAAAATTCCTGCCATGCTCATCGACTCCTATTATGACGAAACTGTGTTGGTTAATTGTGCTTTTTTATAATTCCTCAATTCGTGAATTGGTAAACATACTAGACAGCTTAGACTGGCGTTGATGTTAGTTTGCTGCAATCGCCTGCTTTTATGTTCAGAGTTTTCCCGAGTATAATTGAAAAAAAGGGCTGGCTATAAAAGCCAGTCCCATGATTATTATTTGCTCATCCAGTCTGTATGGAAGACCCCTTCTTTATCAATGCGCTGATACGTATGCGCACCGAAATAGTCGCGCTGTGCCTGAATAAGATTGGCAGGAAGGACTTCTGTGCGGTAGCTGTCAAAGTAAGCAAGTGCACTTGAGAATCCAGGCACGGCTACTCCGCGCTCAATCGCCACAGCAAGAGTTTTTCTCAGAGATACTTGATACGTTTCAACAATCTCTTTGAAGTAAGGATCAAGCATCAGGTTGGAGAGATTGGCATCCCGGTCGAACGCTTCCTTGATCTGCTGAAGGAATGCGGCGCGGATGATGCATCCTCCTCTGAAAATCATGGCAATTTCGCCATACTTCAGGTCCCAGCCATATTCTTCTGAAGCAGCTTTCATTTGGGCGAAGCCTTGGGCATAGGAGCAGATTTTACTCATAAACAACGCCTGGCGGACTGCCTCAATCAGCTCTTCTTTATCTCCGCTGTATTCCCCTGCTTCAGGTCCGGATAGGACACGGCTCGCTTTAACACGTTCTTCTTTCATGGCAGAGATAAAGCGTGAGAATACAGATTCTGTAATGATAGGCAGTGGAACACCCAAGTCCAGAGCATTGCTGCTCGTCCATTTTCCGGTTCCTTTTTGGCCGGCAGTGTCAAGAATCACATCTACCAGCGGTTTACCGGTATCGTCATCTTTCTTTGTGAAGATGTCTGCAGTGATTTCGATCAGATAGCTGTCAAGCTCTCCCTTGTTCCACTCCGCAAACACTTCATGAAACTCTTCTGCTGATAGTCCAAGTACGTTTTTTAACAGGAAATAGGCTTCTGAAATCAGCTGCATATCGCCATACTCGATTCCGTTATGAACCATTTTAACATAGTGCCCTGCCCCATCGGGACCAATGTAGGTTGTACAAGCTTCTCCATCTACTTTGGCTGAAATGGCTTCAAGAATCGGTTTTACGAGATCATGAGCTTCTTTTTGTCCTCCAGGCATGATGGAAGGTCCTTTAAGAGCTCCCTCTTCACCGCCGGAAACCCCGGTGCCGATGAAATGGATTCCGCTCTCAGCAAGCTCGGTATTTCTGCGCTGTGTATCCTTGAAAAACGTGTTGCCACCGTCAATGAGAATATCGCCTTTGTCTAAATAAGGAAGAAGGGTTTCAATGGTAGCATCCGTCGCAGGACCTGCTTTTACCATAAGGAGAATCTTTCTGGGAGTTTCCAGCGACTGTACAAACTCCTCTATGCTGTATGTACCTGTTACCTTTTTGCCTTCGGATTCTTTGACAAAATCCTCTGTCTTTTCTGAAGAACGGTTATAAACGGAAACGGAATATCCGCGGCTTTCAATGTTTAATGCAAGGTTTTTGCCCATTACGGCAAGACCGATGACTCCTATTTGCTGTTTTGACATGTCAAAACGTCCTTTCCTGTGCGATTGGTTCATTACATTCATGAAAATATCATACTTTCTCTAAAGCTTTCAAGCAAAGCGGCCTGGGAGGAGAAAAAGGGCGGGGGGAACAAATTTCCTATTGGTCTCTCAGGAAGTCCTTATTAAAGCTTGTCCCACTTGTGTTTTCTTCTTTAAAGCTGCCTTTCATCCCTCGCTTGATGGTGTTCTGTCCAAATTTTCCATTGATCTGATCAAGCACGTTCCATAAAGGCTCCTCTTTTGCATCTTCTTCATAAGAAAATAGGTCAAGCTGTTTCACTGCTTCTTCTTTATCCAGAAGATCCATTCCGGTTATGCCGAGGAGGCGTATGGGATCACCCGACCAGTGCTTGTAAAATATCCTTTTCGCTTCCTTTTCAATGTCATCTGCAGCGGAAACCGGATTTTTCAGCTTTGCTGTTCTTGTATAGGTCTGACGGTTCCCGTAGCGGATCATCACTGATAATCTGGAAGCAAGGACATTCTTCCTGTTCATTCTCCTGCTGACGGATTCTGAAAGCGCTATAATCAGTTTGTCCAGTTCCCTTGGGTTTGATGAATCCTTCGGCAATGTAGAAGAATTGCCAATGCTTTTAAAATCATAGATCGATTCAGGATCCACCGGGCGGTCATCGATGCCGGCTGCTCTTTTTTTTAGTCTTCCCCCATTAATCCCGAGCAGCTCCTTCAGTATTCCTTCCTCTGTCTGAACAAGATCATACACGGTTTTGATTCCGATGCTGTTCAGCTTTTCTGCCGTCTTTTCACCAATTCCATGCATCGCACCTACCGGAAGCGGCCATAAGTGCTGATCAAGCTCTCTCTTGCGGAGCACCGTTATACCAAGAGGCTTTTTCATATTGGACGCCATTTTCGCTAAAAATTTGTTTGGGGCAATGCCGATGCTTGATGGCAGCATCAGCTCCTCCAGAAGCCGGGCCTGCAATTCTTCTGCCATTTTAACAGGATTTCGACCGCGGGCTTGGTCTGTGATGTCCATGTATCCTTCATCAATACTGACCGGCTCTACAAGTGGAGTATATTCCCTAAGCACCTCGAACATCGCTTTTGAAGACTGGCGGTAACGGTCAAAATTAGGTTTTCTTACAATCAGACCCGGACACAGCCTTTTTGCCTGCCATAGCTGCATCGTTGTTTTCACTCCGTATTTTCTTGCTTCGTAGGAGCATGTCACAATGATTCCTTTCCGTTCCTCTGCGTTTCCGGCGATCGCAACAGGCTTTCCTCTCAGCTCAGGGTCATAGGCCATTTCAACTGATGCATAAAAACTATTCATATCGATGTGAAAAATAATCCTGTTTTTTTTCACTTCCGCTTGCATTCCGTTCACTTCCCCTATTAAGGTCCTTCTTTTATTTTATCACAGACACGATTCTTTCATTAATTGCGAAACTTATAAGGAATAAAAAAGGAACAGAGAGGGAAAACTAGAATATTGACTGGTAAAGAAACTTTGACCGGAGGAATCCATGTGAAAGGCTTCATCTTATCCTGCTCCATACTAAGCACACTTTTATTATTTGGATGCAGCATGCCAAGCAAACCGGCTCCATATGGAGAAGAGGCGGCAATGTTTGCCCGGAAATTATCCGCACAGGCAGAGAACACTTCTACCCTGTTCATAGATGCAGCTGAGAGCGAGACAGCGAGAATGGAGCTCGAAACCATTCTGATCAGCATGAAGCAGCAAATCGAAGAATTTAATAAGATGAGAGCACCCGAGCAGCTGATGGCACACCGTCAGGAGCTGGTCAGCAAAAACCGCCGGGCACTCAGCAGTATCGACGAATACTTAACAGCGATTGAAAACGACGCGTATACAGAAGATATGAAAAGCAATACGGATTTGTCAAAACAAATCGAAGGAATACAAAGTATGGCCGGGGAGATAAACCGTTCTGAGGAGAAAAAATAAAAGCATCCACTTAAAGGGAATGCTTCAGGGTGAAGGCTTGGAGCCTGTCTGCCGGAATTGGCATCTTTGTCGTATGCTGCCGAAAAATCGATATATGCCTCATTTCGGTCGATAAAATCAAAAAATAGCCGATATATTGGAGAAATAGCCGATATCCAGCAGAAATAGCCGATATAAGTAAAAAATAGCCGATATAAGTGAAAAGCTGCGATCATCACGTCTTAAATACACGAAATAAATGGCTTGGACCAGTAATCGACGCTTAATTCCATGAAAAAAACCCCTGTGGCGCTGTAAAAGAGAGCCATAGTATCCGCCAGACAAAAAAGCCTCTAATCATGTTCAAAGCCTTCAGTTTATAAACAAAAGGCATCCCGATGTCTCTATCCGGATGCCTTTTTGTGTATTTTTAAGTATTTTTTCGCTTTACAGACCTTTCCCTTGGATGCTATTATGCCATTTTTCCAGATACCCGCGTCCAAGTTGCCATCTTCTTTAAGTTCATGGCAGCAAAAGTAAGCATCGCTTGCACTCTCAATGTTGTCCATCGCATACCATGCTTTTCTTTCGCATCAGCAAAAATCCGTTTAATGGTTTCTTTTCGTTTTGCATAGATGCTTTTATTCTCGTCTGTATGACGAAGATGTTCGACTTCCTCAAGAAGCATCCTCTTAAAGGGATGCTTTTTCTTCATTTCTTACATTTTCCAATTCTGCCTTAATATCATCCAATCCTTCCAGTGTCCCGATAAACGAGTCCGGATTAACAATCGTAATCAGTCTGTTTTCTTCCATGGCAATAGAGGAGAACCATTTAGAAGAATCTCCCGCCCCGATCGGCAGCGGCTTTAACGTGTTCTCTTCCAGTTCAAGGATTTCCTTTGCTTCTCCTACTAAAAGACCCGCTGTAAATTCTTCAGCCTGGACCGTAATGACCTTCGCCTCGTCCAGGTCCGTTATTTCTTTTTTTGTAAATAAATAAGCTACATCCATAATCGGAACAAGTTCATCTCTGATTGGCATTATGCCTTTCACGAAGTCGGGAAGGTTCGGAATCGGTTTTAAATCCTGTACCTTTTCTATGGAGACGACATAGTCAATCGGGATTCCAAAATCTTCATTCTGAATTTGAAAAATAACGGCTTTCATTATCGGGTAGCTCCTTCCAAAGTTCGTCCTTCCTTATCATACTATGGATCTGTTTTTTGGAAAAGCTTTCCGCTGAAACTAAATTTCTCTTCGGTTGAGGCTAAAAGATAGGGGGAATTTTTAAAAAATTACCCGGCGACCGCATACCTCCAGCCATCTCCATGGCTAAAGGCTGGCAGAGCAAAAAACAAGTAAGCTCTGAAGTAAAGAAAAGCAGTGACTCCAACCATCCGGAGTTCACTGCTTTCCATCGTTTATTTTGCCGCTTCTTTAATGACTGCTACAACCATTTCAGCCGTCTTAACCAATTCTTCAACCGGCATTTTTTCATTAGTTGTATGAATATCTTCATATCCGACAGCAAGATTTACGGTCGGAATCCCGTTTCCTGCAATAACATTGGCATCACTGCCGCCACCGCTTGTGAGCAATCGGCTTTCCCGGCCAATTGCCGCCGCCGCACGCTTTGCCACTTCAACGACATGGTCGCCTTCGCCGAATTTAAATCCTGGGTACATTACCTGGATCTCAACCTCAGCCTCTCCGCCAAGCTCTTTTGCTGCTTCTTCAAATGCAGCTTTCATTTTTTCGGTCTGTGCTTCCATTTTTTCAGGAACTAAGGACCTTGCTTCTGCAAGAATATCAACATGGTCGCACACAATGTTTGTCTGTGTGCCTCCTTCGAAGCGTCCGATGTTGGCTGTTGTCTCCTTATCAAGACGGCCAAGCGGCATTTTAGAGATTGCTTTTGCTGCAATCGTAATAGCGGAAACCCCTTTTTCAGGAGCAACCCCTGCATGAGCGGTTTTGCCCTTGATGGTGGCCTTCACTTTCGCCTGAGTCGGAGCTGCGACGATGATGTCCCCTACTTTGCCGTCACTGTCCAAAGCATAGCCATACTTAGCCGTCATCCATTCAGGATCCAGAGCTTTTGCACCGACCAGCCCGGACTCCTCACCTGCCGTTATCACAAATTCGATTTTTCCGTGCCCGATGTTTTTTTCCTTTAGAATACGGATCGCCTCAAGCATGGCAGCAAGACCTGCTTTGTCATCCGCACCAAGAATTGTCGTTCCATCGGTTACAATATAGCCGTCTTTAATGGAAGGCTTAATGTTTTTTCCCGGCACTACGGTATCCATATGAGAAGTAAAGTAAATCGGATCCGCCCCTTCTTTTGTTCCTTCAAGGGTGCAAATCAAATTTCCTGCTCCATGACCTGTCTTTCCGGCCGTATCGTCTTCCTTAACTTTCAAGCCAAGACTTGAAAATTTTTCCTTTAAAACACTGGAAATCTCTGCTTCGAATTTTGTTTCAGAATCTACTTTTACCAGTTCCAGAAATTCGTCGACGAGTCTTTGTTCGTTTACCATAAGGTTCCCTCCGTTTTCTGCTCAGTTAAAGCGGAATATTCCCATGCTTTTTATAGGGACGCGTTACATTTTTCCCTGAAAGCATATCCAGGGCCTGTATCAGTTTGATTCTTGTTTCGCGCGGATCGATGACATCATCGACCATACCCTGGCTTGCCGCTACATAAGGATTGGCAAATTTTTCGCGGTATTCTTCGATTTTCCTGGCTCTTTCCGCCTCCGGGTCATCACTGTTCTGGATATCCCTGGCGAAAATAATGTTCGCAGCCCCTTGAGGCCCCATCACAGCAATTTCTGCATTCGGCCAAGCATAGACCAGATCTGCCCCGATGGATTTGCTGTTCAGTGCGACGTAGGCTCCTCCGTAGGCTTTCCTTAAAATAACCGTTATTTTCGGAACGACCGCTTCTGAATAGGCATACAGTATTTTTGCCCCGTGGCGGATGATCCCGCCATGCTCCTGTTTTACGCCGGGGAAGAATCCCGTAACATCCTCAAAGGTAATCAGAGGGATGTTAAAGGAATCACAAAAACGGATAAACCGTGCAGCTTTGTCGGAGGAGTCGATGTCAAGCCCTCCAGCCATATATTTAGGCTGATTGCATACTAGCCCGACTGTTTTGCCTTTGATTCTTGCAAAACCGACGACCATATTTTTAGCAAACCCTTCATGAACCTCCATAAACGAATCAGGATCCATTATGGAATGAATCACCGTTCTCACATCATAGGGTCTGATCGCATCAAATGGGATCAGATCCGTCAGATCAGGGCGGTAATCGCTTCCTTCCGGTTCCTGCCCGCCAGGCGGCTTTTCCTCATTATTCTGAGGAAGATAGCTTAAAAGATGCCGTACCTTACCCAAAACGGCTTCTTCCGTTTCTCCGGAAAAGTGAGCATTTCCGCTGACTGTATTATGTACGTGCGCCCCTCCGAGATCTTCAGAGCTGATTTTTTCACCGGTTACCGTTTCGATGACCTTCGGACCTGTAATAAACATTTGGCTTGTTTTCTCGACCATAAAAACAAAGTCTGTAATCGCAGGAGAATATACAGCACCGCCGGCACAAGGTCCCAATACGACAGATATCTGCGGGATCACCCCGGAATATATGCTGTTCCTGTAGAAAATGTGTCCGTAACCATCTAAGGATACCACACCCTCCTGAATTCTCGCACCTCCGGAGTCGTTCAGGCCAATGAATGGTGTTTTATTCTGAGCTGCCAAATCCATAACAGCTGCAATTTTTTTGGCATGCATTTCCCCCAGGGCTCCTCCAAATACCGTGAAATCCTGGGAAAATAAATAAACCGGCCTTCCATGGACCTTTGCATAACCCGTCACTACGCCATCGCCCGGCCCTTTTTTCCCCTGCAGCCCAAAATCATTGCAGCGATGCTCGATAAACGCATTCAGCTCCACAAATGTGCCTTCATCCACAAAAAGATCAATTCTCTCCCTTGCCGTAAGCTTGCCTTTTTCATGCTGCTTTTCAATTTTATCGTCCCCGCCGCCTCTCTCAATTTCACGCCGGCGGTCATATAATTCGTTAATTTTGTCGTAAATATCCATACTCATCTGCGATCCATCCCCTTTTTTTCGCATAGCTCTGTCAGCGTTCCCCCGGTTGATTTAGGATGAAGAAAAGCGATATGAGCTCCTCCTGCACCGAGTCGGGGCTGATGATCAATCATGGAAACCCCCTGGTGTTTCAGTTCTTCAATCCGCTCTTCAATGCTTTCAACTTTATACGCTATATGGTGAATGCCCTCACCCCGTTTTTCCAAAAACCTTGCTACCGGGCTGTCAGCTGAAGTCGGTTCGAGCAGTTCAACCTTAATATTCCCCGCATCCAGAAAGGCCACTTTTACGAGCTGAGAAGCCACTTCCTCTTCTCCCAAAACCTTCATGCCAAGAGTTTTCGCGTAAAATGGCACAGAATCCTTGATTGATTTTACTGCAATCCCTATGTGATCTACTTTGTTCATCACGCTCCATCTCCCCCATTCTGTAAACGGATACACTCATACATTCTCCAAAATCCGCCGCAATTCCTTCTTATTCGAGTGATTCTCTTAACAGAACTGTTGATGGAACATTCTGGAAGAAGGAGTTAGAAAGCAAGGTTTATCACCAGCCGGCTGGTTTAAAAAACCTGATCAGCCACTCCTCTAATTAATTGGAATATACTTGTTCGCTAAAGGATTTCACGGTAAAATAAAACTATTGATTTTTAGGAGTGAATATATTGTCTAATAAAAAAGTACAAAAAGTCGTCGTTTACGTCATGCTCGGGGTTATGCTTTTAACTACCCTTCTTGCAGGCCTTTCATCTTTTATCGGTTTTTAAATGCTTTCCCACCCGGAGGGAGAGCCCGGCTTTGACCACCTTCAGCATATAAGCAGACCTGTGGTTACAGCCTTCTGCGTTACGACATGGTACCTTGAATTGGATGTACGGGATGCGAACAGTGTTCCGTCTCTTTTTTTTCAAATCGAACCACTCCCCTTTCAGCCAAACTCTTCTTTCTGGCCGAACCATTCTCCTTTCAAAATAAAACATGCCTTTTTCCGGCCAAATCTGCCGCTGCAATACGCAGGCGGGCGCACAAAAAAATTGCTTAGAATCTCTAAGCAATTTTTGAATGATCATTGAGTTCTTGAAGATGAAGCCGGACAGGGATCATAGTTCTGAATCCTTGGAGATGGCTCCTTTTTCCTGAGCAAGTGTCCTGAAGGAACGGTCTGAGTCGGTAATCCACAGCTTTGTTCCGATTGGAATTTGTGAAAACAGCTGTTTCACTTCTTCATTGTGCATCCTGACACATCCTTGAGTGACAAAGAAACCGATGGAGGTTTCGGCATTTGTCCCATGGATTCCATAAATCCTCCCATCTGTCCCTTTTGCGTCAAATCCAATCCAGCGCGGTCCAAGGGGATTATTCGGATCGCCGCCCGCAATGTTCTTTTTCCTGTAATAGGGGTTGACTGCCTTGACTACAATGGAAAACTCCCCCTCCGGAGTGAGCTCTGAATTTTTGCCGCTCGCTACAGAATATACCTTTTGGATGGCTCCATCATCAATAAAAGCAAGCTCGTTTGTCTGTTTGTTCATGATTAGATAAGGATCGCCGGCTATTGGATTTTGTCCAAGCGGCCAGACCGGGGAGGCCATAAGGATGGAAAGAACGATCAGCCATTTCATTTGCGGCACCTTCTTTTTCCCTTATTATGCGGAATCTGAGGGCCTTCCATCCTTACTTAATCCTTTAAAATAGCTTTTCATCACCAAATATTGCTCCAGCTCCCGAACGAGGTGAAGCAGAGCTGCCCTTGTTTCGAACTCTTCTCTTGTTTGCGGCAGCGGCATTTCCTGAAAGGTTGTTTTCATATGATGAAGCTTTCTTAAAAAGATATGGGCTGTATTTCCAGGATGAATGTGTTCTCTCAGATCTTTAATAAAGTCTGCGATCATTTCACCCTGCTCTACAGTAACGGACAGATTGGATATGAGCGGGAGGAGCCTTTCAATTAATTCAAATTGCTTTTCCCTCATTTTAAAATAGTGATAGTAAAGATTTTCATTGCGGAGAAAATGATTTTCGACGTCACGGAAGGCAAGGGTTTTTGCCTCATGAAGGAGGCGGGCGGTGTCGGTAATTTCTTTTCCGTCCCATTCATTATCCCCTTCAAGCAGATACAATTCCATTTGCCGGAAAATAGCCGCAAAACTCCCTTCAATTTTAATCTGATACTCCCCAAGCCTTCTGTCTACACTTGGCATGTATAGATTCATAATGAGAGCAACTCCGATTCCGATGGCAATAAGCGCCAGCTCATTCAGGACCAGTTCAAACGTAATATGATTGGATGCATACAAATGCAGGATGATCACCGAGCTCGTTACAATCCCTTCTTTTGCTTGCGCGAGAACGGCTGTGGGTATAAACAAGAGGAGCATCATCCCGATGACGAGCGGTGAGTAGCCAAACAGTTCAAAAAAAACAAACGAGAACAAAATGGCGATGGAGCAGGCTAAAAACCTTGCCCAAGAGCTTTGCAATGATTTTTTCTTCGTGACCTGAATACATAAAATCGCAATGATTCCTGCGGAAGGAAAGTTTTCGAGGCCGGCCATCTGGGCTATGCTGATGGCTGCCGCCGTCCCCAGTGCTGTTTTGATGGTTCTGTACCCAATTCGAAATCGATTCATTCAAAAACTCCTATTTCATTGTTCCTTTATTTTAACCTAAAAAAGAACCGGTTCAAACGGAAATGTCCTTCCCCTCAGCCAGGCTGAAAGGAATCCGCCACCGTTTGGCCAGCTCCTCGAGTCCTTTACCAGTTTATAATATTTTGCTTAAAAAGTCTTGTGCCCTTTTTGTTTTTGGCTGGGCAAAAAATTCAGCCGGCGGGGCGTCCTCTACTAGAGATCCTCCATCCAGAAACAGCACCCGGTCTGCTGCTTCTCTCGCAAATCCCATTTCATGCGTAACGATGATCATGGTCATTCCGGTATGGGCCAGATCCTTCATAACATCCAGCACTTCCTTCACCATTTCCGGATCAAGAGCTGAAGTGGGCTCGTCAAACAGCATCACATCCGGGTTCATGGCGAGAGCTCTGGCGATGGCCACCCTTTGCTTCTGGCCTCCGGAAAGCCGGCTTGGATATTCGAAAGCCTTTTCGCTTAATCCCACTTTCTTCAGCAGCTCCTGCGCTTTCTCTTCCGCCTCAGCCTTTGGTACCTTTCGAACCGTCATAGGGGCGTACATTAAGTTTTGAAGAACGGTTTTGTGCGGGAATAAATAAAAATGCTGGAATACCATACCTACGTTTTGGCGGATTGTGTTTATTTTTGCTTTTGGATCCGTTACAGTATAGCCATCAATTTCTATCTGGCCGCTGGTTGGAACCTCCAGCAGGTTTAAACATCTCAGGAAAGTTGATTTTCCTGAGCCTGACGGACCAATCACCGCCACAACCTGCCCCTTTGGTATCGAGACAGAAATGTTATGCAGAACTTCGTTTTTGCCAAAAGATTTATGCAGCATGTCCACGTTAATCACTTTGTCTCAATCTCCTTTCAACCAGCTTCCCGATTAAGGTCAATATCATCACCAGTATGTAATAGATGAGTCCGGCTATAAGGAGGGGCTCAAAAAACTTGTAGGTGTTTCCTCCTACCTGCTGGGCTCTCCTCATCACATCTCCCAATCCGATTACGGTGACAATGGCTGACTCTTTTGTAAGAGTAATAAATTCATTGACTAAAGCCGGCAGGATATTTTTAAACGCCTGCGGCAGGATGATATCTTTCATCGTCTGATTGTAGGGTACCCCAAGCGCCATAGCGGCTTCTCTTTGCCCTTTATCAACGGCCATAATCCCGGCACGAATTACTTCTGAAATATAAGCGGCCGAATTTAATGAGAATGCCGCTACAGCTGCCCAGTACTGATCAATCGGTCCTATAAACTGGGGGAGTCCGAAGTAAATAATAACGAGCTGAAGAACGAGCGGAGTCCCGCGGAATATGGACGTATAAAAATCTGCAAACCAGTTTAGAGGCTTGATGCGGCTGATTTTTAAGAGAGCGAGAATAATGGCCAATGCGAAGCCGAACAGGGCAGAGAGAGCCACTACCTTGAATGTGATGCCAAGTCCTTGAATGATAAAAGGGATGGAATCAGAAATTGCGCCAAAATCGATAACCATGCTGCAGCTCCTTTCTAAAAGTGAATAAGAAACGTTCAACCTTCATCCAGTTGAACGTTCTTCTTCCATGTTTATTTCTGATCCTGGCCGAACCATTCAACCACTAATTTTTCCAGCTCGCCGTTCTCTTTCATTTTATTTAATGCTTTATTAAATTCTTCCGTATATTCGCTGCCTTTTTGGAAGGCAATAGCAGAGCCGGCCTCTTCTTCATTCGTATCCATCGTAAAGCCTTCAAGTTCTTTATCTTTCTCAAAGAAGCCTTTTGCTACGGTATCTTCAATAATGGCGGCATCAAAACGCCCAGCTTTGATCTCCTGGATAAGCTCCGGAATCTTATTGCGGTTTTCAACCTTGATTTCCGTTTTTTCTGCAATCTTTTCCGCTTCGCCCTCCTGTATGGATCCAAGCTGCACCCCTACGGTTTTGCCTTCCAGATCCTCAATGGATTCAATTCCGCTTCCTTTCTTGGAGACAATCATATGCTTAGCTACGTAATATACATCCGTAAAATCTACATTTTTTTTGCGTTCTTCTGTAGGAGTCATACCGGCTAACACCATATCTACCTGCTTAGCCTGCAAGGCAGCGACGAGTCCGTTGAAATCCATATCCTGAATTTCCACTTTGTACCCGAGCTCATCAGCCAGAGCATTGACCAAATCCACATCAAAGCCGATGATCTCGTCGCCTTTAGCCGTATCCTTGTATTCAAACGGCGGATAATCCGCAGATGTTGCCATTTTGAGTACTTTTTCTTCTTTTCCGCCATCTCCTGATGCATTTTCTGCAGTGCCGCAGGCAGCAAGAGCAAACATCATCACCAGACCAATTACCATCATAAACCACTTTTTCATCATTTGTTTCCCCCTATAGTTTTTAAAAAATTAAAATATTCTAAATTTAATAAAATTATGTCTTAAATAGTGGAACTAATCAAGAAATTTTTAACTTATATTTATACGATATTCTGTATTTTAACACGTATACATATTTATGCAATATCTCTATTAAAAATAAATTTTATTTTTTATTTTATTATTTTCATAAAACACTATAAACCCAGCTATAGTAACATTTTAAATTAAAATGCAAAAAGAGACCTTTTTCCCAAAAGGTCTCTTCCACTTAATATTTATACAAAATCATGATTAAACTTCTTTACAGTGCTGCTCGAAAGCTTCCTGCAGTTTTGATACAACGGCCATTGGCTCATGTCCTTCAATTTCATGACGCTCGACCATAGCAACAAGCTCACCGTCCTTCAGCAAGGCAAATGACGGGGAAGATGGCGGATAGCCTGTAAAGTGCTCACGGGCTCTCGCCGTTGCTTCTTTGTCCTGGCCGGCAAAAACCGTAACAAGCCGGTCCGGCCGTTTATCATAATGGACAGAATGGGCAGCAGCAGGTCTTGCAATTCCCCCTGCACAGCCGCAAACGGAGTTAACCATCACAAGCGTGGTGCCTTCTTGTTTGAATACATCCTCTACATCTGCAGATGTCGTCAGCTCTGTATAGCCTGCAGCCGTAATTTCCTGGCGTGCCTGCCTGACCACATCGTTCATAAACAGGTTAAAATCAATGTTCATTCTAATTTCTCCTTTCCTCTGCAGCATCGGTCTGCTGGATGAAACCGTATAAGTGCGCTACTTTTTCCATTTTACCAATTGTAAGGCCGTTTCCGCAAACAGACCGTTCAGCTTTTTTTATCAAGAAATCCGGAAACGAGCTTGTGTACAATGGATGAAACGGCCGCTTTCTCCTCCATCGTGTCCTGCTCTGCCCCAGGAAGGAGCATACTTACTGCAGAATCCTGATAAAAAGCCTGAAGAAGCTCGCTTTTAATGCTTTCATGCAGCCAGTCCTTCCGCTGTGCCCGTCTGCGGGAGCCGAATATACCCGATGCTTTCGTCTCCGTCCGGAAAGTCTGAATGGAATTCCAGATTTCCTGGATTCCGGTTTCTTTTAGCGCGCTCGCAGGCATTGCTTCTGCCGTCCAGCCTTCTGTATAAGGCTTAAGAAAGTGCAGCATGGAGTTGTATTCTTGAACCGCCTTTTTGGCAAGGGGCAGATTATCCCCATCTGCCTTATTTACAACGACAAGGTCCGGGAGTTCCATAATCCCTTTTTTCATTGTCTGAAGTTCATCTCCTGCACCTGTAAGAACGAGAAGCAGAAAGAAATCCACCATGCCGCGTACGAGAAATTCCCCCTGACCCACACCCATCGTTTCTACCAGGATGACGTCAAAGCCCGCCGCTTCACAAAGCAGGATGGTTTCCCTCGTCTTCCGGCTCACCCCGCCGAGCGTCCCTCCCGATGGGGTAGGGCGGATAAAAGCATCCGGATTAATGGAGAGTCTTTCCATTCTCGTTTTATCCCCGAGGATACTCCCCTTAGAAACGTGGCTGGACGGATCGACTGCCAGGACGGCTACTTTATGCCCTTGCTGGCACAGGTACGTACCGAATGCATCAATAAACGTGCTTTTTCCGGCCCCGGGGACACCTGTGATCCCAATCCTGATGGACTCGGTCCGTTTTGCCAGTACTTTTTCAAGCAGGCTTTGAGCAGCCTCGAAATGGCGCCATGCCCCGCTCTCGACCAGCGTGATGGATTGGGCCAGAATATGGCGGTCCCCTCTCAGAAGGCCTTCTGCCAGCTGCTCTGTATTTACCGGCTCATGATTATGCTTTCTTCTTTTCATGCCTCGTCCTTCACGTCCTCATACCCAAGAACATCATAGAGCTTGTTCAGCACCTTCATGGCTGCTGCAGGAATTACCGTACCAGGTCCAAAGATTTCGGCCGCTCCATTTTCTTTTAAAAATTCATAGTCGCCAAACGGGATGACCCCCCCGATAATAACCAGAATATCTTCCCGCCCCAATTTTTTCAGCTCAGCTTTAAGCTGGGGCAATAAGGTTTTGTGACCGGCTGCAAGCGAACTCATGCCGACAACATGGACGTCATTTTCAGCTGCCTGGGCAGCTGTCTCTGCAGGTGTCTGGAAAAGCGGACCAATGTCAACATCAAAGCCTAAATCCGCAAACGCCGTAGCGATGACCTTTGCTCCCCTGTCATGTCCATCCTGGCCCATCTTGGCAATGAGGATTCTCGGTCTCCTCCCTTCAAGCTCCTGAAATTCATCCGCGGCCCTTCTGACCCCCCGGATTTCTTCGTCGTTTGAGTATTCTGAACTATACACTCCGCTCACAGATCGAATCACCGCCTGATGACGTTTTGACACACGTTCAATGGCATAGGAAATATCGCCAAGTGTTGCTCTGTTCCTCGCGGCTGCCACGGCTAGTTCGAGCAGATTGCCTTCGCCCGTCTCCGCTGCCTGCGTAAGGGCTCTAAGCGATTCCCCAGTCTTCGCATCGTCCCTATCAGCCTTCAAGCGTTCAAGGCGCAGGATTTGCTTGCTTCGGACCTCGCTGTTATCGATAGTCAGGACATCGAGTTCATCTTCCTTCTCAAGCCTGAAACGATTCACACCGACGATGGTTTCCTTCCCCGAGTCAATCCTTGCCTGTCTCCTGGCTGCAGCCTCTTCAATCCGCATCTTGGGAAGACCCGTTTCAATGGCTTTGGCCATTCCGCCAAGCTCCTCGACCTCTGTAATTAATGTCCGGGCCCGTTCGATTAGATCATGTGTCAGCGATTCGACATAATAGGAACCGCCCCAAGGATCAATCACATCGCAAATTCCGGTTTCCTCCTGAAGATAGAGCTGCGTATTCCTGGCAATCCTTGCACTGAAGTCCGTCGGAAGAGCAATGGCTTCATCCAGCGCATTCGTATGCAGCGACTGGGTATGGCCCATGGCCGCAGCATGAGCTTCCATGCAGGTTCTTGCCACATTGTTAAATGGGTCCTGCTCGGTTAGGCTCCAGCCGGATGTTTGCGAATGCGTTCTGAGTGCCAGTGATTTAGGATTTGCAGGATGGAACGGTGCAATCAGCTCCGCCCACAATTTTCTCGCCGCTCTCATTTTAGCCACTTCCATAAAATAGTTCATCCCGATGGCCCAGAAAAAGGAGAGTCTTGGAGCAAATGTGTCAATGTCCATCCCGGCCTTCAGCCCGGTCCTTACATATTCCAGCCCATCGGCGAGAGTATAGGCAAGCTCTATATCATTCGGGGCTCCCGCTTCCTGCATATGATAGCCGGATATGCTGATGCTGTTGAATTTCGGCATATGCTCAGATGTGTATTTAAAAATATCACCGATTATTCTCATCGACATTTCAGGCGGATAAATGTACGTGTTCCGTACCATATACTCTTTTAAAATATCATTTTGAATGGTTCCGGTAAGCTTATCCTTTGAAACTCCCTGCTCCTCAGCCGATACAATATAAAAGGCCATGATTGGCAGAACGGCCCCGTTCATCGTCATCGAGACACTCATCTCATCGAGCGGAATTCCATCAAACAGAATGTTCATATCCAAGATCGAATCAATGGCCACCCCGGCTTTGCCAACGTCCCCTTCTACCCGTGGGTGATCGGAATCATAGCCCCTGTGGGTTGCAAGATCGAAGGCGACAGAGAGCCCTTTTTGACCCATAGCCAAATTGCGTCTGTAAAACGCGTTGCTCTCTTCCGCCGTTGAAAAACCGGCATATTGGCGGATCGTCCATGGACGGTTAACGTACATCGCCGCATATGGACCTCTCGTAAACGGAGGCAGACCGGGAAAGGTATTTTCAGTTTGACCATCTGATTCGCTGTACCACTGCTTCAAAGTTATTTTTTCATTCGTCTCAAATACAGGCTCTGCACAGTTTCCCGACTCTGACCAATCGGTTTTTAGATGGCCGGCTTTAAGATGCACTCTTTCCATCAGCATTTCACCCCCAATGCTCTCTGCAATTCTTCTAAAAATTCGAGCCGGTTCATTCCAGAAGCCACTTCCTTCATTTTAGGAAAGGTTTCCTTCCAGTTTTCCGGTTTTTCTCCTGCAATGAATACATTGTTCCGGCAATAAAACAGAACGTGCTTAATGTCAGCCTCATTTTCAATATAGCTCCGTCCAGTTCCGCACAAGAAGACCGGTCGGCTGAAATCAAGCATATCGAGTGCCGTCACTGCCCCCCCTATTCCGCCTGAAGCAAGCAAGCCCTTAAGGAAGTCCAGACGCGGCTTGTATTCTTTCAGCGTTCCAAAAACGGCAATCTGGACAGCAGGTACCCCTCCCTCATACTCCTGGGCGGATTCTCTTAATCTTTCAAATGGAACAGCCAGTCTTTCCGGAGCAGCCCACGGGCTGTCCATATCCGGGGCGGAAAATTCGGGGTGTTGACCGTTTGCTAAAGCAGACCGCACATGGCGGAACGATTCTTTAGGCCACATACCGCGGAGTTCTTTTTTTTCCCGGGCACCTATCCGATCTTCCGGATTCGCATAATCATTAACGCCAATCATTTTTTTTCTATGCAAATGAAGGGCTTCGGCCTGGTATTGATAACTCCCGCTTATTTCAGACTGCAATTCTCCGCTCGATAAGAATGGTACGAACCCCCCTTTAGCCTCAATCTTCATAATTTTTTCCCATGCCTTTTCTGAAATTTCTTTCGTAAGGGCTTCTAAATACCATGAACCCCCACCGGGATCGCTGACTTTTTCCAGAAGACTTTCTTCACTCAGCAAGTAATGAATATTACCCGCAATCCGCTCGGACATGACAGAACCTCCGATCACCTCATCAAACGGAAGAACTGTAATCGCATCCGCATTTCCGATCACGGCCGAAAACGCTTCGGTTGTGGTACGCAGAAGATTCACATGCACATCAAGCTTTGATTTATTTAAAGACGAAGTAAGAACATGAGTATACATTTTTTGAGCTTCCCCAGTTTCTCCGAAGGCAGAAAGAATCGAACTCCAAATCAGTCTTGCTGCACGCAGCTTTGCCGTTTCCATAAAAAAATGGGAACCGGCAGAAAACTGAAAAGCTGTTTTTCCGGCAAGCAGCTGAATAGGCTTGCCGTTCTGCCTGCACCAATTCAGAAAATCAAGAGCTTTTGCAAATGTGCAGGCAAGCTCCTGAACAGCGTCTGCCCCCGCTTCATGGAGACAGCCGCTTTTAAACCAGATCGTTTTCTGATCAGGACGGGACCCGCAAGCATCCGTATAATCAGCCATCCAGTTCAATGCAGACCCGAGGCCCGGTTCATCTATGTATCCTTTCATCAATGCTTCATAAGGATCACAGCCTGCTCCCCCTTCTCCAAGTTCAGGAACCCTGCCTGAAAAAACCGTCATCCAATGGGGAGCTTCCTCAAAATCAATCATAAAATGAAGAGTATATTTTTTTATTGCATCCGCCAGTACCATCACATCCTGAGACGATGACAAGGCTTTAAAATCCGATAAATAAAAAGAATTGTGCCCCAGTCCTGCTGCCTTCTTTATTCCCAGCACCAATTCATCTAGCGTCTGGTGGTGATTCAGCGATTGAGACGCTTTCCACATCCCTCTTTGTTCAGCGGTGCCGCGTATATACGGAAAAACCCCAGGCTCTGGAACGGCAGTCGAATCTTCCTTCAAATAAAGCGGTTTCAAAATAATGTTTTCTTTTGTTTTCGTTTTAAGCGTCTCAGCCGATTCCCCTTTAAGTGCTTTTTCAACAGCATTCAGCCAGGCTTGTTCTGTACCGTTTTGATAATGAATCTGCGTTTCCTGCTTCTTATCCATCTTGTGCTTCCAACAGGAAGCCCACCCCCTAAGAATGCGTTTTCATTTTATAAGAAAAACAAAACCGTCCCTGCCTTCATTGTATTATAACTATCCACATCCAGCAATTGTCCGCCCTGGTTTCTCCGGTCTCTCCAAGTGGTATACTAACCATAATAATAAACTCTGTTTGAAAAGGACGATTGAAGATGGAAAAAGCCATGCTGATTATAAACGGCAATGCCGGACAAAAGAATATTGATAAAAACCTTCAAATGATCGTCCCCGTACTCGCTGAGGGCCATCCGCATCTTTTAATCCTTCAGACACAACGGCGTTTCGATGCAAAGAGATATTGTGAAATTTACGGGGAAGAAATGGATTTTGTTTATATATTGGGGGGAGACGGCACGGTCCACGAGTGCATCAATGGCCTTGCCAAGCTAAAGAAAAGACCGGCAGTGGGAATACTTCCCGGCGGAACGTGCAACGATTTCGCCAGAACACTCGGCATTCCGCAAAACCTGAAAGAGGCCGTCCAAGTTATTTCAAGCGGATCCAGACAGCCAATTGATGTGATTCAGACAAGTGAACATTTTCTTCTAAACTTCTGGGGAATCGGACTGGTCACCGAAACCTCTGAAAATATCGTTGATTCAGAAAAAGCAATGCTCGGTAAAATCAGCTACTTCCTAAGCGCATTCCGCACCGTACAGAAAATGGATCCATTCCCAGTCAGAATCCAGGCTGATCAGGACCACTTTGAAGGCGAAGCCGTGATGGTGCTCGTCGCAAACGGAAAATTCATCGGAACAAATGCCCTCCCTTACCCGGGGATCTCCCCTGAAGACGGGAAAGCCGATGTATTTATACTAAAAAACACCAACCTTGCAGCAATCCGGGACATGCTCACGATGAAAGACGCTTCCAAGTGGGATAACAACGAATCCGATCTTCTGCATTTTACAGGAAAAAGAATTGAAATCACAACAGAACATCCGATGAAAGCCGATACCGACGGTGAGGTATACTCCGGCACACCGGAGGAAATCACAGTATTGAAGCAGCATATTGAATTTCTGGTTCCTGAGGTGGAATAAGCGGGGCGCGATCAAACTTTAGTTTAGGAGGTTATTTTCCGTGGTTACCGTGGGGAATGCTGGTGGCTGCGGGTTGCCTGCCTCCGACCCTCACTCTGCTAAAGGATTAAAGCTCCGGCACCATCTCTCTGAACCGTTGTACCGCAAGGCTTTGAAAGAACAAGTCTCCGTACCGCTTTGCATTAAAGCAGCAGGGGCCAGGCACAGTGCCTGGCCCCACTTTCGCTGCCGTACTAAAGCTCCGGCACCTGATCCGCCAATCCTTGCTGCGCAAGGGCTGGCAGTTCCACGTCTCTGTCCCCCGCCCCTTTACAGCAGTAAAGCTCCGGCACCGTTATAACCGGAAAACCACGGTGGCTTTGGGTGGGGCATACCATGGTGCCTGCGGGTTGGCTGCCTCCGACCCTCACTCTGCTAAAGGATTAAAGCTCCGGCACCACTTTGCCTCACACCTTGGAGGTCATGGGAACGCA
Source organism: Metabacillus sp. 113a (assembly GCF_050107635.1). Taxonomy (NCBI): domain Bacteria; kingdom Bacillati; phylum Bacillota; class Bacilli; order Caryophanales; family Bacillaceae; genus Metabacillus; species Metabacillus sp. 113a. Next base: position 157,182 of record NZ_JBNILJ010000001.1, on the reverse strand, counting down.
AGGTTGATGCTCCGTCCCCATATCAGCGAAAAACAGAGGTCGGAGGATGCCTCCGACCCCAGTTATGTCTACTGGTCTGCCTTTGTCCCCTAAGCTTATAAAGTGTTGGGAGAGTAAGGATAGGGGAATTCTGTCTCTGTCCCTCTATCCTTCACCGCAGCGGGGGACGGAGGTACAGCACAAAAGAGCAAAAGAGCACAATAGCACAAGAGCCCAAATCCACAAGTCCATACAACACCAGACTAAGCATACTGAACATACTGAGCAGACCGTATACAATACGCTCTGCTCCAGCTTTAAATCTCCTTCATGCCTTAGTAAACCGAAGTATTTTCCTTTGAAATCGTTTCAAGTATTTCTTTTACTCTTGCCAGGAAACGTCCGCAGACTAATCCATCCAGGACGCGATGGTCGAGGGAGAGACAGAGGTTGACCATGTCCCTGACAGCAATCATGCCGTTATTCATGACTACGGGACGTTTGACGATGGATTCAACCTGCAGGATGGCAGCCTGCGGGTAATTGATGATGCCCATCGATTGGACAGAGCCGAAAGAGCCGGTGTTGTTCACTGTAAAGGTGCCGCCTTTCATGTCTTCGGCACCAAGTTTGCCGGTACGGACTTTGCCAGCAAGCTGGGTGATTTCACGGGCGATGCCTTTGATTGTTTTTTCATCTGCCTGTTTGATGACAGGCACGAACAGGGCGTCGTCAGTGGCGACGGCAATCGAGATATTGATGTCTTTCTTTTGGATGATTTTATCGCCGGCCCACATGGAATTCATTTGCGGGAATTCTTTTAGGGCCTGAGAAACGGCTTTTACAAAGAAGGCGAAGAAGGTAAGGTTAAAGCCCTCTTTTTTCTTGAATTCATCTTTGATGGATCCGCGGTACTCTACGAGATTTGTGACGTCTACTTCCACCATTGTCCATGCATGCGGAGCTTCGTGCTTGCTCTTCAGCATGTTGGCTGCTATTGCTTTTCTAATGCCGGTAAGGGGGATTTCAATGTCCCCGGGAGCTGCAGACACCGGCTGAGCTGTTCCTTGCGCCTTCGGCTGTACAGACGCTTCGGCCGGACTCTTCTCTTTTTCGGTTACGGACGGTTCTGGCTGCTTGCCGGAGGCGGCCTGGGAACCGGCTTTAGGAGCTGTGCCGCTATCAATCAGCTGCTGCAGATCCTTTCTGGTGATTCTTCCTCCTGCACCGCTTCCGTTAACCTGCTCAAGGTCGATTCCATTATCCTGGGCAAGACGCAGCACGGCAGGCGAATACCGTTTCTTATTTGGCTGGGCATCGTCGCTTTCCTGAGCTTGAGCGGTCTCCTCTGGAGGCGCCTCAGCAGCAGCTGGTTCCTTGGCCGGGCTGCCTTCTACCTCAACTTTACAGATGACTTGTCCGACTTCAAGCGTATCTCCTTCAGCTGCAGTAAGCTCTTTAATTACACCTGTAAAGGATGATGGAACTTCTGCGTTTACCTTATCCGTCATTACTTCAGCGATTGGATCGTACTTGTTTACCTGATCACCAACCGAAACAAGCCATTTGCTGATTGTACCTTCTGTAACACTCTCCCCCAGCTGGGGCATGGTCATCTGTTCCATTCCCATTGTTCGGCACTCCTTTTTTTGAAAGATTGGCTTTGTAAATCCCTGCTTTTCATGGCACAAAAATTGCTCCGAGCCACCATTTCAATCCCATTCAGATTAAAATTCAGCGAGTTTTCTCATGGCCTCTTCGACTTTATCCGGGTTTACCATAAAGTATTTTTCCATTGTAGGAGCGTATGGCATTGCTGGAACGTCCGGACCTGCGAGACGCATAATTGGAGCATCCAGGTCAAACAGGCAGTTTTCCGCGATGATGGCTGAAACCTCGCTCATGATGCTTCCTTCCTTATTGTCTTCCGTCAGCAGCAGGACTTTTCCTGTCTTCGAAGCGGCTTCTATGATGGCGTCTTTATCCAGCGGATAAACTGTTCTTAGGTCAAGAATGTGTGCTGATATTCCATCCTGTGCAAGTCTTTCAGCTGCCTGAAGAGCGAAGTGGACACATAGGCCGTATGTAATGACCGTGAGATCCTCTCCCTTGCGTTTTACGTCCGCTTTGCCGATAGGGAGAACGTAATCATCTGCTGGAACTTCCCCTTTTATTAAACGGTAGGCACGTTTGTGCTCGAAGAACAGCACGGGGTCTTCATCGCGGATTGCCGCCTTCAGCAGCCCTTTTACATCGTATGGGGTAGAAGGCATGACAATTTTCAGTCCAGGGGTATTGGCAAACAGCGCTTCGACTGATTGTGAATGATAAAGGGCTCCGTGCACTCCACCGCCGTAAGGGGCGCGAATGACCATGGGACAGCTCCAGTCGCTGTTCGACCGGTAGCGGATTTTGGCTGCTTCTGAAACAATCTGATTGACAGCCGGCATAATGAAATCTGCAAACTGCATTTCAGCAATCGGCCGCATTCCATACATGGCTGCACCGATGCCAACACCGGCAATCGCAGATTCAGCGAGAGGTGTATCGATTACACGCTCTTCCCCGAATTGGTCGTACAGTCCATGGGTCGCTTTAAAAACGCCGCCTTTTTTTCCGACATCCTCCCCAAGTACAAATACTTTATCGTCACGTTCCATCTCCTCGCGGATGGCCATTGTGACAGCATCGATATAAGATATAACTGCCATTTTTTCTCCTCCTTACTCCGCGTATACGTGCTTTAATGCAGATTCAGGATCTGCATAAGGAGCATGTTCTGCGTAATCGGTCGCTTCATTTACTTCCTTCATGATTTCATCTAAGATCGATTTTTCGATTTCATCGGTCAAGATGCCGGCTTCTCTCAGGTAAGCAGCAAATTTTGCATTGGGGTCATTCTTTTTCGCTTCTGCCACTTCCTCCTGTTCCCGGTAGCTGCGGTCATCATCATCACTGGAGTGCGGAGTGAGCCTGTAGGAAATGGTTTCGATTAATGTTGGCCCTTCTCCTCGGCGTCCCCGGTCAGCCGCTTCCTTCACTGCTTTATACACTTCCAGAGGATCGTTTCCGTCAATAGTAAAGCCCGGCATGCCGTATCCGATCGCACGGTCGGAAACATTTTTGGCAGCGACCTGTTTTTCGTAAGGAACGGATATTGCGTATTTATTATTTTCACACATAAAAATGACCGGCAGTTTATGTACTCCTGCAAAGTTCGCGCCTTCGTGGAAATCCCCTTGATTTGACGATCCTTCACCAAAGGTCACAAATGTTACAAGGTCCTTTTTCTCCATTTTTCCTGCAAGGGCAATTCCCACTGCATGCGGCACCTGGGTTGTTACAGGGGATGAGCCCGTTACGATACGGTTCACCTTTTGTCCAAAGTGACCAGGCATCTGCCGTCCGCCGGAATTCGGGTCCTCTGCCTTAGCAAATCCGGATAGCATTAAATCCTTTGCCGTCATCCCAAAGGCAAGCACCACGCCCATGTCGCGGTAATAAGGGAGCGCATAATCCTTTTGGCGGTCAAGTGCAAAAGCAGCTCCGACCTGAGCCGCTTCCTGTCCCTGGCAGGAAATAACAAATGGTATTTTTCCAGAACGGTTCAAAAGCCACATCCGCTCGTCAATTTTTCTGGCCATAACCATAGTTTTATACATTTCCAGCACTTGTTCATCGGTTAAACCGAGTGCTGCATGACGATTTTCAGCCATGGAAATCCCTCCTAAATGAATGGCATCAGCCATGAATTGCTTTCCCATCTACTGCAAGCGCCGCCTCGCCAATCGCTTCTGAGAGCGTCGGGTGGGGATGGATTGTATGACCAATCTCCCAAGGGGTCGCATCAAGCACCTTGGCAAGTCCGGCTTCAGATATCATGTCTGTCACATGCGGACCGATCATATGAATGCCAAGAATATCATCTGTATCTTTGTCAGCTACGATTTTAACAAAGCCATCAGCTTCTCCGAAAACAAGTGCTTTTCCGATAGCCCGGAATGGGAATTTGCCGGTCTTGACATGAAATCCTTTATCTTTCGCTTCCTCTTCTGTATAGCCAACACTGGCCGCCTCCGGAGAGGAGTAGATACATTTGGAGACAAGGGAATAGTCAAGCGGATGTGGCTGTTCGTTAGCGATATGCTCAGCTGCTAGGATTCCCTCGTGGGAGGCAACATGAGCAAGCTGAAGCCCCCCGTTCACATCTCCAATCGCATAAATATGCGATTCCTTTGTCTGCATATAAGGATTGACTTTGATGAATCCTTTATCTAAAGCGATATCTGTATTTTCGAGCCCGATCCCTTCGACATTAGCCTGGCGTCCGACAGATACAAGCATTTTCTCTGCTTCAAAGGTCTGGCTGCTGCCGTTCATTTCGGCTTCAATGAAAACACCATTCTCTATTTTCATTGTTTCAGGCAATACTTTTGCTCCAGTGACAACCGTGATTCCTTTTTTCTTCAAAAGCCTTTGCATTTCCTTAGAGATTTCAGCATCCTCTAAAGGAAGAATCCGGTCTGCATATTCAATAACCGTAACTTTCACTCCAAAATCACAAAGCATGGAAGCCCACTCAATTCCAATGACTCCGCCTCCCACAATCACGATGGATTCTGGCAGACGTTCAAGGGTTAATGCATCATCTGAAGACAAGACCGTTTCTCCATCCAATTCGAGTCCAGGCAATGTACGCGGTCTCGAACCGGTAGCAATAATGACGTTTTTTGGGATTAGCATTTCGTTTTCGGTCCCGTCGTTCATTTCTACAGAAATCGTTCCTGGCATCGGAGAAAATATTGAAGGACCCAGGATTCGCCCAATTCCTTCATACACATCAATTTTCCCTTGTTTCATTAAGTGCTGGACGCCTTTATGGAGCTGATCCACTATTTTTTGTTTTCGTTCCTGCACTTTTAAAAAGTTCAGCTCCACACCCGCTGTTTCAACGCCGAATTCCGCAGCGTTTTTCGTCTGTGCATACACTTCGGCACTGCGGAGAAGCGCTTTACTTGGGATGCATCCTGCATGGAGACATGTGCCTCCAATCTTGCCCTTTTCAACAATTGCTGTTTTAAGTCCAAGCTGGGAAGCGCGGATGGCGGCTACATATCCGCCGGTACCGCCGCCAACAATGACTAAATCATATTCTGTGGCCATGAAAATGCTCCTTTCTGCTCGTTAAAAGATTCGCACAGTCTTTTTGTTTCCTGGATATTCTTTCGCCTGTTCTTCTTTTCTAAGGACCCTTAGAGCACCTTCGGCTAACGATTGAAGTTCATTTTCACCGGGAAACACGATGACATCCGCAATCCAATCCACATGGCTTGAGATCAGAGACGTAAACCGTTTTCCATAAGCAAGGCCGCCGGTAAGTATAATGGCGTCCACTTTTCCTTTTAACACAGCACTTGCGGATCCAATTTCCTTGCCGACCTGGTAGGCCATCGCGTCCATTACAAGTTTTGCCTTTTCATCTCCGGCTTCAACCATTTTTTCTGCTTGAATCGCGTCGCTGGTTCCCAAGTACCCGACCATACCGCCTTGTCCTACAAGCTTCTTCATGACTTCCTCACGGTAGTAGTCACCGGAGTAGCACATGGAAATCAGGTCGCCTGCCGGAACCGTTCCTGCCCGTTCGGGACTGAACGGCCCATCTCCGTGAAGCCCGTTGTTTACATCAATGACCTTCCCGTTTTTATGAACACCGACCGTGATTCCTCCGCCCATATGCGTCACGATCAGGTTTAAATCTTCATAGTTCCTTCCATACTGCGCGGCTGCTTTCCTGGCCATTGCTTTTTGATTCAGCGCATGGAAGATGCTTTTGCGTTCAATAGATGGCATTCCGGATAGTTTAGCAATCGGGGCCATTTCGTCCACCACAACAGGATCCACAATATAGGCCGGGATGTTCAGTCCGGCAGCTATTTCCCGGGCGATGATACCGCCGAGATTTGAAGCGTGCTGACCGGAGTACCCTTTTTCAAGGTCCTCCAGCATTTGGCTGTTCACCTCATACGTCCCCCCTTCAATGGGACGCAGAAGCCCTCCTCTTCCACACACAGCAGAGAGCCTGGATATGTTGATTCCTTCCTCATCCATCGCTTCCAAAACCGCATCTTTCCTGAACTGGTATTGGCTAATCACTGTTTGGAAAGAACTAAGCTCTTCTGTACTATGCCTGATGGTTTTTTCTAAAATAGGCCGATCTGAATCAAAAACACCGATTTTCGTTGATGTGGACCCCGGGTTGATAACCAAAATCCGATACTCTGTCTCCTGCAAAAGTGAATCCTCCGTTTCTAAACTGATGCGCATTTCCGGCTGCCTTTCCGTTTACCGGCGGCTTAGGATATGATGGCCGTTTTGAAGAAATTGACTTCTTGAATTTCTCATCCGCTCAATTCTTTCCTCTGCAAGACGGTCAGCTGCTTTATATGTCGGAATACTGTCACGCTTAGCAATTTCAAGGACACTCTCAATGTTGCTGTAGATTCCTTCTACTTTTTTTAGAGCACGGTCACGGTTATAGCCGTAAAGCTCGTCTGCTACGTTAATGACACCACCCGCGTTGATTACATAGTCCGGAGCGTAGATGATGCCCATCTCATGTATGGTGTCTCCATGACGGGTTTCTTTCAGCTGATTGTTTGCTGCGCCGGCAATTACACGTGCTTTCAGCTGTGGAATCGTATCATCATTAATTGTTGCTCCCAATGCACAAGGTGCATAAATATCGCAGTTTACGCTATAGATTTCATTTGGATCCACAGCTTTTGCACCAAATTCATCGACAGCTTTTTGAACCGCTTCTTTATTGATATCCGTCACAATCAGCTGTGCACCTTCTTCATGGAGGTAGCGGCAAAGGTTAAACGCTACATTGCCAATCCCCTGTACCGCGATTACTTTGCCTTCCAGCGAATCTGTTCCGAACGCTTCTTTAGCAGCTGCCTTCATGCCTCTGTATACACCGAATGCCGTTACAGGAGATGGATTGCCGGAAGAGCCGAATGCAGGGGAAATTCCGGTTACATAGCTTGTCTCCTCGTGGATGATGTCCATGTCCGCTACCGTTGTCCCCACATCTTCAGCAGTTATGTATCTTCCGTTCAAGCCTTGAATGTAGCGTCCAAATGCACGGAACATTTCTTCATTTTTGTCTTTCCGGGGATCACCGATGATTACGGTCTTCCCGCCGCCGAGGTTTAAGCCGGCCGCTGCATTCTTATACGTCATTCCCCGCGCAAGCCTCAGCGCGTCCTCTACTGCTGCTTCCTCTGATTCATAGGTCCACATACGCGTTCCGCCAAGTGCAGGTCCAAGTGTTGTATCATGTATGGCGATGATTGCCTTTAGCCCTGACTGTTGATCCTGGCAGAAAAGTACTTGCTCGTAATCATAGTGCTCCATATATTTAAAAAGTTCCATTTTGAGTTCCTCCCTGGTTTTCTTTGTTTTTTTGGCTCGGTTAAACGTAATGGCTGATGTACAAAGATGAAGAGTTTACGATTCAGACGTGCAAATCGCTGTTGCGAGGGAATACAGCTTGCTTTCAGCAGAATCTGAACGGCTTGTCAATACGATTGGAGCTTTTGCTCCGGCTATCAGGCCGCCCACCTTCCCTTGGGCAAAATAAACCAGCGATTTATAAAATACATTTCCAGCTTCCATATTTGGCATTAACAAAATGTCCGCTTTACCGGCTACCTCTCCGCTAACACCTTTATGACGGGCCGCCTCCTCTGACACAGCTACATCGAGCGCCATCGGGCCGTCAATGAGGCAATTTAGGATTTGGCCTCTTCTGTTCATCTGTGTAAGAGCGGCAGCATCCAGTGTAGCCTGCATCGAAGGATTTACCAGTTCAACTGCCGCAATCGGTACAGCTTTTGGCAGCGGAAGCCCGAGCCGGTTTGCTGTATGTACCGCATTCTGAAGGATCTGTACTTTTTGCTGCAAATCAGGATCCACGTTCATGGCGACATCCGTTAAGAATAAAAGCCGGTCACAGGCAGGAACCTCAAACACCGCCACGTGGGAAAGTACTTTTCCCGTTCTGAGACCATACTCCTTATGTAATACTTCCTTCATGAGGACGCCTGTAGGCAATCCGCCTTTCATTAACACGTCTGCTTCACCGCTGCTGACGGCTTTGACCGCAAGCTCTGCTGCCTCTTTATGCGATGAGGCATGGACAACCTTAATATGTCCCATCACAGCGTTTTTCTCCTGAAGCAAGGAGTGGATTCCTTCTTCATCCCCAAATAAAATGAATTCGGCCATGCTGAGGTTTTGGGCCATCAGGATCATGTTGATGATTTCGATATCCTCTGCAGAAGCGACGGCCACCTTTTTACCGGAAGTCCGGGCTGCATTTTCGAGAATTGTTTGTAATTTCAAGTAAGAATCACCCTCTCATGTAAATTCGCACCCAAACTATATACTGCAAGAAGCGTGCCAAACTGAAAAGGCATACAGTGGCAGGCGTTAGCCTTTTAAAAGAATGCAAAAACCTGCACTTTATGCAATTTATTGCGTGCTAATGTTTGCAATTTCGTATTTTTCCATTTTATAATACAGTGTTCTGAGAGAGATGCCTAAAGATTTTGCAGTTCGGGTCCGATTATACCCGAATTTTTGAAGAGCCGCAGTTATTACGTCTTTTTCGGTTTTTTCCACTGCTTCTGAAAGCGATGGCAGATTCTCCTCAGGATTTATTCCTATTTGATGGACAGCTTGTCTTTTGGCTACAAAATCCGGCAAATGCGAGGAATGAATGCACCTCTCTGAAGGGTGCATAAAAATCATCGCCCTCCCCAAAATATTTTCAAGCTCACGCACGTTCCCCGGCCAATCATGGCTGAAAAGGATATCCGCTGCTTCAGAAGAAATTTCTTCAATGTACTTCCCGTAATCCTGGTTGATTTTCCGGATCAAATGGGCGCTCAACGCTGGAATATCCCCTTTTCTTTGTCTAAGAGGCGGAATGGAGATCGGGTATCTGTTCAGCCGGTAATAAAGGTCTTCACGAAAAGCTCCTTCCGTCATAGCCTTTTCAATTTTCAGATTGGTTGCCGCAATAACCCTGACGTTCACCGGAATCGCTTTTGTTCCGCCAACACGGACGATTTCCTTTTCCTGAAGAACCCTTAAAAGCTTGGCCTGCATTTGCGGAGACAGCTCTCCAATTTCATCGAGAAAGATACTCCCATTATTCGCTTCCTCAAAAAACCCTTTCTTGCCGCCCCTTTTTGCCCCCGAGAAAGCCCCCTCCTCGTAGCCGAACAATTCGCTTTCCAAAAGATTCTCTGCGATGGCGGCACAATTCACACGGATGAATGTATTGTACTTTCGGTCGCTTTCATTATGTATCGCGTGGGCAAACAGCTCTTTTCCCGTACCCGATTCTCCCCTTAACAGAACTGTGGCGGGAGTTTTCGCACCAAGCTTCGCCTGCTCAATCGCAAGCTTCATTTCCTCGCTTTCGCCGATGATGTCCTGGAACGTATATTTCGCTTCAAGTGTACGGATAATCTGCCTGGCACGGTTCAATTCTGCTGTTAACGTCTTAATTTCGGAAACATCGTGAATGACTCCGACGCTCCCCTTCAGCTTCCCGTCCACTATGACAGGAGCGACATTGACAAGCACATCTTTCCGGCTGCTGCCAACCTTCATCCTCACTCCCCGGACCGGACGCCTCGTCTGCAGGACACGCAAATGCATGCTTTCCCCTTCTGAAATATCCGCGGTAGCCGGGAGACCGATGATGTCTTCTTCCCTTAACCCCGTCATTCTTGTGTAGGCAGGGTTAACAAGAATCCCCCTGCCATGTTCATCAACCACAGATATCGCTTCATCGGAGCATTGAATGATCGCTGTCAGCATCGTTTCAATTTCGCGCAGATTGGTTAGCTCCTCAGCAAGCTGAACCGCCTCTGTAATATCCTTAAACAGGGAGAGGGCCCCTCTAAGCGATCCATCTGGATTCAAAATCGGAATCCTGGTTGTGATGATTTTGAGCCCATTATCCAAAATCTGCTCCTGATTGTATTCAGGCTTTTGGCTGTAAAGGACTTCCGGAAGTCTTGAATTCGGAATGACCTCTCTTATTTTGCGGCCAAGAACATTTTTTCTCATGTTTCCTGTCACATTTTCTGCCACCCGATTAATAAAGATGATATCTTCACTTGCATCTATTACAATCATCCCGTCATTGGTGGCATCCAGGATGGTTGAATACTTATTAGTCTGTTCCTTCAGCCTGTTAATCAATTGTTCTTTTTCACTCGTAAGACTCGATATGATGAGTGCGACTGAGGATGGGACAACAATGGTGTGGCTCTTTTTTTCTTTTAGCAATGCCTCCAGAACTTCAGGTTTTCCAGTAGCTTCCATAACCACATCAATGTCATTGGTCAGAAGCATCCTCCAATCCGAATGAACAGGGATGCCCGCCTCCTTTGCGTAAAGAATGCCGGGAGCCTGGCTGTTTATGTCCGCTACTGCTGCCGTTTTCATCACTTGAGTCTCAACCAGCATTTTCAATAAGGCTGTTCCGCCCTTTCCCGCGCCGACAAGCAACACATTTTGCATACAGATCCCCTTTGATTATGAAAAATTTTTCATATCCACCTTTATTTTTTGCAAATTATTGCATTAATCAATTTTATCATAGAAATCCTGCTTGACAAATCTTTTTAAAAAGCAAAGAATAAAGCTAAATTGCGCAATTGGAAAGGGTTACAATAATGTCGAGAATAATCGCATTGATCATTGTCCTCATACCGGGAATGATGGCTGCCTATGGAATAAAACTGATTCGGGACCTTTTTTTCGGAATCCTTCAGCCGCCCATCCCTTCCCTGCTGATTCAATTTTTGATTGGTCTGACTTTGTTTATTGCAGGCCTTGGATTTACTGCAGGATTTATTTTTTACCGCGACCGCAAACACAATAAGGTGCAGAAAAGATTCAGCCGGAGGTAATGGATTCTTTTAATACAGGGAATGCGATGCGCCCACTCTGCCTGAGACAGCACGCGATTCTTCCAAAAGATAAAAGGGCTGACACCCAGGTCAGGTTTAATCTGCCTGGGTGCAGCCTTTTTTCATGTAATCGATTCTCTTATGCGGACCGCCTTTTCCGGATAATCGGTGAAAAAGGCGGATGCTCCCCATTCAAACAGCGTTCTCATTTCCTCTTCGTCATTTACGGTAAAAGGTCTGACGGCCACACTGTTTTCCCGTGCCTGATTGATTAATTCGTTTTTTACCGTTCGCATCAGCGGATGGATGGCCCTTGCACCGGCCCTCCTCGCGTAGTCATAAGGTTTATAAATACCATCTGAATACAGCAGTGCCGTTTCAATAACCGGATCCGTTTTAAGCGCCTGGACCATACTGGAATGATTGAAGGATGACAAAATAATCCGCTCGGATAACTTGTGTTCCTTTACGAGCTGGATCACAATTTCTTCAATATTTGAGTATTCAATCATGTTATTTTTAAGCTCAATGTTGATAATAAACGGCTTTTCACTTTCACAAGCCCATTTTAGTACGTCTTTTAGCAACGGTATAGGAGCCTCTTCATTAAATAACCGGCCGGCATTCAGACGAATTAACTCTTCAGCAAGATGGTCCTTTACATAACCGGTTCCATTCGTAGTCCGATTCACCGTTTCATCGTGAATGACAACCGGAATTTGATCCTTGCTTAAATGGACATCCAGCTCGATTCCGTCCGCTCCGGCATGAATGGCTTCTTTAAAAGAAATCATTGTATTTTCCGGGCTCGTTCCCGCTGCCCCTCTATGTCCGAAAATCATCGTCATGACGTCACCTGCTTTCGAATTAGTCTAATCCTTATTCTATACCACATATTCCTTAATTAAAAAACGCCGGACTTGTCCATTAAAATGAATGGACTGCCCAGCTCGTACTTCAGTTTTTCGTATAGCTTACTTTGCTTTTGTCATTCTGGAGCATGTACCCTCCACCCAGGTTCAGCAATCTTCCTTCTGTGCCGAAGACGCGGTAGCGCTGACCTTTATTCAGCATGATGGAGGGGCTGTCTTTCTTCGCATCTTAAGGTCGGTTTTTAATGTGACCATTCCTTCATAATACCGGGTACTGGAGGCCGTCTTTATATAGTAGCGTTCTTCCACTCTGTATCCTTTATTGTCTTTTCCGTACACTTTTATTAATTCTCCTCTTTTCAATGTCCGGAAAACGATCCGTTGGGAGCATACATCTTCACGTCGCCTTTTATTAGCAGTTTGCCATTGTAAATAAAAATCCTTCTTTCGACCCTCGCAAAATAAGGACCACCTGTGTTAACCCACTCTGTATTTCTTCAAATCTCAGTTATCTAAGAGGATTGAGTTTTTGGCTTCACTTCTCATTTCATTAATCAGGCTTGCGGTTTTTCGTTAGTCTGCTTGAATGAGTCGGAGTAATAGTCATAATCCATAATAAAGGTATGTATATCCGTCGTTTCCATGAGGCGCATTTTGACGATGGATTCTGCCGTTTCAGACTGGGCAGCTGCAGGAAAGGCAGAAGGGATAGCAATCGCACTTAGGACTACAGCAGAAGCGAGAGACAAGTTAAGCCAGTTTCCAGGGACTTTCGATTTTTTCATGGGTACTCTTCCGAAAAGTTTTTTATGCTGCTGACGGTGAGCCTGGTGATGTTCCCTTCTGATGCCCTTTGAATGCAAGGGCTGCTTTTTTCAGTCTCTGCTGGATCGAACGCCTGATTCTTCTGCTCATGGCCCGCACCTTCCTATGTTTGATGATTGGTGACACGTTACTCCATATACTAAATTGGAATTGTAAAGCTGTTCATCCCTTTTTGTTTATTTTTTGTAAATTATGTAAAACAGGAAGGAAGCAGCGGGTATTTTGCGGGAGAAAAAGTGGTTTTCTTAAAATTCCTTGGTCAATATTAATGAAATGCTGTCAGGTGGATAGGCTTCTGCCGGATAGAGAGAGACCTGATACACTGCTTCATCTGAGCGGGTGAGCCGAGGCTGGTGCCGGAGAAGAAACGGTCCATAAAAAAACACCCGCAGCAACGGGCGTTCTTCTCACCTATTCTAACCCTTTCAGCTGGCCATATGCTCCAAACGAAGCTTATCGGCAACCATGGCGATAAATTCGGAATTCGTCGGTTTTGCTTTTGTCATGCTGACGGTGTAGCCGAACAGCGAAGAGATGGATTCAATGTTCCCGCGGCTCCAGGCTACTTCAATCGCATGGCGGATCGCTCGCTCTACACGGCTTGCGGTCGTGTTGTACTTCTTAGCAATGTCCGGGTATAGAACCTTCGTAATGGACCCGAGCAGCTCAATGTCATTATAGACCATTGAAATAGCCTCACGCAGGTAAAGATATCCCTTAATGTGGGCAGGCACTCCAATTTCATGGATAATGCTTGTAATGTTGGCGTCAAGGTTTCTGGATTTATTTTCAGGTTTAGAGCTGAGGATGGAGTTGGATGACCTTTTCATGACCGGTGATGCATTCCCGCTGACCTGACGGATGTGGCTCGCGAGGTTTTCCATATCGAACGGCTTGAGAATAAAATAAGAGGCACCAAGATCTACAGCTTTCTTTGTTACATCTTCCTGCCCGAATGCCGTCAGCATGATAACGTTTGGCTGCTTTTCCAGGTTCAGATCTCTAAGCTTTTCCAGCACAGCAAGCCCGTCGAGATGAGGCATGATGATATCAAGCACCAATACGTCTGGTTTCTTTTCTTCCAGCATTTGCAGACATTCCTGGCCATTATACGCCACACCCTGCACTTCCATATCATTCTGGCTTGAAATGTATTCCTCAAGAAGCCCCACTAACTCACGATTATCATCTACGATACACACTTTGATTTTATTCACCAGTTTTCCTCCTCAGTCTTCAATCACCAAAATAGTGTTGGTCATGTAAAAGAAGTTTTCGACAATCGTGAATAAAACCCTCTAAATTTTTGAAAAAAATTCAAAATTTAAATATATCTCTGTTTTTCTTCATTTTACTCACAATTTCGACTATAAATGCAATTTGACATTTAAATTTTCTGACAATGATGTCGAAAAATCTTTCTATGGATATTGTAACCAATATTCAGGGATAAATAAAGGGAATTTTACATCATTGGCTAAGGTTTGTCTGAAAGAATGATTTAATAATGCGGCCCAGCGCGGATTGGGACTCATTCTTATGAGGAGAGCCGCTTTAAACAGCCTTCACTGACCCTCACTCTATAAACGACTGCTCCGGTACCTGCCCAGCTGTTCACGGTCAGGCAAGGCTTAAATGCGTCAAGTCTCTGTAACCGGCTCCTTTATAGCAGAAAAGCACCGGCACCGCTTGCTGCAAATCAAACAAAAACCGCCGGCTTAACCGGCGGTTCTTAACTCGCTGCTCTTTTCTGCTCTTTATCATACAATTCAATTCCCGCTTCGTTCAGCATCCACTCAATATGGACCCCGTAGCCTGAAGTTGGGTCATTGACAAATACGTGAGTGACGGCTCCGATGACCTTTCCATTTTGAATGATCGGGCTTCCGCTCATTCCCTGGACTATACCGCCGGTTTTATCCAGGAGCCTTTTATCTGTCACTTTAATGACGAGTCCTTTTGTTGCAGGAAATTTTTGTGGAATCGTGCTGACAATGTTCACATCAAATTCCTCTACCTTGTCATCCTCTACAACCGTTAGAATTTTTGCCGGCCCTTCTTTTACTTCATAGGACAGAGCGACAGGCAAAGGCTGGTCAGATACGCCATTCGCCATGCCCTGATTGAGCTTTCCAAAGATGCCAAACGGGCTGTTCCGTGAAATATCTCCCACAATCACCCGGTCATTTGAGAATCGTGCCAGTTTTTCTCCAGGGTTGCCGTTGCTTCCTTTTTCAATCGATGTGACCGTAGATCTCATGACTTCGCCATCATGGACGACGATTGGCTTTTTCGTATCCATATCCGATATAACGTGGCCAAGAGCCCCGTATTTTTTGGAATTCGGTTCAATAAATGTCATCGTTCCTATGCCGGCAGCCGAGTCGCGGATGTATAATCCAATCCTGTATGCCTCGTCATTAACATCTTTTAACGGATACAGCTTTGCTTTATGGGAACGGCCGTTTCTGAAAATGACAAGGTCCAGGGGCTTCCCGGTCTTTCCGGAAGATTGAATAAACGGGGTTACATCATTCATTTTTTCTATTTTCGTTCCGTCGATTTCCGTTATGATATCTCCTACTTCAATACCTGCCAGTTCTCCAGGTGACTGTTTCCCTTTTTGAGTATTAACTTGATGATGTCCGACGACCAGCACTCCAAGGGTGTTAAGCTTTACACCAATGGACTGTCCCCCCGGAATCACTTTTAAATCAGGGATCACGCGCACTTCGGTTTTTTTCAGCGGCAGTCCGCCCCATTCAAATACAACATTTGATTCCCCTGCTTTTTTACCTTCCAGGTTAATTTCAGAATCCGTTTGCTCTATACTGAATGCTTCTGTATGAGAATCAGCTGACGCTGGTATCGCTGAAGCAAGGCTTGCTGTTTGAGATTCAAAAATCGTAACGGTTTTAGGGAGCTGAATGTATTCTTTCACAGGTTTGAGAAACCCTATGCTTATCAAAGATACAAGGAGAATTACACCAATTATTTTTCTTGCTTTTTCTAATAACACACTTCCACTCTCCTCGCTCCTTACCCACACCACAGGTGGCTACACTCATTACTTTTGCCTTCATAGAGCTTGTTTATAACTTGCGAAGCGAGAAAAAATTGATTAAAACGAGGGTTTTATGGGAATTATATGGATTTTTAGAAGGAGAATAAATCGCTTAAGCTGAATGAAGGCCTCCGCGCCGATGGCAAAAAAAATGCCATGGATTAACCGGCCATGGCATTTTGAATTATTTTCGCTCTTTTAGGCAATTGCAGCAGACAGGCGGTGAGCGAGCTTCCTGCTTCGCCACTGGGGCTCTCCCCTGTCCCGCTGTACTTAGCTCAGGGTCTCATGCTTCCACTCCAACCAAAGGGCGTAAAATGTAACCAAGCCTTACTTTTTGGAGGAGCTTGCAAGGGAGAGCAGTTCTTTAGCATGCTCTTTTGTTAAGTTTGTTACCTCTACACCGGCAATCATGCGGCCGATTTCTTTAATTTTCTCCTCTTCTGTAAGCGGCTTGACGCTTGTTTTGGTCCGACCTTTCTTCGTTTCCTTGGAAATGAAGAGATGGGTATCTGCCATTGCCGCTACTTGCGGGAGATGTGTGATGCACAATACTTGGGATCCTGCGGACACGCGGTAGATTTTTTCGGCAATGGACTGGGCAACGCGTCCGCTTACTCCCGTATCCACTTCATCGAAAATGATGGACGTGACGCCTTGATGTCTGGAAAAAATGCTTTTCATCGCCAGCATAATCCGTGACAATTCACCGCCGGAGGCTGTCTTGGAGAGGGGCTTGAGCGGTTCTCCCGGATTGGTGGAGATGTAAAACTCAGTAAAGTCCGCTCCATCCAAAGTGAATTTAACGGTCTCACCATCCAGTTCGGGGTCATCCTTCCCCCCTTGTCTTCGGCTGAATATAACATCAAACGAGGACTTATCCATATACAGCTCCTTCAGTTCCCGGCGTATATCTGAAGAAAGCTTCTTAGCGGCCTGCTTCCGGACAGCGGTCAAATTCTCCGCCTCAACCTTCATATCCATGAACAATGAAGACAGTTCAGACTTCATTTTATCCACATGGCTATCCCTGTTTTGGAGCGTTTCGATTTCTTCTTCAATTTTCGCAGAATACGTCAGAATTTCCTCTACCGAGCTGCCGTATTTTCTTTTCAGGTGGCTGATTTCATTTAACCGGCCCTCTATAAAATTGAGACGCTCCGGATCGTATTCAAGTTCATCAAGATGTGAACGGAGCTGATAGGAAAGGTCCTCTAAAATATAAAAACTGTTGGACATGCTCTCAGACATATTCTTGAGATCTTCATTAATGGCTGCAACCTCTTCCAGACTGCTCATGGCAAGGCCCGTCCAATCCAATCCCTTTTGTTCCCCATTCAGCGCATTGTAGGCATTTTGCAGAGCCTCAAATATTTTTTCGAAATTGGCAATTTCACTGCGTTCTTCCTGGAGCTTAACGTCTTCATCCGGCGTCAGTCCTGCCTCCTCAATTTCATTCAGCTGAAATTGGATAAGATCAAGGCGGTGGGCAATTTCCTGTTCATTGTTGCTGAGCTGCTTGATTTTTTTCTTTAAAGCCGAATAGTTTACAAACAGCTCCCGATACGCTTCAAGTGCCGGGATGATTTTTTCGGAGCCAAACTGATCCAGGAGAGGCTGATGATGCTCTTCATTCATCAGCTCCTGATTATCATGCTGCCCGTGAATATCAATCAGCATTCTGCCTACTTCTCTTAAGATGGCTATGGTTACAAGCTTCCCATTGATCCGGCATACGCTTTTGCCGGTTGAGGAAATGTCCCGGCGCAGCACGACCATCCCATCAGAGACGTCTATTCCAAATTCAGTGCACTTCTCATAGCAGGCATGCTGATCGTTATCCAGCAGAAATAAGCCTTCCAGCTCTGCTTTGTTTTCTCCGTACCGGACAAACTCAGAGGAACCGCGTCCTCCAGCGAGCAAATGGATGGCATCAATAATAATGGATTTACCGGCTCCTGTTTCTCCGGTTAAAACGGTCAATCCTTTTTCAAAAGATATGGTGATGGACTCAATTATGGCAAAGTTTTTAATCGTCAATTCCGCTAGCAAGACAGAATTCACCTCGACTTTTTATTTGGCTCAATTGCCTTTAGATCAAGCATCATTCTATGGACAGCATGACGCAGCTCCATTTTTTCTGCTGTTAATGGTTACAGCATATCAAGGAACCGGTTGGTGATTTCTTCTGTGACTTCCGGTGACCTGCAGATGATGAGGATGGTGTCATCCCCGCAAATAGTCCCCAGAATATCATCCCAATCCAGGTTATCAATGAGGGCGCCGATCGCATTGGCATTCCCAGGCAATGTTTTTATAACAATCATGTGACCGGCGGAATTAACCTTTACGAAAGCATCGATTAGCGCACGCTTCAGCTTAGCCAGAGGATTAAAGCGCTGATCAGCAGGCAGGCTGTATTTGTAGCGGCCATCAATCATCGGCACTTTAACAAGATGCAGCTCTTTGATATCTCTTGAAACTGTGGCCTGTGTGACGTTATAGCCTGCGCTTTTCAAATGGTCCACCAGATCATCCTGAGTTTCAATCTCATCATGTGTTATGATTTCTCGGATTTTTATGTGTCTCTGCCCTTTATTCATGCGGCACCCCTTACTGTCTTTATCGCCATCTTGTGTTTATACCCTACATGTTAAATGAAAGGATAATAAAAGTACATCCTTTTGCCAAACGAAGCAGTCAGGCATGTTTCTATGTATGTTTTTTCCATTTCGGTTTTTCTTATCCGCCAGCTTGCGGCAGAATTTATGTAAAAACGGAATGAAACAACGTTTCATTCCGCTTCCGGCAAGGCCTTGGATTTTAATCCTTCATGAGCCTTTTTAACAACTTCTGCTGTCAGGACCGGAAGAATCACCTTTCCCTGATTATCATTCCCAGTCCAGCGGAGGTGCAATAGAAACTCGATGTTTCCATCTCCTCCGGTTATAGGCGAGAAAGAAAGATTCAAGCAATCGAAGCCTTCTTTTACTGCAAAATCAATCATTCCGGAAACGACCCGTTCATGCACGGCCGGGTCCCTGACGATGCCTTTTTTGCCTACCTGGTCCCTGCCGGCTTCAAATTGCGGCTTCACAAGCGCCAGGCAGTCTCCGCCAGGAACAAGAATCTTTTTTAATGCCGGCAAGATAAGCTTGAGGGAAATAAATGAAACATCAATTGTTGCAAGCTCCGGCAACCCTTCCTGAAAATCAGCCGGCTCTGAGTAGCGGAAATTTGTCCGCTCCATAACAATGACTCTTGGGTCCTGTCTCAGCTTCCAGGCAAGCTGATTATAGCCGACATCCACAGCATAGGATTTTATTGCCCCGTTTTGAAGCGCGCAATCGGTGAATCCCCCTGTGGATGATCCTATATCAATCAGAATTTTGCCCTCAGCTTCTACATCAAATTCCCTGAGGGCCTTCTCAAGCTTGAGTCCGCCACGGCTGACGTATGGAAGTACATTTCCTTTTATCGTGAGCGGCAAATCCCTATCCACTTTTTCACCGGGTTTATCCAATCTCATTTCATTGGCAAAAACAATCCCGGCCATGACCGCTCTTTTTGCTTTTTCCCTCGTCTCAATCAAGCCTTTTTCGACGAGGAGTATATCCAATCGTTCTTTTTTGCTCATTATTAGGCCCTTTTTTCTTTAAGTGGTGTAATTTTCTTAATAGCAGCAATCGTGTGCTCGGTTGTCATGCCGATTTCATTCAAGAGCTTAGATACGCTTCCGTGCTCGATAAAGCGGTCTGGAATTCCCATTCTTTCAATAACTGCATGGTGGTAATGCTGCTCATGCGCATATTCCAGCACAGCACTTCCAAATCCGCCTTGCAGAACAGCCTCTTCTATTGTAAGAATCGGAATGTCTTTTCGGAGGAGTCCGCTCAGCATATTATCATCCAGCGGCTTGATAAACCGGGCATTGACTACTTTCACTGAAATGTCTTGCTTTTCCAGAACTTCAGCAGCCTCCAGAGCCATTCCAATGGTAGTGCCGAACGTCAGGATGGCAGCATCGGTACCTTCTCTGAGAACTTCCCAGGAACCGATCGGAATCTGTTTCAATTCTTCATCCATCTTAACACCCAGACCGTTGCCGCGGGGGTAGCGCATAGCAATTGGACCATCATCATACTTCAGCGCTGTATGAACCATGTGCTGGCCTTCATTTTCATCTTTAGGCATCATGAGCACCATATTTGGCAGATGTCTCATGAAGGCGATGTCAAACACGCCCTGGTGCGTTTCTCCATCGGCACCGACCAGACCCGCCCTGTCAATTCCGAAAAAGACGTTTAAGTTCTGACGGCACACATCATGCACAACCTGATCATACGCCCGCTGCAGGAATGTAGAATAAATCGCCAGGAAAGGCTTCATGTTCTGAGTTGCAAGACCGGCAGCCATTGTCGTGGCATGCTGTTCTGCAATTCCAACATCATACATGCGTTCCGGAAATTCTTCTGCAAATCCGAGCAGCTTGGAGCCAACAGGCATAGCTGGGGTCACGGCAACGACGCGGCTGTCCTCTCTTGCGATTTTGCGGACCGTTTCACTCACAAGCCCGCTCCAGGACGGAGCAGAGATTACAGGTTTGACAAAGTCGCCTGTTTCAATTTTATAAGCAGGGGTTCCGTGCCAATTGCCCAGTTTATCGGCTTCTGCTGGTTCATAGCCTTTCCCTTTCTTCGTAATCACGTGCATGAGAACCGGACCTTTTGTTTTTTTGGCATAACGCAGATTTTCCAGCAAATCCTCATAATTATGGCCGTCGATTGGCCCAAGGTACGTAAACCCAAGCTCCTCGAAAAACACACCGGATACAAGTAAATACTTCAGGGAATCTTTAATCCGTTCAGCTGTTGAAGCAAGTGCTCCCCCAACGGCAGGAATCCGCTTAAGCAAAAGCTCAAGCTCATCTTTCGCCCATTGGTACTTGCCGGCTGTCCGCAGTCTGCCAAGTACGTTATGAAGCGCTCCAACGTTCGGGGCGATGGACATTTCATTATCATTCAGGATGACAATCATATCTTTCTGCTCATGCCCGATGTGATTTAGTGCTTCAAGCGCCATACCGCCTGTTAGTGCACCGTCCCCTATAATCGGGATGATGACATCGTCTGTCTTTTTCAGATCCCTGGCAAGCACCATTCCCATCGCTGCGGAGAGTGAAGTTGAGCTGTGCCCTGTTTCCCAGACGTCATGCTCGCTTTCGCTTCTTTTCGGAAAACCGCAAAGCCCCTGATACTGGCGCAGCGTGTCAAACTCCCCTGCACGCCCGGTTAATATTTTATGAACATAGGATTGATGGCCGACATCCCATAGAAATTTATCCTTGGGACTGTCAAACACTTTATGCAAGGCAACTGTCAGTTCTACAACCCCAAGGTTGGGACCGATATGGCCTCCTGTAGCGGCCAATTTCTCAATTAGAAATTCTCTGATCTCCCCGCTTAATTTCTCAAGCTCGTTTGTTGAAAGCTTTTTCAGGAACCTTGGATTTTTAATGGATAATAGATCCAATTGGATCACTCACTTTCGGTGGTTTCTATATGGATGCGTATTTTAATTCTTTATCCTATTTTCTCCATGTTAAACTACTTTTACCGGATTGAACATGTTTTGCAGCCATGAACCATTTTACCAATGTGCAGGCTGGAATCAATGGTTCATCCATCCAAGAGGGCTGCAGGAAAACAAAAACCGCTAGCACTATTGTGGTAACGGCTGCTGAGGATCATTATGAAGTCCCAAACAACCCGATTAGTTTAGGACATTATAGCACAAAATTTACTAGCAGGCTCATTTTCCTATTTCTCAGGAATCTCTAAGCGCGACAAGATCGGTTAGATCCTGCAGAAAAGTCCCGTGCAGATCAAGCTCCTGCAGAGCATTTTTTGCCAGAGCAATATGGCTGTCCAATTTATCCTTGGCGCCATCAAGAGTCAGCAGGGAAGGATACGTCGTCTTTTGATTTTCCGTATCAGATCCGACTGGCTTGCCTATTTTTTCCACTGTTCCTTCAATATCCAGAATATCATCTCTGATTTGAAAAGCGATGCCGATATGCTGCCCAAAACCCCGTATTTTTTCTATTTTTTCTTTGTCCGCTCTGGCGATTATGGCTCCGGCTACAAGACTGAACGTCAGCAGCTTCGCGGTTTTATGTGTATGTATGTACTCGAGCTCGCTTAAGGAAAGAGATTTTGCTTCACCTTCCATATCCGCAGCCTGTCCGCCTGCCATACCCTCGGCGCCGGACGCATGAACAAGCTCGGCTACAAGCAGGATTTTTTGTTCGGGGCTGATTGAATCCCCTGCGATTAATGCCTGAAAGCTATGGGTAAGCAGGCCGTCCCCCGCCAGTACCGCCATAGCTTCTCCAAACATTTTATGATTGGTCGGCTTTCCGCGTCTAAGGTCATCGTCGTCCATGCATGGAAGGTCATCATGGATGAGAGAATACGTATGAATCATCTCCACTGCACAGGCAGCAGGCATACCTGGATCCTCTTCTTTTCCAAACGCATGGAGAGTGGCTAACACAAGAATCGGCCGCAGCCTCTTCCCCCCCGCATTCAAGGAATAAAGCATGGACTCTTTAAGATGAGAAGGAGCTTCCAGACTTCCAATCAGAACCGGAAGCTCCTTTTCAATCCGTTCTTTTCTGCTTTTCATAAAATCCTTAAACAATTCCGGCAAGTTATTCTTCCTCCTGAATTTCGAAAGGCTCCAATTCTCCGCCTTCACGAAGGATATAATCCATCTGTTTTTCTACACGCTGAAGCTTGTCATGGCACAGCTTGGACAATTTCATTCCATCCTGAAAAAAATTGATCGCCTGCTCTAAGGGAACATCTCCCTGTTCAAGCTTTCCCACTATTTCTTCAAGCTGTTCCATCGCTTCTTCAAATGTCACTTCTTCCTGATTCCTTTGTTGGCTCATTTGTTTCCTCCACCTTCTCTATGACTTCGCAAAATAGGGTACCATCCTGAAGTCTGACCGTTACTTTTTCTCCTTCGGCTGTTCCGCTAATCGATTTAACGAGCTGATCTTCCTTATAAACGAGACTATACCCGCGCTCCATAATACTCAAGGGATTAAGAGCATTAAGTTTTTCAAGGGCATGCTGAAACTCCCGCTGTTTTTCAGTCAGGGACTGTGTCATTTCTCTCGTCAATGCTTTTACTGCCTGTTCGTGCCTCCGCATGGCAGCGGTAGCCTGGGTTTTAGGATGAACTCTCAGCAAGCGGTTTTCCTTATTCCGGAAAAGATCCTTCTTATAGGTTAAGGCCCGCAGCATTTCCCGCTGAAGGTCCTCAACTAAATCGTCAAGCTGCTGTTCTTTTTGCTCATACAGCTGCTTTGGGTAGCGGAAGGCATATGATCTTTTAAAAGCTTTCAGCCGTTCTTTGTCCCTCGTAACTCTCTCCTGCATCGCTCTCATCAGCCGGGCTTTCCGTTCCGCTGCTCTCTCCAGCAAATCGGCGAAATGGGGTACGGCGAGCTCTGCTGCGCCAGTTGGGGTAGGAGCCCTGAGGTCTGCTGCAAAGTCCGAAATGGTATAATCTGTTTCATGGCCTACAGCAGAAATGATAGGAACCTCTGAATCAAAAATGGCTCTGGCAACCACTTCTTCATTGAATGCCCATAGTTCTTCGATGGATCCGCCGCCCCGCCCTACTATAAGCGTATCGAGAACACCTAGGCGGTTTGCTTTACCGATTGAGCTAGCGACAGATTCCCCTGCACTCAGGCCCTGAACAAGGGCAGGGATAATAATGACTTTGGCGAGCGGGTACCTTCTTTTGATTGTAATGAGGATATCCCGAACAGCCGCTCCTGTAGGGGATGTCACGACTCCGATTGTTTGAGGGAAAGCCGGGATGGGCTTTTTGTATTTTTCGTCAAAAAGCCCTTCCTTTTGAAGCTTTTTCTTAAGTTCCTCATAGGTGAGATACAGGCTGCCGATTCCGTCAGGCTGCATTTCCTTCGCGTAAATCTGATACTGGCCGCTTTGTTCATAAACGCTGATTTCACCGCGGAGAAGCACCTTCATCCCATTTTCAGGACGGAATTTCAAGGCTTTATTTTGACTGGAGAACATTACTCCTAAAATACGGGATTGTTCGTCCTTCAGCGTGAAATACAAATGGCCTCTTGAATGGATCTTCACATTCGAAAGCTCGCCCTTCACCCAAATATCCCTTAAATGCGGGTCCACATCAAACTTCCGTTTAATGTACTTTGTTAAGGCTGTAACGGTTACGTGCCTGATATCACTCAAATCCGCCGCTCCTTTCTTCCGTTCCCGGAGGCATGACGGGTTACGAACGTGTATTTTTTGCTGCTTCAACTGTATTATAGGCAAGCATCGTGATGGTCATAGGACCAACTCCGCCCGGCACCGGGGTAATAAGAGACGCAACTTCCTTCGCCTCATCAAACGCTACATCACCGCATAGCTTGCCATGCTCATTCCTGTTCATACCCACATCAATTACAACCGCACCCGGTTTGATATCGTTCCCAGTTATTAAATTCGCCTTGCCCGCAGCTACTACAAGGATATCTGCCTGCTTCGTAATTGAGGACAAATCTCTTGTTCTGGAGTGGCAATAGGAAACCGTGGCATTTTCCTTCAATAAAAGCTGACCGACTGGTTTCCCGACAATGTTGCTTCTTCCAACGACTACTGCATGCTTTCCTGCAGGATCTACCCCTTTTATGCGAAGCATTTCCATAATGCCTGCAGGTGTGCATGAAAGGAAGCATTTCTGCCCTGTCAGCATTCTCCCCAAATTGACCGGGTGGAATCCATCCACATCTTTTTCTGGAGAAATCTTTTCAATGACAGCAATTTCATCAATATGCTTCGGAAGAGGAAGCTGAACAAGGATTCCATGAAAGCGGCTGTCCTCGTTGTAGCTGTCTATAACTCGCAGAAGGTCCTCTTCAGAAAGGGATTCAGGAAACTGCTCCAGCTTGAAGTCAATTCCTATTTCCTCGGAAGCCTTCCTTTTTCCCTTTATGTAGGATAGGGAGGCAGGGTTGTCCCCGACTAGAATGATTACAAGGCCAGGGGCTACTCCCTCCTCCCTCAATTGTGCCACCTCTTTTGCAAGCTGACTTCTAGTTTGCTTGGCGATCTCTGTTCCGCTGATAATGGAAGCGGTCATCGTACATTCCTCCAGACTGATTACTTAGATTCGATATCTTTTCTGATGTTAGAAAGTACTCCGTTTACAAAGCGGCTTGACTGATCATCACCGAATGCTTTAGCAAGTTCAATTGCCTCATCAATTGAGACTGAGGCCGGAATCTCTTCTTCAAATTTCATCTCATAGACAGCGAGGCGCAAAATGCCCCGATCCACATTAGCCAATCGTTCCAGCTTCCATTTAACCAAATGAGGTCTGATTAATCCGTCGATTTCCTCCAAGTGTCCGACCGTTCCCGTTACAAGATCGCGCGTGAAAGAGTTGACCTCTTCTTCATCAAATGCATGCTGCAGTGCTTCTGCCGGGTCAATCTGGCTGACGTCTATTTGAAATAATGCCTGCAAAGCTTTTTCTCGGGCTGCTCTTCTGTTCATTCTGTTTCTGCTCCTTTTACCATCCGTTTATGTACATTCAGTTATTCCATGTCCATGTCTAGCCAAATCATATCATAATTCTGAACGTGAATCACTTCCAAAATACGTACAAAAGCACAATATCCGAATAAAATCTTTTGTAATCGGTTAAACATTCGGCATTTTACCAGCTGAGGAACAATGAAGGCTGCATTCTCCATCCTCTGTTACTGCGCATAAAAAAAGGAGCCGGCCCTAAGGCCAGCCTCCCGCTGCTTTTCTTTCAGCTTACATTTCCTGATCAATTTCCACTTCAGGTGTTTTTGAGTCGAAAAGAATTCCGACAACATGGACATTGATTTCTGTAATATCAAGGGCCGTCATGGTAATCAGCGCCTGACGGATGTTGTCCTGAATAGACTGTGCAACATTCGGAATAGACACTCCAAATGCCATTGTGCAGTAGATATCGATCGAGATCCCCTCTTCAGAAAGATCCACTTTCACACCTTTGCCGTGATTTTTCTTGCCAAGGCGCTCAGCTACACCGGATGCAAAATTCCCGCGCATATTTCCAACACCTTCTACTTCAGATGCTGCAATGCCGGCAATCACTTCGATAACCTCCGGAGCAATTTCCACTTTTCCAAGGGTACTGTCTTCCTGGTTCATTTCTAACAAGCGATTTTCTTTCATTTCCCGCACCTCCATCAAATTAAGTTTCCATGACCGGATACAATTCAAGAAACTTTGTGTTAAAGTTTCCGCTTTTAAAGGTTTCATGATCGAGCAATTTCAGATGGAAGGGAATCGTTGTTGAAATCCCTTCGATGACAAATTCCGAAAGAGCGCGCTTCATTCGTGCAATTGCTTCTTCCCTTGTTTCCCCATATGTAATCAGCTTGGCAATCATAGAGTCGTAGTATGGAGGAATGGAATAGCCGGGATAAACTGCAGAGTCCACACGAACTCCAAGCCCGCCCGGAGGGAGATACATCTCAATTTTACCAGGTGAAGGCATGAAATTTTTGGCTGGATTCTCCGCATTTATGCGGCACTCGATTGACCATCCATTAAATTCAACGTCTTCCTGTTTCGTACTGAGTTTTTCTCCGGAAGCGACTTTGATCTGCTCTTTGATCAAATCCATTCCGGTCACCATCTCAGTAACTGGATGCTCTACCTGTATTCTTGTGTTCATTTCCATGAAATAATACTTTTGCTCACGGTAATCGTAAATGAACTCAACCGTGCCGGCCCCTGTATAGCGGACTGCCTCTGCCGCTCTCACCGCTGCCTGTCCCATTGCTTCACGGACTTCAGGAGTTAACGCGGGGGAAGGAGATTCCTCGACAAGCTTTTGAAGACGGCGCTGGATGGTGCAGTCCCGTTCTCCAAGGTGAATCGTATTGCCATGGGTATCGGCCATGACCTGAATTTCAACATGGCGGAAGTCTTCGATGAATTTTTCAATGTATACGCCCGGGTTTCCAAAGGCTGTTTCTGCCTCCTGCTGCGTAATCCGAATCCCTTTCTCAAGGTCCTTCTGATCTCTGGCAACACGGATTCCTTTCCCGCCTCCGCCTGCGGTGGCCTTTATAATTACGGGATACCCAATTTCCTCTGCCAGGGAAACCGCTTCTTCCGGATTTTTAATAATACCTTTAGATCCGGGAACGATTGGCACATTCGCCTCCCGCATCGTTTCTCTTGCTACATCCTTCGTTCCCATTTTGGAAATGGCTTCCGGGCTTGGGCCGACAAATGTTACATTGCACTCTCTGCAAAGCTCAGCGAAGTCGGAGTTTTCAGCGAGAAACCCGTAGCCTGGGTGAATCGCATCGGATCCGGTTAAATTGGCAACACTGATGATGTTTGTAAAATTTAAGTAACTGTCTTTTGAAGAAGTCGGTCCGATGCAATACGCTTCATCTGCCAGCTGGACATGCAGGGCATCTCTGTCTGCCTCTGAAAATACCGCAACTGTCTCAATTTCAAGCTCCTTGCACGCTCGGATAATTCTGACAGCGATTTCTCCCCGATTCGCAATGAGTAGCTTCTTAATCATAACGTTCGCTCCTTATTCAGGCTTTACGAGGAAGAGGGGCTGGCCGTACTCTACAAGCTGACCGTTTTCCGCCAGAATTTCCACGATTTCTCCTTTAGTTTCTGCTTCAATTTCGTTAAACAGCTTCATCGCTTCAACAATACATACAACTGTATCGTCTTTTACCTTGGAACCAATTTCAACATAGTTCCCTGTTTCAGGTGAAGAGGCGGCATAGAAGGTTCCGACCATCGGTGAAGTGATCTTCACGAGGCTTTCATCCTGTGCCGGCTCTCCAGCCGGTTTGCTGTCTGTCTTTGGAACTGCCTGCTCTGCTTGCTGCTGTGGTGCAGCCGGTGCAGTCTGCTGCGCCTCTGCGGGAGCTTGAGCATGACTGCTGTAAACCACTTCAGGAGCCGACTTTTTCAATAAAAGCTTGGCCCCTTCATTTTCGTATGTAAATTCGTCAATTGAAGATTGGTCGATTAGCTTGATCAGTTCCCGAATCTCCTGGATTTTCAACATAAACTGGCACCCCTTAATGGAAAGTTACGTGATGATGGCACGTGCATTATCATCTAGTACTAAAAGTAAGTCTCATAAACATCTTACGATACTATGCAAGCTTAATTCAACTATAATTGATTCGCTATACGACTTTGGAAGGATTCATAAAGGAATAACCCTGTACCTATTATAGTCGAACTTACCTGTTTTTGAAACGCTGTCATCATTTGTAATCAGGCTGTCATAATGGCTTTTGATTGGCTGGAAGAGCAAAAATGTGTAAAAACCGCAAGGATTTTCTCCTACAGCACATTTCAGCAGCATCCGTGAGCTGGCCTCCAGCTGCAGGTACACAGGGGCAGTTATCTTAAGCAGAAATATACTTATCTGATTCCAGGCCTTATAAACACGCTAATTTACACCCCTCCCGCTTTCAAACGATGCCCATATTTTCCAAAATGTATGCAGATGGTCACCCTGTCATCCCATGCAGAAAATGAAATCAGCCTGCAGCCGCTCTAATAGGCGGTTGCAGGCTGATGCGGGCTGGTAAACATTACTTGGCCGGTTCAAAGGAAACGGCTACATTTTCCATACCGGCGATTTCGCTTCTTACAAGAGCGATAATATCATTCGCATTTGCTGCACTATGCTCTTTTGCTTTAACGGTGATCAGCACTTGGTTGTCCTCTACTCTTACCAGTGCATCATCGTAATCCTCTGATTTGATCAGGGTTTCAAGAATCGCCTCCTTGCCAGCTGTATCTGAAAGCTCCTTCATTTGCTCATAGGCTTTGCTTTTCTCTTCCGCTGAAGCATCTTTACTGGACACGATTCCCTCTAATTCGCTTTTCAGCTGGCTTCGCTGATCTTCAAGCTCCATGCGCAGAGATGTAAACAGCTCATCGCTTTCAACGGTGGACACGACCGTTCCCCCCTCACCTTCTGCCGATTTTGCTTCTTCCTTCGTCTGGGCAGCTTCTTTTGATTCCTGAGCTGACGTTTCTTTCCCCTGTTCCTTTTCTTCCTGCTTTTGATCCGGGCTGACACCTGCCATATTGGTTCCGCCCTCTGGAGAGGTAATGTAGTAAACAGACAGAACTACGACTAAGCTAAGCATGGTAAGCAGCCAAACGGTTTGTTTTTTGAGCATCATATTATGAGCCCTCCTTTATTTTTTTCGGAGCTACTGCAACTTTGAAGCTTTCTACACCAAGCACCCGTGTTACAGAGTCCACGATCAGTTTTTTTATTTGAACGTTGTCCGCCCCTTTGGCTACAACGAGAACACCCCTGATAGAAGGTTTTGTATATTGAAGAACGATCGGTGTTTCTTTATCGCCCTGCTTGATGATGACGACCTGTTCATCAACCGTCCGGTCATCCACCTTGCGTTCGCCTCCGTCCCGATCGGTTTCATTGGTGACCTGGCTTTGCGAATTGCGGTTTTTTTCCAATATCTTTAAGGAGGTCGCATCTACATTCACTACAACTGATACATCATCAATCCCACTGATGGTCTCCAGGGCTTCTTTTAGCTGGTTCTCATATTCCTGTTCATATCCTGCAATCAAGTCCTTTTCAGTATCGCCGGACTGCTTGAACACTTCCTGATCTTCAGCTGTCCCGCTGCTGCCTGTAACGGCTGCAGACCGTGGGGATTCCGGTTTGGCTCCTCCACTTGTCAGATTGCTCAGAAGCATTAAGCCGATTCCCGCTGCCAGCAGGATAAGCAATGTCTTAGGGTTTAGCTTAGACTGTCCGCCGTGCTGATTGAAAAACTTCTTCACCTTTTCCATGACCGTCGTTTTGTCACTCATGAACCTGACCCTCCCCTCCTTCCGCACGGATTAGAATTTGCTTCTGATCCAACTCCCAAATTTGCGCGAGCAAAGAGGCCATACTCCGAAGCTGATGATCAGCCTCGTGCTCCCCTTCCGGAACGATTTCTTCTGATGCATCAATCTCGATGGGCTCAATGGCCTCAATGGCGTTCGCTCTTTTTTCTGAGGGGGCGCGAACCAATACTTCGACTGTGCTTACATCTTTGCTGCTTTCAATCGCTTCCTGCTCCTCAGAGACGTGAATCGCAATATCCTGTATTTCCATCTGATATTCTTTCTTCAGTTCCTCCCCGGCATCATTTTTCATTTGGACAGCCATTTGTTCTAAAATATATGCACGGTGGGAGGCTTGTATTTCTTTTTTTTGAGATTCTATCAATTTATTTGATTCTTCATCCTGCTGCCCCTGAGTCAACTGAAATTTTTCGATCAGCTCATTGATATCCACCGAAAACAGCTGGAAGACAGGGTTTAAAATGACCGCAATCAGCATTAGTCCGATGACAATCTTGGCATATTTCTGCATGGAGGAGTTCGGAAGCAGCATATCAATGACGATGGCAAGAAGAATAAACAATATGATATTCGTAATCCAGCTTGTTAAAAATGCCATATTCGCCCTCCTATCGAACCATTAAAGTTAAGTTGCCCGCAGCGATGATGACGGTCAGGCTCAGAAAAAACATGAAAGAAACGATTGCCAGAGCCGCGAAAATATAGATGACACTTTTGCTGATAATATCCAGGCATTTAATAACCGGTCCGCCGCCAACAGGCTGCAGGATCGCTGCTGCAAATTTATAGATAAACGCGAGAGAGAGCACCTTCAGAGCAGGAAAGGCCGCAATGGCGAGAAGAATGGCTACTCCTGCTATCCCTACCGTATTTTTCAGAAGAACAGACGCACTGATCACCGTATCGGTCGCATCTGTGAACATGCGCCCAAGGACCGGAATGAAATTTCCCGTTAAAAATTTGGCCGTCCGGATGGTGATGCCGTCGGTTACAGCAGCGGATGCGCCCTGAACAGATATGACACCGAGAAAAATCGTCAAAAAGGTTCCAAGGAGCCCGATCCCGGCCTGTCTCATCAGCTGAGCCAGCTGGGTGACTTTATACTGATCGGTCAGCGTGCTGACAATACTTAAAAGTGCCGATAAAAAAAGGAGCGGCAGGACAATGTTTTGAATCAGCACCCCGCTTGTGTTCATAAGGAAGAGAATCACAGGATGAAAGAAGGCGGCGGATACAAGTCCGCCGGAAGAGGCCATCAGGGCCAGGAGCAATGGAATGAGAGCCATGATAAAGTTGGTCATCGAACGGATGGCATCACTTGTATATTGGATGGCGATGTGAAAACTGTTCAGGGCAATAATGATCAGCACCATGTAAACAAGGGCATACGCGACTTTGCTGACGGTGCTTTGCTGAAAAGCGTTTTGCAGAAGCTGAAGCAGCATGCTGAAGATGGTAAGAAGTATCAGTGTACCAAGCAGTTTGCCATTTGCGAGAATTTCATGGAATAAGTATTTCAGCAGCGCCTGAAACCATTCTGTCATGGAAAAGTGCTTTTCTCCGGTCACAAAATCATATAGACTTCCTTTTTGGCTTTCAGGCAAAAACCCTCCATACTCGGTCAAGAGCTCGTCCCAAAACGATTTGACCCGCTCCAGATCCAGCCTGTCTGCTTGCTCTTTCACAACGGCTTCCGGTACGGCGGGGTGTGCGGATACAGGTGAAATCTCTCCTTCAGGTGTGCTTTCGTCCTGACTTTCAGTATAGGAACCGGACTCAGCCTGTCCAATCGCCGGCCAAAAAAGAATCAAATAAAAAACAAGTGCGGCCAGTCTGTTCATTTCCCTCCCTCATTTCGGTTAAAATTCAGGAATCATTTGAATAACGGTTTCAATAATGACGGTTAGGATTGGGATCGCCATCGTCAAAATGAGAATTTTTCCGCCAAGCTCGATTTTTGAAGCGATGGCCCCCTGTCCGGCATCTTTTGTTAATTGGCCTCCAAATTCAGCAATGTAGGCAATGCCGATGATTTTCATGATTGTTTCAACATAAATGAGATTCACATTCGCGTTGACCGCGATTTTTTCAATCATCCGGATGATTTCATACACCTGATCTACCAGATAAAGGAAGATGACACAGCCGGTAAACACAACAAGCAGGAACGCGAACGTGGGCTTTTGCTCTTTCAATACAAGCGCCAAAAACGTAGCAACGAGGCCAAGACCAACAATATGAATGATTTGGATTGTGCCCGCCTCCCTATCCCTGGAACAGAAAGACCGCTTTAATTTTCTTGAAAAGATCGTCCACAATGGAGGCAACCATAAACAAGATATAAATAAACCCAAGAAGCGTAACCCACTGTGCATATTCCTTCTTCCCCATCTGATCAAGAATGGTATGAAGGAAAGCAACCACAATCCCGATTCCGGCAATTTGAAAGATGATATTGATATCGACGCCCATTAAAAAGCTCCTTCCTTTCGCTGCTACAGCAGTACGATCACGAGCAGCAGCCCGCTTAAAAATCCGATGCTTTTGATCATCCGTTCATACCGGTTCTGCCTGTCTGCCGCCTCGGTTTCTTCCCGTTCCAAATGGACCATGGCCAATTTAATATGCTTTTGCTGGGAAATGAGATCGTGCCTGCCCAGGGTCTCCCCAAACTGCCGCATGACCTCAAGCTCGTTTTTCTGCAAGGTGCTCGAAGCGGCCAGCTGCTCAAGGCTCTCCTCCCAGGCAGCTTTTGTGTTTTTTCCGCCTCCTGAAAGGATGGAGGAGAATTGGGAAAAGAAATGGGAAAGCGGCTGTTCAAGCTGTCCTGCTAAATCCGATGCGGCTGCTTTTATTGGCTTTTGGCTGAACACGATCTCTGCCTCCAGTGATTGAAGAGCTACCTTTAACTCCCGCAGCAGCCTCGTGCGTTTCCCGAATCTGCCGGCAATCTCAAACCCAATCCAAGTTGAAGCAAACAGGATCATGACCGCTCCGATCAGCTTGACCATATCCGTTCCTCCCCGCTGACTAAATTCAGATCTGCATCCAGAATGCGCAGACTCCTGACTCCATTCTTCCGGCTCAGCTCGATAACCCTCTCAAAGACACGGTTTTCAAACAGCGGCAAAATAGATGGACGCTTCGCTGCATCCTCAGCATCGAATCCGTGGGCACTGACTATAATTCGCACGCCTGCGTGGACAGCTTCCATAATGGCCCCGCAATCCTCGCTTGAACCGATTTCATCTGCGATCATGACGTCCGGACTGAGAGACCGGATCATCATCATCATTCCTTCAGCTTTTGGACAGGAGTCCAGCACGTCCACTCTATGGCCTAACTCATGCTGCGGGATCCCGTTTACACAGCCTGCAATTTCAGATCGTTCATCTACAATTCCGACCTTCCTGCTCTTTTCACTGTCTGTCCCTGAACTGATGATTCTCGCCAAGTCCCGCAGCAAGGTCGTTTTTCCGGTTTGAGGAGGGCCAACTATAAGCGTGTTCATCCAGTATCCATTAAATAAAACAGGATGCAGCGGATCGGCTGCCCCAATCTTCTGCTTAGCAACCCTTATATTAAAAGAGGTTACATCCCGGATCATTTTCACGCGTCCTCCAGCCGTAATGACTTTTCCGGCAAGTCCGATCCGGTGTCCTCCTGAAATGGTAATGTACCCCCTTCGAAGCTCCTCTTCCAGGGTATAAATTGAGAATCCGCTTATTTCATTCAGAAGCACTTGTCCATCATCAGGACTCGCAGCATAAGGCAAGAACAGGTGACCGCCGCCTAATAGAATCTCTACTGGCCTGAAAATACGAATCCGTATTTCTTCAAGCTGGCTGCGCTCTGATTCAGAAAGCTCCTGCAAATGCCTTCTGATCGAATCAGGAAGGACCCGCATAATCTCATCCATTGAGGACTCCTCCTTATACCGCCTGTTATAAAAAATGTATGCACGCCTGTCCGCTTTATGCTACTGCTTACTTGTAAATCCCCACTAAAATAAAAACCACTCCGAGTGCAATAAACACCATCTTCCCATATGAAACATCGCCAGCAATCTGGTAAATCCCGATCGCCATCGTCCCGATAAAAATGGCCGGTCCAACAATCGCCAGGACAGAATTAATCGCAATCGCCTTTCGAACGTCATTGACCAAAAGCATACAAATGGCTGCCGTCAGCTCAATGCTTGCAGACAGCAGTCTAAGGCCGGCCATCGCAAGCACAGTCTGATCCAGTCCGCCCCACCAATTTCTCATACCCTCACCTCAAATCCGTTTTGTACAGCCTATGCGGAATGGACAAGAAATAGAAAGAAAACTCTTTAAGATCCGCTGAATATCAGGGTTGGAGATAACGGCAGCCTTATTCCCGTCAATGGTTTTATACTAAAGAGGCTGTTCGTTCAGTCCGTTTTAAAGCTCTGCGGCCGCGGGCGGGGCAGTGAAAACCCGCTTCTGATCGGCTGCGCGATCTCATCTGTCCCGCTGCTTTTCGCTCCTTCCGCCTTATAACCAATACTTTTAGATCGAAACGGTACCCACAAAGAAAACCTCCGGTATCCGGAGGCTTTGCATTCCACTATTTTCTATTGCGATTTTTTTTCACATTAAAGTCTGACTTGCTCTCATTGCCTCTCCAGGATGTATTTCAGTTTTGTTATTGGCTCACTCAGCTGTTGATTGCAGTTAGCAGACATTCGCTTATCCAAGGGCGGTGAGCCTCCCCGCCGCTTTGAGCCTTTGTGGTTCCACCTTTACCGCTTCTCTTTTTACGGAGCAGTCTCATGGCTTCCACTCCAATCAACAGCTGTTAATAAATCAGCATCATGCATGAACAAAGCCAAATAAAAAAAAAACCGGTTCACGTTTGAACCGGGTTTATCTGATTATCCATTTTTTCTGCACGCAACCGGGAGCCGCTCGGTTCTTTTCAGGATTAGCTTTTTATGTGATACCCTCCGGCCGGCTTTTCCCTGTTTCCAGGATTTAAAAAAGGTTTCAATAATTTCTTCGTCAGAATGCGGAATGGCTTCTCCCTTAACGATTTGGGCCCCATTGATGCACCCGCTTGTAAGCAGAACAATATCGTTGCTCTGACTAAGTTCTAAAGACTTTAAAACCCCATCTTTCCTCGTCAGTCCCTGATGAATGGAGGACAGGTGCGGCTTGCGAAAGCCCTTCATTACCTGGTTCACAATGATCTGCGGGTCATGTTCTCCGGGGTGGTCTACCGTAACGATGATCTCGTCCGCTTTGTTTTCAGCAACAGCCGCCATTTTGGGCATTTTTGCAAAATCCCTGATGCCGATTCCTGCAATCATGACAATTAATCGGCTGTGCGGAAGCTTCCTTACTTCTTCTAAAAGCCGGGTCAGCGCAACAGGCGTATGAGCATAGTCAAGAATGATTTTGCGGCTGCCGGGTCCATTGATGATCTGAAAACGGCCTTCAGGGCTCTCCAGACTGGAAAGCACTTTAATAATGTCCTCTATGTGGTACCCGAATAACAGAGCCGCCCCGATTGCCGACAGGACATTTGCGATGTTGTATTCTCCAAATACAGGAACTTCCACCCTGTAGTCGCTGCCTGCATAACGCAGTTCGAAGGCAGTGCCTGTATGCAAGATCTCAATATTCGATGCGTAAAGATCGGCCTGCTTGTCCTCTGACATGCTGTAGGTGAAATGCAGCCCGGAGAACGTGCCTGCGAGCTCCTTCCCCATCCCGTTGTCATCAATATTGATAACGGCATACTTAGCCTGCCTGAACAGACGCAGCTTGCATTCTTTGTAATGCTCAAATGTACCATGATATTCCAAATGTTCCTCTGAAAGATTCGTATGAATGGCTACATCAAATAAAATGTCATCTACCCGGTGCTGGTCCAGAGCGATGGATGAAACCTCCATCGCCACAGCTTCCTCTCCCAGATCAGCCAGATCCCGGAATATTCGCTGCAGATCCAGGGACTCAGGAGTGGTCGGCGTACTTTTTTTGTAGGAAAGCTTCTTTCGTGAAGACCATATGCCCGTTGTTCCGATAGATCCCGTAGACATTCCAAGCAAAGTCAGCAGCGAACGGACATATGCGGCGACTGTCGTTTTTCCGTTTGTTCCTGTAATGCCTATCGTTTTCAGTTGTTCATCTGCATGATGGTAATAGTGTTTAGAGAATTTCGCCATCGCTTCCCGTACGTTATCCACAGTGAGGAAGGTGCAGGCCGGGTATTTTACACTTAATTGCTGAAGCTGCACATAATCTGAACCGAAGACGGCAACCGTTCCTTTCTTCAATGCGTCTTCTATATATTGATGCCCGTCGTGATTTTCCCCTCTCATGCTGAAAAATACAGAGTTATCGTTTGCTTGGCGGGAATCAAACGTTAAATGATGGATTTGCTGTGAAGGCGGACCGAATATTTTTTTTACTGGGACTTCTGATAAGTGATTAAAATGAATGCGCATATATGACCTCACAGATATTTAGAGTAACTGCCAATGAAGCAATGAATGATAATGGAAAAGAACCGGTTTGAGCTGACTTTGAAGAGGAATGAGCGGCAGCAGTCATGAAAAACCAGTTGCAGCAATGCCTGTTAAAAAATCAATCGTTTAATAAATAAACCGTATTGTCTTCTTCATTTTTGGGGGTAACCACTGTTTTACACAGATGGTTTTCATATATTACCCTCTGACAGGAAGGTCGAAACAAGGGAAAATCTGGATGCATTAAAAGAGGGGAAGAGAGTGATTTTCTGCTGGTTATTCTTTTATTCGGTCTTACAGCTGCTAAACACAAAAACCCGCCGGAACGGCGGGTTTTCTGTTATTTAAGCTCTTGAGACGTAGGATGCTTCTGTTGTATTAATAATCAAAACATCCCCTTCATTGATGAAGAACGGAACGTTAACGGTCAGGCCGGTTTCAAGTGTAGCCGGCTTCGTGCCGCCTGATGCTGTATCGCCTTTAATGCCTGGCTCCGTTTCGGTAACTTTCAGCTCAACGGTGTTCGGCAGTTCCACTCCGAGTGTTTCCGTCTGGTACATCATGATTTGAACTTCCATATTTTCCTTTAGGAATTTCAATTCGTATTCGATGGATCCTCCGGGAAGCTCAATCTGCTCGTAGGATTCGTTGTCCATAAAAACATGCATATCGCCGTTTGCATAAAGGTATTGCATTCTGCGGGTATCAATTTGGGCTTTGCCCACTTTTTCACCTGCACGGAACGTTTTTTCCTGAATCGCACCTGTACGAAGGTTGCGAAGCTTGGAGCGTACAAATGCCGCTCCTTTTCCAGGTTTTACGTGCTGGAAATCAATAACGCGCCAAATGCCGTTGTCCACTTCTATTGTTAAACCTGTACGAAAATCGTTAACTGAAATCATAAATGTGTTCCTCCTAGCAATCTTTTGCTCCGGGAAGGTCCCGGATAGCTTATGTAAAAAAGCGATAGCGCCTTTTTTTACAGGATAATCAGTTCTTTTGGGGAAGAAGTCAGGGATTCATTTCCTGTTTCAGTTACCACTGTGTCATCTTCGATCCTGACGCCGCCAAGGCCTGCAATATAAATCCCTGGCTCAACGGTAACAACCATTCCAGGCTCCAAAATGGTTTCAGACCTCATGGATAAAGCCGGTCCTTCATGAACTTCCATTCCGAGGCCATGGCCTGTAGAGTGACCGAAGTATTCACCGTACCCTTTTTCCGTAATGAGATCCCTGGTCAATGCATCGGCTTCTTTGCCTGTCATTCCTGCTTTTATCCCGTTCATGCCCCGCAGCTGTGCTTCAAGGACAACGGAATAAATCTCTTTTAACTTATCGGTGGGCTCTCCGACTGCAAAGGTTCTTGTGATATCAGAGCAATACCCTTTATAATAAGCGCCAAAGTCAAGTGTCACCAAGTCACCGGACTCAATTACTTTATCACTCGCTGCTCCGTGGGGAAGCGCTGACCGGAAACCGGAGGCTACAATAATATCAAATGAAGATGAAGCCGCCCCGTTTTTTCTCATAAAAAATTCGAGTTCGTTTGACACATCGATCTCCTTTAAGCCCGGTCGGACGAAGTGAAGGATATGAGAGTATGCGGCATCTGCAATCTGCGCCGCTTCCTTTAATATCTTAATCTCTGAAGGGGACTTAATCAAGCGTAACTTTTCCACCGCTCCTGACACCGGTACCAGTTCAATTCCTGCCATTGCTTTTTTAAATCCTTCGTAAGAAGCGAAGGTCACGTGGTCCTGTTCAAACCCGAGCTTGACGATCCCCAATTTCTTCGCCTGAACAGCCGCTTCTTCGGCAATCGAACCGGTGTGCTGGATAATTTCGAAGCCCTGCGCCTGCTTAGCAGCCT
Organism: Metabacillus sp. 113a; assembly: GCF_050107635.1. Lineage (NCBI taxonomy): Bacteria > Bacillati > Bacillota > Bacilli > Caryophanales > Bacillaceae > Metabacillus > Metabacillus sp. 113a. Next base: position 119,080 of record NZ_JBNILJ010000001.1, on the reverse strand, counting down.
GCTCGGTGTAGCGGAAATCTGTAATTAAAACAGCCTTCGATTCTGAAATGATGGCAAGCCCTGCAGATCCGGTAAAGCCTGTTGCATATTTGCGGTTGTACTCACTTGTCAGGAGCAAGCCGTCAATCCCTGAATCTTTAAATGAATGTCTTAATTTTTCAAGCATGTTCATTTCCCCCTTTTTGATTCATTAAAGCCATAAGCGCCAGTTTGTACCCGTAAAATCCAACACCCGCAATTTGTCCCGCTGCTGCCGGTGCTATTACTGAATGATGACGGAATTCTTCCCGCGCATAAACGTTTGATATATGTACTTCCATAACGGGAACAGATACTCCTGCAACCGCATCGCGAATTGCGTAGCTGTAATGGGTAAAAGCCCCTGGATTCAGGACAATTCCCTCATACTGGTCTTCCGATTCATGAATGGCATCGATTAAATCCCCTTCATGATTTGACTGGAAGCATACCACTTCTATTCCGGATTCCCCCCCAAAATGAAGCAGCTCCCGTTCCAGCTCCGTCAGCGTTTTCATACCGTAAACTCCCGGTTCCCGTTTTCCAAGGAGATTCAGATTGGGTCCATTTAAAACGAGATACCTCTTCATTCTCTCTCCCCCATCTCAGAAAAAATAAGCTCTGTTAAACGTGGCTGTGCAGCTGGCAGGCGTCCGCTTCTCCTCAGTTCCGCTCCAATCAACAGGTGCTTAAATTAACACCGAAGCCAAAAAATAAAGAAAGCTTGGAAAAACCAAGCTGCAGCAAGCCAAAATGCTATGTATCCTTCTTTATATTACCATAATCAGCTATTTTCCTCTAATGGTTTAGAGTTCTTGGACTCTGTTTCTTTTTGCACCTCGCTGTAGTCATAGGAGATTGAGTAGCCTATAAACATTCCATAAAGAATGTAGATGCAGAGCGTTGTGACGATCGTATCGGAGCTAAGCTGGGTTGCTGTCTTAAGAACCGGGAACAATGGAAGAACAAGAAAAAAGACTAACCCCCACAAGCCGATTCCAAAACCGATCCCCCCCCAGATGGAATGGATTTTCCGAAACATCAGGTAATAAATAAAAGCGATCCCGATCGAGATCACGCTCAGCAGGCAAATACTGACGATATTCCCTGCCGCGCCGTCTTTCCAGGCTCCTGCCGATATGGGCTGCAGAATCATATTGGGACTGACTTCAGCAAGCTTAAAAAATGCAGCAATAAAGCCCCCCGCTGACCATAGCAGTCCTCCTGCAAACCCCGTTGACGCCACTCTTCCTAAAATCGAAACAGCTGTTGGACCTGCTTTTCCCCCGCCGGTATTTTGACTGTTCATATGCATTCACCTCGGCATAAGTATGCCCGGTTTTGCTTCAGCCCATGACAGTCAGAATAAATGTGTAAGAAAAAAATGGACGGGTATACTATTTCTAGAAGACTGGACCCGCACATTAAAGTAAAAACAATGAAAGATCAGCCTAGTGGTTTGCCTGTTTTTTAGGTAAAATAGAATCATAACACTTTTGGCTGTTTCGCTTTTCAGAAGTGACCCTTTTAGATAGGTTGGTGTTTCATGTCTACAGAGAAAAAGCCCGCATACGGCGGGCAGGCAGTGGTTGAAGGTGTGATGTTCGGCGGGAAGCATCACTACGTTACAGCCATTCGGAGGAAGGATCAGTCCATCGAGTTTTTCCATTTACCAAGAAAGACCCATCCCACACTTGCAAAACTAAAAAAGATCCCATTTATCAGGGGCATTGTAGCTATATTGGAAGCAAGTGCAAACGGAACGAAGCATTTGAATTTTTCAACTGAACGGTTTGATGTAGCTCCGGAAGATGACGGAAAAGCAGCTGAGGAGAGAAAAGAGTCAAAGCTGTCCATGATTCTCGGGGTCGCGGCAGTCGGAATCCTGTCGTTCCTGTTCGGAAAGTTCATTTTCACTCTAGTTCCGGTTTTCCTTGCAGAATCGACACGCTTTATTTTCAGCAGCGATTTTTCCCAAATCATGGCTGAAGGAGCTTTCAAGCTGATTCTGCTGCTCGCATACATCTATTTTATTTCGCTTACACCTTTGATCAAACGAGTGTTTCAGTATCATGGAGCTGAACATAAAGTCATTAACTGCTACGAGAACGAATTGCCGCTGACGGTCGAAAACGTTCAAAAGCAATCGAGGCTTCATTACCGCTGCGGAAGCAGTTTCATCCTGTTTACCGTCATCGTCGGGGTTTTCGTTTATCTGCTTGTTCCGACCGATCCATTGTGGGTCAGGGTCGCTAACCGGATTGCGTTGATTCCAGTTGTGCTGGGCATTTCATTTGAGGTTCTGCAGCTGACGAACTCGCTTCGAAACGTTCCGGTTTTAAAAGCCCTCGGTCTTCCCGGTTTGTGGCTGCAGCTGTTAACGACAAAAGAACCTGACAATCAGCAGGTTGAAGTAGCGATTACAAGCTTTGAGGAATTGCTGAAAATGGAGAAAGAAACCCAGCTTTCAAACGAACAAATCGTTTAGCACTCTTTTTACTAACCTGGGAGGTGGATTCATGAAACGCGGATCAAACTGGTTTTTTCTGGCTATTGTCGGTCTTGCAGGATTGTACTTGATTACGGCATTAATCACGGACCCGGCCGGCTTGCTCAGGCAGGCGGCGATAATCGCAATCACCATCGCCATTGTTTATCTTGTGTTCCGTTATTTTATGAAAAAGAGAATGGGAGCTGAGCATTCATCGTATTCAAAAGCGGTAAAGCAGCAAAAACGGCCTGCGCGTGAAAAGACTTATTCCGCATCCCCTTCCAAGACGGTAACACCGATTAAAAAGTATACGAAAAGCAAACCGCTGAAAAAGAAAAGCAAGAGCTCAAGCCACCTGACAGTGATTGAAGGAAAAAAAGGGAAAAAGAAAAACAGGGCCCTTTATTAATAGGCCCATGTTCGGAGGAAAAGCTCCGTTTGACTTCTGCCTAGCTCAATGAGAGCTAGCTTTTTTTCTTCTGTCAGATCAAACTCTGTACTTAAAATGTGATCTACCGGGAGAAAAATGATATTCCGCTCATGCCTCCGTGAAATATGACGGGCATCATGAGCATCCTTCATGGTTTCAAACAATGCTCCGTAAAGCTCAAACGCATTGGTAATTTTATTTTTGGGCCGTTCCTGTTCGTTCGGAGTCAGCCGGATGCCGAGGACCGGCCTTTTGCGAAATTGTTCCTCTCCAAAGAGCCAAATAGGAAAATTGCTTAGCACCCCGCCGTCCACAACAACACAATTCCCCTGCCGTGATGTCAGCTTTACCGGTTCAAAAAAGTAGGGCAGGCTGCAGCTCATGCGCACCGCACGCGCAACTGAAAAGTTTTCAGGATTGATTCCGTAGTAGGGCAGATCGTCCGGCAGCACGGCAATCTTCCCGTTGGTCAGGTCCGACGCAACAACCCTCAAAGCCCCAGGCTGGAAATCACCGAAAGTCGAAATTCCCTTCGCTTTTAAATTTGAGGCAATCCAATTTTCAAGCTTATCCCCTTTATACAAACCAAGCCTCCAGTAAATGGAGATCCACTTTAAGAACCGGAGAGGAAAAAAAGAAATCCGCTCATCCATAAAATCCTTTAAATTTACATCCTCAAGCAAGCGGATGATTTCTTCACTTTTATATCCTGCTGCGATATAAGCCGCTACGATGGATCCCGCACTCGTTCCTGCGAGACTCGTAAACTCAAGACCCTTTTTCTCAATAGCCTGGTAAGCCCCGGCCATTGCAAGGCCTTTTATTCCTCCACCGGAAAAAACACCATCTATATACACAGGATTCCCCCTCTGTCCGCTGTTATGTTTATTCTACTTCACCAGGCTGGCGGTTTAGAACTGGCGGAAAGAATGTGGGGCGCGTGCAGGAGAGCGATTCAGGAAACGGGGTCTTCAAAGAAGGGAATGAAAGAGCAGGCTTGGCAGGCTGCTAAACTAAGAAGGGTCCTGCTCACTGCGTTTCCGGACGGTTTTTAAATCCTCGGCCCTTTTAGGGTCCTCCTCAAAGTACTGGACAAGGTCTCCAATCCGGTCAATTGCATTCCAGCTCAGATGATGTTCAATACCTTCCACATCATCATAAATGATTTCTTCATCGACTCCGATCATTCTCATGAATTGCTCAAGCAATTCGTGACGGAAAACGAGACGCTTGCCGATTTTTTTCCCCTTTAGAGTCAGAATGAGACCTCTATATTTTTCATACACTAAATATTCGTCTTTATCCAGTTTCTGCACCATTTTCGTCACAGAGGAGGGATGGACACCAAGTGCTTCTGCTATGTCTGAGACTCTGGCATATCCTTTTTCTTCTATAAGATTGTAAATTTGTTCAATGTAATCTTCCATGCTGGGTGTTGGCATAATTCAAAGTCCCTCCATTGCTTGCTAACCGTACCTATCATATTTAATGAAATCATAACAAGTGTACACTTTTTTTCATGTGGTGACAAGGAAACTTCGCGGTGTGTAAGGCTTTTGGAGGGGGGCACAGTGATGTGAATCACTCTGGGCAGCCGGCAAAGGCGGTACGGTTTACGGTTAGGCAGACCTTCCATAATTTCCATTTTATTGAAAAAATCCGCTCAACTTCATAAAAAAACCAGGCTGCCTGATTTCGCAGCCTGGCATAAACATTTATAATCCGCACTTCAACTGAGCGCCGCAGCTTGTACATGTGTTGCAGCCGCCCAGATCTTCCACCGTGCCTTCACGGCAGACCGGACATTTGTTGCCTACTTCATTCCCAATCGTTACATCAGTAGACTGAAGAGCATTGATGGTATCAACAAGAACGACTTTGCCTTTTTCCTTTGGCGCTTCATCTGTTTCCTCATCAAATGTGTTTTCTTCCGCTTTAAGGGTCAGCACCTGAGTGTCACGGCTTCCATCCACGTAAACTGTGCCGCCTTTTGCACCGCCCTTATAAAGGCGCTCATACACACCCTGAACCTGCTCAACCGAATAGCCTTTTGGAGCATTGACCGTTTTGCTGATGGAGCTGTCGATCCAGCGCTGAATGACACACTGTGCATCCGCATGTGCTTCAGGAGAAAGTTCCATCGCGGAAATAAACCAGTGCGGCAGATTGTGAGGATCTGCTTCAGGATGGCGGTCTAAATATTCCTGAACAATGTCTGCTTTCACTTCAATAAACTTACCTAATCTTCCGCTTCGGAAATAAGAGAAGGAAAAGTATGGTTCAAGACCGGTCGAAACCCCTGCCATCGTACCGGTTGACCCCGTCGGAGCCACAGTCAGCAGGTGAGAGTTGCGGATTCCATATTTCACGATTTCCTCACGCAGACCGTCAGGCATTTTCTTCATGTAGCCGGTTCTCGTAAAACGTTCACGGAGCTCAACCGTTTCAGCCTCTCTTGAACCGGTCAGGAATGGGAAGCTTCCTTTTTCTTTCGCAAGCTCCACAGATGCCTGGTAAGCTGTTACTGCAATCGTTTCAAATACTTTGTCAGTCAGCTCATTGCCCTCTTCTGTTCCATACTCAGTCTCACAGTATATGAGCAAATCGTGAAGACCCATGACACCCAGTCCAACACGGCGTTCACCGAGCGCCTGTTTCTTATTTTCTTCAAGGAAATAAGGGGTCGCGTCGATGACGTTATCCTGCATCCGTACACCCGTCTCCACCGTTTTGCGGAGCTTATCAAAATTAACCGTTTTTGTTTCTTTGTCCGCCATTTCAGCCAGGTTTACAGCGGCAAGATTGCATACAGAGAATGGCGCCAGAGGCTGCTCTCCGCATGGGTTCGTCGCTACAACCTTCTGGCCATAGGCCTGTGCGTTGGTCATGTCATTCGCGTTATCGATGAAGAAAATTCCGGGCTCTGCAGAGTAGGTTGCACAGATATTTACAAGGTTCCAGAGCTCTTTCGCTTTGATCTTGCGGTACGTGCGGACTTTGAAGCCTTTAGCTTCCCATTCGCGGACGTCTCCGGATTTGTGCCACTCTTCATTATAGGCCTTCATTTCTTCTTTACTGTAGCTCTCAACATCAGGGAATCTCAAGGAGTAGTCCATGTCCTGTTCTACAGCGTTCATGAAGTCATTCGTCAGGCAAATTGAGATGTTTGCTCCAGTAAGAAACTCAGAGTTGTGTACGCTGTAATGCCCGCCGGTTTTAAGCTTTAATTCGGCATCCTTCATAACTTTATCAGAGAAACCGCCATTGCCGGGAATGGCTTTGTAGTTAACGATGCCCTGGTACATATCCTGCTCAGCCTGGGTGAAAGGAGTAAATTTCAGCTTCTCCTTCGCTGCCCGTTTGATGGACTCATCCTTTGTGTTTTCAATCAGAAAACGAAGTATGCGCGGATTCTGCATCTTGGAGATGATGAATTCCACAATATCCGGATGCCAGTCGGCAAGCATAATCATTTGTGCTCCCAAATTGTTACTCCGCTTTTAAAAGCGGGGCCGGGTCATTTCTGCCAGGCTCTCATGCTTTCACATGAGATCAGACTATATCATCTAAGAAGGAATCCTTCCATGTCTCGCGCCCCGCAGCACCGTCTCCGGCTGCTGCGGTTTACTTCTTCCGTTCGTATTAAAGAAAAAATTCAGGAAGTTTCAATAGTCGTTGAACGTTCATCTTCGTTTCCAAAGATGCTTCGCTGCTGATTTTCCATTGTCGTATCCCAATCATTTTCAAGCGTTCACGTTTGCCGTTGCCGGCTGCGTTGTAGCTGATTGAGCTTTAGGAGGTTCCAGCAATTCGCGAGATTACGTCGCCGAGTTTGTTAACGACGTGACCCACCCTGCTCTACAAGATGCGTCAATTTGGCAATGTCATCGAGCCATGAAACCGAACCAGAGGATTTACCGTTTACTCCCCGGGCTAGGGTGTTTCTCGGACGAAGAGTAGACCCGTTCGTTCCGACTCCCCCTCCGCGGCTCATGATCTCCATTACTTGTTTGCGGTGCTCAGAAATGCCTTCACGGGAATCCTGGACAAATGGCATTACATAGCAGTTAAAGTACGTTACGTCAGTGCCTGCTCCCGCTCCGTATAAAACGCGGCCTGCAGGAACAAAATTCATGGTCACCAGCTCGTGGTAAAACCTTTCAAACCATTCCTGGCGTTTTTCTTCCGTTTGCTCCACGGAAGCAAGGCCTGTCGCATTCCGTTTAGCGATTTGCTCGTAATATACTTCAAGAGGCTTTTCAATTACGTCAAGAGAACGGACAATCAATCCGCTTTCCACTTCTTCCGGATGATCTAATGAATGCCGGTATTCTTCATCCACAAGAACCGTGGCAGTTTTGGCCGGCCAATCAAGTTCTACGATGTAGCCGAGTCCCCGGGCAGGAAATTTAGGATCCTCTTTAATGGTCAGGACGACAAAGTCACCTTTTGCCAAAGTCACTTTTTCAGTATCCTTAAACGTATATCTGTCCAGCATGACGAGGCGGGAAACTCCTTTATGCGTAATGTGCATATCCTCTGTCACCGGATGGACCTGCGGAAACAAGGAAATATCCTTATTCAGCTTGTCGGCATCCACACTCATCTTCTCCTTTAATGAAACGGGCATTCTAACAACTCCTCATTCTTAGTACTTAGTAAAAATATCATAGATCCTACCAAAGAATCAACATATAGTGCATACATTATTAAGAACAATACTAGATATTGATTATAGCTGGCTTTTTCCCCATTTTGTCAAATTGAAAACTAAATAAAAAAAGGAGCAAATCAGAGCAAACAGAAGCTAGTCTGCTATCATCTCTTTAAATTAAACCATTTTGTCGTTTGCAAAACCCCAAGGTATTTTACCTTCTGATAAAATAAGGAAAAGCTAGCATTTTTTTCTTATATGCTTAAAAAATTTAACCTGCAATCATTATAGAACACTTGTTCTATCTTAACCAGACGTAATATCTTCCAAAATGAAAAAGCGGCTGGAACGCCGCTTTTTGCATGCTTACCTTCTGTAATTCCAATCATCGCTTTCATATTTCCTTTTGGCCAGATCCCTGACATAGGCTTCTTCCGGTTCGGACAATTCATACGGTTCAAGCTCAATATCCAGACCGGCTTCAAAGCCCTTCTTGAATGCGGTTCGTGCCTCCGTCACCGTCACAGGCTGAGCTCTTAGTGTATTGGCCGCTACGGCCTTGCTGCTGAAGCTTCTCCGCATCCGCTCCTTAACCCGCTCACTCGGATACTTGAACAAATCAAACAGCTTATCCTCATCCAAGTCCAAAAGAATGGATCCATGCTGAAGGATAACCCCTTTTTGGCGGGTCTGTGCACTTCCTGCTACTTTACGTCCCTCTACAACAAGCTCGTACCAGGACGGGGCATCGAAGCAAACAGAGGATCGCGGATTTTTAAGGCCCTCTTTTTCTTCCTCCGTCCTTGGTACCGCAAAATAGGCATCCAGCCCAAGGTTCCGGAAGCCTTCCAATATCCCCTCTGAAATAACCCTGTATGCCTCCGTAACCGAATGAGGCATTTCCGGATGCTCTTCCGTTACAATGACGCTGTATGTAAGTTCCTGGTCGTGAAGGACCCCTCTGCCTCCCGTAGGCCGTCTTACAAATCCCAGACCGTAGCGCGCAACCGCTTCAAAATCAATTTCTTTCTCTGCTTTTTGAAAATATCCGATCGACAGAGTCGCCGGATTCCATCCGTAAAAACGAATGACCGGAGGAATTTTCCCTTCACTGTGCCAATCAAGCAGCGCCTCATCCAACGCCATATTGAATGAAGGCGAGCAGCTGCCCGAATCTATAAATCTCCATTTTTCTTTGGTCATGTACTTCCCTCTTTCAGCCATTTAATCATTGCCTCAAAAGATTCTTTTTAAGTCTATCAAATCAAAGCCCGATTGAAAACAAATCCGGCCTTTTTTGAAGTGACATTTAAGACAGCCTCTTATATAATTAAAAGTATCGTTTAAAGAATCATTTTCTTTAAGAAAGAAGGAGTCGAGTTTCATTGGAATGGATTATACTGATTGTGCTTCTGGCAGGAGTCGCAGCCTATGGGTTATTCACCTTTTTTTATCAGCGAAAAATTCTTAAATCTCTTTCGGAAGAAGAATTCCGTGCAGGCTACCGCAAAGCGCAGCTGATTGATGTAAGAGAGCCGAAGGAGTTTGAAGGCGGCCACATCTGGGGAGCACGAAATATTCCCCTTTCACAAATGCGCCACCGCCATAAAGAGATCCGTGCAGACCAGCCGGTTTATCTATATTGCCAAAATACGTCCAGAAGCGGCCGCGCTGCCCAGCAGCTGAAGAAAAAAGGCCACACGGAGCTTTACACGCTAAAAGGCGGATTCCGTACATGGACTGGAAAAATTAAAAAGAAATAACTCACAGGGGCTGGCGCCGGAAATGGTGCCAGCCCCTTATTCGATTCCTTTTGTATCGGGTTTCTGGGGGAGTGGGCGGGGGTGGGTGGTGGGTGCTTTGCCCGGGTTTGGACCTTATACCTGAAACTGATTTTACGGGAGGTGCCTCCGTTCCTTGCTTCGATGCACGGTGATAGCGGTGGCACCGCTTTACCTGAGCGGGGGCTTGCCTCCGACCCCCGCTCTGGTAAAGCATTAAACCTCCGTCCCCATTGTGATCAAAACCTTGCAGCACAAGGAATGGCGAAGTCTCAGCTCCGACCCCGAACAAACCGAAAAATGGGGTCGGAGGCTGCCTCCGTCCCCGATTATGTCACCTGGTCTTCCTCTGTCCCCGTAGCATCAAAAGCGCTGGCGGAGTAAGAAGGAGAGCTTTCGGCCTCTGTCCCTTTGTGCTGTGACGCAACGGGGGCCGGAGGAATCACACGCAGCCTTGTACAGGTCCTAATGCCAGAGGCAGCTGGCGCTCAATCGGAACAATGAAATTTAGCAATTTTTGTCGAAAAGTCGATATCTTCGATCAATCGGCTGATAAACGAAATTTTCGGTCGATATAGGATAAGATACGGTCGATTTACAAAAAGTAAGGTCGATATAATAAAATTTCGGTCGATATCCATATCATTCCCGTCCCGGAAACGCTTAAATCTATAAGAAACAGTCTTCTATTCCGCTGCAATTCATTCTGACGGGCCCCCCGAGAGGAAATCGTGTACCAAAAAGACGTGAAAACCAATAAAACGACCTTTATCCAGACTTCATCTATTAAATGAACAGCAAAGGTCAGCCTTTTCCTGTTTCCTCCCCTGCCCTGCCTCCACATTGCACACCTACCAGTTTTCTGCCTCTCTCAAAAGGGTAAAATTCCAGAAAAGGAGGCATCCGCTATGGCTTTTGATTACGACATGGATTTTGAGCACACCGATTTTAGAAAGAATCCGGAAAAATACCGGGTCGGCCGAGGCGAGCAGGGCGTCCTGATGGTCGAACCGTATAAAAGTGAGATTCTTCCGCATTGGCGCTTTAAAACCCCTGAGATTGCCAAGGAATCATCGGAGAAAATTTATGAGCTTTATCTTCAATACAAAAAGAAGGGCGATTTCCCCGGGATGGACATGGCCCGGAAATTCCTCCAGATGGGCTATACACGCTCCCGGAGATACGCAAATTATAAAGGCGGCCGGAAGTATGATAAGGACGGGAACATACACGATCGGAAAATTGACGAGACGAAGGCTGAGTCTGCCGCCATCTTTGAAAAAAAGTGGAAGCAGGTGCGAGCCGATGAAGAGTACCTTAAAATGAAAAAAGAGCATCAGGAGAAGTTTGGCTGAACTCCTGATGCTCCTTTTTTATACCGTCAATCTGGAACGGTTTCTTTTTTTTCGTATTTAAGGACGGGCTTTCTCGCTGCAAGCGTCTCGTCCAGTCTCTTAATTACGGTTGTGTGAGGGGCTTCCTGCACCAATTCGGGATTTTCTTCTGCTTCCTTTGCAATTTGAATCATCGCATCAATAAACGCATCCAGCGTTTCCTTTGATTCCGTTTCGGTCGGCTCAATCATGATGCATTCTTCTACATTCAAAGGGAAATAGATGGTCGGCGGATGGTAGCCGAAATCCAGCAGCCGTTTGGCTATATCCAGAGTACGTACTCCAAGCTTCTTCTGGCGCTTTCCTGACAGTACAAATTCATGCTTGCAGTGCTTGTCAAAGGGCAAGTCGAAGTGTGGAGCCAGCCTTCTCATCATGTAGTTGGCATTTAAAACCGCATACTCTGTCACTGCCTTTAATCCGTCGGGTCCCATTGTTCGGATATACGTATAGGCGCGGACATTGATGCCGAAGTTTCCATAGAACGGTTTTACCCGGCCAATCGATTCAGGCCGGCTGTAATCGAAATGAAAGGCCCCATCTTTTTTTACAAGCACCGGTTTAGGAAGAAATCGGATTAAATCCTGCTTTACTCCTACCGGTCCTGATCCCGGACCTCCGCCCCCATGAGGGCCGGTAAAGGTTTTATGAAGGTTCAAATGGACGACATCAAAGCCCATATCCCCTGGTCTTGCCTTGCTTAACACGGCGTTCAGGTTCGCCCCGTCGTAGTAAAGCTTTCCGCCTGCCGAATGGACAATCCCGGCCATTTCCTGAATGTTTTCTTCAAACAGCCCGAGTGTATTCGGGTTTGTCAGCATTAACGCAGCGGTGTCATCTCCCACTACTCTTCGCAAATCTTCAAGATCCACTAAGCCCGTTTCATCGGACTTGACGGTTACCGTTTCAAACCCGGCGACTGTGGCAGATGCGGGATTCGTCCCATGAGCAGAGTCAGGAACAATCACTTTCGTCCGGTTATGGTCCCCATTCGCTTCATGGTAGGCGCGGATCATCATCAGACCCGTCCATTCTCCATGAGCCCCGGCAGCAGGCTGAAGTGTTACTTCATCCATTCCGGTGATTTCTTTAAGATGCTCCTGCAAGTCATACAGCAGCTCCATCGCACCCTGCACCGTTCCCTCTTCCTGAAGCGGGTGGATATGGGCGAAACCAGCCATTCTGGCGACGTTCTCATTAATTTTAGGATTGTATTTCATCGTGCAGGATCCGAGCGGATAGAAGCCTGAGTCCACTCCATGGTTCCGTTTCGATAATGCGGTGTAATGGCGCATGATATCAAGCTCTGACACTTCAGGCAGCTCAGGCTCTGTTTGCCTGATATACTCACCCGGAAGCAGTTCGCTCAGATCCTCTGCAGGAATGTCCATTTCCGGAAGACTGTATCCGACTCTTCCGGACTTGCTTAGTTCAAAAATGAGTGCTTGATCCTGTTTATTCATGGCGATCCCCCAATTCCTTTACGAGCTGGTCGATTTCAGTCTTTGTTCTAAGCTCTGTAACCGCAACAAGCATGTGCCCCTCCAGGCTTGGATTTGTTAATCCCAAGTCATAGCCTCCGATGATCCCTGACTGAATCAGGTGGGCGTTGGCCTCTTTAACAGGGATATCCAGTTTGACCGCAAATTCATTAAAAATGGCCCCTTCAAACGGAAGTGTAAATCCGGCCTCTTTAAACCGTCTTTTTGCATAATTCGCTTTCTGCAAATTCTGAACGGCCATTTCACGCACGCCTTTTTTCCCAAGCGCTGTCATCGCGACAGAGGCTGCAAGGGCGTTTAACGCCTGATTGGAGCAAATGTTGGATGTCGCTTTATCGCGGCGGATGTGCTGTTCGCGCGCCTGCAATGTGAGAACGAATCCACGCTGTCCTTCTTCATCTACTGTCTGCCCGACAAGCCTTCCCGGCACCTTGCGCATCAGCTTATTCTTTACGGCAAAATATCCGCAATGCGGTCCCCCAAAGGCAGATGGGATTCCAAATACTTGGGCATCTCCTACCACGATGTCCGCGCCTAGCTCGCCGGGAGGAGTCAGAACTCCCAAAGCAAGAGGGTTGGAAGAAACGATCATCATGCTCTTTCCTTGATGGGCAATCTGCTCGAGATCTTTCAAAGGTTCAATTTGACCGTAGAAGTTCGGATATTGAAAGAGCACCGCTGCCACATCCTCACCCATTTGTTTCTCAAGCTCGGATGCGTCTGTTACGCCTGCAGGAGCAGGAATTTCAACGACTTCAATATATTGTCCCTTCGCATAGGTGCGGAGAACATCCTTTGATTCCGGGTTTACGGCTTCTGATACGAGAATTTTCTTCTTTTTCGTCTGTCCTGCGGCGAGCATGGCGGCTTCTGCCAGCGCGGTCCCTCCGTCATACATAGAGGAATTGGCCACATCCATCCCGGTAAGCTCACAGATCATCGTTTGGTATTCAAAGATTGCCTGAAGCTCTCCCTGGGATATTTCAGGCTGATACGGAGTGTAGGCCGTATAAAACTCCGAACGCGAAATGACATGATCCACGACAATTGGCATGTAATGGTCATAGACACCTGCACCTAAGAAGGAAGCGTTTTGGCGGAGGTCTTTATTTTTATCAGCAAGTCCGCTCAGCTCCCTAAGAAGCTCGGTTTCGGACTTTGCAGGCTTGATCGCATACTCCCGGCTGAAACGGACCTGTTCCGGGATATCTTCGAACAGTTCATCAATCGTCTGGACGCCAATAGCACCCAGCATCTCTTTCTCATCTTGTAACGTCATCGGCAAATAACGGTGCTTCATAGCATGATCCCCTCTCTTTATCCTCTAGGACGCTTATAAAATGGTGTAGAAACAACTTTTGCTCTCAGGTGCCTGCCGCGGATTTCCACTTCTACTTCTGTTTCAAGTCCGGTGAACTCAGCTTTAAGAAGGGCAAGGCCTACATTCTTCTTTAAGGTAGGAGACTGGGTGCCGGTCGTAACTTCCCCGATCCTTTCTCCATTTTTGAAAACAGGGTATCCATGCCTCGGGATGCCTTTATCCAGCATTTCAAGCCCTGCCATTTTTCTTGGCGCCCCATTCTCCTTTTGGTTTTTCAGCACTTCCTTGCCGAAAAAATCCGCTTCCTTGCCCGGTTTAACGGCAAAGCCAATTCCAGCCTCAATCGGAGTGATATCCTTTGAAAGCTCCTGGCCGTACAGTGGCAGATTGGATTCAAACCGAAGGGTGTCCCTTGCACCGAGTCCGCATGGAAGTACTCCGTCCTCTTTCCCTGCTTTAAGAATTGCTGACCATAAAACGGGGGCATCCTCTGACCTGCAGTAGAGCTCAAAGCCATCCTCGCCAGTGTAGCCGGTTCTTGATACGAGGGCATTAACCCCGGCAACCGGAACATCCTCTCTGAATTTAAAAAACTTGATATCCCTTAATTTTTCTTCTGTTAAAGTCTGCAGCACCTGTTCGGCAAGCGGTCCCTGTAAAGCAAGCAGAGCGGTGGCATCGGAAAGATTTACAAGCTCTACATCCCCTGATTGGTGCTGCAGCATCCACTCAAGATCCTTCTCGATATTGGATGCATTGATGACGGCCAAATAATCATCTTCTGCTTTTTTGTATACAAGCAAATCATCCACTGTCCCGCCGTTTTCATAGCACATTGCGGTATACTGTGCTCCGCCCGGTTTTAAGGCAGAGACATCGTTGGTCATTAATTTTTGCAGAAAGGCAAGGCTGTCCTTTCCTTTAATGGATACTTCGCCCATGTGAGAAACATCAAACAGCCCCGCTTTCGTCCTGACCGCCTGATGCTCCTCTTTAATAGAAGAAAACTGAACGGGCAGCTCCCAGCCTCCGAAATCAATCGTTTTTCCTCCGGACTCTTTATACCATTCAAATAAAGGTGTTCTTTTCAGCTGTGTCAATGCATTCCCTCCCCTGTGATGAAAAACGGCAAAAAAGGACAGACCTCTCCTGAAATGATTCAGAAGGGCTCTGTCCTTGGCACCTGAAAGTTTACCCTGATCGGCAGGGCTTTCCCCTTTGGCGGTTTACGGGCTGTAAACTCTCTCCAGAGCTGCGTCAAATAAGAGTCTTTTTGCCTGAGAGATTCACAGTTGTTTGCTCCTTCGGCGCCGCACACGGCACTGGCCGCTGCGGTCTCTCCCCTTATTCTCATCCGCACATATTAATCCAAATAATGGGCAAGCTAGTAGTCAGCATAGTATGGCTGCTCGTTTGCACGGACATGGACATCGGAGCAGACAACGGATTAACAGAAAATGAAGCATTTTGTAAACTTTCTAACTACTTAACATCCTACCATCATCTTAAAAGGAGAGCAATCTAATTTTTTCTGAATGTTCCAGTTATAAAACATTAAATCATTCGGTTATAACCCGTTTCTTGTGATTAAACTATCTATAAACCATGAAAATGTCACAAAAAGTGAACATTAATGAAAGCTGGTGAGAATATGATGAGAAGGTTTTCAACCTTCAATGTGCCAATCCATTACGACAGCGGCTGGCAGGAGGAAATGATGGATCGGATGGAGTCGGACGGGCCGTGGGCCAACTGGGAGCTTTTTAAGCTATCCTCCGAAATCCAGCAGCATACCGCCGTCCCGGATTTCGAGGGACTGCAGGCCCCGAAGCATCTTCCTGACTTCCAGCCGCTGCCCCACCAGCTGGAAGTGGCCAAGACAGTCGTCGAAAAGATGAACGGCAAAGCCATTCTGGCAGATGAAGTAGGCCTCGGCAAAACCATTGAAGCCGGTCTGATATTAAAAGAGTACATGATCAGGGGACTCGTCAAAAAAGTACTGATCCTTGTCCCTGCCTCCCTCGTGTCACAATGGGCCAGGGAATTGAACCAGAAGTTCTACATTCCGGCCATCGAACAAAAGAAGAGCTATGTATGGGAGCAGTGTGATGTTGTCGTCTCTTCCATCGACACAGCGAAGCGCAGCCCGCATCGTGAGATCGTTTTAAGCCAGCTGTATGACCTGGTGATTATCGATGAAGCTCATAAACTGAAAAACAGCAAAACCAAAAACTATGACTTCGTCCTGAATTTAAAGAAGAAATATTGTCTTTTGCTGACAGCTACCCCAATCCAAAACCGGATTGAGGAAATTTTCAACCTGGTTTCTCTTTTAAAACCCGGTCATCTCGGAAATGAAGCCTATTTTACGGAAGTCTTTTCAGCTAAAAACCGGTCTGTCGAGCATCATGAGCATCTTAAGGAGCTTATAAACAAGGTTATGCTGCGCAACAGGCGCGGTGATACAGGGATTGACTGGCCGAAGCGGATTGTCGAAACCATCTCCATACAGTTTTCAGAAACAGAACAGCAGCTGTATGATCAGCTATCATCCGTTAAAACCGCTATGGCAGGAGCCGTCAACACGTTTTCGATCATGACACTTCAGCGCGAGGCCTGCAGCAGCCGGGAAGCCGTTTATATGACCCTGAAAAAAATGCTCGAGCGCCGCGAAGATGAAGGGTCTCCTATACCTGCCCCGATGATCCACGATCTTCTTCAAGCGGTGGATGCGGTATCTAAAAACAGCAAAGCTGAAAAAGTTCTGGAGCTCATCCAGCAAATCAATGATAAGGTTATTATCTTTACAGAGTACAGAGCAACTCAATTGTACCTTCAATGGTTTTTAAAGCAGCATGGCATTTCCTCTGTTCCATTCAGAGGGGGGTTTAAGCGGGGGAAAAAAGATTGGATGAAGGACCTGTTCAGAGGAAATATTCAAGTTTTGATTGCAACGGAAGCAGGCGGCGAAGGAATCAATCTGCAGTTTTGCAACCAGATCATTAATTATGACCTGCCATGGAACCCGATGAGACTTGAACAGCGGATCGGCCGTATTCACCGGCTCGGCCAGGAACGGGATGTTCATATATACAACCTGTCTACCAAAAACACCGTGGAAGAGCATATTCTAAAGCTGCTGTATGAAAAGATTGATTTGTTTGAAAAGGTTATAGGACAGCTGGATGAAATTCTGGCTAAATTGGAAATCACAAATTTTGAAGAACACCTTCAGGATATCCTCTTTCACTCATCAACGGAAGGCGAGATGAAAATCAAAATGGAAAACCTGACCTCAATCCTTGATTTCGGCAAGCAGGAAACAGAGGAACAAAAAGCATCCGGCGGTATTTAAAAAGGAGGGAACTGCATGAACCAGCAGCAAATTTATGGATTGCTAGAGAGATTTTTCAAAGCGAATTATTGTGACGTCTCCGGTAATGGTGCCGGGTCTCTGGCCATTCAGCTGACACCGGACATGGATAAAGAGCTGATGAACCGCCCTTTTTACTGGCATTACCTGGAGAAAACCGGCGGAGAGCCCAACCCGATGAAACTTCATTTGCTCACAGACCGGGACGCTGAAACGGAAAGTGAAAAACCTGAATTTATTCACTTCGGCTCTCCAAGGCTGCATCAGATTTTTCGTTCTGCACAAAAGCTCGGCTCTTTCGCTCGTATGTATGAAAAATCGGCTGCAATCCAAGGCCAGCAGCCTCTTCATCCGTGGCTTGGGATAAATATTACAGTCTCTTATCAATGTGACATGAAAAAGGACGTTGTCTATTCCATCGGGCTGCACTTAATCAGCGGAACCATGGTGGAGGGTTTTCAGGACCGGCTGAACGAGCTCGTTCTGACACCGACCATCCCCGATTTCAGCTTCACCCTCTCCCCTCTGATCCTGCCTAAAAGCGGGATGCAAAGGATCAGGACACATATAGAGCAAAGAATTTCAGAGGATGACCATACATGGGCAGAAGAAGCGAAGCAGCGCTGGAATGCTGATTTAATGCTCCTGCACCATTTTTATGAGGACATGGAGGAAAAGCCGGAAGTGTACGAGCTGGAGAAAGGTGCGTTGAAAGACTTATATGAACCAAGAATACATATTTCTGTCAATAACGGGGGTATTTTTTACCTGAACGAAAAAACAATTTTTTAATAATATCGGCTGAAAAAACAAGAATATTAAATTATTTTTCAATTTCGACAGCTTTCGGCAACTTTTTTCCATCCTGCTATTTATAATCATAGTACAAAGGTTACCTTCCCAGCCATGGACCAAAGTATTAGCTCAGACGGAATGATAGCTTTCACCAGTCAGACAAAGGCAAACCTGCTGAAAGGCAGCGACGCAAAATCACGGGTCTAAGGTTGCCGGAGGCAATGATGATCGCCGGATTGCCTGAAATACATACGTATTTTAGGAGGAAAAGGGATGGAAAATGTTATGGTCAAAGAAGAAATGGATTTGGACTTGGAATGGAAGGATTTAATCAAAGCAGCATTGGAAATGGGACTAAGCAAAGAAGACATCCGCACCTTCCTTCAAACGAATCAGGATGAAAGAAACAGCTGACAGTTTGTCGAAAAAATTTTGTCGATTTTGTTCGATTTACCGAAGAAAACCCTTCGTTATATGCTATAATGACTAAGGGAAGGTGATGTTATGATCGGAGAACGCATTCGCAAATACCGCAAAGAAAAAAACCTATCACTATCTGAACTAGCAGACCGAGCAGGCGTTGCAAAATCTTATCTGAGTTCGATCGAACGTAATCTCCAATCCAATCCATCGGTACAATTTTTGGAGAAGGTTTCAGCTGTGCTTGGTATTTCTGTAAACACCCTGTTGAACGGAAATACGGACGATGCATATGCGAGCCAGCTTGATCAGGACTGGGCATCACTTGTTAAAGAAGCTATGCAATCAGGAGTTACAAAAGATCAGTTTCGTGAATTTCTGGAATTTAATAAATGGCGGATTAATCAGCCAAAAAAATAAACGGTCAGGACACTTGTCCAGGCCGTTTATTTTATGTACTGTCTGATTTTTGCTGGTGAAGTTCTTCAATTTTCAGGATTGCCTGCCAAATGGTTGATATCGAATAAATAATCAAAAGAATCCCCGGTATGATCGCAAGGAGGGCTCTCCCCTCTTTTGACCGTACATAGCTGCTGATGTATCCTGCATAAGGAATGGTCGACCCCGTGTATTCAGCCACTACATTTTGCGCCAGAACCGGGTCTGAGTCCTCAGATTGATTGTGATCCCCTTTGGTTCGGTACACAGCTTGACCGCCGCTCATTGTTTTTCCGGTAATTCTATGGGTTGCCAGATCCTTTTCATTCATCCAGTATGTGATGACATTCCCCACTTCAAAGCGATTCATATCACCGCCCGTTTTCACCGCGATGACAGACCCTGTTTGAATTCCCGGTTCCATCGATCCTGAAAGAACAGTTTTCAGCTGATATCCAAAAACTTCAGGCTCCCCTCCCGATGCTTTCGATGAAAAAACGGCTATCGCAAGTCCGGCAATGATTAGAAACAGCAGCATGGAAAATGCCCGGCCGGCAAGCTTCATCGAATGGCCTCTTCTTCATCCTCTGCCTGTTCTTCTAGAAGTATATCTCTGTTATCTTCATGTTCCGGACTTTCGGTTGTACCCTTTTCGCCCTTTGGCTGCAATGTTTTAGCCATTTCTTCTTGTTTCTCCTGTGTCTCAGGATCTTCAGACTTTGCCCGCTGGTCATCCTGCGGCTCAGGATTTACTCGCTTTGCTTTCTTTTCATCCTGCGCCTCTGGATTTACTCGCATTGCTTTCTTTTCATCTTTCGTCTCAGGCTTTGCTTCTTGTTCATCCTCAATTTCCGGATTCCCGCATGCAGCTGCCGTTATTTTCCCGCTGCTCGTCCAAACCGTT
Source organism: Metabacillus sp. 113a (assembly GCF_050107635.1). Lineage (NCBI taxonomy): Bacteria > Bacillati > Bacillota > Bacilli > Caryophanales > Bacillaceae > Metabacillus > Metabacillus sp. 113a. Next base: position 99,559 of record NZ_JBNILJ010000001.1, on the reverse strand, counting down.
TTATCTTCTTCTCCCTCATAGCCAGGGCGCTGGGCAATTTTTGCGTAATAGGTGCCTGGCTCCTCTGTGCTAACCATAATTTGCGCGGACCTGTCTTCTCCGATTTCCTCCAACGAACCTTCCTCGATCACTTCGTCATTCAGGTAGATGCGGTAATCAGTGCCGCCAGTCATGGCAAACCCGTTATTTTTTACGGAGAAAATCACTTGCTTTGTTTCGCATACCAAATTCTCTGTCTGTTCATAGCGGAGCTTGCTGCCATCCCACCATGATCCCATTTGAATTCCGATCGTCTGCTGACTGTCCTTGCTGAAGTAGGCCTGGACAGGGGATGAAAAGACGCCTGCTGCAAGAAAAGCGGCGCATACGAATCCGGCCGTTTTTACAGCGCCCCTCTTTTTCTTGTGTTCTTTGTCCACCGGTATCACCTTCCATGTAGGTTAAGTGCTTCCTCTGTCCGCTAATCAAAAACAGAACGGGAGAGGGGCTGCCTCATCCCGCTTATGTAAAATCGTCCTGAATCCATTCAGCGCTTATAGCTCTTGTCCTTTTCCCTGCCGGCCGTCAAATGTCCATTTAAGCTGAAGAGAATCGCCTTGGAACTGATTTTGATCCTCATCATTATCAACGAATTCAAACTGGACGAACAAGTCATCGGTCGTTCCTGCTTTCAGTCCTTTTTTCTTTTCAAAAAGAGGTGTGAAAACATTGCTGGAAACAGCGTTAGGATCCATTTCCTTTAATTCTTCCAAGGTTGTGCTGTAAATGACATCATTCAGCTTGTCTGCATTATAAAGGAAGTTTACCTTAATATGGCTGCCTAGGTCCTCCGTGTTAGCTTCTTCGCCTTCTTTGTTCACAACTGTATAATCTGTAGTCAAAAGTACCTTCTTAATGTCGACCGTTCCATCGTTTTGCAGCTTGAATGTACGGGTTACATAATCTCCCGGAGCCATGTCCTTCACATTCACAACTTCAGTCGGAACCGCATTTAAGTCAAGTGTGCCGGCAGCAAATGAGCTCGTTGCCTCTGCTCTGTCATTGAAATAAGCATATGTACCCCCGCCGACCAACGATAGTCCCAATGCTGCTGAAGCAATACCTAACCCTAATTTCGTCTTGATCCCCATTTTACATTCCTCCTGTTTCCTGTGTATGTGATCTCTTATACCTAAGCCCTGTCACGCCTTCGTCCATTCTTTTGGACCAAACATGAAACCAGCCTTTGCAAAGAGGCTCAACCGGTGGTGCAGCTTTTAATTTTCACCTATTTTGTTTAAATATTCCGACAAATATTACTGCGAGGAATTCATCTCATCTGTTATGACAAATTATTTATGATTTGGGATAAAATTCTTCCTTCTTTCCTCCTTAAGTGTAGCAGTCGCCTAAATTCGGCAAAAGGTTCTTTATACCAATAAATCACCTCATCCATTTGTATGATTTTTGAAGTCCCCGGTTTAATGAAAAGCATGAAATCAATGTTTTCCACTGAAATTTTTACCCCATGAACCAATGGGTCCGGTTCTTTCGGCATTGAAATGGAATGAATCTACTAAATAAAAAGAACCCGGATTCTTTTCCAGGTTCTTCTTTATGCATATAGAGAAATGACAGGCTGATCTGAGTCAGATTGTGCGTATTTTTCTTTAACCGGTGCGATTTTACGCTGGCCGCTTACTTTCAGAACCCGCTGGAAGGTAAGATCATTCGAACAGGAAGGGCATATCCATTCCCCGCCGCTGTAGCTGCTGTAAGAAGACTTGGCACAGCGGGGGCACACTTTTTTAAACATTTCCATCTCTCCTAAACTGTGACATGAAGAATCCAAGTAGAATGAAGGACCAGTACAAAGGAATAGAGGATACACGCTCCGTACGTAACCCCCTTTAGGAGGGTCGTCGTTTTAATTGGGAGGAGAAAGACCATGAAAAAGAGGAGAAAGGAAAACAGAAGCTTGACCCCTATAAAAGCGGCCGGACTCCATTCATACAGCCCTCTCATGATAGGATTGGCTTCCTGGATAAAGCCCAGCTCCAGCCCGGCTAAAGTGATGAAAAGATCTGCGGCATTGACAACAGCCAGATAAATGAAAGCAACCTTCAATGGGAGCAGCTCCTTCTGAAAGGCATATTAGTTATGCTGAAGCTTATGCATTCTTAGGTTCCTCAAGCCTTGCCACAGCTTTCCATATAGTTAATATGGAGTACCCGATCAGCAGCAATCCGGGAACAATGAACAAGAGTGCGTTTCCTTCTTTAGACTTAGCATATTCAATTAAATAGCCGATATACGGAACTGTGAAACCTGTATAAGAGGCTGAAACATTTTCTGAGAGCACCGGTGATGAATCCGCTGATTGGTTATTGTCCCCCTTCGTTGTATACATCACATGCTCTCCGCTCGTTTTCCGTTCGATCACGCGGTGGGTAACAAGAGTCTGTTCATCCATCTTAAATGTAATCACATCTCCCTGCTCAAACCGTGTCATATCGCCGCCTGGCTGAACCGCAATAACCGATCCTGTCTGAATTCCCGGCTCCATCGAACCGGACAAAACGGTTTTAAATTGATATCCGAAAATTTCAGGATCCCCTCCTGAAACATTTGTTGAAACCACTAACAGAATCATGCCTGTAAGCAAAAGAAACAGAAAGGCGGACATAAGCTGGCTAACGATTCGTTTCACTGCTTTCATCTGCAATCTCTCCTTCGTGATCCGTGATTACTTCAGATTCAGAACGGGCAGCAGGTTCTCGTCCAGCGGATAAATCTGCAGAAGCTGGCTCATGCGTCTGCTTCAATCCCGACTCATCGTCGAATGGCTCCGTACCTTCTTCCGCTGTCACAGAACATCCTTTTACTTCTACTGGATGGCTGCTTATAGAGGCAGTCTCTTTGTCATTGCCTCCGTAGCCCGGCCGTTGATCCACTTCGAATCTGTATGTGCCGGCCTCACCCGCTTTGATTGAAAGAGGAGCCGTTTCTCCCGTTTTTACTGCCGGAAGGTTTCCATCCTCAATCATTTTTTCGTTCTTATATATTCTGTAGGACGTACCATCAAGCATCGTAAATCCCTTATTTTGGATAAGCGCCTTAATCTCAGCAGGCTCTCCGCAAACCGTTAACGCATCATTTACCGGAATGTCCATAAAGCTTAATTCACTTTTATCCCACCAGGAACCCATCTTGATTTGAATGGACTGCTCATTCCCGTCAGTAAAGTAAGCACTTGTTGGGGAGGTTATGTAAGTGAGGAATAATATCAGAAAATAGGCAATGAACGAGCATTTTAACAGATGATTCACCTTTCGCCGAATGGTCTCCAGCCCCTGTTCTTCTATGGGAATAATTGAAGAAAGGAGAACAGGAAGATCCTGCCCTCCTATCCCTGCTTGTTACAGTTCTTCACCTTTACCGTGCTGTGCTTCAAACGTCCATTTAAGCTCCAGCGCATCACCCTGGAATTCATTTTGGTCTTTGTCGTTCTCCACAAACTCAAATTGAACGAAAAGGTCGTCTGTCGTTCCGGCAGCCAGGCCTTTCTTTTCCATCATTGGAGTAAAGACGTTTTGATCGATAGCATTTGGATCCATTTTTTTCAGTTCACTCAGCGTTGTGCTGTAGATGACATCATTTAGCTTGTCTGCATTATAAAGGAAGTTAACTTGGATGTGCTTGCCAAGGTCCTGAACGTTCGGATCAGCACCGTCCTTATTCATGACCGTATAATCTGTCATCAAGAAGACTTTTTTGATATCCAATGTCCCTTTGTTTTCAAGCTTAAATGCTCTGGTGGCCCAGTCACCGGGCTTCATGTTCTCCAGTTCAATAACCATTTCCTCAGGGCCCACAGCCAAATCTAAAGTCCCTGCTGCAAACGTGCCTTTAGCATCTGCTTTATCACTGAAGTAAGCATATGTACCGCCGCCAACCAATGTCAGACCAAGTGCTGCAGAAGCAAGACCCAATCCCAATTTCTTCTTCATGCTCATTGTAAAGTCCCCCTAAAAATTGATTTATATTGAACTTCCAATACTTCAGGAAGAGTCAATCACTGCCAGTCTATCTTTCTCCCGCGCCTGCTGAACAGCAGCCTAAAGGAGATGTAAAGCAAAGCGGTGCCAGGTAGAATCATCAGAAAGATGCCGGCTGCCCTGGATTGAATGGCTGCGAACAAAAAGCCTGCATAGGGGATCGTGATTCCTGTGTACACCCCTGAAATGTCTTGAGCAAGCACCGGTTCACGGTCCGCACCATCGTTGGCATCCCCTTTTGTAACATAGGAATCTCCCTCAAGCACCTTATCAATGCGATGAGTAATGAGGATTTCTTCCTTCGTTCTAAAGGTAATGACTTCCCCTTTATTAAATGTTTCTTCCCGATCCGGTTTTCTGATTAAAATCATGGATCCTGTCTGAAAAACGGGTTCCATCGAACCAGATAAAACATTCTTTAGCTGAAAAGGAAGGAATTGGTGCGTGTTCCCAAGAAGTAATAAGTAAAACACAATGCCTAATACGAATGTGAATCTTACAGCATAAAAAATGACTCTTTTTTTCATTCTGGCAGCACACCACTGTTCTTAATTAAGAATTTCTTACTATGATTATATCTTATGGCCTATTTAAAAGAAAAATCTCGAAAAATGCCATTTAATTCATTTTAACGAACGTTTTCGTTCGTTTTCTCGAATATCCTCTCTTTTTCTAACAATTTCTTAATTTTATTAAGAACAATTTGTTTTATATAATGAACGAAAGCGTTGCATTTATTGTTAAGAAGGAGTTCATTATATGGAAGCTGTCGGAAAAAGAATTCGCGAAATCAGGCGTCAAAAAGGCTATTCACTCAGTGAGCTTGCCGAACAGGCAGGTGTATCAAAATCGTATTTAAGCTACATAGAACGAAATGTTCAAAAGAACCCCAGTCTTCAGTTTTTAACCAAAATATCGGACACGCTGGATGTCGAAGTAAATGAACTGCTGGGGGACCCTGAGCCAAAGGGCCAGCTCGATGAAGAATGGAAGGCATTGATTGAGAGAGCCATTAATGAAGGCATGAGCAAGGAAGAGTTTGAAACGTTCAGAAATTATGTCAGATTCAATAAATGGAAAGAATCCAAGGGGGAAAAAAATGATGACTGAACAAAGACTTGTTTCAGAAAAAGAATGGGTTGAACTGTTAACGGAAGCCAAAAACTTGGGACTGACACCCGAGGAAGTACGAAGCTTCCTATTCAGCAAAGAACCAGCAGCAGCACATTAAACGATTCGTTCTCTTTTGGAAGCAGGTGGTATTATGGTAAAAATCCTGGCTGCGGCCATCCCGGTCCTGTACATTGCCGTGATATGGATTCAATCCAGCTATTCAACGGAAGCCATCAATCTTTTTCTTACAAAAGGGATTGACCGGGTGGCCGTGATTGAAGAACCGGCATTGCCTATTATTCTATTAGGCACCCTCTTTGAACTGCTTCATCTAATTGAATTCGGGATCTTGTTCTTTCTGTCCGTTCTTGCCCTGCAGGCTTTCGGCCTCTCCTCTAAAAGGGCAATCCCGATCGCCCTCTTCATTGCCGCCGGCTACAGCGTCATTGACGAGTGGCACCAATACTTTACAGCAGGCCGTTCCGCCTCATGGACAGATCTTCTGAAGGACTGGGCCGGCATTGTCATCGTCTGGTTACTCATGATCCGGCATGAGCGGAAGAAAAGACAGAGAAGAAGGGCTGAATGGAATACAAGGCTCAGGAAAAGGGCATAGCAAAAACAGCCGGTACCGCTAAACGAAATGCGGCACCGGCTGTTTGCTGTCTGTATATCTTTAATCATTCTTAACGGCTAACCTGAACCGCCTCTACCTGATTCCCAAGCAGCCGCCCAAACTGGCCCGAACGCTGGCTGGCGAGCTCCTGAAAGCCACCAGCCTGCACAATCCGCCCTTCCTCCAATACAATCACCTGATCCGCGTTCCGGATCGTAGAAAGCCTATGCGCAATGACAATAATCGTCATCTTTCCCTTCAGACCCTCCAGAGCCTCCTGAATCTTTCTCTCATTTTCGCTGTCTAAAGCACTCGTAGCCTCATCCAGCACCAAAATTGAAGGCTTCCGCAAGATTGCCCTGGCAAGCACCAGTCTCTGCCGTTCCCCGCCTGACAGCCGGACGCCCCGGTCTCCAATAGGCGTATCGAGACCATCAGGAAGCCTGCGGACGAATTCGGCAGCGGAGGAGAATTCCAGGGCTTGCCAGATCTCTTTTTCAGAAGCATGGTTTTCAATCATCAGAAGATTATCCCTTATGCTCCCATTAAAAAGAAAAGGATCCTGTGATACATAACTTATAGATTTCCTTAAAGAATACAAATTATCATCTGTAATTGGTGATTCATCAACGTATATTTTGCCATTAGTCGGCTTATTAAGGCCCATAATTAAATCTACTAAAGTACTCTTTCCAGCTCCTGAACGCCCGACTATAGCTGTTGTTCTATTTGTAGATATTTCTAAATTGATATTAGTTAGTGTCCACTTTTCCTGATTATCACTATATTTAAAATCTACTTCTTCACAAGCAATACCATCTGCAAGCAGAAGAGGTTCACCTTGCATTTTATTATTTTTTTCCCCCTCCTTTGAAGCATCAGATTCTTCTTGCAGTTTAATTAGGGACTGAAGAGCAGGCAAAGTTGATGCAATTTGTTCAGCATTCGATTGTATACTTGTGAATCTTGGCCATAGTCTTGTAAATATGAGTATAATCAATAATAATTGTGCAGACTGAGCCTGAAACAAAGTAATGGATATATAAATCAATAGAGCAATAATAACTGCTGAAGACACTTTATAGAATAGCTGGGACCTGTTTCTAAGATGTACAATTGCTAACTGTTCTTTTTCTACTGTGTTACACCAATGCTGCAGCCATGTAATTCTGGAATTTTCTAAAGTATTCGTTTTAATATCTTTCATTCCATTAAAGTGGTCTGTGATCCCCCCTAAATAACTCCTTGCTACTTCTGATGTTTGGTTTCCAATTTCTTTGGATTTCTTAATAAAATGCCTTGAACATAGTGCAAGCATCACTCCAGATAATAGAACGAATAAAGTAATCTGCGGGGATAGCCAAAATGCAATAGCAATTTGTATAAAAGTAAATACAATAGAAGTTGATAATTGGAGAAAAAGCTGAGTTCCAGCAACTACTCTGCTTAACTCATCAGTTAGAGCGTTAACAAAATCAGATTTTCTTCTCTTAATGAAAAAACTCCAGTTTGCATACGTTAATTTCGAAAAAATTTCTAAACGCAAGTGATTTGTAAACCTTACTAAAATTTTCGTATTACGGAGAGCTAATTTTTGATGAAGTAAGGTTTGAAAAACTACTATACCTAAATAAATGGATAAAATAACCGGGAGAAGAAATAAATCGGGGATACTTGAAAATAACTTAACAATTCCAGAGAAATGACTGCTGTTAGATGAGTCATCCAAAATTCCGCTAATATTAAGCATAGGAATAAGCATTAGTATACCGATTCCTTCAAGCAGACTTACAAGACCCATAGCAAAAAAATTCACATAAAGGATTCTACCTGAGAACTTATGCAGTTTTTTTGCAAAAAAAATTAGTGACTCCATCGATCACGTCCCCCAATTATTATAAATAGCTTTTGATTTTCTCCAAGTCCAAAGGAAAGGACGCAGAGGCACATACAGAAAATGGAGATTTTTCGGCAGCGGCATTGTCTCAGAATCAACTGGATACGGATGAAGCAAGCTCAGAGCAAACAAGCATTTCTGTTTAGCTGACATTAGGTCAAATAGATGTCTTTGATGATATTTAGATACATGTATAGGCACAGGTTCAGTATGTAAATTGATCATCTCTTCAAGGTAAAAAATTGCTTTATGAGCAAGCTGATTAGCTCGTTTTCTTTGAAATAACGGCTCCATATCACTGGATATAGGAGTCTTAAATAAACGATTTGTTAAAATCAATGCTTGACCTCCAATATCTAAATAACCATAGGACCTTAGCACCTTCATAACTTTGTTCCAGTCCAAATCCTGCTGAACTAACTGATGGATATCCATTACCCATCGTATTCTAGACCATCCATGCCTTGCTCCATGGGTTACTAGGAAAAAAAACAAATCTTCTTTACTCAGGTAAAAAATAGGTGATTGCGAAAAAGTGCTTACTCTCCTCCGTTCCCATAATTCTTTAAAAGCAGGCTGTTTTGCAGGCCCAGGGTTCAGTCTCCAGTGAATCTCTACCTTCATCTTTGTTTCCGGATGATTAAAAGTCACGTGGTGGTGTCTCCATTTCCAGTCATTAAGAACAGATGAAAAATAGTCATCTTTTATGTAACCCTTTACTTTCATCATCTGTTCAACCTTATTTAGGTCTTTTATAGAGACAAGTACGTCAATATCACTTGAAGTTCTAAGTGATAAGCTTCCATACAATTCTGCCCCTAATATAGGACCTTTTAAGAATAAAGCAGGGATACTATGTTGATTAAAAAGGGTTCCTAACTTACCCATTTCACCACTCAAAGAAAGCATATTCATTGTGTTTATTTTTACATATTGGGATAATAGAGCCATTGTCTGTTGAGGGATAAAACCCCATTTTTCTTCCTTGATTTTTAAAAAAAGACTTGGAAATAAACGGTGATGAATAGACATTTCAACAAATTCATTCCAGTTGACATTTTTGAAAAAATCTTGATTGTTTTTATTCAGATTTTCTGATTTTTTACATGATAACATTTCCAATATTAAGATCAGTTCGTCTGGTACTTTCCTTAAGCATAGTTGATAAGATACCATGGTATAAATCTCCTTAAATGTTCACGAAATGTTTTTTTTAGCAAATGTGCTTACAACCGTATAATCCTGCATTTCTGCTGCGCCAGATATATAATAGGGGCCGCTCCTCAGCCATGCATGGGCAATCATTTTACCATTCGTACTTCTTGCTGAACCTAAGTATAGAGTACTTTCTATATTTCTTCTTTCAAGCATTTTCATCCCTGCTATCGCTTTTACCAAACACTTACTTTCCCAAAAAGTGTATTTACTCATTACGTGAATAGCTATAGCAATTTCTTTTAATTGCTTTCTATTTTGTGTCATAAGTTCTGTAGATGTTTCCTGCATATGATACCCTAATAAATGCTTAATTTTATAAAAAGGGAAAGCTTTTAGTATTCTGGCCCACCCAAGAAATAGGAAGGCTTCTATATACAGACTCAACGTTTTATGGTCCAAAGAGATGAATGTTTTGAATTTTTTTAACGCTCCCACTCTCACATTCCTCATTTTATCTTTTAATTATGTTTATTAAGTAATTCTTCTGAATCAAGCATGGTTAAGAATCTAATGACTTCGTCTTCACATACATCTCTACTCACCTCAAATTTTTCTATGAGGATGTCGATTAAATTAGAGACGCGAATGGGATCCTTTAATTCCCCCCAGATTTCACCACCTATGGAACCTAAATTATAATATTTCCCCTTGTCAACATTAAACAACACTTTTTCGCCAGCCATGTCACTGGTAACGTTCCCTTCTCTTTGGGAAACAGTAGAATAAACGGTGATTTCTTCACACTTAATCACAAACATTCTCCTTTCCTATGATGTTTAATATATTCATAGCCAATTCTGGTGCAGTATATCGAGAAATGGGCCTATTCAAAGAATACACTCCAACTTGATTCAAAATAGCAGCAGAGTATGAAAAATGCCAGCTAGTTAAATTTAATGAGGGAATTAAAAAGTTGCGGTAGGTATGGTTAAGCAGAACTTTGAACCTATTAAATCCTTCCATGCTTTCAATACTCAGATGGTTATCTGTTTTTACAAGTTCAATAATTCCACCTAATGGCAACGGCTGAGTAATAAAATTAGATGAAACTGGCACACTGAATTTATCCGTTCGTCCAAAAATTGATTTGTACTCTTCCTTTTTCATTCCAAAATAATTAAGGCTCTCCTGCCAAAGCTTTTGCTGAGGATAGGATGGGGTCACATACGGATAACCATTCTGCATTGTTATTGGAATGACATCATCACTTAGAAGTTTATATCCTGATTTTAAAAAATAAGAAGCTAAAGTAGATTTTCCCGCGCCGGACTCACCAACAATGCAATAGGCTTTCCCCTCAATTTCAATGGCGCTTCCATGAAGAGGAAGGATTTTTTTTTGCATTAGTATTACACCCATGCATGTACCAAGAACAAAAAGCCTAATCATATCAAAATCTGTTTCCCTGATTGGAGAATATTGAATTTCATGCCCATTTAAAATTCCAAATATAGCTAGGTCGGGAATTTTAAAGTAAACATCCTTGTTATCAAAAGTAAAACCAAACTCATTATCAGAGAGTTCTCTCCAAAGATAAGTCAAGTCTTTTTCATATATATTTATATCGATTGGTAAATTCCGATTTGCTGAGGAAGAAAGTTCTGGCAGTAATAGGTCACTCTGTATAGTAAAACCAAAGCCTGTATATATAAGCTTTTCTTTGACTTTAAGCATCTCTCTTCACTCCATGAAGTAGCCCTACCCTATAGGATAGGGCTCAATAAAATGTGTACTAAGTATCCTCTATCATTCAAAAAACATATGGAGTGATATTAGCTGAAAGTCAATTTTCCTTTTGGAGTATTAGGGTCAAATGCAGCATCTGTAAAATCACCATCTCTTCCAAGAAGAGTTTCGTTTACATCCAAAACTTCTAAAGTTGGTTTTTCCCATACCTTTTTCATATTTTCACCTCCCTTCAATTGAATTTTTTTAAAAACCTATATAAAATAACCGTTCTTACAAGAATCTTAAAATAAGGGTTGATGGCATGGTGTGATTCGACCCCTTGATCCATAATGGAGAGAGCATTCATAATCGTATCCCTATTTAAGTAATACATAACCTGATCATCTTTAACTAAATGATCCAATTCATGTCTAAACTCATTCCACTGAGGAATCATTCTATAAACCCAATCTGCACCTTGCACACCAAAGGTACGTTGATTCAACCTTACTTCATCTGGCAAATAATTCTTTGTTGCTCTTCTTATCAATGCACGGTCTAGACCATTTTGCACATATTGACTATTGGGAACAGATAGGCAGAAACGAATTACACGAAGGTCATTAGTTGGATCACGTTTCCACAAAGAATATTTCAGCGATAGTTTCGTTGATAGAGTGTTGCTGGCATTCCAATGGAAACCATCTTCAAAATGTTTAATTCTTTCTTCTTCTAAGGAAGAATTCAGATACCAGCCTCTATGATTTATTCCTTGCTTTGCAAGTTTTTGATTTACCATTATTTCCTCTGCAAAACTTTCATTGATTATTGACGGCATTCTGTTCTCTGTTTTTCTAATGAACATACCAGGAAAAGCAATTTTTGCAATGTCAGGCAATTGACCCAGTCTGGCTCCACCTGTATTACGACTGTATTGATTCAGTTCCTTATACAACTTCACCCATTTTAATTTCTTTAATAGTTCTGAATAATAATGAACAGCGGAGCCCCATGAGATAGAAAAATTTCCTCTATCCCCATTTAAAAGTACACCTGCGCCTTCTGAATGAGCTGCTTCAAAAAGTCCTTTAAGCCAAAATGAATTTTCAAAAAATTTATAGGGCATCTCCATTATGCTTAAGAAGTCATCTATTTCATCATAAGAATTTTTTTTATCAAAGCTTAATAAATGAGCATGAATACCATTAACATGCTGAACGGTTTTTTTAATCAAAGGTGTCTCATTTGTTAGCAAATGCGTAGCGGTAAAATCTTCAAAATCGTTGGGAGGAATATAGCTAAAAGTATGCAGGATCTCCCTTTTTTCTTTTAATGAATTGACTGCATAGCTTACGACAGAGCCTGAGTCTAATCCTCCACTTAACTGCGCACCAATTTTCTTATAGGTTCTTAGTCTAGCAGTTACTGCCTGTTGAAATTCACTTTGAAAGGCTTCTACATATTCTGAATCATTTTTGAATTTAAATGGATGAATATTGCTGAAAGAGTGGTACCTACGGATTGTGATTTTATCGTTTTTTAAAGTTAGGCTATGAGCCGGGGGAATTTGGTATATATCCATATAAGGAGTAATGGCAGGGTCCACGCTATCCATCATTCCTGACACAGCTAAGTAATCGGCTAGCCAACATTTATTCAGCTTTTTATCAATAAAGGATAGAGAAAGCAATGGTTTAATGGTTGTACTAAAAGCAAAGTTGGATCCTGATTTACTATAATAGAGTGTCCTGGACCCAGAAAAATCTCTAGCTCCAAAAAGGAGATTTTGTTTTTCGTCCCAGATCATAAAGGCGAAATCACCAATTAAATATTTGGGTGATTCTTGACCCCATTTTAGATAAGCCAGCATAATCAATTGACTGTCCGTGATGTTTTTTTGGTCTCTCAAGGGAACTTGCAGGTGTTCGAATAATTCAAGGCGGTTATCTATAATGGCATCTGCTGTGATTGCAATTTGCCTTTGCGGATCATAAAATGGCAACTTCTCTCCTAGAGATTCTTTTGTAATCCATTGTGAATGGCAGCCAAGATAAATATGATTTTTATGAAAGCAGCCTATGTGATTTACAGGAAACTCAGCAAGTGAATCCATAATATTTGTTCTATTTCGAATAGAAACATCATTCTGGTTAAATTGTAAGATCCCTGTAATAGCGCTCATGTTTCCTCCATCGTATATTCTTTATAAAGAACGAAAAGATTAAAAAAAGAGGCAATTATTATCACAATTACTTTCTTTATAAAGAACATTATATAGGTGTAGATTACCATTTATCTATTAACCTGTCAATTCCAAACAGTACTGTAGACTTATAATATTCTTTTTTTAACAAAATCCTTCAAATACTTATATATTGTGCAATTTAGCTTGAAATCAATCCAAACGGCTTAAACACTGCAAGAGCTCCTACATACTCCCAGGTAATACTGCCGTCCTGAGCAGTGCCATTAGTGTTAGATGGTGCAGATGCCCCACTGGATCCCGCAGCTATACATCTGTATACTTTTCCGTTTGCATTGACTAAGCTATTAATGGTATAGGATTTATTTGGACTCCATGGATTTTTGTTTGCAATTCCAGAAGCAACGCAAATCCAGCCAACATATCCCCCCGCTACCGGGGTGACATTATAGATTATTTGTCCAACCATATATGTGCCAGTACTAGGTTCTGAATCTGCTGCTGCAGGGAGAGGAATATTACCCACTATATTTTTTTCTAATTGTAAATCTAAATTCTTCGTAAAAACAATTTCAGAATTTATACTATTATTGTTTTGTGCAACAATTATTGTTCTAGGTTTTGGAAGGGATGAGCCGGATTTTCTATAAGCACTCTCAATCGTGATCGTCCCTTTGGTACTAATACCAATATCATTTTTGGTTACAATTGTATTATTAGAAAGAACTAAATAGTTTTCAGCAAAAACCCTTAACGAGTGCATCGCACCTAGAGAAACATTTTTTCCTACAACTCTAAGATTATTATCTGTAACTTCGAGTCTGGGGATATAAAGAAACGCAACTCCAGGTCCTCGAGCTTCATGAACAGCAGTTCCGTATGAAGCGTCCCAGATGATCGTATTGTTACTAAATTTATGTGTAACATACCCTGTTTCTTCAGCTAATATCTCACTGCCGTAGATATCGCCTCCATCAAACCTGAATGACTGGTTCCTAAAGGTTGAGTTTTGAACCCTCATTGATCTAGATGCCATCATACGGCTATAGTTCACTTTGTTTCCGCTGTGAATAAATTCACAGTCTTCAACAATTAGGTTTTTTGCACCTACATAATGTCCGCCGCTTGTCTCATTTGTTAGAAATTTAACATTTTTAAACAAAGCGCTTTCTGTTTGATTGTAACTAGCCGTAACGAGGCCTCCGGCTCTTCTTACATCAAATAATGAATCATAAATCTCAATATTCTTGCTGGCAAAGCGAAGTCCCGCATCTTTATCTGGGTCATCAAAAGTCAATTTACAATTATATATTTTCAAGGTTTCACCAAAGAGGTTTAAGCTGCTTTTTGTAAAAACACAGTTTTCTAACGTCGTATTTCCGGCATTAATTGAACAGGAGGCGTCAAAAATAGAATCATTTCTAAATGTAACAAATGTTCCATCTGCCTCATTACCGCTCGTAATTGACCTGCCTGTAATCGGACCATAATATATATTATTATGCGATAAATAATCATCTCCACTGCCGCTTAAATTAACGGCACCCTTAAATTTATTATTTTCGAGATACACTCCTCTGGTACTGATACAAATAAACGCTCCAGCTCGATTATCGTAGAAGTTACAATTTTTCACGGTGATTTTTTGATTCGTCATATATCCATCTTCTATGTCGATACCATAGCCTGGATTACACCCTTGAGAGTTGCTCATAGGGTTACTGTTGTTATATAATTCACACCTGTCATATGTGATAAATCTGCCCCCATTAACAGACGCACCAAGCCTTCTATTTCTATGGGCTTTACAATTTATATAAGTGATATACTGAGGTATTCTGGCACATAGTACGTAATGCAAATTTCCATTCATTAAGTCGAAATTTTGCAAGTAGGAAAATCTCACTTTTGCAGTACCCTCAGGTAAAGAAGATAGATAGATCAATTCATACGTTCTGGTATTTCTAAATCCTAAATAAGAACCATCTGATTTATAGAAATGCACCTTTATTACTGTTTTGTTTAAGTTACTTCCGGTACCATATCCACCATACCCATCACCCGAGTAATAAAAGTATCCAACTGATTTTACTGTAGATCCCGTCACGTCAAAGAATCTTGAGACTGTAGTATAATTGGACTTTGAAACATCTATATTACCTTGCGCATTAATATCCCCTTTAGCGAAATGTGCTGGGTGCTGGATACCGCCTATTGCTGAAAAGTCCATAGCTGTGGTAAAACCATCTCCAGTGCATTCACTTACCTCACAGTTATTCAAAACAATGTTGTAACAGGAATTTTTACACTCTATGCCATGTCCCCATTCATGTGTACCACCGCTAGAATAGTCGTGAGTCTCCCTATCTCCAATTACAGTAGCACCTTCTATAGTAACGTTTTTGACATTATTACACGAGAGAACAGTGTAGCCTGTAAAGTTGTTTGATTCTTTTACAAATACACAATCATAAAGCTTGTACGTTGTATTGCTATTTAAATTTACTGATGCATTTTTATCTATAAGATATCTGCCCTTTGGTAAAACAACCAAGTTATAATCATTTTCCCTTGCCCATAAAAACGCTTGGTTAATCCCAAGAGTAGTGTTTGCTGCATCTGTTTCATTATCTTTAATTCCCCACCGCTCCAGTTCAACAGTGTAAGAGAAATCACTCATTCCATTCACCTGCAGCTGCTTTGGTGTTCTCATGTGTTATAAATAAACCAACTCTTAATTCACGAATACATTTCATATCTATATATATTCCTCCACTTCTTCTTCTTAGAGGTAATATATTCATATGTACTCTTTTCGTGTGGGTTTATAATTAGATCTGAACTTTTTAACTTGCTGCGGGGTTTAAATAAATTCTTATAACCTGCCGAACATTCAACCCATTAATTTATGATTTCAACCAATTAATTTACCTTCTTTTAAATTAGACTCTATACTCTTTTTCATGATCATTCTATCTACCATTTTTCCTATTGGATAAAATATAAAGTTGATCAAATAAGAAGAAAGGAGACAGAGGGCGATTAGCCAAATGAAAACCAATATCCAATATCTTGGAGCAAATGTAAGCTCCGGGAAAATGGACATATAAAAGAACATATGGGTTAGCCATATGTTCGTAGAATGATCACCAAAAAAGAGTAACACCTTTTTTACTGTTTTTCCTTTACTCATGAGATTAAACAAGCAGACAAAAGCAATGGCAGTCAGAGGGGCAACAATCATAGACTCATACACAGAATGTAATACCAACAATCCAAATATGGCGCAGCCACTTATTAAATTGCGATAAGGGTTGGCAGAGAACTTTCTTGATATTTTTGAATTAACTTTTTCCTTTGCAAATATACAACCAACAATAAATGGAAAAAGAGAAGTACCCACTAAAACTAGAGAATTAATTAAAGAGGTATAAAAGGCTTGATCCAGATCTATAATTTCCTTAATACGCTGGATATAACTTATTAAATAAATAACTACCGAAACAACTAATACATTTCTGGTACTATGAGCTTTCACTTTCTTTACAATATATGGGGTTAATAGGATGAGTATTATATAAGTTTGCAAAAACCACCATGCTCCATTATATGAGTTGGACAGCACGAAAAAGTTAAGAAGAAAGCTGCCAAGTCCACCTTGAAACGCCCCTGATTTTCCGGCCAGGAACCCAATTAACATAAATAATAGCAGAATTATCCAGAAATTGATAAGTAGTTTTAAGATTCTTATGGAGTTTTTTTTCAAAAATGTGTGTTTATGATATGAAATATAGAGACCGTAACCACTTGCAAAACAATATATTGGAACACATGCATCCCCAAATAAACCAATATAATAGGCTAGTGGAATTCCATTAAAAGAAACCAAGGTTTCATATAATCCATTTACATCTTTTCTGCAAAATAAATGAAGGAGCAGCATAAATAAAATGGCTACTCCTTTTAACATTTTCATATTATTTTTTGAAATTTCCATTAGATTCTTCCTAACTCCAATAGCATTTGCTTGGGTCTTTGCTTTAAATATGCTTTTTTTCCAAATTGATATAAATATTTTTCATCATTATTTTTAATCGCTTGTAAGTATTCGTTAGAAAAATATTTTTTTGCGCCCTCGTTGTTGATAGCCTCGGTAATACAAGCATTGGATAAGTAAGTCTTTATTAAATCTCTTTTTTCAATTCCGTTGTATTCACTATAAAACAAGTTGGAAAGACAGGTTTTGAAAGTATTTAACAACATGATGCTGATTCCGTTTAACATGTTTTGTTTAGTATTATAATAATACTTATTAATAACTCCTTGTTGGATTAGGTATCCATTTACAATATCATCGAAAAAATACGGCATATATTTACTTGTAGTTCCACCAGCTCTATAAAAATATAAAGCTTTATTTATTACTTTTATTTTGTTAGCTTTAAGGAATATTTCCAAATTATAATAAAGATCTTCTCCAAAAAATTTAATAGCATCAAGATACTTCCCTGAACTTACAAGTAGCTCTCTTTTATATAACTTAGCACATAATGATGAAGGGAAAGGATGGCCATGAAAATATGCTACAATTAACTCGTTTCTAATTCCTTCTTTATTATAGACTTTAACCCCATTAAAATAAGTACTTTTATTCTCTTTCTTTATCGATAATTTATCCCCAATTACTTTATACATATTACACACTGTAACATCTGAATTACTTTCGTAAGCTTCTTTATATAACAATTCTATTGTCTTGGTATCAATCCAATCATCAGCGTCAACAAACATAATATATTTAGATTTAGCTAGTTCCACACCTTTTCTTCTGGTTGCAATACAACCTTCATTTTCCTTATTTATTACTTTTATTCTAGTATCGATTTTCTCATACCTTTTACATATTTCTAAACTGTTATCAGTAGATCCATCATTTAACAAAATTAATTCGAAGTCTTTAAAGGTTTGATTAACAATAGAATCAATACATTTATTTAGTCTTTTCTTGGCATTATAAATAGGAACTATCACACTTACTTTCTTCAAAATATCACTTCTTCCATTAG
Source organism: Metabacillus sp. 113a (assembly GCF_050107635.1). Taxonomy (NCBI): domain Bacteria; kingdom Bacillati; phylum Bacillota; class Bacilli; order Caryophanales; family Bacillaceae; genus Metabacillus; species Metabacillus sp. 113a. The sequence continues at coordinate 81,741 of NZ_JBNILJ010000001.1, read as the reverse complement.
TGATTTACAAACTCAAATAAAATTAATTTAGATTAAAATTGGATACTATCTTAGTCAAAACTTGTTTAGGTTTTCGTCTCTTATACGTCTTTTCACCCAAAAGATAGAGATACTGAATATCTTTGTTCCTTATAGCATTTAAATAATCAGGAGAAAGACATCTAATAACTCCCTCATTGTCTAAGCACTCAATAATACTTTCTTTAACCACATTATTTAATATCTTTTCTTTTATTTCAGATTCACTAAACTTCCCCATAAACAAATTAAGCAATCCACTTCTAAACATGTTTAGTAATACTATACTAATTCCATTGATCTCATTCTGTCGGGTCTGTGTATAATACTTATTTATAATTTCTTTTTGAATTTCGTAGCCATTAATAACATCTTCAAAAAAATAAGGCATAAATTTATGGCTGCCTCCACCATATCTATAATAATAAAATGGTTTATTAATGACTTTGACTTTATTAGTTTTTAAGAGCATTTCAAGGTTATAAAAAAGGTCTTCCCCTAAAAATCGTATTCTGTCTAAATAATTACCACTATTCACAAGAAGTTCTCTTTTGTATAATTTCCCCCAGAGCGACGAGGGGAAGGGATGTCCATGAAAATATGCTGTAGCTAACATCTTAACTTCTTCATGATAATATGTTTTTTCCCTTTCAAAATATACACTCTTATTTAGCTGTTTAATAAACCCATACACTCTGTACATATTACATACGATTATCTCAGCTTTACAGTCCATTAATTCATTATAAAGAACCTCTATCATCTTACTACTAATCCAATCATCTGCATCAACAAACATAATATATGGGCCACTTGAAGCTTCTATGCCCTTCTTTCTAGTAGCAGAATGCCCCTCATTTTTCTTGTCTATCAGTATTATTCTTTTGTCATTTTCTGTATATTTCTGACAGATTTCCAAACTATTATCAGTAGAACCATCGTTTACTAGTACTAATTCTAATTCTTTGAAAGATTGATTAATTATAGATTTTATACACTTATGGAGTTTTTCTCCTGCATTGTATATGGGGACAACCACACTTACTTTGCTCATATATTTTACAAATCCTTTCAGATTCAAGAATATTATCAATTGCTAACAAACCAAAGGAGTTAATTTAATGTTTACATTACTAATTGTTTTCGTTTATTTTCAATGTTAACAAGCTGCCCCTTACTAAGTTTAAAAACAATATCACAATTTTCTATCGTGCTAAGCCTATGAGCTATCATGATTAACGTTTTCTCACCTTTTAATCCATTAATAGACTTCATGATTTCTTTTTCTGTTTCATTATCTAATGCTGAAGTTGCCTCATCCATAAATAGTATCTCTGGATCATGGTATAGGGCTCTAGCGATACCTATACGTTGACGCTGTCCTCCTGAGAGCCTTACACCTCGTTCACCTACAGCCGTCTCTAACTGATTAGGTAATGATTTAACAAATTCTGTTAGTTGAGCTTGTTTTAACGCTCTCCAAACTTCTTTATCATCAATAAGATGACTATCTACTCCAAAAGCTATGTTATTACGAATAGAATCATCTGATAAATAAATAGATTGAGGAATGTAGCCAATTTTTTTTTGCCATGTTGATTTTATAGTAAATAAATTTTCTCCATCCACTAAAACATTTCCTTTTTCTGGTTTCAACAACCCAAGTATAATATCCACTACGGTAGTCTTTCCTGCCCCCGATTCTCCTATAAATGCAACAGAGTGTTTAATTGGAATAGTTAATGAAATGTTTTTTAATGAATAGTCTATTTGATTTGGATAGCGAAATGAAACATCATTTAATTCGATTGAATCTAATAACCGGTTTTCTCCACTATTTACATCAAATATACTATCCTCAATAGTATTTGATGTTGCTTCTTCTCTATTATTAAACAAGTCTTCGTAAACTACTGATAAAGCAGGCTGATTATACTTAATAGATGTAATTAAACCTACTACTCGGGTAATAGAGGGCATTAATCGAAAAGCAGCCATAGCAAAAAGTGCCATTGTAGAAATCAACTGGTTAGTATTCAAACCTTGGAAAACGATTATTAATATTGTAATTAGTACTATTGAAATTAGAAGCGTCTCTATAAAAAGTCTTGGTACATGATCTAATATCCTCATGTATCGGCTATTATTCGCATTAATTTGGCTTTGAGTAGTGTATGCATTAATAAAATATTTCTCTTTTCCAGATACTTTTACTTCTTTAGCTGCTCCTAGCCCCTGATTCACCCATTTGATCATCATAGCAAATACCTTTTGTTGCTCTAACCCTAATATACTAATTTTCTTCCGAAATAATTTAAAAAATAAAAAAACGCTTCCCCCTAGTAGAATAGAAGCTGTAATTGTTGCTATTGGAGTTGTTATAAGGAGTAATGTTAAAATACATACAATAACTAAAAGTTCTGTAATTAACTGAAACCCTGATATAAGAATTCCTTGAAACACTCTAGGTACCTCACTATTAACATTTCGAAGAAGATCGGCGGTATTTCGCTGCAAATGAAATGTATATGGTTTTGTTAAATATTCTTTAAACAATCTTCTAGATAGTTTAACTTGGTGATTAAGTATTACTTTCAATTGTATATAATTAAAAAAAAGCAGGTACACATTTTTAAATAAAAATACTGCAAACAATACTATTACTGAAAAAGTAATGAACGCTACCAATGAATTGAAGTTTAAAATCTCATAAATGTACTTTAAGACGCCTTCCTCTTGTATTATATTGGGGTTTGTTACTATTCCCACGAAGGGGACAATTAAACCTATTCCTATAGTTTCAAAGAAAGCTGCAAAAATCATCATAATAAATAAAAGCAAGAATTTTTTCTTCTCTTTTTTATTGAAAAGTCTAAATAATTTATATATATCATCCTTCAATTTAGCCACTCCTCTTCTTTTATCCTAGCCGAGATACCCCTCCATTTTCCTTATGCACTACAATAACTCGGCTGTCAGCTTTAGCGTATAGTTCACAAATTTCTCCGCAATTATCGGGTGAACCATCATTAACTATTCAAAATTTGTAAAAGTTTGCGCAAGGATCGAATCAATACATTCATTTAAAAATTTTTCAGTTTTATAAATCGGGACAATTATACTTATTTCGGGAGTCATCATAGCCCCTCCAAATTTTCTTTATTGTTTTAATACCTTTAACAAATTTTCTACATTAGTTTTATTACTTAAGTCATTTTGTTTTAAGTTACACTGCAATTGTTGTTTAAATGAAGTGTTTTTTAATAATAAGGATATTTGTTCAAATATTTGACGATTGTCAAAATCTACAATGATCCCAGTTTCACCATCTATAATCTGTTCTCTCGCACCTACAAAATCAGTTGTAATGATAGGTTTATTAAATGCTCTGGCTTCGGCTAGAGTTATACAATATCCCTCATGTCTTGATGGCTGAACATAAATATCACACTGCTTCATATAGGGATAAGGATTATTTAGATTACCTAATAAAATAAGGTGTTCTTCTAGTTGGTTCTTCTTAATGAGATTCTCCAGCTCTGCTCGGCCTTCACCTTCACCGATACAGTACCATCTAATCTTAAATCCCGCTAAAGTCAATAGCTTTAAAATACTAGGTATTAAATCTTGACCCTTTTGGGATGTTAACCTACCTACTGTAAGGATTTTAGTACCGTTAAATCTATCTTCAAATCCTTTTTCCATTGATAGCTTATCCATTTTTATACAATCAATTATATTGTAGAAAACTGCCGTTCTTTTTTTAAGATCGGGATACATATCAGTAAACTTATCCATAGCGTATTTAGAAACACAAAATACTTTATCAAATTTGGAGTAGTATTCTTTATATGGTTGAAGCTCACGTTCATATTGAGTAACATCGCTATGGATCCAGGCAACTTTCTTGTTGGCAATAATATTATCTATTACATAAACTACTGGAAAAGACGCTGGAGTATGAAAAGCAATTGCCATGTCGTACCTTTCTTTACCTTTCGGTAACATTTTAGAATGGTAAAATTCTTGTTCAAACACCGTTTTTGCTTTTCTAGCTAGGAGGCTATAGTAACCAGTTTTAAAAGCAGCGGCAAATTTGCCTTTTTTGAAATCATTAATTACCCTTTCTCGCGTAGATTGTTCATCACCAAAAAGGCATTTCACTTTAACGTAATCTGGAAGATCATCAACAAGCTCTCCTCCATTTGCCATAACTAAAATTGTGATATCAAATTCATCTTTAGGTATTGTTTCGAGCATAGAAATTAGTGCTTTTTCTATTCCTCCCATTACCATTTGTCTAGTAACAAATATAATTTTTTTCATGCCATACCTCTAACCGATTTGACTTTGAAAATCCATTATTCTATTCACTTCAAAAGAAGGATCAATTATTTCTTCAGATAGTTTCCTTGAAAATGCTTCTCGTAATCTATGATTATTTAATAAATTTACTACAGCTTTGAATATATCGTTTTCGTTACAGCTTACTATCAGACCAGTTTCTCCGTTTTTTAACTGTTCACTTGCACCAGTAAAATTTGTAGTAATAATCGGTTTAGCCAGACATTTTGCTTCAGCGAGTGTAATACAATATCCTTCATGTCTCGATGGCTGAACATAAATGTCACACTGTGCTATATAAGGATAAGGATTAGGATCTGAGCCAAGAAATATAAAACTCTCATTTAAATTAAACTCTTTTACCATTCTTTCATATCTATTCCTTGAATTCCCATCCCCCACACAATACCATCTAACCTTATACCCTTGATTAATTAACATTGCTAGCACTTTTATAGCGAGATCTTGTCCTTTTTCATTCGTTAATCTACCAACGGTTAAGATTCTTATTCCGTTAAAATTATCGCTAAAACCTATACCTTTTCTAGCCTGATGATGAATCAGGTCACTAGACACTAAATTAGTAAACACTTCGGTTTTATCCTTTATAGCAGGAACTCTATCAACAAGCTTCTCTTTGCCTTCTTTAGATACAACAAATATTTTTTCGTATTTTCTATATACCTTAGATGCAAAATACCTATCGAAGCCTACTTTAGTTACATCAAAATGAATCCATTGGATTTTCTTATCTGCCTTTATTTTATTAATGACAAAATAGCTTATAAAATCCATAGGGCCTGCATAAGCTACTGCCAAGTCATATTCACCTTCGTATGATTGAAAATTTCTCATAGCGTATTTAAAAAAGATGCCTCGATCTTTTCTGATCTTCGATAATAAATGGATAAATAAAATACTAGAAGCAGCAAATATATTGCCTTTTTTAAAGTAATTTATAGAAGTTAATTGGGGTGGTTGATTTATTAGGTCTTTAATATCTTTATATTTCTTTAAATACATCTTACTAACATGCCCAGGAACTGAATCTAAGAATCCACCATACTCTTCTAACATTAAGATCGTTATCTCAAATTTATCTTTCGGGATTTCTGAAATCATGTTCAACAATGCTTTTTCGGTTCCACCTATATTTAAATTAATGATCATGAAAATAATTTTTTTTTTCATATCGCTCCCCTATTGCTAATTTCAAATTTTAAAAACTCACTTAGCTTTTCGAATTGGGCAGCTGCTTCAAAGGCTACGTTTGTAATGTCAGCTTTATTATTAAGAGCCTTGAGGATTATCTTTTCATTGAACTGAATGTGGAGATTTTCCATAGTTACCAAGATGTCAGCTAATTGAATGTCTTCCAGCATATGAGTAGTTTTGTGGCTGTATATAATAGGCATCACTCCTGATTCAAAGATTATTGCTAAGATGTTCGCATGAAATCTTGCTGCCACAAACAATTTAAAAGAAGCTATTATATTAATAGCTTCTTTTAAATTTCCCTTATAGCTATATTTAATTGTATTCTTTAGCGCCTCTGGGGAAAGAGTTGAAATAATAGAATCGGTGACTTGCAAATCCCCTTCATCTTCACAAAAAGACATTAAGCAACATTCGTACCCTTTACTAGTAAGTAATTCAATGGCATTAACTGTACTTCTTAAATAATCATTATAATACTCTGACAAACCTTGTTTATGTTTCACATCAATAATTGAAAATCCCACTCTATCTTTTATGGTGATTTCCTTATACTCCTTAATATCCATCTGAAACACAATATCCGGTGCATGTCTAATTTGCGGAAGATCTTTGAATAACTCATATGAAGCTGTATCACGAAAACAAACATCCGCACACATTTCAAACAATTCTTTGTAGTCTGATAAGAAACCCTTAGTTTGATAAGGACCAAAATTTGCACCAAGAATAAAAACCGGCTTGTTTCTTTTCTTAAATTCTTTTACTAATTTCAATCTATCAGCATACAAATTGGAATGGTAATCTTCCTCTCTGAAAATAGATCCTCCAATAAATAGTAATGCATCATGTTCTTCTGCTACGGCATGGAAATTTGTAATAGAGTCTGATAACTTGAGACGTTGACCGATTTTATTCACCAGACTATATTTTCTTCGTTTAACATTGGTATATTGGGAGATAAAATCATCATAATTATTCCCCAAGTGGTTTACAGTAAATTGGGCAGCAGGATATTTTTTGGCTAAAATGTCTAGGAATAAATCATCCCCTAAGTTGAATTTCAAATAAATATCAACAAATATTTTTTTCATTCAGCATCCCCACTTATGCTTTTTCTAGAATATTATAAAACCTTTGCAATTGATTTAAGGAATTATATGGTTGAATCGAATCTAATTCTTTCATTATGTCTCTCTTAAAACTATGGTCTTCTAAAAACCTTTTTACACCCTCGTATATACTCTCTATGTTGTGTTCTACAATTAATCCAGTTTTGTTGTGTTCAATTATCTCTTTTGCGGTATCAAAATTGGTACAGACTATTGGTCGCTTTAATATTTTTGCTTCACAAACCGTAAGCCCAAAACCTTCTTTACTAGATGTTTGAACATATATGTCGCAGTTTTTCATATATACATAAGGATTAATTTTTTTTCCAAGCAAGACAAAATGTGCATTTAAGTTATAATCATCTATCATTCTCTGGATTGCATCTTTCTCGGAGCCTTCTCCTATTACAAACCATTTAAATTTGTAACCTGCGCTTTTTAATAATCTGGCAACCTCTACAGCTTTATCATAGGATTTAGCACTCACTAATCTGCCAACTGTTAAAATATTTACAAAAGAATCCTCAAACTCCACTATATTCTGTTCATCTGCCAGCTTACTAATGAATTCAGGATTTATTATGTCAAATATCAAATCAATTTTTTTCTTATACTCATCTCTAATTTTTGATATTGATTGTTTTGTATGATAAGAAACGGTAATGATTTTGTCCATGTGTTTGTAAGAGTCATAATCAACATTTTTATCGTACTGTGTATTAACATAATCTGTATTGATCCATGCTAATTTTTTTAATGCATTTACTTTATGAGCTACATAATATGTTGGCATCCCCTGACTGTAAGCAATGGCAGCATCATAATGTGTAATAATTGGTTTTAATATGCTCTTAATACTTCTGTATACAACTTGTTCACTGTGGTGAGACTTTCTTTTGAAATTATTTAATCTTATAAAAAGTGAAGTCTTTATTCGAAAGTTGTAATACTTTAGTTTTTTCCCAATAGGAAATCTAGTCCCATCTAAAAATAAAAAATATTCGGGTGGGGAAAGTATATTTACATACTCAGGTACATGTTTTTCAAGATCACCACCCCTTTTAAATAAGAGTAGGTCTATTTCATACTTTGACGGATCGATCATGTTTAATAATGATACTAAGCTTTTTTCTGCTCCTCCAATATTTAATGAATCAATAACAAATAATAGCTTTTTCATAGGCCCACGTTCTTTCTTTTCTTAAAATTTCTATTTATATTTTTAATTACATTTATAAACATTCCATATTGAATACTACTTTTTATATGCCTATTCCTTAAAAAGAAGATGTACGGCTTGTATATCCAATTCTGTGCTTCAAATTTATCTTGATACTTTTTGATGTAAGGGATAGACAATATGTAATCAATATCGTTAATTGCCTGTTTCATTCCGTGATCCTTTATTTTCATACTTAACATTTCTACATTACTTACAATAATGTTTTGAATTCTATTTCCTATTATCTGATTAATTTCTTGATTACCTAAATTTACAGATAAAAATATTTGTTCAAGGTGCTTGCATACAGCGATGAAATTTTCTAAATACTTTGTAGAAATATTCGAACTGATACTATCCTGATTAAGCCTATTGTAATGATATAAATTCTCGTTTATTGCTGTAAAAGAACTACTGCAACGAACTACATATTGTAATACAAAAACCAAGTCCTCTGACATAAAAATATCCTTATCCATTTTAATACCATATTTAACGATTATTTCTCTTCTGAAAATTTTCCCCCAGAGTACCCCACCAGTTCTCTTGCATACCATATCAATTATTTCATGAGTAGAAACACTGCTTTCAAACTCAAAATCAGTGCAATTTATAACCCCATACTCTGATATATCCACATACCCACAGCAAACTAGATCTGATCCGGTTTTAATCATTCTTGTTAGCAATAACTCTACATAACGCTTGTCAACTGTATCATCTGAATCAACAAATACTAGATAGTCCCCTGTAGAAAGGGATATTCCTCTATTACGGGCTTCCGATGGACCGCTATTGGTCTGTTCATAGTAAATAATCCGAATATCCATCTCTTTAAAATGTTTGACTACCTGCCCGCTACCATCCGTTGACCCATCATTAATGATAATGATCTCTATGTTTTTGTAAATTTGGTTAATGATACTCTCTAAACATTTAGATAAGTATTTTTCACAATTATAAACAGGCACAATAACACTTACTTTTGGAAGCATTTTGACCTCCAGGTAATTTGATTTTCAAAGTTAAATGAAACTTACACTTTTATTTAAACAGCCATTTAAACTTTCAACAACTCTTCCTTGATCCTCAATTGTTAATCCAGAACCAGATGGCAAACAAATTCCCTTATTGAACTTACATTCAGCAACACAATCATATGTACGTTGCTGAAAGAACCGGTATTTTTCAAAAAGCGGCTGTAAATGAAGAGGCTTCCATACCGGTCTTACTTCAATATTATTATTTGCAAGTTCCGCCAAGACGTTTGAAACACTGAGGCCCAGGCTTTTAGTATCGATATTAATAACAGTTAACCAGCGGTTTGTCATGGTCTGTTCTAATTCGGGGATAAAAGAAATCTCCTTAATGTGCTCCAATTCTTTCTTATATGTCTCGTGTATCCTTCTTCTTGCCTCTACTCTATCTTCCAAAACTTCCAGCTGAGCCCGTCCTAATCCAGCTAAAATATTACTCATCCTGTAATTGAATCCTAATGAACTATGCTGATAGTGAATGGCTGGATCTTTTGCCTGGCTTGCTAAAAACCTGGCCTTCTCAATTGCTTCCTCATCATCCGATACGAGCATTCCCCCGCCTGAGGTGGTGATGATTTTGTTTCCGTTAAAGGAGTAGATTCCGAAGTACCCGAACGTGCCGCTCGCTTTCCCTTTGTAGGTAGAGCCAAGAGATTCCGCTGCGTCCTCAATCATGGGCACATCATAAAGGTTGCATAGTGCGAGGAGCTCGTCCATTTTTGCACTTTGGCCATACAGGTTGACGACAATGACGGCTTTGGGCAGCTTTCCGGCATCTGCTGCATCTTTAAGTGCCATCTCCAGAGCCTGTGGAGACATGTTCCATGTTTCCGGTTCTGAATCGATGAATACCGGTTCGGCTCCCTGATATAAGATTGGATTTGCAGTGGCTACAAATGTAAGGGTGGAACAAAATACCGTGGCTCCTCTTTCGACTCCTAATAAAATAAGAGCCAGATGAATGGCTGCAGTTCCGGAACTGACGGCTGCGGCTGCTCTGACTCCTACTTTTTCAGCCAGCTCTCTTTCAAATGCGTCCACGTTCGGACCTAAAGGAGCGATCCAGTTGGTTTCGAATGCTTCGTTAATATAATGCATTTCTTTCCCGCTCATGTGCGGCGGGGACAAGTAAATACGTTTTTGCTGAACGGCCTGCTTCATGCTTCTCGCCTCCTTATCTTATGATTTTTCTTAATTTTTGCAGGAACTCCGGCTGCTAGGCAGTGGGAAGGGATATCTCCTATGACGGCTGCTCCGGCTCCGATCACCGTCCAGACTCCGATTTCTTTTCCTGGAATTACAGTGGCTGAAGCACCGATGTGTACGCCTGTTCCGATCTTGACACTTCCTGTTAATGTGGAATTTGGGGAAATGTGGACAAAATCGTGAAGCAGGCTGTCATGTTCAATAATGGATCCCGTATTCAGAATACAGTGAGACCCGACCCTGGCATCCGCATTAATGACACTGTTAGGCATCACAGCTGTTCCAAAGCCGATGGACGCCGATTGGCTGATGATTGCGCTTGGATGGATCAGGGTCGCATATTGATGATCGGCCAGCCTTAGCTTCTGGTACACTCTTTGCCGGGCTGAATTATCCCCGATCGCGATGAAAAATTTCGTTTCCTGCTGGGTAAATTCATTAACAATGGCCGATGGCCCATGAACGATGTTCTCTATCATCTTAATTTCCGTTACACAATCATCCAGGATCGCGATCACTTCGTATTGATCACTCAAGCTTGCCATCTCCTGAATGACCTTGCTGTGTCCACCATTACCGATAATCACGAGTGGAACCATATCAATTCAGTCCAGTGCCTTTAAATTTTTCAGCGGTTGCAAAGCCTGCCTGCTGTACGTCATCTGATTTGATGGCTTTCACGAACGTTACGAACAGAATTTTGACATCCAATAAAAAGCTTTGATTCTCCACGTACCAGACATCCAGCTGGAATTTCTTTTCCCACGTGATCGCATTCCGGCCATTTATCTGAGCCCAGCCTGTTACTCCCGGCTTTACTTCATGCCGTCTTGCCTGTTCCTTGGAGTAAAGTGGCAAATACTCCATTAGCAGAGGCCTGGGACCAACAAGACTGAGATCACCTTTCATGACATTGAATAACTGAGGCAGCTCATCCAAGCTGAATTTCCTGAGGATCTTTCCGAATGAGGTCAGCCGCTGTTCATCTGAAAGCAAAAAACCATTTTTATCGGTTTCATCCGTCATCGAACGAAACTTCATCAATAAAAATGGCTTTTCGTGAAGACCGGGTCTGGTCTGTTTAAACAAAATCGGGCTTCCTAGTTTTGCTTTAATGAATAGAGCCAGGATGCTCATCGGGATACACAATAATAAGATTAGGAATAGTGCAGTTAGCAGATCAAATGACCGTTTTGCCACATCTTCACTCCTTATTTTGCAGCGCTGATAATTTGCCTCTTAATTTCTCTAATTAATTCTACTGTATGGATTTCTTCTCTTTTTTCAGCGATTTGATAAGCGCTCAATAAGATCTTTTTTAGTTGTTCCTGTGTCAAAGTTTATCTCACCTTTACTTTTCTTAAGAGAATGCGTGTGATTTATAGCCGGAAGGATTTTTTACTTGCCAGTTCCAGGCATCCCGGCACATTTGGCTTATTCCTCTAGTCGCGTACCAGTTTAACTCGCTATTGGCTTTACTGGAATCTGCATAGCATTCCGCAATATCACCCTGCCTCCGGCTCATCACCTTATATGGAATGCCTACTTGGTTGACCTTTTCAAACGCGCGGACCATCTGGAGAACAGAATAGCCAATGCCGGTTCCAAGGTTATAGGCATCGGTTCCGGTGGAGTACAAATTTTTCTCCAGTGCTTTTACATGACCGTTTGCCAGGTCCATGACATGGATATAGTCCCTCACCCCTGTGCCATCTGCCGTCGGATAATCATCACCGAATATGTGCAGACAGCTGCGGGACCCGATTGCCACTTGAGCAATAAACGGGAACAGGTTATTTGGAATCCCATTCGGATCTTCTCCGATCAGTCCGCTTTCATGGGCTCCGACTGGATTAAAGTATCGAAGGATGGAAATGCTCCACTCCGGATCAGCATGATATAAGTCTTTCAGCATCTCTTCAATCATCAGCTTTGTCCGCCCGTAAGGATTTGTTGCTGTTAATGCAAAGTGCTCCTGGATCGGTACGGAGTGAGGATCTCCGTATACTGTTGCAGATGAACTGAAAACCAGATTTTTCACGTTGTGCTGTTTCATTACCTCCAGAAGATTCACAGTTCCAGCTATATTATTCCGATAATATTTAAGAGGCTCAGCAACCGATTCTCCAACTGCCTTTAATCCGCCAAAGTGGATAACGGCCTCAATTTGATTCTCTTCAAAAATGGCGTTCAGGCCCTCACCATCCAGTAAATCCGTATCATAAAAAGCGGGTCTTTTTCCAGTAATCTCATAGATTCGATCTATGGATTCAATATGACTGTTGCTGAGATTGTCCGCAATTACGATGTCGTAATTCGCTTCCTGAAGCTCTACGCAGGTGTGGCTGCCGATATATCCTGCTCCGCCCGTCAGTAAAATCATGTTTATTCCTCCTGTTAGCTCTCTATGAGTTCGTAAAGCTTATTCAGTTCAGCCTTACTTTCGTAAGAAACCGCTTCAAGATTGGATATCAACTGCTTCCTCAATTCTTGATTATCCATCATCTGCTGGATGCCTATCGCAATTCCCTCTGGACCGGTTGGTGTAATCTTTCCGTCGAAGCCATCATTCACCTGACTTTTGGCAGTTGGAAAGTTTGTTATGACGATAGGTTTCCTTAAAATCTGAGCTTCTTTAACGGTTACGGCCTTCCCTTCATAGCGCGAAGGCTGCACATAGATGTCACAGGCTTTTATGTATGGGTAGGGATTCACTTTTTTCCCTAATAAAAAAAACCGATCTTCTAATTCGAGATCAGCAATCAGCACCTTCAGCTCATTTTCAAGCGGGCCATATCCAACAATATGCCACTCTAAATCATACCCTTGATCAATTAGCAACCGGCATGCGCGTGCCGCATCGTCAAAGCCTTTCGCATGTGTAAGACGCCCTACAGAAACCAAAATTGTCCTTCCGTTTCGTCGTTGAATTTCAGGGGGGACCATTAAATCCGCCTGCTCCCTGACAAAAGAAGGAGAGAGGATATTTTCAATGACAGCGGTCCTTTCCTTTAAAAGTGGAAACTCACCAGTAAACGTTCTGGAACATTCATCGGATACCGCAACAATATGGTCAAGCTTCTTCCAGACACGTTCATCTGCTTTTTTATTAACATGAATGTTGGAATAATCTGTATGAATCCACCCAATTTTCTTCTTCGCTTTTACTTTAGTTCCAATGAAATGGTGAGGCCATAAAAAGCTGATGGCTGCATCGTATTCTTTTTCTATTTTTGGCAGAATAGGTGTGGTGAAGTCCCAGCCGTATTGGATGGTTAAGTAGCCGGGTTCCGGGATGTTTTTTAGTTTTCCTTCTATGGAACTGGTATACTTGGCTAATACTCTTCCAACTCCGATGGGATATTGTCTTCCCTTAACTACCTCTCCAATGGATTTTCGGAAGGTTGTATAGGCAGGAATCTCCGGCAATACGTTCGGTCCTTTAGGAATGAAGGACATAAATTCTCCCTCCTGTTTAAAGAGGAGAAGGTCGACATCATAACGGCTGTAATCAATCGAATTAAGAAGACCAATTAAGCTTCTTTCTACCCCTCCAATGGCTAGATCAAAGGAGGAAATCAGTATGTGTTTTTTCATTTCGTTCCTCCGCCGGAAGGACTGATTGCATTTCTTACGGCAGCAATTGCTTTCGGTCCAATTAATTTACTGGCCGCTCTCTTAACTGAGCTTTTAAACCTAGTGCTCGCAGGCAGCCATGTTTGAGCATAGTGATGAATTGTGTAGCTCTCTTCATTTATAAAGCTTTCGCCATTTATATAATCGTATGGGCTGAAGTATGTGCGTGGAAATACTTCAACTCCATTATTCAACACCTGGTACTGTCCATTTTGGATAAGACCAAACTGTAAGCACTGACTAGTCATAAGACTGGTGTTTGTTTTCATATTCAAGGAACCATCTTTATTTGTGAAATGCTTATTTTCATAATAGCTAAGGAAATATTTAATCAAATCATGTCCTTTAGCAAAACCCAGCGTTCCTGACTGGAGAAACGTATCATCCTCAAATCCTGTAAATGCATTTTTTTCTAAAAGCGGATCAAGTGGCTTAAGAACTTCTACGTCTGTATCCATGTAGATCCCTCCTTCTTCCAAGAGGGCCGTTAATCTGACATAATCACTGACAAATGCATATTTTTTAGCCTCATAAGCTTCCCTAACAAACGGATGAGAGGAAACATCAAATTTCCTTTCATTCCATTCTATAAACGTATAACCAGTCAGGTGCTTCTGCCAGCTTTCCATGCATTTTTTTACCATTCTAGGTTTTTCTCCATATCCGAACCAGCAATAATGAACCGTTCGCGGGATTCTTTGATCATCAGTCATATGCTTTCCTCCCTCCTCTTTGCTATAAGTTAAAGTAGTTGCTTTTATAAACCATATTTAAAGACAAGACATGTTCATAGTAAAAATAAATAAAGTAGCAAATGATAATAGAGTAATACACTAGTTTTTCATCCTTAGGCCTGAATATCTTTACAATCCAAGAAATAAGAATCAGCTCATACAACCCAAAATATATAGAAAATCTCGCAAATATCCAGTTCTGGGTGGATATGAGCATAAAAACCAACCCTAAGATGGACATATTGACAACCACATCACTGTATGGGAACATCTCCCGAAGTTTTTCTCTTCCAAAGTATGCAAGAATGACTGGCGCTGCATGAACGATAACCCTTAAGAAGCTGGCCCCGCCTTCGGAGAAAGATTGATATCCGGAATACTGAGTGTTTTCAATGGCTGCAAAAAGGATGGCAGAGAATTGGCCATATCCAATTACGGCTAGCGCAGCAAGCATCAATAGGATATACGTTTCTTTCGTCCATGCTCTGCGATTCACTAGAAAGTAAATTGGGAGCATAATGAGTGCGGACTGATGGATGGTTGAAGCAAAAAGAATCGTTATAAAGAATAAAAACCACTTTCTTTTAAAAAGAAACGTGGTAGCGGCAAAAATGATGGCTGCGGCCAGGAACTGGCGCAGCCCATTCATGGACACAAGATACATCCCTGAGGTAATGAATACAAATAGGCTTAGTTCAATCATTCTGGAATATTGATAAAGAACGAGAACGATCAATAGATTCGTAATGAGTGCAGTAGTAAAAATTAAAATTTGTGGATCCTTAGAGAAACTTTGCAACATCATCTGCATCATTCCGAATCCGATATCTTTATCGCTTAGTATTTTGTCCCAGGTCATATCTGTCTGAAAGCTGTGCATATAAAAGAAGGTATCTCCAATATTTGTTCTTAAACCAGATACTGCAACAAGCACCATTGAGGTAAAGATAATTAATAGTTTGTTGGCTCTAATTTCGCTGTAGCTATTCAAATCCGGTACTGAAAAATAGCGCGAAAAAAAGGAAAGCAATGAAACTAAAACAAGGTTTAGGTAGAGAATTGCCATGATCTTTTCCTTTCAATTGTTTACCTGATTTTTTCCCAGCATATTCTTCCTATTGCGAAATTGAATATAAAAATAGAGTGCAATTCCCATAGGTGTAACCAGCAAGGCTTCGATTCTGTGAGGCGTTTTAAATAAAAAAAGATACTCTTTTAAGAGTAAGCTGCCCGAAACGTAATGCATTGATTCTCTAAGCCGCTTAGGAAAGGACGGTGCGTATTTCATCGCAACTTTCCTATAATGAAGAAAACCATTTGGATTATTTTTGTACTGCTTAAGCATATTTAAGCTTGAGCCATCTTCGCGATATTCCACATGACATAAAACCTCATTTAAAACCAGGAGAGGATATTCCTGTTCTATTAAGATGTACTTGATATTCAATGGACAATATTTTTCACCTTTAAACAGAGGGTACGGGGGAACACTTTTTATCAGGTCGGTTCTGTAAACCAGCTTTTTATCCCCTCTGACTTTGTGAAGAACATACAGATCAGTCAGTGCAGTTTCTGTAATATGTTCCGGTATGCTTGTTCCAATAATTTCACCAGAGGGACTGGCATCCAGCCCTATTATCCCCGCATACTTTTGGCTTCCTTTGTTTTTCCAAAAGCTTACGATCTTGTCCACCGCGTCCTTTGCCAAATAGTCATCTGAATCAATACACACATTTAATTCTGTATCAATATTTTCATATGCTGTATTATGAGCACCGTGCATCCCTTGATTTTTCTGCCAAATGTATCTGATCGTAATCACATTTTCTTCTATCCATGAATCCACCAGTTCTTTCGTCCGGTCTGTGGAACCATCATCAATTATCAGCCAATCGAAATCCTTATTGCTTTGTCTCTTTAAGCTTTCATAGCATTGACCAAGACAGTAAGCTCTATTGTATGTTGGTGTAAATACCGTTAACGTTTTCAAACCATCACCTCACTGCCCCCAAGTAAAACCCCTGGGCCCATTCAGACGTATTCCGTATATCATAGCCATTTAAAATGAGTGTATTTTGCGGTATGTTTCTTTCCCTTTTTTGAAGTAAGACCTGTGCAACCTTAGACGCCCATTCCTCTTTTTGATTTAGCGGGAGATACGTCATCAAGTTTACGCCCATATCTGCTTCATTCGTGATAGTATCTGATACGATACAGGGAAGACCCGCTCCCTGGGCTTCCACCAGAGTGACAGGCAAACCTTCGTGCAAAGACGGAAAGGCGAAAAGATCAAACGCCTGCAGCAGGTGAGGGATATCCGGCCGGACTCCTAAAAAACTTACTTTGTCTGCTAGTTGCAGGCTGTTCACTCTTTGCTCCATCCTAGTTCTTAATGGCCCGTCCCCTGCCAGCACGAGATGTAGGTCTGTATAGTTTTTGCAGCATTCATGAAAAATTTCTAAAAGAAATTCGTGATTTTTTTGAGGATTAAACCTCCCCACATGCCCGATAACATATTTATTCGTCAAGCCAAGTTCCACTCTAAGGCGGTTCCGTATAGATGGAGAATGCCTGAATTGGTCGGAATCAATGCCATTCTTCATCAAGATTTTGTTCCTCTCTGTGTTTCCGTACAGCCATTGGGCAGCTAATTCTGAACAAGAGAACAAATGGGTGGACGAGGGATGAATGAGTCTTCCAGCCAGGTCCTTATACATTTTCGCCAGGAAATTCCCTTCGCTCTCGGTGTTGTGGCTGTGCGCAATCCTAACCGGAATGTTATGCTTTTTAGCTGAACGGAGAACAAATCCACTCATTTTATCCATGTGGGAATGGACAATTTTATATTGCCTGTTTTTACTAAAAAAAGCGTCCAGGCTTCGGATATAGCGGAAATGTCCCCCATCTGTAATGTATGGAATGCGGTGGATGGTGCCACCCAGCTCCTTGATCTCTTCGTCAAAAACGCCTTCCTTGCAAGTCAGGAAATCAAATTGAACCTTTGAACGGTCCATATTCCGGTAAAGATTCATTATAAGGGTTTCAGCTCCACCACGGTTCATGTTAACGACCGAGTGAAGAACTCTCACGGGCTTGGACATGCGGCACCTCCTTTTGATCCATGTATTTTACATACACCGTACTTTTTTGCTTTAGCACCATTTGCTCGCTGTATTTGCTTACAATTTTTTCGCGGCTTGATCTTCCCAGGAGCTGACGCTGGCCTGAGGAATAAGTGACAAGCAACAGCATCCTCCCCGCCATATCCTCCACATCCCCCGGTTTCACGAGCCAGCCGTTCTCGCCGGGGACGACCAGTTCCCTGTGGCCTCTGTTTTCGGTGGCAAGGACCGGCAGCCCGCATGCCATGGCTTCCATGATGTTGACGGGAAGGCCTTCCCGGTAGCTGGATCCTGCTGCGGCGTCGCATAGGGGGAGGAGGTCGGCGATATCTGTCCTAAATCCGAGAAACTGGATGAGGTGATCTGCCTCAAGTTCTTTGGCGAGCATCCTGCATGACTCAAGAAGCTTGCCTTCACCGGCAAGAAGCAGCCTGATGCGGGGCACTTGATTTTTAATAGCCGCAACCGCCCGGATCAGCTGCTCCTGATTTTTATTTTGGTTAAACTCAGCTGCGTAAAACAGCAGAAAGTGATCTGACTGGTATCCCATCAGTTTTCTTTTTTTCTCTCTTAAACTGGAATCCATTGGCTTGAATTGTTCTGTGTTGACTCCGACTCCGTGGACGTGTTCAATTCTTGATGCTTTAAATGGATGCCGCTTCGCCAGGCGGTAATCTTCCTCGTTTATCGTAATCAGACAGTCCGTAGCCAAGCTCAGTGCCAGTTCAGCCGGATAATACAGCAGCCAGCACGAAAGGGAGGCTCCTTTGCAGAAATGGAAGCCGTGAGCAGTATAAATGACTTTGGTTCCTTTTTTACGCGCCTTTAAAGCAGCCAGTCTTGCTAGCACGCCTCCCATCGGGGTGTGGCAGTGGATCATATCGTAGGCATGTTCATCCATGATCGCTTTTAGCTCTTTTAGGGCCATCCAATTCTGCGATTTAAAAGGGGAACGCTGAATAGGGATATTGAATTTAAGATCGGTATAGGGAAGCTCCAAGTCCCCTTGAGCTGCTATATGAACTTCCCATCCCTGTTCCTTGAACCATTTCATGATTGGTAAATGAAAAGCCTTAAAATGGTAGTCAACTGTTGCCGCTAGCAGCACTTTTTTCTTCATGGACATGGCTCCCATACAAAAAAACGCCAGGGCGGCGTTTCCTTAGTATTATTTAATACGTTTAACCAGGAACGGAAAGAAGCTCTTTGACGGCAGGTTTCCGGTTGGCAAGCTCCAGAAGCCTTTCTCTTAAGGGCTCTGCTTCCAGCTCCGGAAAGGACTGAAGCAGCTCTTCGATTTCGTCCATCAGCAGCTCTGCTTTTCTGCCGATGTAAATTTTCGGATAGATTTGCTCTTCGTGCACTTCCTCTTCCTGAAGCAGCTCCTCGAACAGCTTTTCACCAGGGCGAATTCCGGAAAATTCAATCCCGATCTCGTCGACGGAATTTCCGGATAAAACGATTAAATTTTTGGCCAGATCAACAATCTTAACGGGCTCTCCCATATCGAGAACAAAAATTTCTCCGCCCTGGGCCAGAGCTCCTGCCTGGATGACGAGTCTTGACGCTTCGGGAATGGTCATAAAATAGCGGATCATATCCGGATGGGTAACGGTGACCGGACCTCCGTTCTGAATTTGCTTTTTAAATAAAGGGATGACACTTCCCCTGCTGCCAAGAACGTTGCCGAACCGGACGGCAACAAAGCGGGTATCGCTCATCGAGTCCATATCCTGAATAATCATTTCGGCCAGCCTTTTTGTAGCCCCCATAACGCTCGTTGGATTAACCGCCTTGTCAGTCGAAACCATGACAAAGGTTTCGACTCCGTTCCAGCTTGCCGCCAGGGCTGCATTCCGGGTGCCGATCAGATTGTTTTTTACCGCTTCTTCCGGGTTTCGTTCCATTAACGGGACATGCTTATGGGCTGCAGCATGATATACGACATGGGGCAAATGCTTTGCCATCACCGCGTTCATTTTTTCTGCGTCCTGCAGTTCGGCTATTTCTGTAACAAATTGGATGCCTGATCCCCTGAATGTCCCCTTTAGTTCCATCTCGATCGAATAGATGCTGTTTTCACCGTGGCCGAGCAGAATCAGCTTGGCCGGAGTAAACTTGGATATCTGCCTGCAGATCTCAGAGCCGATGGAGCCGCCTGCACCGGTAACCAGGACGGTCCGGCCCGTAACGTACTCCGATATGCTTTCTATATCCAGCTGGATCTGCTCGCGTCCGAGCAAGTCCTCCACCTGAACGTCCCGGAACTGGCTGACGGACACTTTCCCGGTTACCAGGTCCTCAAGCATTGGCAGGATTTTGGTTTTGGCGTTCGTTTTGGCGCACTCCTGAAAGATCCGGTTTAATTCTTTTTTCTTCAGAGAAGGGATCGCGATGATGATGTTATCAACCTTTAGATTTTCTACAGCGAGGGCAATTTGAGGCACGCCTCCAACAACCGGAAGGCCCATTATATCCAGGCTTTGCTTTCTCTTGCTGTCATCAATGAAGGCAATTGGCTTCAATTCCGATTCATGGTTGTTTTTCAGCTGCCTGGCCACCATCGTACCAGCTGCCCCGGCTCCAATGATCAGCGTCCGTTTTTTATCCTGCGTCCTGCTGAAAAGCGAGTCTCTGTAGACCCTCCAGCAAAAACGGGAGCCGCCGATAAAAAACATATGCAGCAGCCAGGTTACAGCAAGAAGCCTAAAATATACATCATGAAACGCAATTCCCTGAACAATTCCCGCTGTAAAAATCGAGAGCGTGACCGCTTTTGCAATCATGATCAGCTCACTGATGCTGGCGTACTCCCACGCCTTTTTATAAAGCTTGTACATGTAAGAAAATATATGATGGCAAACAAGAAGTGTCAGCGAGCTGATGAATACAGGGACGGTTAAGACATGAATATCTGCGGATACAACGAATCGGCTGATATAGACGGCGGTCAGTACAATGATTGAGTCAATCAGGATCAGTAAGGCCAGTCTTGTCCGAAATGCCAAAAAGTTCACCCCTTTATTTAAATGGTATTTGAAGTTCTTAGCCTTAAACTCCTAAGCAGAAATTCACCGCTAAACCCTTCAATAGTAAAAATGGGGCATTTAACCCCCCCTCACATCACACTTACGACGACTGGCGTCTAAGGTTGTATAAACCCGCAGCGTAACCGAGTGCCTCCGTGGATAACGGCGAGGAGACATGCCCGCATTTTGTTCTTTTTAAAGAACAAAATAAGTATATAAAGGTAAAGGAATCGATTTCATCAGGACTTACTCTGTCTCATTTAAAATGACCCCGAGCAGCTGGGTATCGAAGGATTCAAGCTTCTTTTTTGCTTCTTTCAGCTTGGATTGAGCGGTTTTCCCCGCCCGGGTGACGAGAATCAGGCCTCCGCATTGATTGGCCATGATTTTAACATCTGCTGTCTCAAGCATTGGCGGTGCATCTATCACAATGCAATCGTATTCTTTACAGGCATAGTGGAGAACGTTTTTTAATGCACTGGAAGCAAGAAGTTCTGAATGATTCATCTGAATGCTCCCGGATGTCAGGATATCAAGCCGTCTGATTTCAGTCTTTCCTGCTGCTTCCTCAAGCCGTATATAGCCTTTCAGAACATCGCTGAAGCCGATTGAATTATCAATTTTAAAGGTTGTATGAAGACTTGCCTTCCTTGAGTCCCCGTCGATGAGCAAAACTCTTTTGCCTTGCTGAGCGAAAGAAACAGCGAGGTTGACACTTGCAGTGGACTTCCCTTCATTATAGCCGGGAGATGTGATAATAAAAGATTTAAGCTGGGCGCTTTCCGGAGCAAGCTGGAGGTTTGTCCGGATGGATCGGTATTGGTCGGCCACTTTTGACATTGGGTTAAAAAAGGAAGCGAGCCGGCGTTTGTCTGCCTTTTCCATCTTTCTTTTACTTGTAGGAAACAACCGATTCACCCCTTACAGAAATTTTAAGCCTTTTGTCCTTTAAAATCGGTGAGGTTTTGCGGGTCATTTTTGATACGCTTCCAAGAACCGGCAGGCTGGTCAGCTTTTCTGCCTCTTCCTCCGTCCGGACGGAGTCATCCAGTGAATCCAGCAGGAAAATCATTCCCAGCGAAAGCACGATTCCGGCAATCAATCCGATAAGCATTCTTTTCACCGGGCTTTCTTTATAGGGCTCTGCGTTCTCCTTTGCTTCTGTCAAAATTTTTGTCTGGCTGAAATTCAGGAGCTTCGGCAGCTCTTCGCGGTAATGCTTCATCGTTGAGTTCGCGATTTTAGCAGCCATTACCGGGTTTGGATCGGTCACGGTAATCTCGACAATTTGAGATTCTCCGACCGGCATCACGGAGATCTGGGAGGCAACCGCCTGAGGAGAACGGTTGAGGTTCAGCTCTTCTGTGACTTTAGACATAATGACTGGCTCCCGGATTACTTCTGTCAGCGTATTAAAAAATTTTGTGTCATCACGGATTAAAATCCGGGCAGATGCATCATAGACCGGTGTCGTAAAATAGGTGCTATACCCCCAGCCTGCAGCTGTCAGCAGCAAAGCAAACGTAATCATTATCCAGATGCGGCGTTTTATTAACGTGAATAGATTTTTTATATCAATTTCTTTCTCCACTTTCGTCATCCTCCCTGTTTTCAATAGAGAACGAACGGACTAAAAAAATATCCCCTGTTCGTATACTATTAGTCTAGTTCTTTATACAGAACGTGTCAACAATTGAACGGATAATTTGCGGAAAATTTACATTATATTTATCTATATTGGTAATACAAACCTCATTTTGTTCTTCATAAAGAAAATTTACTACTTTTAACCTATAAAATCAACCTTGAATTAGTCAAAATTAGTCAATTTGTTTAAAATAATAGAAAAAGACCTGACAAAGGTCAGATCTTTCTCTTGCGTTTTGCCTTTCTTTTCTTGACCCACAGCATAATGGATATCGGAAGAACACCAAACCATTTAAACCAGAATGGCGTGCGTGTTTCCTTTTTGATTTCCTTTTCCTGCTGGCGCTGTTCTTTTGGCGTATCCATGTATTTAACGACCTGCTGAGTTACGTATTTGATGTAGTCATTGGAAGACATCTGTATTCCTCCTGTCCTAGCAGACAGTATGGACAAAAGCGGTCATTTATAATCTTGCTGCAATGTCTGCTGCTATTTCTTTCGGATTTTTCCCCGTTGTCTCAATCACGATGGCTCCCTCCTCATAGGCGGACATTCTGCTCTCAAAGAGCTGATATATTTGTTCTTTCGTTTTTTCTTTAAGCAGAGGGCGGGTTGTATCTTCCTTCAGCCTTTCATATAGCGCATTAAATTCGCAGCTGAGATAAAAAATCCTGCCCTTCTGCTTTAGAAGTTCCCGGTTTTCTTCTTTCATCACAATCCCGCCTCCTGTCGTAATGACAGCCGGTCCTTCAGGGAGTTCCCGCAGCATTGCTGTTTCCTTTCTCCTGAATTCTTCTTCTCCAAATTGATCAAAGATCTCATTCATGCTCATTCCGAGCTTTTGCTCAAGAAGCACATCCGTATCATAAACAGGCACCGATAGCCTATTCCCAAGTGCCTTGCCTGCTGTAGTTTTTCCCGCTCCCATAAATCCAGTCAGTATAATTCGCTCCATGCATAATCACTCCGTTTTTTCGATGGTTTCTATGATACATCGAAGCGTCGGATGAGTCTACCATTCCTGCCAATTGTACATTTTCTTCTCATGAATGCTCCATTCATAAGAAGCGTGATAGGAGGTCTGTTCACCTAATGAAAAAACAAGAGAAATTTGCAGGCGGTCCTCTGCAGCCTTGACCAATGAGATCTGGATTGTCCCCTCTTTGTCCTTTACGTCCATCTCTCCTGTCCATTGCTCGGCTGCTTTTTTAGAGGAGATTGCAGCACCGGCATAGGTCAGATGCTGCAGCCTGTAAAACTTCCTTGTATCCTCATAGTATTTTGTTTCCAGCAGCAGCATTTGGGTGATGTGAATCGAGGTCATAAAGAACAACAGAACCATCAAAACTGTAAATGGATAAATGAACCCTGTTTCTGTCTTACATGACTTCATTGTATATAGACCTGACTGTCAGGCTGCGAAGCGTTCCGTTTAAGCTTTTAACAACGATGACCATGTGGTTATCCTTCACCTCGAATTGAACATGCTGAACCTTCTGCAGCACCATTTCATTTCCGCTTTTATTAATCTGCCGCCGGATATAATTTTGATACCTCTGGTAGGTTACAGATTGCCCAAGGCTGTTCTTGAAAGAGAGAGTTTCCCCCGTTACGGCAGGATCAACAGCCGATTTCAGCTCCAGCATGGCCTGTTCGCTGAAAAATTCCCATTCTAAATCATTTAATTCCCTATAGCCTTCGACAGATTGATAAAAAAAGAGTAGCAGCGGAAACAGCGAGGAGACAATCAAGGTAAAAACGGAGAGGGAGAACAGCATATTCAGAAGGGAAAAACCTGATGAATTAGTGTATCTGCATACAAAACTCTTGTTCTTTTTGTCTGGCATCCTTCCAGTGTATACAGGAATGCCCGTCACTTGAAATAATCGTATAGGGACCGCTCCCCTCTTCATCGTTTTTTTTGAAGGCTCCAGTCATCCGCTCCGCTGTATGGCTTTGCAGAACTCTATAGGCATCTGTTTCAAGGGAAATGTTTTCTCTTTCCTGCAGCATGCCGACAACACCTGGCAGCAAGGTTAGCACTGCCATGCACCAGATGGAAAAGGAGGCAATGGACTCAAGCAGTGAGAAGCCATTAGATTTTTTTAACAAGAAATCTCCCCTTTCCTAAATAAAACGTGACGAGATAAGCCTGCTGGCGGATGACCACCCTGAGTGTTCCGCTTGCAGAAATGTTTCCATTAGCAAGAAAGGTCAATCTCCGGTCCAGCGTACCCGGCAGTATCGTGATTCCTTCAGGAAGGCTGCGTGAAACCAGCAGTTCATTTGCATTATGGCGGCCCAATTTGATTGAATAGGACGTGCCGTCTTCATTGTAAGTAAATAAATAAGGCAGACGTTCCATGATGGCATGCTGCTGAGCATAAAGGATGTCTTTCTGGAATTGCTCAAAGAAGTGCTGTTCCGTCAATTTTTCGTGTGCAGGCTGCAGCGGGATAAGGACCGTCAGCGAAAGCACGGAGAATATGGAGAGCACGAGGAGGGACTCAATCAGAGTAAACCCATTAGTCTGCCGCTTCAACCACATAGCCGCCGGCATCCAGGGTTATGGTACTTCCATCCGGACATGTATTGCCGTTGATGTATTTACCGCTTATAAGATTGTCGATTGTAGGCACTGCGTTTTCATTCATTCGGTAGGCTTCAGCTTGTGCAGAGATCATATTGCGAAGACCGCTGCAGCCTTTCTCCTGGATATTGCTGCTGTGATTGGCAATGTTGGGGATTGTGACAAGCAGCAGGACTGTGATTACAAGGAGCACAATCAGCATTTCGATCAAAGTAAACCCATTATCATTCTTCATTTTACCGCCTCCTAGATTTGGTCGATCATTTGGTACATGGGGAGTATCATGGATAAATACACGAGAAGGACAATCAGGCCGACGCTTGTGAATACGGCTGGCTGAATAAAGGCTGCTGCGGAAGACAGTTTCTCCTCAAGTCTTTGCAGTGTGTATTGGCTGTAAGTATAAAACTCTCTGTGCAGCATGCCATTCCTTTGTCCGTATGCAGCAATTTCAGCAAGCTGAGGGTCATAGTGGGGCTGCGCAAACAACTCTTCAAAGCGATCCCCTTTTTTAAGCCGGTTAATCATTGTGTTTGCTTCTTCGCTGAAAAACGGGTAAAGACTCTGCTCCCTGAACGTTACCAGGCACTCATAGTAAGACAGCCCGGCCTTTAGAAGGTTGCTAAGCTGCAGACTGATGTAATAGCTGTTAAACAGCTTAACCCATTCTTTTACAAGCGGAATACTCATTAGCATGTTCATCTGCTGCGCCGGAGGTTTTCGCCTGTATGACAAAAAATAAAAGGAACCCGCTAAAAGAAAAAGGACGGGAAAAGCGAAGGAGGCTGCTGCCAGAAATTGAAAGGATGCCAGCAGCACTGTGTTTAAAGGAGAAGGTTTCATATTCATTGACTGATAAACAGAGAGGAATTGGGGAGCGATGATATGCTGTACGACGTACAAAACACCCATCATGATGAAGATTAAGAGAATCGGATACCGCATCATCCGGGTAATTTTTATAAACTGCTCATGCTTCCTGCTGAGCAGCTGCGAGCTCTCGTTTAAAGAGAACGCCAAATCGCCATGCTGTTCGGCAAAAAACAGATAAGTGACGGCATCCCGATGAAAATGCAGCTGCTGGAGAACCTGATGGAAAGGAGTCCCCCTCTTCAGTTCCATTAGGCAAAAGTGGTAATCCCCTCTTCTTTTCTGGGCAGCCTGCAGAGATAGGAAGCGTATGGCTTCATCCAGCGAGTAGCCTTTCTGGACGAGGCTGTTCAGACGGCCAATAAATACGGATTGCTCAGCATTGCTCCATTTATTCTTCATTTGCAAAAATCCACCTGTAATAAGCCGCATGGGATACAAACCCTAGGGCAATTCCTTTTTTGATTACTTCTTTTAGTGTGGCATAGTCGTTCGCTTCTTCCGATCCTCTAGTCTCCCGAAAGGCCGCGTTTAAATTTTTTCCGTATAAGAGTTCAAAAACAGCTGCTTTTCTTGCTTTTCTCATTTTTTTGCAGTAGGGCGAGCATGCTCCCGGG
Organism: Metabacillus sp. 113a; assembly: GCF_050107635.1. Classification (NCBI taxonomy): domain Bacteria; kingdom Bacillati; phylum Bacillota; class Bacilli; order Caryophanales; family Bacillaceae; genus Metabacillus; species Metabacillus sp. 113a. The sequence continues at coordinate 55,342 of NZ_JBNILJ010000001.1, read as the reverse complement.
CAGTAAGGACATTTAATATCTACAAGTCTTTGAGCAGAGACAGCAATAAGCGTCTGTTCCATTTCTGCCTGGGGAACACCGAATTCAAGCAATCTGTATAGTGCCCCTTTTGCGTTTCTAGTGTGCATTGTACTCAGGACCAAATGCCCGGTCAGCGAAGCTCTGATAGCGATTTTAGCCGTTTCCGAGTCCCTGATTTCACCTACCATGATGATGTCAGGGTCATGCCTCAAAATCGCTTTTAATCCTGCAGCATAAGTAATTCCAGCTTTTTCATTCACCTGCACCTGCATCATTTCGTCATTTTTTGCTTCTACGGGATCTTCCAGCGTAATAATATTCCGTTTAAAGTGTTTTTTGGCATGGTTGAGCAGCGAATAAAGAGTCGTTGTCTTGCCTGAACCGGTTGGCCCTGTATTTAGGGATAACTTTTATTAAAAAAAAAAAAAAAATAATCCCTAAGTTATTCACTTAGGGATTTGAGGTAAATTGCTGTATTCATAATAGCCTTAACTGAAGGTATGTTAGTGGTAGTTATAATTATTTTAATGGGCTTCTTTGGATTTGTATTTGGCATATTGATTCCCCTTTGTACATTGGATTGTTTTTCAATCCTTTAACAACAAGGGAAATGACTTCAGACAAAATAATATATTGCTGAGAACAATTGCTACTTATAAAACTTAGAATAATTACTCAATAACTAAGCTTGTTCACTTCAGAAAAAAATGCACTTGTCAGTGGGGATTAATTCTAGCAAGTGCTTTTTAAATTTGATATCCAGTTATTTTCCTTCTTTTAAAGCACGTTCAATTTTAGAATCAATTCTACCGTACTGCAAAGCTTCATGGACTGCATACTGATCTACTTGCATATTTATATATGTTCCACCATAAGACAGTAAATTTAACGCATCATAAGAACCTGATTTATAAGTACGTACCTGTAAACCAAGCTTTACTTTAAGATTTTGAAGCTTGTAGGCTGGTTCAGTTACTTTGTAATAACGTTCTCTTGCTTCTGTAAGTTTCTGAAGATACTGGAATTTACTTTCAAGTAGTTCCATTTTAATTTTTTGAATTTCAGCTTGCTGTGCACCTGACCAGTCACTTTTTGATAATTCAAGTTCCTGGATAATTCCCTTTAAATCATCAGTTTTGTATTGTTCTATTAACTGAATATCACGTTCAATCTCTGTAACTTTCGTTTTAAAACCTTCTACATTTTCTTTTTCTTTTTGGTAAGCATCTTGAGTGGTTTCACCTAATAAGGACATTTTGTGGATATCTTTCAATATTGTTTCCCTTTCACTAAGTTTAACTTTTAAAGCAAGTAATTCTTCTTCCTTAGCTTCCAGTGTCTTTACATAGCGAATTTGAGTATTGTCTGCTTTTTTCATAAGTCCATTAAATTTCTTCAGTATTTGCATTATCCTATTCCCCTTTTCTTTCAAGATTAATAGTTAGTTCAGCCACTGCCTTTGTAAGCAGTTTAATTTGTTCTTCTACTGATAATTGTTTTGGAGGTAGCAACGCAAGTTCTTCTGCTTCAGCCTTTTTCCTTGCTTCTTCTTCAGCTTGTCTGATTTCTGCGAACCCTATAGAAAGGTCTTTCAGAGGTTGCTGCCTTTCTTCAATCAGTTTTTGTATATCAATTCGAACCTGTTCTTTTATCATTTTTACTATCATCCTAACTGTTATGATTTTGCTGTTAACCTTGCCATTAAAGCGGCTTTCTTTTCTTCCAACGTTCTAAATGATGACCCCGTACTTCCTTCAGCAATACCAAGTTCAACCATTCTTTCTTTTTTATCTGCATCGGCCACGTAACCAAACACATCATAAAAAAGTTCAATTTCTTTTGGTGTTGGACTTTCCTTATAAGCGAATTTCATGACATGCTTCTTCATGGCATGGTAAGCATTCCGTTCATCATCTGGGATAATCACCTTTCTAATTTCAGTGATATATCGTTTAAAATCAGGAACTTCCAGCCATTGATACCAGGTTTTAGAAGAAATGCTGTTATCCCTACAAAAGTTTGCAATATTAAACCCTTCAAGCATTTGTGCCTTTGTGTATGTTATAGCAAGGGTAGTTTGTCTTTCAGATAGTGTTGAAGGTACTATTATTTCACTAATAAGCTGTTCTGCTGACTTCTTGGTTTTCATTCTGTAATTCCTTCCATCAAATATATATAATCGTTTGCTTTGTTTTTATATATGAGGTGTTTTGCCACTTCCAATAGCTTCTTGCACACCGGCATTGTAAAGTTCTGTTTGCAACATTCTTTGAATTAATACAAGGACACGTTTTTCATTCGTTTTTTTGGATGCAAGTTCACCCCGCACTTCTTCCAGATCACAAAGAAGTTTGGCTTTTGATTGCCTTGCTGTATTAGAAAATGTGTAATATTCATTGGTAAGTTTATTACTGGTATATGGAACTTTGCAAAAGACTTTTGAAACCTTAATTAGATCAAGAGTTTCACAAATCAATAAAGCTAGGATTGCACCACTTTCTTTGTATGTTCCATGTTGTACACACTTTTCAATGTATTTCAGATTCTGTATGATAATTTCATTCGATTTTCTTTCTTCAGGTTTCATTGAAATCTCCCTTCCTTTTTTACTTGTTTCATCTTCCGATTAACAAAGATGGAATGCAGTAAAACAATATCTTGTCCACTGATACCTTCTTCTCCAAATACACGCAGCAGTGCTTTTACTGTTTTTGACTGAATGAAAGTTTCGCCTTTTTCAATTTTTGAAATCAATGTTTGGTGAACACCCACACGATCAGCAAGTTCTGCTTGTGATAGGTCCGTAATACTTCGTAAGTGCCGTACTAAATCTTTGTCCATAAGCTACCCCCCGTGATGTTATTATTAAATTAAGAATTATTATCACAATAAAAAGGATGCCGGTAATAACCAGCACCCAAACTTTTTCACTTATAGGTATTTGAAATATACAAAAAGTAAGACAAAACTGTTGCAAGAATTTTTTTTAGGAGGAATTTTGTTGGAAGGTTCCATATTAAGACCAGCCGATGCTGAAACACAATTTTTAAAAATGTCGTATGACAAGTTTTATGATGTATATGAAGAAGCTTTTACTGATGAATTCTGGCAAAAAGATGCTATTTATCGTTTCTCAAATATAAACACAGCTTTTTCAATCTATGCTGAATTACTAAATTACGAACCGTTGAATTGGGTAATTAAAGCAATAAAAAAACAACGACCACCGATGGAAGCGGAAATTGGAAGTGATCTTTTTAAGTTCATAAGAAATGTTCTTGCACACTTTCCTTATTTTGAAAGCTGGAATGATGTTTGGATTAGCCAATCCATTGTAAACTGGAATAAACCCGGATTAACAATTGATACATTCCTTAAAAAGTATGCTGGAAGAACAGAAGTAAAATATAGGTTTTGGGAACCTGCCAAAAAACAAATGACATATTTAAGCATTAACTTCCCAGAAAGATATTCAGGTGATACCAAGATCTACTTACATGCAATTCTTACAGAAAAAGATGGTATTAAATTTTCATTGATACTGATGAAAAAAATATTAGATACACAAGTGGAGGAAATTAATGAATAAAGAAAAGGAGTTAGAAGCTTTAGATGAAAAAGTTAATTCAATAGTTAAAAAGATAGAAGCATTACATCAGACTATGAATACTGGCTTTGTTGAAGTGAAGGAAAGTTTGGACAGAATTGAAAAGAATTTTGATGACGGAAATAAACAGCTTAAAAATGGTGTATATCTATATGAAACAGGAACTGAAACCACTGCCTACCCCCATCCCCCCAATGGTGGGTATCATTGTTTTAATGTGAAGCTTTGAAAATTATTATTCAATTATTGTTTAAATGGTTCAGAATAAATGCTTTAATCGTTCGTTAACATTTATTTCACTTCAATGGATTCAAGGTTTCAACATATAGACTATCAAACTACATATCTCCAAAGTGATCCTGCATGAAGGCTACATATATATTAAAGACTTATCCAGATAGATAAAGTTAAATACTGTTTAACAGAAGGAACTTATGAAGACTGTTAAGGTTCATTACAACTTCAGTATATATTTCAAAGATTCTTTACCTTCGTTAATACCTTTAATAAATTTACTATTTACCCTGAAACAAGTTGATCTATCCTTTTGTACATCAGTACATGTAAGTATCTGTATAAATAATTACCCCCCTATCTAATACAATCCCGAATGTAAGGTTTTGTTAAAACCATACATTATTTTCGTTGTATTCATTGATATAATTAGGATTTACGTGTATCATTGCATTTATAAACAAAAACCTTACATTCAAATTACTGATAAATAAAGGATTGTGACACATGGTGACAAAAGTACATATTGAAGATGTTCAGCCGATAAGAACTAAACAACAGATAGAAGATATGAAGTGGTCTTTAAAGAAATGGTGTTCTGAACGTGACTACATTCTTTTTGTAATTGGCATTAATACCGGATTAAGGATCAGTGATTTGCTGAAGCTTAAAACAAAGGATTTGATAGGAAAACGGTCAATCAAACTTCAAGAAAAGAAGACGAAAAAGCCAAGAACTATTCACCTAGATAACATCTATGAAGAAGTTCAAATGTATATCGCTTCTAACACATCAGAATGGCTTTTCCCAAGCCGTAAAGGTGATAAGGCTATCACTACAACCCAAGCTTATAGAACACTTGTAAAAGCTGGTGAAATGGTTGATATTGATACAATAGGTACACATACACTACGAAAGACTTTTGGATTTTGGCATTACAAGACACATAACAATATTGCGATGTTACAGGGGTTACTGAATCATTCAAGCCAAGCAATAACATTACGTTATATTGGTATAACTGAAGAAGAAGAACGTGAAAGTATCATAGCACTAAACCTTTAATGCTGAAGAATCGGTAATGCTAGGCATTGCTGGTTCTTTTTTTGTTTCCGTTTTGATTATTAATATTCATTGATACCTTAAGCCGTAAAGAAAAAATACTTTACAGTTATTTTCTTTTCCACCCCTATCCTTTATTTATTGGGTTAAATGCAAGGTTTCAACTGTACAACAAACTTCAACATCATATTCAACACTAACCCCATACATATTTAAACATTTATTAACATTAACTTCATATTAATAACCTAAAATACAGTGGAAAGGCGGTGAAAATATGAATAAATCTTACCAATTACAATTCGTAAACATACTTACTTTGGAGGTCCTTCATGTAGCAGATTATCAGTCACTCACAAGACTTAGTGCAATGATTGACGGTTATGAAAACAGAAAGGAAACTTGTCCTTATTCAATCATTCTGGATAAGCACAACAGTACATGTAGTGCTAAATACATAAGCTGCACCCGTTTCATTCAAAGTACTTCAGAAGTATACAAACTGTTTTTCAAAGTCAAAGCTGTGAAAGGCAATAATTTGCCAATAGCAGCATTCAATAAGTTGGACTAAAACCAGTGTAATTGCTGGTTTTTTATTTTGCAGGATGTTAGATCACCCCATATATATCAAGAGACCAGTAACTATACCAGTGTTCAATCATTATTTATTCCGTACTCTATAAGGTATTCTGAAGCTGTATATATCTTCATTATGTCACTAAAAGGCACTGTAACATCAAAGTTTAGTTGACAAAATAATACCTTTTTATCATATGAACAAATCGAATCACTGATAATTGATAATGATTGGTAAACCAACCACTTTCTTTTTAGTAATTCCAGTTCTTCACTACCAAGATATTTAAAATCGTTACCCGTTAAAGAACCTTGATCTCTTGAGTAAAATGTATCATTTGCACAATTTGATAAGGCTGTTTTGAACTTCAAAACGTAACACTTTTTATTTTCTTGATTCCACCAATTCAAACCAATGTCTTTCGAGTACAAAAATTCTGATAAACTAAAGAGAAATTCAGGCATATTCTGAACCCCATATTCAAGGACATTGTCGTATGAAATAAATGAATTTACCTGGTAATCATTATATATTTTGTGCGGTACAAAATCTCTTTCAGTATCCTCTATACCGCTGTGTTCCTTGTTAATACTGTACAGTTTATCTTTGTACTTTACTTGCTTATTTTCAATATCAATATGCACACCTTGATCCTTCAAGTATTTCCCCAATGGTGTATCCTTCTTTATCGTTTGCTGTAAATTCAGCAACCCATGCTTTTTAATTGCAGCACATCCATCATTATTGGTTGTTACATGCAAGGACACCAAACTAATGTCACTTTCCAAGAATACATTATCATCAATCTGGTAATAGTCCTGAAGGTCAGCCACATTATATGTATTTTTATTTTCTGCTACGTACTTACTAATCTGGGTTTCTCTTAAATTCAAATATTCCCCTAGTGAATCTACTGCATTATGAACAGAAGTAATATCATATAGAACTTCTTTTTTCATTCTTTATCCCCATTTCATCTACTGGTATATTTCCATTATTTATTAATATCACATTCAAATCAACAGTACATAAAGAGAATAAAAGATCAAAACATTCTTGAAAGGTGGAAAGACACCACCTTCCAAGCCATAAAAAATAAATCAATAATAATGTCTTTGATAATCCTGAAGAAAGAAGGACCGGCATAACTTCTATTTTGTTCAGAATAATAAACAAAGTTTCTTGGTTTTGAATTTATCATGGGAAGGTGCTTTTCCTTCCCTGCTGAAGTGAGTTTACGAACTGAAGCATTTCCTTCGCATCCTATCCTTTGTAGTTCAGAATTAAGTACATTGGATTGTAAGAATAAGAGGACCGAAACACCATAAAATACCGATTCAACCTTACAGCCACAAGGGTTTAATGCACTTTCACTTTTGGTAAGTTATTGTGCAGAAACCCTTGTTTTTTGGTAAGTTATTGTGTTCCATTTGATTCCAAATAATTGCGTAGTCTTTTTCCTGGCAATGCTTCCTGCCTACTGATTAAAAATTCTTTAGTTGCTTTGAAAGTTTGTGTTATGGCTTCAGGTGGTTCAGAAGTGTTCCGCCACACAATATATGGATTTACACGCACATATTCCTTATCTGCTTCGGTGATGATGCTAAAAACAGGTGAATCCGCCAGTTTTATATTTAACAGCTTACGCTTCAAACTGGATGATCTAGTTAAACCAAATTGGATTGCAAGTTCCGATAATAATAATGGTCTTGTCTCAGATGCAGGAATATCAGCATTTACCGATAAAAGATTGGTTTCATAATTAACAAACGGCAACATGCAAAACAGAATATACAAATTTGATGGTCTGTACTTTTGCCTTCCTTTTTGATCCTTTGAAGTATATAGTTCACGGAGTTGCCGATCATACAGTTTTATCAGGTTCTTTTCTTTCCTATGAGAAAGTGAAGCTTTTCCTTTGAAGTGATACTTTGAGGTCCAATACAGTTCTGCATTTTTCCCATTACCGTTTTCAATGATAATTTTCTTTTCAATCAACCTGTTGTAAAACTGGTAAAAACTTTTGTTGTGCGTAATCATCAGTAATTTTTGCAAATGCTTCTTTAATATTGGTGTGCCGTTTCCCTTTTGCAGCTTCGAATATTCACTTTCACCATATGTCACGTAAGTTCCTAAAAACATGATTCTTGTCTTTTCATCATCAGTGAAACTTGTATCTTCAATTAGTCCCTGAATACTTGATAAAAGTGTAAAAGTGAAGCTACCGGTCAGTTTTTCGTGTTCTTTTTTTGCCAGCATTTTTTCTTTCCATTTTGACTTTCTTTGTTTATCGTCTTCAGTATCAACCCACAAATCAAATGATTCGCCTGTTTTAGGATCAACCAACTTTTTTTGTGCCATTTGTATCTTCCTCTCATATTAGGTGTCAGCAGTGGTTCTGCTTCATACCTGGAACAACATGAGATATAAATCAAGACAAATACATATATTCCTTTTTAGGATTAAACTGGTTATTATTGAAGGAAGATAGCAATCGGAGGTGCTTAGTTTGTTCGATGAACTATACATTGAGGTGGAAACTCACGCAGGGTTCCCAGTACTTGATACCATTAGTAAAACAATTAGATATGGTGAAAATATCTTAAAAAAGTGTGTTGAAATAAAGGGACTGAAACAGAGTGATTCAATTATTTTGGCTATGTATAGGAAAATTCTTGAACAGACTGATGGTATTTATATACTTGTTGATCATGGATCAAATAGTGCACTTATAACTACGATACGAAGTCAGTATGAGACTACTATAGGCTTTCAGCACATTTTCGAAAAGCCACAATTGATTGAAAAGCGTGCGTTAGCATATCAAGTTTCATATTCAAACGAACATCTTCACTGGTTTAAAAAAGAAATTAATAAAGGGGATATCTTAAAAAGGTTTAAGATCGAAGATTTACGGAGAAGAATTGAATTTATGGAAACCTTTTTGAACAGCAACAAAACAATAAGTTCTGTTAATGAAAGATGGCATAGAAAGTATAAAAGTACAGGTTCAAAAAGATATCCAAAGTGGTATTCACTTTATGACGATAAAGCCAATTCTTTTTCAGCTTTAGCTAGGAGTATAAGAGGAACATCTCCCCTTATATATTCTAGTTATTCTATGGAAGCACACGGATATAACGCATTGGACGGAGTATATAGTGATGAAATAAATAAAAAGCAATACCTTTTTCCATTAAGAGGCATTCCAAAAGAACTTGATAATATCTTGTTAGCATGCCAATTAACTAATATATGCACTATGTTACTTGTGAAAAAATACAAGCCGGAACTATTAGATAACTACCTTGACTTTTACGAATGGTTAAATATGAGAAATGAAAATGAAAACAGTCTCTATAAATGAAAAAGCAAGCAACAGCTGCCTACTTTTCGAACAATTTAAAATTTATCTTTTTAATGCCTTTTTGTAACAAGAAGTACATTGCTTTTTCCACTGATTTTCTACATTCAACCAACGTTGCCTACCACATGTATTGCAAGGAATTTTCACCTTTTCCAATATATATTTCATATTGCTTGTATCAACCTTAAACACTTTTTCATTTGTAGATGGGTTTGGAACTTCACTCATGAATTGCTTTTCAACACAACCTGTGCAGAATGTTTCATTTTTCCACACTTTATATTTGATCTTTCTAAAAGTTTCTAATTCTTTAACACCACAAGCCACGCATGTCCTTTGATTCAGCCTACTATTATTAATATCCACTTCTATCTTTTCAAAATAAGGAACGTTATTTTTGTATTCTCCGCATTTAAAACAGTTTATTTCTGAATACTTTTCAGTTTGTTCCTTAAATTCATAACTGAACATTCCTTTTTTATCGGTATGACCACCAACTTCACTCATAACATATGAAACCATCGTATCAAAACCACATGCTTCACAATGAATACTAAACCTGTTCGTGCGGCAATCAAGACAGTTACAAGGTCTTCCCCAATCACAATTCGGCATGATATCCCCCTTTGAAATTTCTGTATTTTAACTTTTATTAAGAATTTGATTTAAATGACTATAAACATCAAAGGAGTCATTAAGTATTTCTTCGTAAAATACCTGCTTAGTAGCATTTACTCTGTTATTTCCAAACATTGCATTTATATACGATAGATATCTTGCGTTGGATTCTTCGGTGTCTTTAAGAAATGTTTCCAAAGCAGCGTTTTACTATGAACAAAATTATTCCTTATAGAAAATAAATTACTTAGTCTTTTATATTAACTATTGCCTTTCGGGAATTTTACATTATTAATTTTTTCATAAAACAATGCCAACTTTTTCAACGTATTCTCCTTTTCATGTTGAAAATCCCTAGCATTTATTTAATACCTTCTTAGCAGTTGAAATTGAGTTTGAATATTTACTGTTTTCCATTATTTTGCTTAAAATTATATCTTCATCTAAACCGATTTCTTTAAATAACACTATTGTAGAAATTGCCTTCACTCTTTGAAAAGCATAGTAGATCTCATCAGTCTCATGTAAAACGTTTTGTTTGTTTTCTAAGTCATAGTGCGTTAGATAATTCCTTGTTTCTACTAATTGTTGGACAAATCTATTTCTATCATCGCTGTTACCAATTAAAAACGTTTTAGTTTCTGGGTTCAATTCTTTAATAATTGTCCTTAATCTTTTCCCCAGTGAGTACTCGTTACCATAAGTAAGTTTACTTATAATAATTTCAGAAAAGTCTTCCGGAAAGTTGCCTTGGATTTGAAATAATAATTTTTGGCAGTTTTCCATGTACTCTTCGCTATCCATTGGTACATCGTAATTCTTTTTTCTATGGTATATTTCTAAAGTTTGAACTGCATTTAAAAATCGTGTTTCCAAATACATTTCCATATAGAAATCAGTAAAATAAATATCTTTAATATTCTTTAAAGCTTCACTCTTCTCAAACCATAACCCAATCACTTGGCTAAAATTATCCTTTATGGTTTCATAGTTTATTAAAGAATCATGTCTAGTGAAATTATTTATAATCTTCATATCTTTTTGTTTTTTGAAAAAATAATACTTCTTTCTTTGTTCAAATTTATTAAAGGGTGCATTTTCTTCTCCATAAAAAACTACTTTTTCTAAGTATGTAGGTGATCCTACCAGTAATGTGTAAAGTCTTAGAAACTGATATAACACCTCATTAAACTCGTTAAAACTTTTCCATTCATCTGGAATTATTTTCAATCCACCTTTATAAGTGTAGTTGAAATTATCCGAATAATCCCCCGTTACATTTGTAAAGAACACTTCTTTTACTTTAGCATTCATGGAAGGTATATATTCTTCGAATAAATCAACATCCGGAAATGATATATTATTTAGAGTGCCTATAGTGCCATCTTTTAGTCCGTATTCTTTAACAAATGGAGATTTCGAAGTCCACTTTGAGAAGTAAGTTGGATAAATAGCAATCGAATGAAAAGATATTTCATCAACCGAATTAAAATGTCCACCTACAATAATTGAATCAATAGAATAGGTCTCTGTATTAAAGCCATTCACTGTTAAATTAAAAGAAAAATTAGAGTTTGTACAGTTTAAAAGAGTAAATTTTTCACCAGAGTCTGAATCTCCCAATATTATTGGTGCTATATCTAAGTATTTGAATAGTGATTCCTTACTATTACTATCAAGTGTCCCGTTTAGTTCCAGCTTAATTTCATCACTTTTATAAAATAGAATACCTGATATCTTCTTGTCAGAATTAGGTAGTCCCCAGTAACCTTTTATTTGAAACTCGCCAAATAAGTCTTGATCCTTTATTTTAACTTTCCCCATCTTTACCAACCCCTTATGAACTAATTAGATGTAATTCTATTATAATCCATATTATCTATTATTAGGAATTAGCAGGTATTTTAATTTAAGTTGTTTATATTAAGCAGCTGAACATAAAAAGCCTGCATTTCAGTAAATACAATTGAATGTATTACTCTGATCAGCAGACGTTTATTAAAGTTATTTTCACTTTTCAGTTACAACTTAATCCAATCACGTGCTTCCTATAATCCACTATATAGCCTTGCCATTGCGTTATTTGCTTCCAGATATTCAATACCCTTGAAAGTGATCTTTGCTTTATTCAACCAAGCATATACAACTGGATTACCTATTCCGCCACGTTGAACAGTTACACTCTTTGCATAACCTTCATCACGTATTAATTCCAGCATTTCCCCCCACTGTTCATTATCCAGTTCATAGTCTGTTTGTTTCGGTTCGTTACCATCCTGAAGTTCCTTTAAGATGCTGTATAGCAGTTTTCTTCTGTCCACTTATCATCATCCCCTTTCAGCATCATTTCGACAGCTTACATCATAAATCCTTGTTTTTATGTTTTAAGTTCTTGACTATGTTTTTGACTTTTGCCTGAATTTTTTTGAAGGGTGGAAAACGGCTGGACACAAAAATGTCTGCCTTTCAGCAAAAAACCCCTGAAGGTTTCAAGCTAAGAAGCAGACGTTCAAAATTCCCTGAATTCCCCATCAGGAAATTGTGATTTAATTTATACAGAAGGTTTAGTATTACTTTATTTATAAGTTATTTCTAATTTGGGTTCAGTGCCTCCTTTTTTGTAGGTCCACTTAATCTTATCAACTAAATAATGTAACAATCTGTTTACTTCTTCATCACTTAATCCTTTTCCATCAAGGAAATGCCAATTACCAAACAACTTTTCAATAACTTGCATCTGTTCAATTAACGCATCCTTGACAACCCTTTGATCTCTATTTTTTACTTGCTGAAGTTCCGTTTCTATCGCTTCTAACTGTTTCTGCCTTGTTGCCTTTCGTTCTTTATAGGTAAGGAAGTCAATTTCTTCTTCTTCAAAAAGAAAGTCAATATTCAGCAATGCCTTATTTACCTTTTCAATTTGTTTTGTAAGTTGCTGAATTGTGTATTCCGTGGTGTCATCTTTCAACCCATCATCTATCCCTTTAATAACTTGAAGTATCTCCTGCTTATAATCCAATATTTTTTCTTTAACCATTTTTAATACCGGATTGTAATGAAACGTTCTGTTACCACAACTGCATACTTTCACATAAAACTTGTCAATATGCGGATGATAGTTACATCCTTGAACCTTACCACATTGCCCACAAAATAATAGGTTACTTGTTGGGTAAATTCTGTTTTTACTTCTTGGTGCTTTAAAACTGTATTCATTTACAATTTTGTTAGCTTTTTCCCAAACACTTTCACTAACTATTGCTTCATGATTGTTATGGACTACAATCCAATCTTCTTTTGGTCGTACCCCAATATTTTTACCAATACCTCTATTGCTTACCATCATTCCTTTGTAACACTCGTTGTTTACTAATCTTTTAATTGAATTATACCTGAAGGGACTACCCATCTTGGTTTTAATCCCCATCAATTCTAGTTGTTTTAGCAAACCTGAAATAGAAGTACCTTCTACAATTTGGTTAAATATGTATTCAACGTCTTCAGCACGATTATTGGTTACAAGTTTATTTGTCATAGGATTTTTATCATAACCAAGTGGGGGTTGCCCATTGGTCCAGTGTCCTTTTTTCTGTGCAAACATCTTACCCCTTTGCATACGTTTCAGAATCATCTTGTATTCTTGTGAAGCAATCAAACCAGTAATACCTAAAAGTAACGTATCTTCATCACTCCTTAAATCATATAATCTATATGGGGTTACCACATATGTTCCGGTATTGTACAATAGTCTTTTTATATCGCTTTGATCATATTCATTACGGCTTAATCTATCAATATCCATAACAACAATGGCATCAAAATGATACTGTTCAATTCGTTTAATCAATTTAACCATCTCTGTACGTTTGGAAATTGTTTTTGATGAAGCAACTTCTTCAAATACTTCATAAGACCAGTTATTTTTATTAACTAGATCAATCAAGGTTTGCCGGTGGTTTCTTAATACTTCTTCAATACCTTTACCTTCTTCATCTCTTGAAAGCCTTAAATATATACATACATTCTTTATGTTGGATTGGGAATATATCACTCATTTATCAGTCCTTATTTAATGTTTATAATAAAATAATAACATTGTCCCCACATACTAGACAAGTTGGCCCTGTAAAAATCATGAGTCCGTGGGAATGATAAAAAAAAGAGAGAAGTTTTTGAGTAGCGGATGGAAAGAGGGAGATGCGTGCTGCAGGGGGTGTTTGCCCGGAGGATAAGAGTCTGATCACCATGCTTTCTTCGTAGATGGTGGGCAGGGTGGAAAGCCTGACCGGAACTTCCAGATCATCAAGCTTTACTGAAAGAGCACCGCTCTGCGGCTTCCTTCTTTCTCCTATATCCATAGAAGCTTCAAATTTAAGATGAGAGATCAACCGCTGTGATACATCCCGATGAAGCTTCTGCTGATTGAGAAGATCATCGTCTATCCGGTAAAGAATCTCTGTAAATTCTTCCTTTGGAACAATGTGAATGTCAGATGCGTGGAGTTCAATGGCTTTAAGAACGATGCTTGCGCATAACGCTTCAATTTCCTGCAATCAATTCTCTCCTTTCCTGTATTTAAACAGAAGTATAGACGGATGGAGAGATTCTGTCATATTGGCAAAAAACCATTATCCAGGGTGTACAGTTCTTGAAAATCCTTTTTCCTTACAATAGAAAAACCGTTTTTTGAATAAAAAACGGCAAAAGGATTGTTCTTATTTTTCTTCCGTTACATAGTAGATGTATGTTTTTTTGGATTTAAACAGAGAGGACTTTTCATAATAAATCCTGTAGCCGCCTTCTAATTGATTATGTCCTGCGTAAGTGAGTCTGCTTTTCGCTTCAAAGTCTTTTGCTGCTGCTACCAGGCTGCTCTCAGGCGAAGTATAATCGGGTTTCTCATAGCTAACCGACACAGGCTGCATGTTTACACCTTCAAGATAAAAATTGAATCCTGTCATGCTTCCGCCTCCCATTCATTATAAAGAACAACTTGCATTAAATATAGCACAACAGGAAATGTATTCAAAGTAAAAGAATTGAAAAAATCACCCCTCAGGGTGACATGATCAAGAGACGGACATATGAAGCAGGCTATTTTTTGACAGTTTGCTCAACGCCTGCGGATTGTAGCCGACTACAAGCTTCTTCCCGTCAGTCAGGATCGGCCTGCGCAGCAGCTTCGGTTCATCGGTCAGCAGTTTAAGTAAGGTTGACAGGTTCATATCTTCAATATCAAGATTTAAGTCTTTGAACGTTTGGCTTCTTGTAGCCAAGATTTCGTCGATGCCTTCAGTAGTCAGCTCCAGAATTTTCTTGAGCTCCTCTGCATTGGGAGTTTCGCGGAACATGTGTCTTTCTTCAAAATCAACTTCGTTTGCTTTCAGCCAGTGCTTGGTCTTCCTGCAGGATGTACAGCTTGGGTACGTGAAAAAAGTAAGTTCGCTCATTTAAATGTTCCTCCTCAAGGTTATTCAAAGGCTTAATTTATATTTTTTCTATTGATTATTTATCTGTATTTGTATTGTACATTAATTGTACACCTTTTGTACATCAATATGCACAGCCTGTTCATTTTTTTTAAAAAGTCCTTCACAGCTAAATGTAAACGCTTATTTACAATGAAAGGAAGTGTCCTTTATAATAAAGAGGGATGGAATAGAGGGGTAAGGGAGGAATTGCATATGGACCGCATGTTTCGTGTGCTCGGATTCTGGACTGGAATTTTCGCAGTCATGTTTTATTTAGGGGATATGCCGGAAACTTCAATTTTATTTTTTGCTCAAACGGTCTTTTTTGTTTTTTTATCCTATCTTAAATTATCAGAGCGGATGTATATTTATATTTTCGGTGCTTATTTAACCGTTTTCTTTGTAGGCTTTACCTATTGGACCACCTTCATGATGGTGCCTGGCCAGGGAGGCCATTAAAAAACGGGGCTGTCCAGTCAGTTGCCTGCTGCAGGTGATGTCCTTTTCATTTACAAATTAAACCCCCGGTATGCGCAAGCTTCATAAGCATACCGGGGGTTTTTCTTTGCTCTTAGCGGGACTTTTCTAGACTGCCCCTTTTCTATGTACCATAATATAGAACGATTCACTGATCCCTTCATGTGAAAGGAGGGAACGAATGGCGCGGTTCCTTTTTGATGCAACAGAAAACGGATCAGGGTCCTGTACTTCCTGTAAAAAGCCAGCGAGCCCGTTATCCCAGAAAAATTCGGTCTGCTTTTGCACGGCCAGCTCCTCCCAGCCCAGCTCTCCTGTCTTTTTCAAATAGGCTGTGAGCGGAATGTCATACGTTAAATCCATTTCATACGGATAAGCCAGCGGATGCTCATAAAGGATGTGATTTCTGTAGCCGCGAATTGTCCCTTGCTTTCTCTGAACAAGAAGATCCGAAAAATGACCGTAGTCTGCCGTGACTATATAGGCGTTGCCGAGCTTTTCATTCAGCTGCTGCAATTTCTCAAGCATCTCCAGCGGAATCTCTATTCTGCTCTCCTTTTTCAGAGGAATTTCTGCCCATCTGAGGTAGGAGGCAAGCTCACCGTTGTTGTCCTCGCGATGCATAAAAACGAGCTGTCCCTCCTGATCCGCTCCGACGCCTGCTTCCATTACGACTCCTCCAGAGTTTTCTGCCAATTTTACCGGAAGTGCATCCAGCCATTCATTTGAGAAAATCGTTCCTGAAAAGCCGGCTGGAAGATCCTCGATGCCTGGGAGTACCTTTACTCCAAGCTCTCTCGCTCTTTGACGGTGAGCCGGGCTTTTTTCAACACTGAATACGGTCCCCCGTTCAAAGGTTTCAGGAGACTGGGCTTTCCATTCATCAAGAAAAGCGCGGAGAAAGGATCCCGTTCCACTTCCTATTTCACAGAAAACCGGAGGGATTTCATTGGAACGGACTTTGTCTAAAAACCACCCTGCCATCAGGGCACCGTATAGAGAAGAAATGGAGCTGGCCGTATAAAAATCACCGGCCTTGCCGATTTTCGGCCTCCCGGACATGTAATAGCCATGATCCGGGTGGTACAGGGATTCTCTCATATACTCATCAAAGGAAAGGAAGCCTCCCTTCTCCCTGATCAGCTGCACCATCATCCCTTTCATTTAAAACCCGTTTAAAAAAGGGTTTCGGTCCATTTCATCCTGAATGGTCGTTTCAGGCCCGTGTCCTGAAAGCACCATCGTGTCCTCCGGCAGCTGGAGCAGGTGATTATGTATGCTTGAGAGCAATACTTGGTGGTCTCCTCCAGGCAGATCCGTCCGGCCGATTCCCTCTTTAAAAAGCACGTCTCCGCTGAATACCGATCTTGTTTCTTCATGGTAAAAGGAAACACTGCCTGGTGAATGACCGGGAGTATGCAGAACCTTGAAGGAAAAATCACTGATTTTAAGTGTCTCGCCAGTCTGAATGTATTCATCTGCAGGTCTCGCATGGATTGGACCTGCTCCGAAAAAATGAGAGCCGTTAAGCTCCGGCGAAGGCAGCCAGTCTTTTTCTTTTTTATGGATATAGACAGGAATATTCCATCGTCCGCGTATATCATCAACTGCACCAATGTGATCGAAATGGGCATGGGTAAGAAGCACAGCAAGCGGCTTTAAACCTCTTGATTGAATCAGCTGATTCAGCTTGTCTCCTTCACTCCCAGGATCAATAATCATGCACTCTTTATTCCTGCTGCTTACCAGGTAGCAATTCGTTTGCAGAGGACCTAATGGAATTCGTTCCCAGTTCATAATGACAGCACCTCAATTTGATTTTAGTCTACCCCTATTATTAAGGAAAACCGGCAAAGTTTCAATCCGGGAGGGCTATTATGGCATCGCTTTCAAAAGCTTATTTTTACCTCGACATTCATTTTGAAAACGTTTAAAATATGTAGTGAACTTGTTTCATTTTTTTCCAGAAGTGATCGCAAGGGGGATTGGCAAATGGGGTTAGTCATTATCTTTACGTTGATTTCATTATTAGCCGTATATGGACTGCTGCGCGCCTTTAAAGAAAAAAACATGATGGGAATCATGTTTTGCGTGGCTACACTTGGCGTTTTCGGCTGGTTTACTGTTATGACGGTCATTTTCCACGGATATCCGACTCACCATTAAAGAAAAAGCTGGCTTACAGAGCCAGCTTTTTTATGTACGTTTCATATGCTTTTGAACACTCTCAAGCTTTCCTTGCATCGTTGTTTCCTTATCTCTCCGGTCATCAATCCGGATGTTGGTTGCGACCCGGGATATGCCCTCCTGAAAAGGGGCCTCATGGATGGCTTGAATGACCTCAAAGAGCATCGGCAGCTCCCCTTGGATTAATGTATTCATCGGGGTAAGCTGATAATCGATTTTTCCTTCCGCTTTATAGGATTCCAGAATGTTCTGGATCCCGGCAACGTACCCGCTCACACTCGGAGTATCTGTTCCTATTGGAATGATGGTTACATCTGCAATGGGCATAATTTTGACCGCCTTTCGTTTTCATCAGTATATCACATCCCTAAAAGGGCTAAAACGTAACAAGAGTTTTCAGGCTCCCCGTCAGCAGGTTAATGACCTTCTCCAGCTGAAAGCCGTATAACACTCTGGTACCGTCCGGTGAGTACATTAAAGGCATATTCAGTGCGTCCTTAATGTGAACGGTTTTCTTTTGATCCAGCAGAGAGAAACTTACAAGATTCAGACGGTCAGATTCTTCGTTGTACTCGTAGGTTATGAATTCATGCTCAGATGGGCTGATTTCTATTTTAGGAAGATCCAGGCTTCCTTCTGATTCTTTAAGAGAAGAAGGAAAGCGCTGTTTTTTTATGCCGTCCTGAACGATAAAGACAGGGCTGTCGTTTTCATAGCTCAGCGTAATCCATGTATGATTCCTGGAAAAAACGGATAAAACTTCATCCGCCATCTTTTTTTCTTCCTGCTTTTGAACATCATACTGATAAAGCGGAGAGCCCTTGCCTCCTCCATCCTTCGCAAAAAACAGGTTTCCGTTCCCGCTCCATTCTGCAAAAGGAGCATCGATCGGATCAGCATCCTCGAAGCCGGTCAATGGATAGTAAATGGCGGTCTCATATGTCCAGTCTTCATTGAACGCGGTCACGAACAGCCGGTCCGGATTCGCCTCGCTCCACGAAAATGACAGATCGTGGGAGGAAAATTCCTTTTCAAACCGCTTGGTCCCCTTTGAATCAATCAGCAGGAGATTCGTTGTATTGGCTGAAGAACTACCCTGCATTAAAATATAGGTTCCGTTCACCTCTACATGCGTTACTGCCATGTCCGCCCTGTAAAGTTCTTTTTTGCTTCCCTCCGAAAAATCATAGGTAGACAAAGTGGTCTCTTTTTTATCATATTCCGCCAGAACAACCGTCTTGTCATCAAGCCAGCCCCCTACTGTTTGAAAGGTTTGCTCATCCGCCTCATATGGTATCACTGTCTGTTTATCTGTTGTCTGCACGTTGGCATCAACAGCCGGAGCCTTTTTCTCCGGTTCATTTGCACAGCCTGCTGCTATCATTGCCAGGGCCAGCACTGCCGCCAATAAACGGCCTTGTTTTATACTCATTCCTGCTTCACCTTTCTTTAACGTGTGCCGACTTAACGGACCATTTAACGCGGATTTCAAGCTGATAGAACATTATGTACCCTTATGGGAAGAGCAGAGGGAAATGGGTGAACGGTTCTTCCATCAGGGGCTGAATCCCCTGATGAAAGCCTCATGGATCGTTCCTTTACATATACAGGGCAGCCCGGAAAATGCCCTCCCCTCTTTGAAGGATGGTTTCGTATTGGTCAAGCGGCAAAGGATTGACCCCAGACCCAAGCTCAATGGTGTACCCTGCGCGGCTCCATTCATGAATAAACCAGTCCCTGTAGCCGGCATGACTGTCTATGTTCCGAACCTCCGTATACTTGCTCAGGATGGCAAACTCCTTGACGATTAATGAGGCCTCTTCCGGTTCTTTGTTTAAGTAACCCCAGTAAATCTCTTCACCTTGTGTGTGGAAACAAAGCAAACGGTCAAACTGTTTCCTCTCAGCAAGAGCAGCCATAGCGGCGGATTCGGGTTCAGATAATGGGTATTCTCCCGGATAATCTCTTGGTGCTGGTGATTTAGGGATTTTTCTTTCCTTTTCAATTTCCCAATAAGCCGGATACTGATTGTTTAAATCGACTCCTCTGATGTTTGCTTTCCATTGAGAAAAGTCTGTGGATTCATTATTTATTGGAAGGACGAGTTTACGTATACTGTCTTCTTCCGGAAGACCCTGCAGGACTAAGTCAACGCCGTCAGGATTGACCATGGGTACGATGGATAGAGCATTTAGAGTGTAAAGCTGAAGAGAAGGATGGCCGAACCTGGATTCCCCGTAAATCAAGTCATTAGCAAATTGTTCCAGCCAATCCATTAATACAGCGGAAGTAATCCATTCATTCGCATGGAAGG
This sequence comes from Metabacillus sp. 113a, assembly GCF_050107635.1. Taxonomy (NCBI): domain Bacteria; kingdom Bacillati; phylum Bacillota; class Bacilli; order Caryophanales; family Bacillaceae; genus Metabacillus; species Metabacillus sp. 113a. The sequence continues at coordinate 35,407 of NZ_JBNILJ010000001.1, read as the reverse complement.
AGGCATTCATATGAACGAGTCGTTTTCCTGTTCCAAATGTTAACTCTATTATAGGCTTATCCCTCACACTTTTTCCAATTATATGCTGCTGAATAAACGGGTACTTTTGTACTAATTTTTCTATATCTGCATACAAACAGGAGGAGGTGTACGGTTTTTTCCTTGATGAAAGATGCCGCTCAGCCTTAACCGCTGCCACAAATCCTTCTCCGGGATGAGCCGGCTCATAAAACCTTTCAATTTCACCATGTGTCTGTTTCCACTCAAATCCTGGAATCTTTAGTATTTGACCAGCCTGAAACGAATCCTTTTTATCCGGATTGGATTGTTCAATCAGAACCGCCGGAAGCTCAAAATGCTCTGCCACCTCGGTTAAGCCTGTGCTTTTTTTCAGTTTAATTTCCAATGATAATCCCCCTTTCCTTACCATTCATTTTATGAGCGCTGCACCCCTTTCTGAACCCTTGAAAATAAGGAGAAGGCCGTATGCTGTTTCCGCTAAAAAAGCTTTGGCTGTTAGGCCAAAGCTTTTTAGCTTGCTATTTTGATTCTGCCGGATTCTTTTCGTCTTCCTTGTTGTAGAATCTTAGCAGGTCACTGTAGATAATTTTATCGGAATAGTCGAGTTCTTTCTTCGCTTTTTCTAAATAAGGCTCACAGACTCCTTTATCTTCTACAGGCTTGCCGGTGTTCTTATCGTAGCAAATATTATCCGTATAAACATATTTGTCGGTTACGAAGCTTCCGTCACGCATTACGGTAAATGGGAGCCGGTCTTTGGAGAACAGATCGTTTCCAAATTCCACTTGATCCTTCGTGTCTGCTCCCAGCATGTTCATGATTGTCGGCCGAATGTCAATCTGGCCGCCAACTGTATCGATTTCCTTCGGATTCTTGTCCGTCACGCCCGGAATGTGGACGATAAACGGTACACGCTGAAGCTGCTGCGATTCGAAAGGTGTAATTTCTTTGCCAAGATATTTAGACATCGCTTCATTGTGATTTTCAGAAATGCCGTAATGGTCGCCGTAGAAGACAATAATAGAGTTCTCATAGACCCCTTCTTCTTTCAGCTTTTCGATAAATGCTTTAACCGCGTCATCCTGATATTTGACAGTTGTAAAATAGTTGTTCAGCGTTTTGCTGTTTGAATCGAACTTATCAATGGATTGATCTTCTTCACTCAGCTCAAACGGGAAATGATTTGTCAGCGTTATTGACTTAGAGTAAAACGGCTGAGGCAAATCCTTCATGAGGGTGGCAGTCTGTTCAAAAAATTCTTTATCCTTCAAGCCCCACCCTACAGATGTTTCAGGTGTTACTTTATAGCTGTTCACATCGAAGAATCGATCGTATTCGAATGAATCGTACATTAAGTCACGATTCCAGAAAGACTTGTTGTTCGCATGAAAGACAGCGGATGTATAGCCCTTATCCTTTAAAATTTCCGGAGCTGAATTGTATTCATTATCCGGGTTTGTAAAGAAAACAGCTCCGCGTCCGAGCGGGTAAAGAGAATTATCTGTCAAAAACTCAGAGTCAGATGTTTTACCCTGACCGGTCTGGTGATAGACATTCGTAAAATTGTAGCTCTGTTTCGCGAGATCGTTCAAATAAGGAGAAACTTCCTGTCCATTCACTTTTGCTCCGTCCATTACGAAGTTCTGTGTGGACTCAAGTGATACCATAATGACGTTTCGTCCTTCGGCAATCCCCTTCATATCCTGATTTGGTTCTTTTTTGTTTGCTTTAATGTAGTTTTGGATTTCAGTTAAATTCGTACTGTCAGCCATTGCACGCTGTGCTGAGGTTTTCGACTGAATAATCCCGTCATATACGTGGAAATTGTACACACTGATGTTTTTAACAAGCATTTCACGGTCAAATGATCTCGTGAGCAGCTGTGGACGTTCTGTTTCAGCAAGTCCCAGGTTAAAGAAAAATACGGCTGCGACCATTAGATAATAAGCAGAACGCTCTTTTCTTGTAGCACGGATATCCGTACGGAAAGCTGGCTTGCGAAGAAGCCAGAACAGAATGACTAAATCAACAAACAATAAAACGTCAACCGGCTGGAACAGGGATGAAATACTGCTCCCAAGATCTCCCATGTTGCTGGACTGAAACAGGACCGGTATGGTCAGGAAGTCATTAAAGAACCGGTAGAACACCATGTTTGCCAGGAGCACCCCTGTCAGAACGATGCTTGTTATGAATACAAAACGGTTTCGGTTCCGTTCCTTCATAAACAGCCCGATTCCATAAATGAATAACAGGAAGCTTAAGGGATTAATGAAAAGGATCACTTCCTGTGTCCAATTTTCAATTTTAATGTCAAAGCTAGTTTTATAGACAATGTACGTTTTAAGCCACATAAATAATGTAGCTATAAGTAAGAATGAAATTTTTGATAGTGAATTTTTACGCATTCGTTGACCTCCTCATCCGGCAGAACTGCGCATGACTATATCTATTCTTTTCCCAATTTAAGTAAGCAGGTTATAAACAAGCTAAATCATATCTTAATACTTCGTTTACAAAAAATCAATGCTTTTAATATTAACATTACAATGAAATGGTAGAATTATATGTTGACTGTAATCTTTACCCCCTGTATTTAGGGGGCAAACCCCCTTTACATTACAGCTTTTTTAAATAAATTTTATTATGTTACGTAAGTTTTCAAAGGTTTTCTCATCGTAAAAGCGTTTATTCCTTTTTGAGGGAGGAATTTCTGCTTCACTGATTCAACGATGGCTTATATACTCCCGGCCGCAGCATCAGCTTCGCGATTCCTAAAAAAAGAAGCCTGTCAGCAGGCTCCTTTTTAATATACGCTTCTTTTTCCGTCTTCATTAATAATCCGTAAGCAGTGTTTTAGCCAGCCATGCTCCTCCGATGACCCCGGCATCATTGCCAAGTGTTGCGATTTCAATGGCCGCTCCCTGTGCAACCCTTGGGAAGGCAAACTGCTTGAAATACTTTTCAACATGCACCCGCAAGTATTCTCCCGCCTGGGATACGCCCCCGCCGATCACGATTTTCTCAGGATTAAGTCCATTCGCAAGGCTTGAGAGCGCCAGCCCGAGATGGAAGGTGACGAACTCTACAACCTCCTGAGCAATCGGATCGCCCTTTGCTGCAAATTCAAAAACATCTTTTGAAGAAATTTCTCCTGCCTCTTTAAGAACATTCCGCAGCTTGCTTTCCTGAGTGGACAGGCTGATTTTCTCTTTTGCAATCCGGACGATTCCTGTAGCTGATGCTACCGTTTCAAGACAGCCGGTTTTCCCGCAATTGCATGGTGCCCCGCCTTCCGGGATTGAGGTAATATGCCCAATTTCTCCCCCGGCACCGTTCACTCCATGAATTACATCGCCGTTTGAAATGATTCCTCCGCCTACTCCCGTACCGAGAGTGACTAAAATGACATCCTTCGCACCGTCGCCTGCACCCTTCCACATTTCCCCAATTGCCGCGATATTGGCATCATTATCGATAACAGCGGGAAGTCCTGTTTCTACCTCTAAATGGTCCTTAAGCGGGTAGTTCAGCCAGCCGAGGTTGACGGTCTGATAAACAAGGCCTGACGCAAGGTCTACAGGCCCTGGAGCCCCCATACCGATTCCCGCGAGCTTCGACTTCGTTTCGCCCCGTTCAATTAACTTGGCATCAATTGCTTTTGCAATATCAAGCGTTATGTTCTTTCCTGTTTTATCTGTAGGGATTTCCCACTTCTCAACCAGCTCGCCATAAAGGGAAATAAAAGCCATTTTTATCGTGGTGCCTCCCAAATCTACTCCAACCAGCAACTTTTCGCTCATGTCTCTCCGTCCTTTATCTATCGTATTAGGAAACCGCTTGCACAAATATGTATCAGTTCATTGATCTTTTCCTGCGTTCCATCTGAGCTTCCTGCCGCAGAATGAGCAGCGACATTTGAAAGTCCTGAGTCTCAATCAGCTTTGACTCATATAGCTGTCTGACCTCATCTTCCATCAGCTCTAAATCAGCCACCCGGTCACCGACATATATAATGGTTCCATACTTTTTTAAAAGCTGCCGCACATCATAAACCGTTTTCAAACCTTCACCTCATTTAACGACAGTACATCCATTTATAAGGTAACTAAGAACCGTGCTTGAGTCAAGCATTAAATAAGCGCCGTCTCCAGGCTGAAACATACAAGCTGCTGTGCTGGCAGCTTGTATGGCGGGAGACCCAGTTCAGCATGCATGCGCCGTCTAGCTATGCTTTAGTTTATATTCGAAAAATACCCAAACGCAGCCAGGGAAACAGCAACTGCCAGCCCTGAGGCTGCTGCGAGACCCTGACGGAACGATTTTGGCTGGGAAGGAAGCTGCACGGCAAACGCTGCAGCCAGGCCGCCAATCAGCCCTCCGATGTGGCCGGCATTATCAATATTTGAAATGGTAAAGCCCAGCGCCAGATTAATGCCGATCACGACCAGTATATTCGGTCCGATGGTGCGGAGAAAAAGATCGCGCTCCACGACTCCCAAGTAAAGCAGTGCACCGAAGCATCCAAAGATTGCTCCGGAAGCTCCGGCGGAAATAGAATTGCTGAAGGCAAAGCTTGCAAGGGTCCCGAGGATGCCCGAAAAGAAGTAAATGGCCAGAAACCGGGCGGATCCAAACATTTTTTCCACTGCGTCCCCAATAAAATACAAGGCTACTGAATTCATTAGCAGATGAATAAAGCCGATATGAAGAAACATAGGCGTAACGAGCCTCCACCATTCCCCTTCAACAATGTACGGATTGAATTTAGCCCCAAAATCAACGAGCGTCTGATTGTTCTGGCTTCCTCCGGAGAGTTCCATTAAAAAGAAAAGAATAATTTGAATAGCGAGCAGGATTTTCGTGAATTTCGGCTTTCCATATTCAAAAACCTTTCTTTCTTCCTGAATCCGGTGATTTTCTTTTTCTATGACTGTCGTTTTATAGCGATTGAGTTCCTCATAGCTGTCTATCTCCGGAGCACCGGCATGAAAACGGACGGAAAGCATATCCTCTATCGTCATGAGTGCAGCAGACCGGTTTTCATCATATACAAGGACATTTTTTAAAACCGTGTTTCCGCGGGAATACGGTTTTTCGACAAGATGCTCCCATTCATCCACCGGCGGATAAGATGAAAGATAAACATTCAGGATGTTCATTGATTTCCGGCCTGAACTTTTCCTGATTTCCTCAAATTTTTCTGCAGCCCGGGACACGTCTTGCTCCAGCTGATTTCCCCAATCGGTCTCTTTACGTGAAATCCGAAGCAGCTGAAAATCTGCTCCCCTTTGACTTTCAAGCCAAATTTCACTGTGATCTTCAGCCAATGAGACGATACGAAACTTCTTTTCAATCAGCTGATTGATTAAATTCCAGTGTAATACTTCCTGTTCTAGTGACATCGCCATCTCTCCAGCGTCCATTTTTGTTATGGATATTATAGCAAGACTGCATAGTAAATAGAAAGGCAAAGCACTTCGGCCTAAAGGGTTCAGGGTCCTTTATGGCTGCGGCTCAAGGTGAGAATGTTCTCTTATTTTCATCAGATGCCCTATGTACTGTCCTATTATCTATGCAGGAGGTACCACGCCATAAGCGCATCAAAAAAGCACCAGGCATGCCGGTGCTCTTTATCCAAATATTGCATTAGAAAAAGGCTTTGTGAATAAACTTATCTCTTACAAAAGGAAGCCTTAAAGAAAGCCTGATAAAAAATGCGCGCATTGCCGGGTTTCCAAGAATCATGTTCAGCAAACGGTATCTAAACTGATATAGCAGAAAGCCGCCAATGATTGCGAGCAGGTAGCCAGTCAATCGATTCATCGTAATCCCTCCTGCTCATACTTTTTACCGCTTCTGCCTATTTTATCCGTATCTTTTGAATATGGCTCTGATTAAACAGGAAGCTGACCCCAAACCCATGCTGATTGATGCGGAAGGCTTTAGACTGATTATGGACCCCACAGAAGTGAGCGCTGAGGTCTGCCCTGCATAACCATCCGCTGGAAAGCGTTAACAGATCCCGATGTTTCACCGAAACGCTTGTTATACGCGGTGCTCTTCGTCAAAAAGAAAAAAAGATGAAAATTCCAGCTGACAATACGGCTGCAAATCCAATGGAAATGATGTTGACTGCATCATTATTAAAAAAAGAATAGCCTTGAAAGACGTGTCCTTCGACACCACAATGTAACCGCCGCTCTGTGATTTTTCCGCAGGCTGGACATTTATATTTTACCTGGACGGATCCGCCAAGAACTGTATCCGCCAGATTGCCGCAGAATCCAATCAAGGCAATCATGACTCCCCATTGCACGCTCAGGTTAAATACCATAACAGACAGGATGGCGATGAAGGCTGCCCCGGCGGCAGCCGCTCCTGTTCCAAGCATCGAAACCGCACCCGATGTCCCTCTTACTGTTTTTCTTAGTGAAAGCAGCAGTCTGGGATTTCTTTTACTAAGGGTTCCTATTTCCGAAGCCCACGTATCCGAGTTTGCCGCGGCGATTGACGTGCAAAAGACAGCCGTCCATAGATCTGCACCGGTCAGCCAGAACATGAAACTGGCAATGGAGGCAATCCCTCCGTTTGCAAATACCTGGACTGAATCCCTGCGGTCCCCTTTTTCCAACAGTTCATCGACAGCTTGTTTCCGGTTTCTTTTAAATTTACTCAGCAGGCTTGAGCTTGCAAAAAAGGCTCCAAGCAGCAGCAGACCCTGGTACCCATACCCCAGATAGATCAGCATTCCTGTCAGGAACGCTGCAGCTGCTCCGGTTAGAGTCAGGGAGCGGATCTTCCAGCCCGCAAGAGAAATGAAGCCGATTAAAAAGATCCCTATAATGTGAATCGGATTAGTCACAGCAATGAAGCACCTCTTTTTCAGTTATGATCCTTTGCACCGGAACATCAAAGGGTTCAGCAGGAACGAGAGGAAGAACCTGGAAAGAGAAGGCTAGTGAAACTGTTTGTCCCCGGTAATCCTCTAAAAAGCGGTCATAATACCCTCCGCCATAGCCGATCCGGTAGCCTCTGGAATCAAAGCACAAACCCGGCACAGCGATGGCATCGATTGAACGTTTATCCGCCAACGCAGTCATCTCCCGGATTGGCTCCTTTAACCCGTAATAGACCGTTTCCAGCTGATCAAAGGAGGTAAGTACTCTGAATTCCATTTTTCGTTCAGCAGGAAAGCATTTTGGAATAACCGCCTGCTTCCCCTCGCTCCATGCTCTTCTGATGATGTTTCTTGTATTTGGTTCCCTGTTTTGAGAGATTGTTAAACCGATAACGGCGGCATTCTTCCACAACGTGCTTTGAAATAACTGCTTTTCCAGACGGTCAGAGTAAACGGAGTATTCATGGTCGGTCATTTTCTGCAGCTGAATTTTCATTTGCTCCCGCAGGCTTGTTTTATTCATTTTGATTCACCGCTTTTATATGTATTGGTTTCATTATATATGTTCGAAATCGTATTCACAGCAAATCCGCTGAAATATTTTATGAGGTGCCGGGGCTGACCTTGCACTGGTGAATGTTCAGCGTTTTCCGTTTACCGGTATGCTGGGGCGGTGCCGGAGCTTTAGTACATTAAAGGGCCGGGGGTCAGAGACAAAATGCAGTCAGGCGTTATGTGGCAAGGTCTGCCGGATCAGGTGCCGGAGCTTTAGTACGGCAGTGAAGGTGGGGTCAGGCACTGTGCCAGGCCCCTGCTGCTTTAACGCACAGCGGTACGGGGACTTGGACTTTTAGTGCCTTGCTCCGTATGGGATTGGTGAGGTGGTGCCAGAGCTTTAGTGCTTTAGCAGAGTGAGGGTCAGGCGCATCAGCAGCTCCGCACACAAAAAAACAGCAGGAATAAATTCCCTGCTGCTTACTTTGTTTCACGGTGCGTTGTCATTTTTTTCTCTCTGGAGCAGTATTTTTTAAGCTCCATACGATCCGGGTTATTACGTTTATTCTTTTTAGAGATATAGTTACGCTCACCACAGTCAGTGCAAGCAAGTGTAATATTCACACGCATGTTTATCCCTCCAAACTCTTCAATCGTTAAATCTAATCAGACTTTAACATCATACCATTGTTGTTTAAGAAATTCCACTTTATTTTTTATTTTTGAAAGTGTTTTATTTTCCTTGTGTATTTCTCATTTGTTTTTAAGGCTTCTTCGGGCCGGCTGTTGACTGTTATTACGGAAAAAGCCGAGCGGTCCTGGAGAGCCGATATTCTCGTCCAGCTGTCATCTGCATGGTGGATGTTGACTCCTTCAGAAAGACGGAGCCGGTCAAAATCCTCGTCTGAAATCAGCCTGCTCAAAACTCTGGTTTCCTGTCCGTGCTGACACGAAATATGCTCGTAAGCAGCTTTTGAATAGAGTATGAGTTTCGTCTTAACGGCCGGCTTCTCTTTCATTCCTTTCAGCAAATAGATCAGCAGCTGCAATGGGCTGTCGGTCTCCGGAATAGACTGACTCTCCTGCAGGAGCTCTGATAAGACGGAAGCCGTGATGGGCAGGTCTCCGTTCTCCCCTTTTAGCTGAAGGCTTTGATCTTTTTCATTTAGAAGAAAGACAAGATCGGCATTTTTAAAATCACGGGCTTCAGCCGGTGACAGCCTCACTGTAAAATTTGCCCGCTCCAGCCAATCCCTGTGAAAACGGTATGAAAGCGCATCAAGCTCCGCTCCGTAAGTTTCACTCTCATTAGGGAAATAAGCATTTAGAAATGAGCTCTCATATTCAAAGGCAAGGCCCGCTATTCTCGTTTTTATGCCAGGCACCTCGGTTGTAACCATTGTCGCTTTTGAAAAATGATGCTGCATTGATTTTTCTATTTCAGATGGAAGGAGCTGTCCCCCTCCGTCGAAGAAAAGAAAGGAGCACGAATCTTTGGAAGAAACCGCATAAACCCCCATCCTGTTCAATTTGCTGCATCCGAACCTTAACGCGGAAGGTGAAAGCGGATCCTCTTCTGCATAGATTGGACAGCCGAACGATCGGAGCGATTCGGTGAACAGACTCAAGAATAAGGAAGAAAGAGCACTGCCGTCACTTCCGGCAATGACGCCTGCTTTTCCGCAAGAGGCGGCAAATGCCTGTGCAAGTTTCGCCGCTTTAACGCCTCCTCCCTCTGCGATGGCAAGATGGATATGGCCTCTTTTTCTGAAAAGCAAAGCATCTGCCAGATACCTTGCAGAAAAGGTATCATTCAATATAACTCCCGGTGCTACCGTTTGGTCAGGCCAGATCCGAACCTGCTCCTTCACCACGTTATCCCCCTCCAGAACTACATTTTCGCCCAGAACGGACCCATTTTGCAATTCACTGAAGGACTTTATTTCACAGCTGCTTGCCAAAACGGATCCCCGGACGATGGCATATGAGTGAATACGCTGATGATGCCAGAAAATAGAGTGTTCAATCTTCGACCCCTCAGCTATGTGTGTACTGTCACCCAGTATCGCATACGGGCCGATTTTGCTTCCCTTTTCGATTACAGTACCCTTCCCTATAAATAGAGGGCCGGTGAGTATTGTTCCGGGCTCTATGACAGCTCCCTGTTCAATATGGATTCTCTCCTCACTGGAAGTTGAAGCAAAAATCCATTCAGGTGAGAGGCCTTTTATGCCGTCGAGCAAATCGTATTGCGCTCCCCTGTACTCTGAATGAGTGCCTATATCGGACCAGTATCCAGCAGCTTGATGCATATGAAGACCATCCGTGAGAAGCTTGGGCATGATATCCTTACTGATATCCTGAGGTGTTCCTCTTTTGATATAATTGAAGACCTCTGGCTCAAAGATATACATGCCGGTGTTAATATACTCACTGTAGACTTCGGTCCGGCTTGGCTTTTCTGAAAAGCCGAGAATCCGTCCATTCCTTCCGGCAATGACGCTCCCATATTCTCCTGTTTGGTTCTTCTTCACACCAAATACCGTTGCGATGCAGCCTGATTCCCTATGAGCTGATATTCCTTCTCCGAGGTTGAAATTGCTGATCGTATCGCCGCTGACGACCAAGAAAGACTCTTTGAGGAAGGGCTCCGCAAGCTTGATGCAGCCGGCTGTGCCAAGCGGCTTTTTTTCAATCAAATAAGAGATCTGGACGCCGTGCCGGGAACCATCTCCAAAATACTCCTCAATGACCCGGCTATTCCAGCAAAGGGAAAGGAAAATACTCGTAAATCCATTCTCTCTTAAGTGGAGGATGACATATTCAAGGACCGGTTTATTCAGCAGCGGAACCATGGGTTTGGGCAATCTTGATGTAAGGGGCTGTAATCTGGTACCCATTCCTCCTGCCATGATTATTGCTTTCATATGAAAACCCCTTCCCTTCACTTTCTCTGAAGCAGCTTATTGTAAACAGCCAAGGTTTCTTCACCCATTAAGGACCACGAATAATTTTTGGACTCCTTTAGCGCATTTTTTCCAAGGAGCTGAGCCTTTTCTGGTTTACTCAGCATTTCCGATAAAACTTGGATGAGCTGATCTATTTTCCCGTTCTCGAATACCCATCCATTTTCATCATGGGAAACCAGCTCAGGAAGGCCACCCGCGCTTGAAACAGCAACCGGTTTACCTGCAGCCATTGCTTCAAGGGCAGCAAGTCCGAATGGCTCATAGCGGCTTGGTATGCATATTCCAGCCGCATGCTGTATATATTTATTCAGCTCGGTACCCGAAATAAAACCAGGAAATGTTACATCTTCCTGGAGATTGAGTTCTCGTACTAGCCCTGTGCAGCCAGCTAAAGCAGGACCTTCACCGGCTATGACGAGTTCTAAATCTGGAAACGAGGGTTTAAGCTTAGAAAAGGCCCTTATGAGATCCTCAAATCCTTTTTCGGGAACAAACCTCCCCATAGAAAACAGATACGGTTCAGCCGGCTTCCCATTCTCTGCAGGCGGAGGGATCGAAACGCCATTTTTCACTTGCGTGATGGCTCCCGGGTCTGCACCTTCCCGAATCAGGGCCTGCTTCATATACTGGCTGCACACAATTAGGTGATCCGCTTTGCGGATTAATTCCATCTCTGTATCGTGAATCCATTTTTCTGCAGAAGTAGTAAGGGTGTTTTTACGGCCGCTTTCCAGGGAATGAATCGTTGCAACGAGCGGAACATCGAACGTTTTTTTCGCATAAAGAGCGGCTCCTGCTGTCAGCCAGTCGTGGGCGTGTACAAGCGTAAACGGAACGTTCATATCATGTAAAGCTTTAATCCAGGCGAAATTGGCATTCAGCATCCATTCAAAGGAGTGGCTGTAGCGCTCAAAAGCCATGGGCGGGCGGATGATCGAAAACGATTTTTCTTTCCCAGCACTTCCGGCTGCTTTGGAAGGAAGAGTCACGAGTACCCCGCTTCTGTCTCTGACTGCAAGCTCCTTCACTAAATGCTTCACGTGTGTTCCAAGCCCGCCCCATATTTCAGGAGGATATTCAGATGAGAGCATTAGAATGGATTCCGGACCGTCATTTTGCATGTTCAATCCCTTTCTCCGTAATCTGTATAGGCGGAAAAATACAAGCGGTAATCTGCGTTTAGAAAATCGCCCAAGACGTCGGTGCGGGCAGAGGGCAGATCAGGAGTTTTGGCTGCAAACAGCTTCAGGTTGGAGGAGTTGATGAGAATCAGATGCAATTGGAAGGCAGAAAAGCCCTTTGGAAAAAAAAGCTTCTTTTTCCCTGCTGAGGAATGGATCGGGTAATCGTAGGTTACGGGCTCTTTTCCATCATGACGGTAAAGAGATAGCTTAACTATTTTGTAAAGGCTTTCATATTCTTCTTTCATAAGATGTGATGAGGCTTTCTCTGTTAAAGCAGAAATGTGCCATTCTGTAAAAAGAAAGGAAGAAACCTGCTTTACTTGAATCCAGTCTGTTCGTGATGCCGCAGAAGCCTTTTCAAAATCCAACCGTCCGCTCCTCATTTCTCTATTTTTCTCTACTATAATTCAAAATCCGCGATCATACAACCAGAAGCTTGAAACTGGAATAAAATTAAGCAAATCCGCGGTTTTCTGACAAAAACCATTAAAATATTCGACATTTTATGATATAAATAATAAGGGAAAACTTAATGAGAAGGTGGAAATGAGATGGAAGTTGTCATTGTGATTTTACTGGCTGCCGCCATTGGCCTGCTGGCTTATTCATTCACAAAAAAAGATAAGGTTCAAGAAATAGAAAAAGATCTCGATCAGCTTCAGCTGTCTTCAATGCAGGAGATTTACAAGCTAAAAAAGAAGGTCAAGGTGTTGGAAGAAGAAATTCTGCAGGATGACATTCAGTCGATCCCTGAAGAAAAACAGCTTGACTACTATATCGAGAAAAAAGTATTAGCGAAATACCAGCACGGGATGACCGTTGATGCCATCGCCAAATCCGAGAATATTTCTGTAAAGCAGGTTCAGGGTATGATTAAACGGAATGAGAGGATCTTAACATGAGCAGAAAAAGCATTCAGGCTTTCTCCGCAGGAATTATCTCCGCTACCGCTATTCTATCCGCTGCCTATTTTCTTTCTCCCAAAGAAGAAGCTGTGCCTGCAGAAATAACAAAAAAACAAGTCCAGACCTACTTAGGCAGTGAAGGCGAAGTCGCCCTCCCAAGAGATCAGTACGAGGCGCTTGTTAAAGCCAAAGAAGAGGCCGTTTCAAATGATAACAAGCAGAAAGAAGCAGCCAAAACGGAGGAAGCTCCCAGACAGGAAACTTATCGATTCAGCATCGGGGATGGGATGAGTACCGGCGAAGTGGCCCAGATCATGGAAGAAGGCGGCATCATTCCATCGGCTAAAGAGTTTGCCAGCTATCTGATTGATACAGACCTGCACCGGAAAGTACGCCAGGGAAAATACAACCTCCCTACCGGTCTGACGAATGAAGAAGCAGCCAAATATCTTGTAAAGCAGTAAAAAAATCCGCTGGGATCAGCGGATTTTTTTAATTATTCAAATCGTAATGTCTTCCTTTTACAAGGTAGAAAATATTTTCTGAGATGTTTGTGGCGTGATCCGCAAACCGCTCTAGATACCTGCTTACGAATAGAAGCTGTGTAATCTGAGGCATCGATTCACGGCTGTGCTGGGTAAGCTCGAGAAGCTCTCTGATCGTCTGACCATAATAATCATCAACCTGATCATCCATATCCGCTACTTTTTTTGCCAGCACGACGTCCTCTTCATTAAAAGCTTTTATCGATAATGAAAGCATCTCGCTTGCAATCGAATGCATACTCTTTATCGTTTCAATCGGTTTAATGAGAGGATCGTCTCCAATCCGTATCGCAGACTTAGCAATATTCACTGCAAAGTCAGCCATCCTTTCCATCTCATTGGAAATTTTAATCGCAACCATAATCCTGCGCAGGTCGGTAGCCACCGGCTGCTGCTTCGCTATTAGAAGAATCGAGAGATCATTGATCTCTTCATCCAAATTATCAACCGTTTCGTCCTCTTCCATAATTTCAAGAGCCCGTTCAATATTCTGGTTCTCAAGAGCATCGATTGCCTTAGACAGTGCAATTTCAGTAAGGCTGCCCATTTCAATCAACTTTTCCCGCAATGTATTTAAATCAAAATCAAATTGTCCGCGTACGACCATATTTATCTCCTCCTTCTATTTCTATCCCCTTATTTCACCATTTTTACTCATTTTCATTTAAGACAATGATAGGATGCTCTGTTAAACTTGGCTGTTAACTGGATCAAGCTGGCGTTCGCTTATGCTCGGGCGGACGGTTGAGCCTCATGCTCCCGGCACCACTGCCGGATATTACCTGTCCCGCTGCTCTTATCCCGGAAACTCAAGCCTTCCGCTTCGGTGTTAAAATCAACACCATCCTTTGACAAAGCTTGTTGATAAGGTGTTTTACAGTAAAAGCTATCTGAATAAGGAAAAAGCCGTGCTGATATGCACGGCTTTTAATTTTAGCCAAAACGGCCAGTAATATAATCTTCAGTACGTTTATCCGATGGAGTAGAGAACAGTTTGTTCGTATTCGAGTACTCGATTACTTCTCCGTTTAAGAAGAATGCAGTACGGTCAGAAATACGGGCGGCCTGCTGCATATTATGCGTTACGATGATAATGCTGTAATTTTGCTTTAATTCTTGAACCAGCTCTTCCACTTTAAGCGTAGAAATCGGATCAAGTGCGGACGTAGGCTCATCCATAAGAATAACATCAGGTTCAATTGCCAAACAGCGCGCGATGCAAAGACGCTGCTGCTGTCCCCCTGAAAGGCCGTATGCATTTTCCTTAAGACGGTCTTTTACTTCATCCCAGATCGCAGCACCCTTTAAGCTTTCCTCTACAATCTGGTCCAGCACTTTTTTGTCCCGGATTCCGTGAATTCTAGGTCCATAAGCGACATTGTCGTAAATGGATTTCGGGAAAGGGTTAGGCTTTTGGAATACCATTCCAACGTGTGTTCTCAGTTCTTCTACACCGTAGGATTTCTCAAAAATGTTTTGGCCGCGGTAAATAATTTTTCCTGATGTGCGGACAATTGGAACAAGTTCAACCATGCGGTTCAACGTCTTGATAAAAGTGGACTTACCACACCCGGAAGGTCCGATAATTGCGGTTACTTCGTTTTCATACACATCCAGGTCAATATTTTTCAATGCCTGGTTGCTGCCGTACCAAAGGTTTAAATTATCTGTGTTGTACACAATGTTTTTGTTATCGTTTGTGTTTACGGACTCTGTATTTGCACTTGATGCTTTTGTATCTTTCACAATTGTTTTTACTTCCATTGCGAAAATCCTCCTTCACCTAAAACCGGTTTAGTATCTGTTGGAAAACTTATTTCGAATCAAAACAGCTATTGAATTCATAACGATCAAAATAATAAACAGGATGATGATGCCCGCTGCTGCTAATGTCTGGAACTCAGCCTGCGGTCTCGCTGCCCATTGATAAATCTGAATTGGCATAACCGTGAACGTACTTAGTAAATCGTCCGGAATATACCTTACAGCTGCATATGCACCTACTACGAGTAATGGGGCTGTCTCCCCTACAGCTCGGGAAAAGGCAAGAATACTTCCAGTTAATATTCCTGGAACTGCGGTTGGTAAAACCACCCGGTAAATAGTTTGCCATTTGGTAGCCCCCATCCCATAAGAAGCTTCACGAAGCTGTCCGGGTACAGAACGAATGGCCTCTTGAGATGCTACTACTATTACTGGAAGAATTAAAAGGGCCATAGTTAGTCCGCCGGCTAAAATACTTCGATCTAAATCGAAGAAACGTACAAAAATGGTCAAACCAAGTAATCCAAAAACAATGGATGGCACACCGGCCAAATTAGAGATATTCATTTGAATAAAAGTAGTAAATCTATTTTTTGACGCATATTCTTCTAAATAAATAGCGGTTCCGACCCCCAGAATGAGTGATACAGGAATCGTTACTGCCATGACCCACAACGTTCCGTAAAGTGCTGCTTTAATACCAGCCTTTTCAGGTATTACAGAAGTGAAATTCTGTAGAAAATCCCATGATAGGTATGCATATCCTTGAGTGAATATCCGAAACAGCAGAATTGCCAATACGATAAGTGAAAAAAGAGTGGCCAGCAGGTAAATACCTTTAAAAACTTGATTCTTTGCAAGTCTGCCTCCCATTTTTCTCTTTATCAGAGCTTGGTCGATTAACTTCATCTTAATACTCCTCTCTGAAACGGCGCGAAATAAACTGTGCCAATATATTCATAATGAGAGTAAAGACAAACAGAGTCATTCCTACAGCGTAGATGCTATAGTAAATTGGAGTTCCGTAACCTGCGTCACCCGTACTGGCCTGAACGATATAAGCTGTCATAGTCTGAATCGTTTCAGTAGGATCGAGTGTTAGATTAGGGTTAGAACCCCCTGCAAGCGTTACAATCATCGTTTCCCCAATTGCGCGTGAAATCCCAAGTACGAAAGAAGCAATAATCCCTGATATTGCTGCAGGTAATATTATTTTAATAGCAACTTCGAATTTGGTGGCACCCATTGCCAGTGCACCTTCACGAATGGAGTTTGGCACAGAACTCATTGCATCGTCAGAAAGAGATGCAATCATAGGAATAATCATAATTCCTACTACAATACCTGGACTTAGAGCATTAAAGAAGTTAAGACCAGGAATCACGCTTTGAAGGAGCGGGGTGACAAAAGTTAATGCGAAAAAGCCGTAAACAATTGTTGGAATTCCGGCAAGAATTTCTAGTATCGGTTTAACAATTCTTCTGACTCGGTCAGTAGCATATTCACTCAAATATATGGCTGCTCCAAGCCCAATAGGAACGGCTACAATGGTAGCAATCAGCGTTACAAGGAGTGTACCAGAAATTAATGAAATAATTCCGTACTTTGGATCCCCTGCAAAAGGAAGCCATTTTAGTTCCAGGAAGAAATTCGAAAAAGGAACTTTTGAAAAGAAAGTGAACGTTTCAACGATTAATGTGTAAAGAATTCCCAATGTCGTAAGTACCGACACAATGGCAGTAAACAAAAGAATATAAGGTATTACTTTCTCAATAATATTGCCAGCGCTGTTTTTTGATTTTTTCTCTTTTATCATTTCTCGAACAGACCGGCTGTTTTCCATGGCCATTTTACAAACCCCTTTCTACATAGAAAGATGAGAAGCAAAAGATGCTTCTCACCTATGTGGTTGTATTGCTATTATTTCGTTGCTTCTTCAAATGCTTCCATAGCAGCATCTGTTTCTTCCTGAGGAAGACTTACGTATCCAACTTGGCTAGCAAGCGTGCTTGCTTGCTCAAGGTAGAACTTAACAAATTCTTTAACTTCTTCTTTTTCAGTCAAAGACTCATTTTTCACGTAGATGAATAGTGGACGGGATAGCGGGTTGTAAGAACCGTCTTCAACAGTTTCGTCAGTAGGCTCTACTGCCTCGCCTTCTTCATTTACAATTGGAACAACTTTGAATGTATCTTTGTTTTCTAGGTAGTAAGCATAACCAAAGTAGCCGATTGCGTTTTTATCGTTTTGTACGCCTTTAACCAGAACGTTATCATCTTCGGAAAGAGTAGCAGCTGTTGTAATTTCATTTTCTTTGTCGTTTGCTTCTAGGATTACTTCTGTGAAGTAATCAAAAGTACCAGAGTCCGTTCCTGGGGAATAGAATTTGATTTCTTCTTCCGGCCAAGATGGGTCAATGTCGGACCACATTTTCGCTCCGCCTTCGGACCACATTTGCTGAAGCTGATCTACAGTAAGTTCATTAACCCAGTCGTTTTCTTGGTTAACAACTACAGATAGTCCATCGTTGGCAACTTTGAATTCTGTGTATTCGATGCCAGCATCTTCAAGAGCTTTTTTCTCTTCGTCTTTGATTGGACGTGAAGCTTGGGAGATGTCAGTTTCGCCTTTAATGAAACGCTCGAAACCGCCGCCTGTACCGGATACACCGATAGGAGCTTTAACATCAGGGTGTTCTGCATTGAATTCTTCAGATACAACTTCACCGATTGGTGCTACTGTAGAAGATCCATCAATCGCAATTTCACCGGATAGTTTCTTTTCAGCAGATTCCTCAGCTGGCTTTTCGCTGGAGCTGGAACCGGAACCTCCGTTAGTGCCTTCTCCGCCGCCGCAAGCTGCAAGCGCAAGGAAAGATGATGCCATGATGGATACAGCCATAAATTTCAAGCTTTTCATTATTTCTATTCCCCCTAAAATGGTGTTTTTGTCCTACGTGAATAAGAATACAGGCTTACTATTAACTTGGTTTTAACCAAATGTTAAGACTTTGTAAATCCGTGATGCTTTTTGTCGGTTTTTAGGGATATCCCGCCCTTTTTTTCCAGAAAAAGAGCACTCTTGGTTGAGTGCTTTTATTATGGCAATAGTCCCGGAAGTTTATTCAACTTCTTTTTTTATCGCCTTTTCTTCAATTTTATCTATATTTTTTTGTTCTAAATTTTCTTTATCATGTTTTTCCTTTAGCTCGAAATATTTATCCATGATTCGTTTGCTGATCACTTTGTTGACAGAGTTTGAATTTGAACTTTTGTCATAAGCCCAGGGCACTACTACCGAGAATGCCACTTCCGGCTTGTCATGCGGCGCGTAGCCGACCATGGTGAGGTTAAAAGTGGGAGCTAAAAATTTGCTTTTATTTGGTCCATCATAAAATGCCTGTGCCGTTCCTGTTTTTCCGGCTGGGCTGTAATCAGCCCCCATAAAGTATCCGTAGCCGGTCCCTTTTTTCTCCTGCATCACTTGCCTGAAGCCTTCCTGCACCCGCTCAATCTGATCTTTGTCCATATCCAGCTTGTTCAGAACGTGCGGCTCTGAGGATCTGACTGCCGGTCCAATTCCTTCAGAAGGGTCGGGCTCTCGGATTTCCTTCACCATCTGCGGCTTCATTCTATAGCCGCCATTCGCAATGGTTGACACATATTGTGCGAGCTGGAGCGGTGTGTACGTATCATACTGTCCGATTGATAAATCCAGCAGAAGCCCGGGGGTTACGGATGTTCCCTTGTATCCTGTGGCTTCATTCGGAAGGTCGATCCCTGTTGGAACACCGAGTCCAAATTGGCTGAAATAGTTTCGCATCTCGCTGAAGGCTCCTGTATCAAGCGGAAGTGAGCTGTTTTTTTTGTATTCTCCATCTCCCATTTCGATAGCGGTCTTGAACATGTAAACATTAGAAGAACGTTTCAGCGCTTCCAGATCGTTTACTGTTCCCATCGTCTCGTAGGATTTTTTTGCGGGCGAGCCTTTAATGTAAAGCGGTTCATCCAGCAGGGAAGTGCCTGGTTTGATTGCACCTGACTGATAGCCCGCAAGGACTGTTGCTCCTTTAACGGCAGAACCCATCGTATAGGAGGATGTCATCGCTCCCAATGAATAGTCATTAATTTTCTGGACTCCGCTGTCATCTTTTACAATTTGCTTGCCGGCCATGGTAAGGACTTCACCATTTCTCGGATCCATCATAACAACAAAGGCACGGTCAAGCATTTCAGTGCCTGATTCCTTTTTAGCGGCCTTAAGCTCTTCTTCTATAATTTTTTCCACTTCCTGCTGCAGTTCAACATCCAGAGTGAGGATCAGGTCCTTTCCACTTTTTCCCTCGGAGATGATTTGGGTCTCCAGAATGTTGCCTTCCCGATCTGTAATGTTTTTAGCCCGTGCTTTTTCTCCTTGAAGAACATCTTCATACTGCATTTCAAGGTAGCTGGTTCCGACACGGTCATTTAGGCTGTACCCTTTGGCAAGAAACGTATCCCGCTGCTCCTTCGGGATTCCCTGCTCAGGTGAAGATATGCTGCCTATCATCGTCCGAAGCATCGACTTATAGGGGTATTTTCTCTCCCAGTCCGTCGTAATATCAACGCCCGGCAAATCTTCAAGCTGTCCGCTTACTGCAGCAACTTCCTCTGGAGTCACTCCTTTGTTTTTGATTGTTTGAGGAGTCATCGCATACCCAGCATCCATCTGGCGTTTAATGGCCAGCACTTCAAGCTCCTTTTCCGAAATGTCCGCAAGATCCTGTTCTGTAATTCGGCTTAGCTGCAGCTCATACAGCTTATCTTCCGGAATTTCGCCGTCCTCGACCTTTTGCCGGTCTTCAGAAGTGATCTTTTTCTTCGCTTCATCCGGCCGCGTCATGATCCAATAATCTTTCTTGTCTCTTTCTGTCACCTTGTCCGTATTCTGCTCAATGAGTCCGCTGAGCGCCTTTGCAATCGCTAGTCGATCTTCCTGGCTTGTTGCGGATGATCTCGTATATGTAATGGCGTTGAGGGGTTCATTATCTACGAGCGGCGTATAATTCCTGTCGTACATTTTTCCTCTCGGAACCGTTGAACTGACATCCGTCTCTTCTTTTCTTTCCAGTTCCTTCTTGTAATCCTGGCCGTAAACAATCTGGACCACCCCGAGCCTGAGAACGATCCCGCAAAAGATGAAAAAGACAACCAAAAATAAGGCATTTAGCCGAACTGGCAGCATCTTTCTTTTTCGCTTTTTTTCTTCTTTCGTCATTTGACACCACCCTGTATTTCGTTTTATGTGGAAAGGCTTGATTTTGAATGCGACTGTAATTCCTTAAATCGTTCACCCAGTGCCCATCGTACCATACATTTTCTGCCCTGTTAAAAATAAAAAGACACCTTTGCAAGTGCCTTTTCATTGTATTCTTTTTCCGTTTTTATTTCTACCGGCCGATCGGTTTGTTACATAATTGTAAGGAATCCGATTAATTTCCGTTTTCTCCATCCATTAAATTGGATTCTGCAGCGATAATCTCTCCATCTTCGCTTTTAATTGTATGAACCGGCTCAGGAAGCTGAATCTTTCTTACAAAAAAATAGATGCACGCATGCCCCGCCCCAATGATGGACAAAAATACAGGCAAAGCTTCCTGGACATTGAATTGGGTGACCACTGCAATGAACCCGAGAATCGATACCACTCTTCCCGCGTTCAGAAAAAGTTCCCTTACTACCATATACTCTACCCGTGCTTTTGCTGCATTCCATGCTCTGCCAATTACATCATAGGTCAGGGAAGCGTAAGGAACCAGAAGAACTGGATAGGCAACGGCGATGCAGACTGCATAAATGAGCAGGTTTTGATAAGACATGCTGAATAAAATGAGGAAAATGGAGGAGTAGAGCAATAAGCCTCCAAGCAATATCGCTTTTTTCCGTTTGTTTTTTGTAATCAGCCTCGAGGCTGCATAGTAAGCGACAAAGGCCACTGCAGAATTAATCATGCCAAAGGTGCCTAATGCCAGTTCACTGCCCGTTGTGATGAATACGAAAACCCCGATTACGAAAATAAAGGTCCCTTCTCTTAAGCCTTGAAAAAAGTGTGCCCCGGTGATCAGCTTCCAGTTTGCATCATGCTTTCGTTCATAAAACACTTTTTTTATTAAATATTGCCCGCTCGACGGCCTTCTTTTCAATTGCAAACTTAAACCGACCGCACTGGCAAACAGTGCCAGAGATATAGCAAAAATTACGTTATACCCGCTGTCCCCTGCGAAATAGGAAATAACCAGGCCGGCCGCTATCGGTCCGATCATACCGGCGGATGACGTCAAAACGCCTAAAAAGCCGTTGAAAAAATCCCTTGTTTCCGGTTCAGTAATCTCAAAGGTCAATACATTGAAGGCCAGCCAGTAAAAACCGTAGCCTACACCGAGAAGCGCCCCCATTACTATGAGGTACTCACTGGCGCGGCTTCCTATGATCAGCACAAGAATATAAAATACGGAAAGAAAAAACACTCCAAGCCTCAGTACGATGACCCTGTCCACTTTCTTCGCCCACCTGCCAGCCAGAATAAAAGTCAGCGGCTGCATCACGACAATGCATAAGTTGTAAACGCCAAGGTCGGCAAACTCTCCAGTCTGCTTCCATAAAAAGACGTTAACAAACGAATTGGACAGCGAAATGCTCAGGGAGTAGAGGCCCCCTATCGTAAGAAGAAGCAGGAGATCTTTGTTGACTTCAATATCCCCGAAGAGTTTTTGCAGTTTAGCCATAGCAAAACTTCCTTTCTGTCTCGTCATAGTGTGGCACGAAGGAAAGGAGTTATGTATTTAATTTGGATTTAATGAGGGTATCGAAACGAATGGAATTAGATCAGCGCCTCGTAACCATGTGCAGCGACCAGAAGTTTTGTCGAATTTGCTCGAAAAGTCTTTATATGTGTGAGTTAGGACAATAAATCTGGAATACGGACAATAAATTGGAAATACGGACAATAAATTAGAAGTACGGACAATAAACCTGTAAACGGGACGATATTTTGTGAAAATGTAACGTGAACTCAGCTAAAAGGGTGAATCCGGGACGTCCACAGCCGCAAGCATGTTCAAATCCTTCTGAAAACGTAATATCTCGAATGATTAAGGCCATTTTCATGTGAAAAATAGCCGCTATCCTTAGCGGAGCCTGTGAATCAGGTACAATACCTCCCCATACTTGGCCGGAGCTTAGATTAGCAGCTATCCACTGCAGAAATCTCTTCAAAAATTTTCTGAACCCACTTGAAAGATCTGATTATTCTACAATCAGCCGCTATACTGTTGGATCATCAAGTACGGTGTCAGCCTCAGGGTCACCCCTGCAAGTAAATTGTTATCGGGAGCGCAATATTTCTGAGCAGCAGTACAAAAATGCATTTTCCTAATGTTTCCGCTACGAAAAAAAGCAGGGCTGTTACCCCCTGCTTCTCATACTGCACATCTTATTTTGCTGATTCGCAGCGGTTGGAAACTTCGTCCCAGTTCACTACATCCCAGAAGGATTTGATGCAATCCGATTATCTTTTCATTGTTCCCATTACAAAAAAAGCAGGGCTTTTACACCCTGCTTTTCATACTGAACTTCTTATTTTGCTGATTCGTAGCGCTTGGAAACTTCGTCCCAGTTTACTACATTCCAGAAGGATTTGATGTAATCCGGACGGCGGTTTTGATAGTTCAGGTAGTAAGCATGCTCCCAAACGTCTAATCCCAATACAGGTGTTTTGCCTTCCATGATTGGAGAATCCTGGTTAGGAGTACTTGTTACTTCAAGCTCGCCGTTATGAACTACAAGCCATGCCCAGCCGGAGCCAAAGCGTGTTGTTGCAGCTTTCGCAAATTCTTCTTTGAAAGCGTCGTAGCTTCCGAATTTGCTGCTGATTGCGTCAGCAAGAGCGCCAGTTGGCTCTCCGCCGCCGTTTGGTGAAAGGATTTGCCAGAAGAATGAATGGTTAGCATGTCCACCGCCGTTGTTGCGTACAGCTGTTCTTTTTTCTTCAGGAATTGCATCCAGGTTGGAGATCAGGTCTTCAATGCTTTTGCCGGCAAGGTCATCGTGACCTTCAAGTGCAGCATTGACATTCGTTACATATGTGTTGTGGTGCTTCGTGTGGTGAATGTTCATTGTTTCCTTGTCAATATGAGGCTCCAATGCATCATAAGCGTAAGGCAATTGCGGTAGTTCGTAAGCCATTTAAATCTCCTCCTTGAATTAGTATGTACTAAGCAAGCAAAGGGGCTTGCCCTTTTGCTGTCTGAGTTCAGCGTACCAAATTTAAAAAAATGTTTCAATGAATATGATTGCGGTTTGGTACCGCTATCATAGTGAATTGGAAAAATGAGGATATACTCGTGCGTTTTGCGGCTAAGATTATCGGCATTATTTGCTTAAAGAACGACATATAAGAAATAACCGATCATGATCAGCTGGATCACACTTTTCGCAGCCACTCCTGAAATAAATCCGACAAGTGAGCCGAGACCCACTTTTACAGAGGTCGTGAAGTCTTTTTTATGTACGAGCAGCTCGGCCAGAACGGCCCCAATGAATGGCCCGATTAATATACCGGCAATCGGAATGGCAAATGGGCCTACAAGGAGTCCAATCGTGCTTCCCCATATGGCCGCCTTGCTCCCTCCCACTCTTTTCACACCGATTAAATTTGTCACGTAATCAGCCGCAAAAAGGACTGCTGTGAAGATCCCTTCTATAATCCAAAACGTATAGCCATATTGATCAAAGCCGTAAAACCAGCCGTAAAGAAGAAATCCTCCAATTATAAACACGACGCTCGGTATAATCGGATATATCAGACCAACAAAGGCAATGACAAAGGCAGCAATAATTAACGCCCAATATAAAAAGTCCATCTTTTTACCTCCTATTATAAAAGTTTTGATACCGGAGTGGTTCCATGATGTTCAGCATGACAGGGATTTCATAATAAAAGCAAGCGCAAACAAGTGCCCTTGCCTTCATTATATCTTAAACTGCTGCCGCTTAACCTCTATTTGCGATAGCCGAGAACCGCTTCGGCTACATTGACACAGTGATCCCCGATCCGTTCAAGATTGCTGACGATATCAACAAAGATCATACCGGCCTGTGCGGAGCATTCTCCGCTGTTCATCCGCAGGATATGCTTTTTCCTGAGGGTTCTCTCCATCCGGTCAATCCGGTCCTCTGCTTCAAAAATACGGTTTGCCAGCCCATGATCCCGGTCATCGAGCGACTGAACGGCGTAGCTGAGCGTTTTGACGGTCAATTCAAACATTTCATCTAAGTCATCTAGCGCTTCATCCGTTATCTTTACTTTATTGGACAATTTATAATCAACCAATTCAATGATGTTTTCAAAATGATCGCCCACCCGCTCAAGATCTCTGACGGTATCGATCAATACCGAATGCTCCGAGGTTTCATCTTCATTCAATTCATTCCGGGAAACGAGAATTAAATAATCCGTAATTTTACGGTCCAGATTATTGATTGCCTCCTCGATCTGCAAAGCTCTTTGTGCATGCTTCTGCTGACTTCCTGTCAAGTACAGTTTAGCCTCTTTTAACCCCTGCAGCGAAAAGCGCCCCATACGAAGAACTTCTTCTTTCGCCTGTCCGAGTGCGATGGAAGAGGATTGTTCAATAAATAAAGGATCAAGGTGTTTGGCCCTGTATTCCACAGATGAATCCTCGCCCGGGATGACTTTCGATGCTGCCCATGCGATCGAGCTGATAAATGGAAGCTGAATGAGCGCATTTGTTATGTTAAAGCTTCCATGGGCAAACGCAATCGTCATGGCCGGACTTAAA
Organism: Metabacillus sp. 113a; assembly: GCF_050107635.1. Classification (NCBI taxonomy): domain Bacteria; kingdom Bacillati; phylum Bacillota; class Bacilli; order Caryophanales; family Bacillaceae; genus Metabacillus; species Metabacillus sp. 113a. Next base: position 10,785 of record NZ_JBNILJ010000001.1, on the reverse strand, counting down.
TTTAAATTTTGCTCCAGCGACTGAATAAACATGGTGAAAAGCGGCAAAACAACCAAGAAAAGTGAGGTGCCTGCAATGTTAAAAACAACATGGGCGAGAGCGGCCCGCCTTGCAGCGAGCGAGGCTCCGATCGAGGCGAGCACGGCTGTCATGGTTGTCCCAATATTATCTCCGAACATAACAGGAAGAGCAGCCCGTAAATCCACCAGACTCTGGCCATACAGCTCCTGAAGAATGCCAATAGTTGCACTTGAACTCTGGACAATACCAGTAAACAAAGTTCCTGCCAGTACCCCAAGAAGCGGATTTGAGCTAAGCATCAGGGTAAATTCAGTGAAAAAATCAAGGCTTGCCAGCGGGCGCATTCCATTGCCCATTAATTCAAGGCCAAAAAAAAGAGCTCCGAAGCCGAAAACAACCTGCCCGGCATGATGAATTTTTTTATTTTTGATAAAATAGAGCAAAACCGCTCCGATTGCAAGAATTGGCAAAGAATATTCCGCTACATTGATCCCGATTATAAAAGCCGTTATGGTGGTTCCGATATTCGCCCCCATAATTACGCCAATAGCCTGGTTCAACGTCAGAAATCCTGCACTGACCAGACCTACAGCGATTACCGTAGTCCCGCTGCTTGACTGAATTAAAACAGTAACCAGCATTCCGGCGATCACTGCCTTAACCGGATTTGCTGTAAACTTATCAAGCATATCGCGAAGCCGGTTTCCCGCAGCCCGCTGCAATCCTTCTCCCATATACTTTATTCCAAATAAAAAGATCCCCAGACCTCCTGCAAATTCAAAAATCATCCTTTGGAGATCAATAGCCATCCAAATTCCCTCCAGCTGTTCTCTATCTCTCTTTATTACGTTAATCAAGTCAATTATTAATGAATTGTATATTTATTGTAAAGCATTTTTCGCTTTTTGTTTAATTTTTTTACAAAAGATCGCGTCTTCCTCTATTCACTTCACTTGTTTAAGTAATTTATGAAAGGTAAAATGAAAATTGGATTGAAAGAAAAGGAAGTGAACTTGTGAACGTATTTAAACAATTAGTTAAAAGCCTCTACTCCCCAAAGGATATTGCTTCGTTCAGATTCCAGGGAATAGGGAAAACGATTCTTATTGTATTTATTTTATGTGCGGCAGCCATCATCCCTGCTTCTATTTTACTCGGGCTGACAATCAGCAGCAGCATCGATGCCGTTCAGGAAAGCATCAGCAGCGACATCCCGGACTTCGCCATTGAAAACGGCGAGCTGACGTCTGAAGCAAACAAACCGGTCGAAATTAAAAGCGGCGATATGATCATTGTCTTGGACCCCACTGGTACATACACAGAAAAAGAGATTGAACAAAAACAGAATGCCATCGGCATCCTGAAAAATGATTTCGTACTGGCTTCAAACGGAACTGCGCAGGTTTTTCCTTATGATCAAGCAGGAAATCTAACGGTAACGAAAGATCAGATAACAGACCTCGCTAATCAGACGGGCCAATTAAAGCCCGTCATTGTATCCGCAGTTATCATGATCCTTTACCTGATTACAGCATTCTCTAAATTCGTGGAAGTGACTATACTTGCTCTGCTTGGGCTGCTGATCCGCAACCTGGTGAAGAAGAAGGCGAACTTTAAACAGCTATGGGTTATGTCAGCCTACTCCATTACCCTGGCTACCATTTTTATCGCTTTAATGACTTCGCTTCAAGCGGCCGTGCCCAGCCAGGGACTTGTCGTCTGGTTCGTGCATCTCGTTATGCTGTATCTGGCTATGAAGGAGCTTCCTGCAAGAAAAGAGCCCGCCCTCCCTGCTTAAAGCAGGACTCTAAATGATAGGGCTTTTTTGAAAAAGTTCATAGGTCGAATCATAAAAACCCAGGAATTGCTTTTACAGCAAGCATTCCTGGGTTTTTGTCCCGTTTTAGATTCCGCCTTCATTTATTCGGCGGGTAAGAGGACGGATCGATCAATAGAATTATCTTGCAAGCTCCTTCGTCAGGTCTGAAAGCTCACCCGACAGGTTCGTCAGCCTGTTTCCAATTTGATGAGTCAGGTTGATCTGAACCATTTGTTCTTCTGAAGACGCAAGCATTTGCTCGGCACTTGCGAGAGTCTCTTGGGAAACAGAAACAAAATTCTCGGTTGACTGCTCCATGAGGGGCAAACTCTCCTGCAAAGCATACATGTTGTCGTTCATTTGCTTAAGCTTTGAGTTTACGCTTTCCATTTCCTTCATTAGATGGTCAAAGGAGAATCTTGATTCTTCAGCCGCTGTTAAATGGGATTTCAGGCTGCCGTGAAGTTCGCCGAATTCAGAAGTAGCTTTGTTTGAAATGCTCTCCATCTTTTGAACAGAACCTTTTATTTCTTCCGCGGCCTTTGAAGACTGATCTGCAAGTTTTCGTACCTCGTCCGCTACGACTGCAAATCCTTTACCTGAATCTCCTGCCCTTGCTGCCTCAATAGCGGCATTTAAAGCAAGCAGTTTAGTCTGCTCGGAAACTTTCTGAATCAGGTTTACTACTTTGGAAATTGATTTTGAATGGCTCTTTACTCCGTGGATGGTTTCATTCATTTTTTCAAATTCTTGCCCAAACGTAAGAATTTCATGAATAAGCCCTGCAATTTTCTTTTCTCCGTGGTCTGCTGAATGATTCATTCCATCCGCACTTTTAAAAAGGTACTCCATACTCTTAATGGCAGTATGAATTTCACTTTTCATCTGATTAAATGCAGCCGAGCTCATTTCTGATGTGGCGGCTGTCTGCTCTGCCCCCATTTTAACCGTCTTAATTGCTTTTACAAGCTGTTCGTTTTGTTCAAGTACATCTGTTGAAGCATTTGTAAGATCAGCTCCTGTTTCAGATAAATCCAATGTCGTATTTTTCATATTCGAAAGCATCGTCCTCATTTGATCAATCATTTGATCAAAGCTTGTAATCAGTGATTTTATTTCAGGAATATTTGTTTTTATGCCTTTTCCTGAATCAAGCTTCCCTTCCCTTACGCCCCTCATCACTTTTCTTAAGTGGGTGAGAGGTTTTGTTAATCCTCTGACAAAAAACACGATTAGAAGGGTCGCAATTACAATACTTGTTGCAGCAGTCCAGGCGGTGAAGCTTCCAAGTGCATCAATAGGGGCTAAATAGCTGTCTGTTTTAACCGCTATCACCAGAATGCCCTTAAGCTCCTGAATTTCTTTTATTGAAAGGGTGTAATCTGCACCATTAATCACCCGGTGATGAATTGTCTGTGTTTCCTTCTCATTTAGATCTTTTAACTGATCAAACTCTAGTTTCGTTTTGGATTGGCCTAAAATTTCAAGGCTTTTATCATTTAGCAGATAAAAGTCTGCATCCAGACCATCTTGAATAAGCTCACTGGACTGATTAGGAAGAACTTTAGTGTTGAAGCGTTCTAAAAAAGCTTCTTCATCCCCTATATAGGCAAACATTAAATTTCCAGCAATTTCATTTGTAGTATTTACCTCTCGTTCAAGCCGGTTTTCAATAATTGAAACGGTCGTTTCTTTTGCTTTCTGATAAGATGTTATGCCGACCACCAAAATTGAAGAAATTAAAATAAAAAGAACAAGGCCAATGATCCGTGTTTGAAGGCTTAAGCCATTTTTCAAGCCTGGGCGCCACTTGCTTGCATGTTTAACCGTTCGTTCCATTGACTTCCAATAACTAAGCAGTGTCTGTTGAGAAGGCAGCAGCCTCGACCATTTCTCTTTCATCAATGGTAAATTCTCCTTTTTGTGTTCATAATGTGTAATCTAATTAAATTATCCCAAAAAAATGTTAAGGAAGTGTAAACTCCGTATTAAATTTAGCAGGATTTGTCGAAAAAGCAGACCATTTTTACTTGTTTTAAAAAAAATAATAAGCACAAAGACCCTCTTTTTCGACCTGCATAATTGAAGTAGGACAAGCATATGCTTTAGTATTCCTGGCAAAAGGGTGAGAGGCTAATGAAAAGGCTATTCCTGCTGTTTTCCATCACACTGCTGACATATATCATTTATTATGATTTAAAGGTAGGCACAATCCCGAAGCAGGAAGCGGAAGAAATCATGACTACTTCCCAGCCTGTTAAAAGCGAAAGGAAACAAAGCTATAAAGAAATCCGCGTACAGGACGGTGAGTCTGTACTAATGATTATCAATAAAGTAAACGGCCATTCCATTCCTGTTCCTCTAGAAACGGCAGCAGGAGATTTTGAGAAACTTAATCCCGGTTCTAAGGCTAACAATATTCTGACAGGAAACTCTTATAAGTTCCCTCTGTATGAATAGCGGGTATGTTTAATTCCTTGTCAATACCGTCAAAAGGCTGATACAATGTGTAAGGAAACAAATCATTCTGGTTAATAAACCAATATGAATAAGGAGCGATTCACTCGTGGGTGAAATTACACATCGTACGAAGACTCGGCCCGTCAAAGTTGGAAATCTGACAATAGGCGGCAGCAATGAGTTAATTATACAAAGTATGACGACAACTAAAACACATGATGTCGAAGCAACGGTTGCAGAAATTAACCGGTTAGAAGAGGCAGGATGCCAGGTTGTCCGTGTTGCATGTCCGGATGAGCGAGCAGCCAATGCCATCGCTGAAATAAAAAAACAAATCAATATCCCTCTTGTCGTTGATATTCATTTTGATTATAAACTTGCTCTTAAAGCGATTGAAGGCGGAGCGGACAAAATCCGGATCAACCCGGGAAACATCGGCCGAAAAGAAAAAGTAGAAGCTGTAGTGAATGCAGCAAAAGCAAAGGGCATTCCGATTCGTATCGGGGTAAATGCAGGGTCTCTTGAGAAGCGGATTCTTGAGAAATACGGATATCCTACAGCGGATGGAATGGTGGAAAGTGCTCTTCACCACATTAAGATTCTTGAAGATCTGGATTTCCATGACATTATTGTCTCCATGAAGGCTTCCGATGTGAATCTGGCTGTTGAAGCATATGAAAAAGCATCTAAAGCATTCGACTACCCGTTGCATCTTGGAATTACTGAATCCGGAACCCTTTTTGCAGGAACCGTGAAAAGTGCTGCAGGTCTTGGGGCCATCCTGCACAAGGGAATCGGAAATACACTCCGGATTTCATTAAGCGCCGATCCGGTTGAAGAGGTCAAGGTAGCCAGAGAGCTTCTGAAATCATTTGGGCTGGCGTCCAATGCTGCAACGCTCATCTCCTGCCCTACATGCGGACGGATCGAGATCGATTTGATCAGTATTGCAAATGAAGTGGAAGAATACATTTCCTCCATCAAAGCTCCGATAAAAGTTGCTGTGCTTGGCTGTGCCGTAAACGGTCCTGGTGAGGCAAGAGAAGCAGACATCGGAATCGCCGGTGCGCGCAAAGAAGGTCTTTTGTTTATGAAAGGCCAAATTGTCCGTAAGGTGCCGGAAGCAACGATGGTTGAAGAGTTGAAAAAAGAAATTGACAAGCTTGCTGAAGCTCATTATGCAAAAGAAGCGGCTGAAAAAGCAAAAATTGAAGCTTAAAAAGTAAAAGCGGGCAATCCCATATGGGATCGCCCGCTTTTTTTGACGCAATTAAAAGAATGGGGTCACAAACAAGCCAAGAATCAGGGAAACAGCTCCGATTCCGATGGCCCAGGAACCTAGTGTCCGGGCCCCTTTTCTTCTTGCAACAAACCCCACAATGATTCCCGCCGCTCCTAATATGACGGGAAGCAAGAATAAGGAGATGACAGAAAGCGCAATCGCTACATACCCAGTCGTTCTGCCTTCTGCAGCGCCCCGGTCTGCATCCGTGTCAATGCGCTCCTCTTCGCGGTACGCATTAACTGGCGGCGCTATTTCTGCTGCCGATTCTTCCTTATATTCACGATGCTTTTCTATTTCCATTAAATCATCACGGTTATTCAGCCCGTTTACGGTATCCGAGTTCGTCATGTTGCCATGGTCCTCGAAGTGTCTTTCATCTGCCATTCCTTTCCCCTCACTTTCAAGTATAAGGAGCATTCCTTAGTATGCAGACCCGCCGGTTCAATTATGCCCCGTTTCCTTCTTTTTTTAGGAGGCATTGTGATACACTGGGAAAAGACTGTTGCAACAGTCAGTCATTGAAGGAAAAGGAGTGCCCGTATGCTGCGTTTAGGAATTGACATAGATGGAACGATTACACCCCCCGAAACATTTGTCCCTTACTTAAACAAATCGTTCAAAAAACAAATCACACTCGATGATATAAAGGATTACGACCTCACGAAAGCACTAAAAGTAAGCTATGAAGAACTCGGCCGGTGGATGGACGAATTTGAGCCGGTCATATATGGAGAAGCTCCTGTATCAAAAGGAGCCAAAGAAATCCTGAATAAATGGAAAGACATCCACAAACTGATCTTTATCAGTGCACGCGGACTTCATCTGAAGGATACTACCGTAGATTGGTTTGAAAAAAACAAGGTTTTTTACCATCATATTGAGCTAGTGGGCTCCCATGATAAGCTCAAGGCAGTCGACCATCATCAAATTGATGTATTTTTCGAAGATAAACACGATAATGCCTGTATCATCAGCGAAACGTTCAATATCCCCGTGATTCTTTTTAACACTCCCTACAATCAGGATCCTGTACCAGAGCAAGTCATCCGGGTAAACAGCTGGTATGAAGCGGAAAAGTGGATGAAGGATTACGAAAAAGAAGCGAATGTCAGAAGATAGGCTTAATGGATTAAGGCCCATATTGAGGAGAGTGAAGGCTGCGAGGTGCCTTCTTCCGGTGCCGGTGCCTGTCCCTCACTCTGATAAAGCGATAAAGCTCCAGCACCTGATCTGCAATCCGTTGCAGCACAAGGCTTTATAAACGTAAGTCTCCGGCCCGCACCACGTTAAAGCAGCGCGGGCCAGGCACGGTGCCTGGCCCCGCTTTCGATGCCGTACTAAAGCTCAGGCACCTGATCTGTCAGGCCTTGGCTCACAAGGCCTGATTGATGGATGCCTATGTCCCTCGTTCCTTTAAAGCACCAAAGCTCCGGCACCCCCGCTCACCAAGCGCTTCGAATGGTATTCTCCTCCGGCATCCGGCTAATAAAACAAAAACACCCAAAATTGCTGGGGAATTCAGCACTTTTGGGTGGATTGGTTAATGATTCTAATGTCAATGGCACTCCGGGCATTTACCGTAAATTTCGAATTTATGCCCGCTCACATCGAACCCTTTTAGATCATCCTTCAGTTTTTCCATTGGACAGGAATGGAGCTCCTTCGTTTTGCCGCAGTCCATGCAAATAAAGTGATGGTGGTGATGGGAGTGGTTGCATGTAAACCGGAAGTGCTTTTCTCCTGATAATTCAGTGGTTTCCAAAATGCCCAGTTCTGCAAATAAGGACAAATTCCTGTAGATGGTGTCAAAACTGAGGCCGGGATAATTGAATTTCATGCTTTCGAGCACGTCCCGCGCTGTCTGGTATTTGTTTGAATCCGCAAAAAAGGAAAGCATATCTTCCCGCTTATTCGTATATTTGTACCCGGAGTCTTTAAGCATTTGGAGTGCTTCGGTAATATTCATTGCACATGTCCCCTTTTAAGCTTGCTTGCTAAAATGGAAAGCGCCAGAATGATGATGTTCAGTACGACAATGGTTCCTCCTGGTGCAAGATCCAGCTGATAGGCTAGGATTAACCCTATCATAACAGACAATTCACCAAAAAGAACAGATAAAACGATGGCCTGTTTAAATCCTTTGGCAAGCCTGATGCTGGCTGCGACGGGCAATGTCATCAAAGAGGAAACCAGCAGAATGCCGACAATTCTCATGGAAGCTGCAATGACTAGTGCCACAGTTAAAATAAACACGAGGTGGATCCACTTAGCCTGGATACCGGAAGCCGCTGCATGCTCTTCATCGAACGAGAGGACAAAAAGTTCTTTGTACAACAGACCGACTACAAGCAGGACAAAAACAGAAATACCAGCGACTACATATAAATCGGACCGGGTTACAGCGGAGACGCTTCCGAATAAATAATTCAGCAGATCTGCGTTGAAGCCGTCAGCGAGGGATATAAATATCACTCCGATGCCGATTCCTCCTGATAAAATAATGGGAATGGCAAGCTCCTGGTAATGCTTGTAAAGCCCACGCAGCCTCTCAATCATAAGGGAGCCCCCAACGGAGAAAGCCATCCCCATATAAATAGGATTCACACCTGTGAGGATGCCCATTTTTTTCTCCAGGAACAGACTTGCTGCAATTCCGGTCAGTGTCACATGGCTGAGCGCATCTGCAATGAGTGACAGCCGCCTAACTACAATATATACGCCGAGTAAAGGAGCAATGAGTCCTATTAGAATTCCGGAAAAAAAAGCGTTCTGCAAAAATTCATATTCAAGGAATGGACTAAACATGGCTGTGGTCCTCGTGATCATGAGTAAGGACATGGACGGGATGGCCGTAAAATTCCGATACGGATTGTCCGTTCAACTCATCAAATTCCTTTGGTGATCCATGAAAATGGAGTGTTTTATTCAGGCAGGCTACCTGAGTCACCTTGTCGGTAATCGTCCCGACATCATGTGTGACTAATATCAGGGTAATTCCAAGCCTTCTGTTTAACTCCTCCAGCATGTTATAAAAATTCTGAACGGATGAAGCATCGACTCCCACAGTAGGCTCGTCCAAAATTAAAAGCTGTGGCTCGCTGACGAGAGCACGGGCGATAAAGGCCCTTTGCTGCTGTCCTCCGGAGAGCTCACCGATATTTCTTCTCATAAAAGAAGCAAGTCCGACTGCCTCAATGGCTTCTTCTACCTTTTTTCTGTCCGGAGCCTTCATCGTGCGGAACAATCCAAGCTTGCTTGAAAGGCCGCTCGCGACCACTTCAAATAAAGAGGCAGGAAAGCCAGTATTAAAGCTGTTTGCTTTCTGCGATACGAACCCGATTTCATGATGGTTTTTAAATTTCCTCAAATCTTCCCCGAACAAACGGATGGTCCCCTCAGTGGGCTTCAGCAGTCCCAATATACATTTTAGCAAAGTCGTTTTCCCTGATCCGTTTGGACCGACCAGCCCGAGAAAAGCTCCTTTTTCCACTTTTAAGTTTATATCTTCAAGCACATTTGTCCGGTCATAGGAATAATACACGTGACTGATATCAATTATAGGCTGTGCCACATTTTTCACCTCATACTTTATCAATAGATGTGGAGTCAGAACGATTCCGATTTAAACTTCAAAAATAAAATGGCTGCAACAAAGCAAGCCATTTTATACAACTATGAAATTATACAAGCCATCTGCGTTTTTGTAAAGTTATCTGCATCAATGAATGGCTGATTTGAATCTGGCCCCTTTTGTTTCCTGGGTATTCATGATCGTTATGAAAGCATTCTCGTCAATCTCATGGATAATGGATTTCAGCTTTGTGACTTCAAGCCTCGTGACTACCGCATAAATGACTTCGGTGTCTTCATCGGAGTAGCCTCCTTTTCCTTTCAGCTTGGTTGTTCCTCTCCCAAGCCGGTGCAGGATGGCATCAGATACTTCCTTATACTGTTCAGTCACAATGATGACAGCCTTTGTTTCATCCAGTCCCTGAATCACAGTATCAATCGTTTTAAATGCAATGTAGTAGGTCATCACCGAATACATCGCCTGCTCGGGACCAAATACGAATGCAGCCCATCCAAAAATAAAGATGTTGATGAACATGACAAATTCCCCAACGGAAAAAGGAAGCCGTTTTGTCATTAAAATCCCGAGGATTTCTGCTCCATCGAGAGATCCCCCATTACGGATAACAAGCCCTACCCCAAGTCCGAGGATCAGTCCGCCAAAAACCGTTGCAAGGATTGGCTCGCTGGTGAATGGATCCATATGGTGAAGGGACTGTTCAATGATGGCCAAAGCAATAATTCCAAATATAGAAGATATCATGAACGTTTTTCCAATATGTTTGTAGCCTGAATACATAAATGGGAGATTGAGGACGACGACAAGCGTACCAAAACTGATAAATGCCAGCTCTGCAGGTGCCAGGTAATCCAGAATGAGGGATACGCCGATGATTCCTCCATCAATGATGCTGTTTGGGATTAGAAATAGCTCAATGGCGATTGCAGCTAATGCTGCACCAATCGTGATCATAATAAAACGATACAATGTCCTGCCTAATTTTTCTTTTCGATGCTGTCTTTTTTCCATAGTCCTCTCCTTTTTCTCTTTATATTTTGTTCATTAGACGAGCTAAAGCCCATATGTATAAGGTATCCCTCTTCATGATAGAGGTTTTAGAGCGGTGAAGTCTCATCGTTCCGCACAGCTTTCGGTTGCCTTTGATAATGTAACGAGAGGAGGGTTTCAATTGATTTTATTTCAGAAAATAATCAATCAAAAAGTCAATTCCATTACCGCGAATGAATTGCTGCAGCTGGCTAAGCAAAATCAGCTATCCATTGACCCGGCACAGGCTGCTCAGATTGTGAAAGTCATAAAAGGGAAAAACGTGGATATCTTCAATGATCATGACCGCAGAAAGCTCCTGGCAAGCATTGCCGCCATAACTTCACCTGCTACTGCCCAGCAAGTGGACCTGCTGTTTAAACAGTTTGTAAAATAGCTTATGCTGAAAGTTGGACGGCTATAACAGTATGAAACAAAAACCTTAGTAAATGGAGAAGAGGCTGGGACATATCTAAAATTGATGTCATTAAAGCCGAATATTTCTTTTGAAAAAGCTCTTTAACTCGGCTGTTGATTGCAGTTAGCAGGCATTCGCTTATCCATGGGCGGGCGGTGAGCCTC